>NZ_JAETXL010000038.1:0-508 GCF_016774385.1 Micromonospora fiedleri
TCTTGGGCGGTGATGGCCCGGACCGGGTAGTTGGGCCGCAGGTCGGCGGCCGCCCTGGTCAGGATGGCCTGGGCGAGTCCGGTCATTCCACCGGCCGGCCGGTAGGTGTTGATGCCGTAGTACTGCTCGGCGTTGTAGTTGCACAGCGCCCACCAGGGCAGGAACTGCGTGTACGCACCGCGGTCGGATCCCCCGCCGAGCCCGCCGGTGGCCCCGGAGAGCCACTTCTCGTCCAGGGTGCTCAGGCCCATGGCGTTGAGTCGGTCGCGGCTGCTGTACGAGTCGACGAGGCGCAGCAGGTCGGCCTGGGCCATCGGGTCCGTCGGGTCGGAGAACACCTGCGGTGCCTGTTCGCAGAACTGGGTGAGCAGCTCGCCCTGCCGGCCGAACGCCCCCTCCGGGCTGAAGTAGCCGAAGCCGGTGGCGGTCGGGAACAGCGTCCGGTCGGCCGCCGGGTCGGCGACGCGGCCGATGCCCTGGGCCTCGATCTCCTGCCACACGTGGGTCT
>NZ_JAETXL010000039.1:0-504 GCF_016774385.1 Micromonospora fiedleri
AGGGTGGTGCCGTCGTGGAACCGTACTCCCGATCGCAGGTGGAAGGTGTAGGCCCGCCCGTCCGGCGCCGTCTCCCACCGCTCGGCCAGCCAGGGGTGGAAGCTCCCGTCCGGGGCCTGCCGCACGAGCGAGTCGAAGATGTTGCGGTTGATGACGCCGGTGACGTCCCGTGCGCTGACCGCGGGGTCGAGGCAGTCCGGTTCCACGGCGGTGGCGAAGGTCAGGGCGCCGCCCGTGGTGGGCTGGGCGTCGCCGGTCTGGGCCGCGGAGGTGCCGCAGGCCGCGGTGGCGGCGACCAGGAGCAGCAGAATGGCTGTCGAGCGGGTTGTCGTGCGCACGTCGGGAATCTCCTCAGGGCTGTCCGGTGGTGCGCCGCCACTGTGGGTGCCGCGCCTAAAGCTGGCCTAAACCCGCAGGTCGCGCGCCTACACGGCGATGCTGGCCCGGACGGCGTCGGCCAGCAGGGCGTAAGAGCGCACGCGGTCCTCCAGCTCGGGCAGGATG
>NZ_JAETXL010000040.1:0-498 GCF_016774385.1 Micromonospora fiedleri
CGGTCAACGCAAGAGCTGTCTCTTATACACATCTAGATGTGTATAAGAGACAGGGTGATGATGTTGCCGCCGATATTGAAAATTCCGGTGGGGAACGGTAGGTTCGTTTTCAGCCCCAGAGGCCCAATGTCACGCGTTGTACCCACGTCGTATTTCCATATCAAAGAGCGGGTGCGTAGATCAACTGCAGCAAGCTGTCCCCAAGGTGGCGCCTTGCATGGAGCGCCAAATATGCCCAACCAAGGATCTACCTTCACTACGTAAGGCGTGCCATATTGCGGATTGATAGCGAATTCTTTAGGCCGCGGTGGCTGTCCTATGCCATCCCAAGGTTTAACGAGACCTTTTGCTTCGGCATCATTTCGCCTGAAGGTTTGAGCAACAAACGGGATGTAGCTCAGATTGGCATATAACCGCTTTCTTTCTGGATCAACGGAGGCGCCATGCCAGTCGATGACGCCGTCAAATGCAGGATATACCAGGGTCTTTTTTTCTAGC
>NZ_JAETXL010000041.1:0-494 GCF_016774385.1 Micromonospora fiedleri
GGATGTTGTAGCGCCTGTCTCTTATACACATCTAGATGTGTATAAGAGACAGGCTCTATACCGCGTTCTGGCTGGCTCTGCTGCTGGTGTTCGGCGTCGCTGCAGCGTGGGTGGCCCGCAATACCGATTGGAATGAGCCGCAACCTGAATGGCGGAGCGGCAATCTCGGATTTGGCCTTTACCATCCTGATGGCTCAAGGATCGATCCTCACGATCCCAACGACGAAATGTAGGAGTAACTCATTTTACTTCTTGGCGACATTCATCAGTGAGGCCCCCCCTTTTCCGCCTGCCGTTTGCGCGTCCTTGCTGCCATTTACGAGGGCCTGAGTGATTGCACCGGCTTGGAAACCTGCCCAGCCCAACGCAGTCATCCAAAACGCAGGCAGCACCAAGAACATCGTCCCCATGACGAAATTCAGCAACAGATCGCCAAAGGCATTATTCAACCCCATCACCGGATCGAAATTAGTGACGGGCCGGTTCCAACCCCA
>NZ_JAETXL010000042.1:0-489 GCF_016774385.1 Micromonospora fiedleri
GGGAACGGGACGCCAACGGCCCCTGCGGGACCCGAGCGGAGTGGAGGAGGGTGTCCCGCCTCGGCCGGAAGGCGTTCGAACAGTGCGCCGGCTGCCTGCGCATCCCCGGCGGCGACGACCCGCTGGACTCCTCCAGCGTGCACCCGGAGGCGTACCCGGTGGTGCGTCGGATCCTCTCCTCGACCGGGCAGGACCTGCGCTGGATCATCGGCAAGAGCGCCATCCTGCGCGGGTTGCGCGCCACCGACTTCGTCGACGACACGTTCGGTCTGCCCACGGTCACCGACATCCTCGCCGAACTGGAGAAGCCGGGCCGCGACCCACGTACGGAGTTCAAGACGGCGACCTTCGCCGAGGGCGTGGAGAAGAGCAGCGACCTGACCCCCGGCATGGTGCTGGAGGGTGTGGTCACCAACGTCGCCGCGTTCGGCGCGTTCGTCGACGTCGGGGGGCACGAGGACGGCCTGGTGGACGTGTCGGCGGTGTGGC
>NZ_JAETXL010000043.1:0-488 GCF_016774385.1 Micromonospora fiedleri
CCACCGTGAGCTACACTACTCCCCCTCAGTACGCTGTTACTCTCGCTCCACCTGTCTCTATTACAGATCGAGACGTGTATACGCGCCAGGCGTTCACCCCGTACGCGGCGGCTCTGCAGCGTAGGTAGCTACTGGCGAGGTCCTCGGCGGGGCGGCCGTTCGGGCCGGTCAGGAAGAGCGGGTTCGACTGGGCCGGGGCCTCCTCGGGCGCGGCCGAGGCGGGATTGGCGGCGAGTGTGGTCAGTGACGCGACGAGGGTGGTGGTGAGCCCCACCCCTGCGGCGCGTCGGCCACGAGATCGTCGGGGCTGTAGGGGCCCCTTTGCTCCTTTTGGGGGTTGAAAGGACAGCGCGGGCTCCGATCCACCACCGCCGAGGCGGTCCGTCCCGGCTGTCCGCGACACTCGCCCGGCACTCACGGTGTGCTCCCAAGGCCCGGCCAAGCTGCCCCCTCGTCACATCTACTTGGTCTATATCACAACACGGTGT
>NZ_JAETXL010000044.1:0-486 GCF_016774385.1 Micromonospora fiedleri
TGGTGAGGGCGGCCCGGATCCGGAACTTCGGCTCCTGGTCGCCGGACCTGGTCAAGGGCGAGCGTCCCTGCCTCGGGCTGGAGTATTGCGTGTCGGTGGGCGAAGAGAGCTGGCGTACGGCCGACGCCGACGTGATCGTCGCCGCGACCCGGGAGTTGGGGACGCTGGGACTGGTCCGGCCCGGGGTGGTCGAGGCCGGCTACGTGGTGCGGATGCCGAAGGCGTACCCGGTCTACGACGAGCGCTACCAGCACAACGGCGACGTGATCCGGCAGTGGCTGGCCCGCGAGGTGCCGAACGTGCACGCTGTCGGGCGTAACGGCATGCACCGCTACAACAACCAGGACCACTCGATGCTGACGGCGATGCTGACCGTCGAGAACAGCGTGCGGGACGCCGGCCACGACGTCTGGTCGGTCAACGTGGAGCAGGACTACCACGAGGAGACCTCGCACGGCGACGGGCGGCACGGCACCGGCCGCGACG
>NZ_JAETXL010000045.1:0-485 GCF_016774385.1 Micromonospora fiedleri
TCGGTGCTGGAGAAGTGCGGCGCGAAGCTGCGCGAGGACTACGATCGGGTGCACGCCGAGATCCGCCTCGACGCGACCCCACCGGCACTCTAGGGCTCAGCCGCGCTGCTCGGCGTACGCGGCCAGCCACGCCACCTGGGCCGGGTCCAGGGACGGGCGTACCCGCGCCCGGGCGGGCTCCACGTGTGCGGCGGTGACCGTGGCGGCGGTCAGCGACTCGCGCATCGCGGCCAGGGGCGCCTCCCGGACCAGCGCCGCGCAGTCGGCGGCCGAGAAGCCGTCCAGGTCGGCGCCGAGCGCACCGAGGTCGACGTCCTCGGCCAGCGGCACGTTGCGCGCGGCGGCGCGCACGATCGCCGCCCGCGCCTCGGCGTCCGGTGGCGGCACGTAGACCAGCCGTTCCAGCCGACCCCGGCGCAGCAGCGCCGGGCCGGTCAGGTCCGGCCGGTAGGTCGGCCCGACCACGACGACGTTGCCCAGGGCAT
>NZ_JAETXL010000046.1:0-484 GCF_016774385.1 Micromonospora fiedleri
GAGACCCCGCGTACCTGGGCCTGACCGCCGAGCTTGCCCTCGGTACCCACCTCGCGAGCGACCCGGGTGACCTCGTCGGCGAACGACGACAACTGATCCAGCATCGTGTTGACGGTGTCCTTGAGTTCGAGGATCTCGCCCTGCGCCGCCACGGTGATCTTCTGCGACAGGTCACCTCGGGCGACCGCCGTCGACACCTGGGCGATGTTGCGCACATGGGCGGTCAGGTTGGACGCCATCGAGTTGACGCTGTCGGTCAGGTCCTTCCAGGTGCCGGCGACGTTGGGCACCTCGGCCTGGCCGCCCAGCTTGCCCTCGCTGCCCACCTCACGGGCCACCCGGGTCACCTGCTCGGCGAAGAGCCGCAGGGTATCGGTGAGCGAGTCCATGGTCTCGGCCACTTCGGCGACCTCGCTCCGGGCGCTCACCGTGATCTTCGGGCTCAGGTCGGCCTCGGCACCCCCCGTCGCCACCTGGGCGATCG
>NZ_JAETXL010000047.1:0-481 GCF_016774385.1 Micromonospora fiedleri
GTGGGCCCCGGGGATGCGGCGGGCAGCCGCGTGCACCCGAGGAGAGGCAGGGGGCGCCGTGGGCGGCGAAGCGTGACCGGGCGCTGTTCGCCGAGGCGGACGGGGTGGTAAACCTGGCCGGTGCCGGGGTGGGTGACCGCCGCTGGAACGACAGGTACAAGCAGCTGGTCCGTTCCAGCCGGGTGGACACCACAAGCACCCTGGCCATCACCATCGCCGGGCTGCCGGCCGCGGATCGGCCGGAGGTGCTGCTGAACGCCTCGGCGAGCGGCTGGTACGGCAACACCGGCGACCAGGTGGTCGAGGAGGACGCGCCGGCCGGTGAGGGCTTGCTCGCCGACGTGGCCGGGGGGGGGGCGGGCGCGACCCGACCGGCCGAGGCGGCCGGGGTCCGGCTGTGGCGGCCGCGCACCGGGCCGCCGCTGCACGCCGCAGGCTGGCCCGCCCAGTCGCAGCTGCTGCCGGTTCACCCCTGGCCCCG
>NZ_JAETXL010000004.1:0-684439 GCF_016774385.1 Micromonospora fiedleri
GGCTACCCTACAGGAGCCTGTTCCTGTGTGGCGGGGCCCTGCGCGACTGTGTCGCGGGGGTGGCGCTGCGGGGTGGCGCGGATTGTGCGCGGGGGCGGTGCCGGGCCGGGGGCGGCTCCGTGCCGGGACCGGCTGGCCGGGGGGGGGGCGGGGGGACGGCTCCTTTTGTTTTTTAACAATCGGGGGGGGGGGGGGGGGGGGTGGGGGGGGGGGGGGGCCGGGGTGGCTGTGGACCAGCGTCAGTTCGGTGGCTGGCCAGGGTGGACCGAGGTAGTTGTCGAGTACGGCCAGGTCGGCTTCGACGTCGTGGGGTGGCATCCGGTCGCCGGGGCGGGCGATGGTCAGGTGCGGGCGGAACGGCTTGTCGTCGCTGGGCACCCCGATCGCGGCCAGTCCGCCGCGGACCTCTCCGGCCAGCGCCGCCAGACGATCGACGTCGCCGTGCACGTCGACCCAGAGTACGGTGCTGCGGCCCTGCCCGAATCGGCCACCGCCACCCAGCCGCAGCATGGACGGCGGGCCGCCACCAGCCGTGGCCACGGCGAGTCGTAGGGCCTGCTGCACGGCGGTCAACCGGGTGGGATCGACCTCGCCGAGAAAGGCGAGCGTGAGGTGGGCCTTACCGGGGTCGGCCAGCCGTACGTTCGTTCCGGCGGCTGCCGCCGCGCTGAGCCGCAGCCCGGCGACCTCGCTGAACAGGTGCCTGATCGCTTCGGCAGGCGGATAGACCGCGATGAAGAGTCGCATCGACGCAGGATGTCAGCTAGGACGGGAACGCGACGACCGACCGCAGCGGCGTCGGCGAACACCGACCGACGTGAGCATCCACCCGCACCCGTTCAGGAGCTGAGCCTCCACCCGCACCGTTCAAGGTTGAGCCTCCACCCGCACCCCGCTCAGGTTGAGTATTCACCCACACCGTTCAGGAGTGGCGCTGGTGTTGGCCGGGTCGGATGGCCGGTAGGCGCAGGCCGGCGGCGTCCAGTTCGCCTTCGATCCGGACCCGTTCGATCTGCTGGTCGATGCCGGTCAACTCGGCCAGGTGTTCGGTGATGCCCAGCGCCCGGCACGCCAACCGGAGCCGGTCGTCGTACGCGTCGAGGACGCTGCTGTGCCACACCACTGCCGCACCACCGACCCGGTCCCGACGCAGGCAGCGCAGGTCCGCCGCGAGTTGCTCCAACGGACGCCGGTCGGGCCGGTCGAGGGCGTCGAGGGCGTCCGGGTCGGCGAGATCCTCGACGGCCACCGCCTGATTCAGCCGGGCGATCAGGCGCCGTTCCCGTCCCCGTTCCCGCCATTCGGCGAAGCGGCAGGTGACGCGGTCGAGGACCTCGTCGGCACAGACCACGAGGGCGATCAGCGCCGGTACGCAGACCACGGCGGCCAGCGCCAGGGACAGCAGCAGCAAGCGCAGGAACTCCACCCAACGAAGCTATGCCGTCATGGAGCGTCACGTTGCTGATTTTCAGTATCTGACGTCCCGGCGCGGGCCGCTCCGGCCGTGGTGACCCGCTCAGGCCTCGGTGACGTAGAAGCGAGGCATCGGCAGGACCCGGAACCGTACCCGGGCGCCATCGCGGCGCAGCTGCCAGGCCAGCGCGAGCAGGGCGGTGGCGAGGGAGACCAGGCCGCCGGCCCAGATGCTGACGCCGGCACCGAAGGTCTCCGCGACCCAACCCACCAGCGGCGCGCCGATCGGGTTGGTGCCCAGGAACACCAGCACCCACAGCGCCATCACCCGGCCGCGGAACGCGGCGTCGGTGCCGAGCTGGACCCGCTGGTTGGCAGCCTGGGCGAAGTAGACCATGAAGAAGCCGGTCGGCGGCAGCAGCGCCACGACCGTCCAGTAGGTCGGCGCGAGCCCGACGAGGGTGCCGAAGACGGCGCAGGCGATCGCGGCACCGAGCACCAGCCAGACGGACGGGCGGCTACGCCGGCCCGTACCTGCCAGTGCACCGGCCAGCGCACCGACCGCGAGGGTGGTGCTGAACAGGCCGAACGAGGCCGCGCCGGTGTCGAACACGGTCTTCGCCAGCGCCGCCAGGGTGAGCTGGAAGTTGAACAGCGCCATCCCGATCACCGACATCACCACCATCGGCAGCAGCAGGTCGGGACGTCGGCCCACGTACCGCAGTCCGTCCATCACGGTGGCGGCGGCCCGTTCCTCACGCGGGGGCAGCGGGGGGCGGTACAGCTCGGACGACCGCATCTGGATCACGGTGACCAGGGGTGCGATCGAGCTGAGCGCGGTGACCATGAAGACCGGCCCGACGTCGAACGCCGCGATGGCCAGGCCGGCGACGGCCGGTCCGACGATCCGGGCGGAGTTGAACACGGCCGCGTTGAGCGAGAGCGCGTTGGGGAGCAGCCGGGTGCCGACCAGTTCGGAGACGAACGCCTGCCGGACGGGGGTTTCCACCGCGTTGGCCACGCCGAGCAGGGCGGCGAAGACGAAGACGTGCCAGAGCTGGACCAGACCGGTGACGACCAGCACGCTCATCGCCAGCGACAGCACCGTCCAGAAGGCGTTGGCGACGAAGAGCAGCATCCGCTTGTCGTACCGGTCGGCGAGCCGGCCGGAGATCAGCGTGAGCAGCAGTACGGGGGTGAACTGAAGCGCGACCACCACACCGAGCGCGGTGGCCGAGTCGTCGGAAAGCTCGAGGACCAGCCAGTCCTGGGCAATGAACATCATCCAGACGCCGATCAGTTTGACCAGTTGCCCGGATGCGAAAAGCCGGTAGTTGCGGACCTGTAAGGACTGGAACATCGTGCTCAACCGTGCCTGCACTCTCTGTGCGCCTCCTCGCGGTGGTACGCGTCGTCGACAACGGACGGCGCGGCGCGAAGCACACTCGGGTGTGCGGCGTCAGGCGCGGGAGATCTGCTGGAGAATCTCTGCGGCGTGTTGCAGAGTCTCCCGGTCGGCATCGCTCAGCTCGGTCAGCCGGCGGGCCAGCCATTCATCTCGGACCCGCTCGAACTGGTCGAGCACGGCCTGGCCCCCCGCGGTCACCGCGAGGATCACCTGCCGGCCGTCGGTCGGGTGAGGGGTGCGCTGCACGAGGCCGCGCTCCTCCAGCTTCGCGACGATCTTGGTCATCGTCGGTGGCTGCACCCGTTCGACGTCGGCGAGTTCCCGCGGCGTGAGCGCTCCACCCAGCCGGATGCTGGTGAGCGCGGACAACTGGGTGACCGTCAGGTCACCTACCGGCCGGGCCTGGCGGACCCGCCGGTTGAGCCGGGTGATCGCATCACGCAGCTGATGGGCCAGCTGCGCCGGTGGCATGCTCTGCGCCGTCACCGTCCGCTCCGTCACGATAGTTAGCCTAACTAATGAGCTCGCCGGACCGCAGCGAATATGACCACTCTCACCCGACCCGGGCCAGGTGTGAGCGAATCACACCTGGCCCGGGTGCGGAACGTCAGAACACCAGCGCCTCGATGGGACCGCGCAGGAAGTACACCACGAACAGTGCCGCCACCGCGTACAGCAACGGGTGGACCTCACGGGCCTTGCCCTTGGCCAGCTTGATCACCACGTAGGTGATCAGGCCGGCACCGATGCCGTTGGAGATCGAGTAGGTGAACGGCATCAACACGATGGTGAGGAACGCCGGGATCGCGATCTCGTAGTCGGACCAGTCGATGGTCCGTACCGCGGTCATCATCAGGAAGCCGACCACCACCAGCGCGACGGACGCCGCCTCGAACGGCACGACCACCACCAGCGGGGCCAGGAACATGGCCAGCAGGAACAGCGCGCCGGTGACCAGGTTCGCCACGCCGGTCCGGGCACCCTCCGCGACACCGGCGGCACTTTCGATGTACGCCGTGTTGCTGGAGACGCTCGCCGCACCACCGGCCGCCGCACCGATCGAGTCGACCAGCAGGATCTCCTTCGCCCGCGGCGGGGTGCCCTGCTCGTCGAGCATGCTGCCTTCCTGCCCGACCGCGACCATCGTGCCCATGGTGTCGAAGAAGTCGGTGACCAGCAGGGTGAAGATGAACATCAGCACGACCAGCCAGCCGGCCCGCTCCCAGGAGCCGAGCACGTTGAACTGACCGAGCAGCGACAGATCCGGCAGGTCGACGGGGTTGCTGGGCAGGGTCGGGACGTTCAGCGACCAACCCTTCGGGTTCGGCACACCGTTGACGAAGGAGGGGCCGACGTTGCCGAGCGCCTCCACCACCATGGCCAGCGCCGTCGAGGCGAAGATGCCGATCAGGATCGCGCCCTTGACCCGGCGTACCACCAGCACCAGGGTCAGCAGCAGACCCAGCACGAAGACCAGCGTCGGCCAGCTTGCCAGCTTGCCGCCGATGCCCAGACCGAGCGGCACGGTGCTGTTCGCCGCGTCCGGGATGCGGCGGACGAAACCGGCGTCGACCAGACCGATAATGGTCAGGAACAGGCCGATGCCGACGCCGATGGCCGTCTTCATCTGGGTCGGCACCGAGCGGAACACGGCGGTACGCAGGCCGGTCAGCACCAGCACCGCGATGATCACACCCTCGATCACCACCAGGCCCATGGCGTCGGCCCAGGTCATCTGCGGCGCGATCTCGTACGCCACCAGGGCGTTGACGCCGAGGCCGGCGGCGACGGCCAGCGGGAACCGGCCGACCACGCCCATCAGGATCGTCATCAGGCCGGCGACCAGCGCGGTGGCCGCGGCGATCGCCGGAATCGCGAGGGCCTTGCCGTCACCGTCGACGGCACCACCGAGGATGAGCGGGTTGAGCACCACGATGTACGCCATCGTGAAGAAGGTGGCCAGACCACCCCGTAGCTCGCGGGTCATCGTCGAGCCACGCGCGGTGACCTCGAAGTACCGGTCGAAGCGGTTGACCGTCCGGCCGGGGTCGGGCGGTGTGTTGTCGAGCGGCGCTACTGACATCAGGAAACCTCACAGCGAATGATCAGGTCGTCGCGCGCATCGTCCCAGATGGCAGGCGGTCGGAGGAAGTTGCGTCGCGTACTCTGAGCAGGTGCCGAAGCAGCAGCCGCGACCTGAGCCACTCGATCCGCCGATGGTGCCGTTCGCGCTGGCCGGCATTGTCGCGTGGGCGGTGGCCGGGCTGGTGCTGCTCCTCTTCCGGGACCGGCTGGCCGCGAGCGGGCACGAGGACTGGCTCTGGATCTGCCTTGCCGGTTTTCTGTGGGGCTTCCCCGGTCTGGCCGTGATGATGCGGCACGACGCCCACCGACGCCGCCGCCGCGCCGCCAACTGACCACCACCCGGCCGGAGGGCCGACCGAGGTTGATCAGGAGTGGCCGTACGGCTCCGCAGGCTCGCCCGACTCGACAGATCCCGGTGCCCGGGAGACCGACATCGGCTCCACCGCGCTGTCGTCGTAGACGGCGGGCACCTCTTCCACCGCCGTCTCGGCCTCGACAAGCGTCTCCGAGTGCGCGCCACAGCCGTGGTCGGTGCTGACCACCCGGCCGTCGTCCGGGGCGTAGAAGTTGCCGCAGACGCCGAAGCACTGCCGCAACTGCCCGGCGAGCGGGAGGTAGAAACCGCAGGTGCCGCATCGCGCGGCGGCCGGGGCGGAGGTGGAGATCGGCGCAGAGGGGCCGTGGTCGCCGTCGTACCAGCGCTGGGCCGCCTCGGTCCGCCCCTCCCGCGACAGCACCCGGGCCCGGCCCAGACCCAACTCCCAGGCGGTCTCCTCCACCGCCGGGTCGTCGGAGAGCAGGTAGCCGGGGGCGAGCCGCTCGTCGTCCGGGGGCGTGGGCAGCAGATCACCCGGGCCGAGATCACCGGGCTTGAGCCGCTCCTGCCACGGCAGCCAGCCGGGCGCGAGCAGCGCGTCCGGCCCGGGCAGCAGCACGGTCTCGCAGATCGTCACGGTACGGCTGCGCGGCACCCGGGTCACGGTGACCGCCCACCGCCAGCCGCGATAGCCGGCCAGCAGGCATTCGAAGTAGTGGGTGACGAGCCGATCGCCCTCGGCGACAGCCTGGAGGTGCTCACCGACTTCGGTGGCGTCCACCTCGGTAATGCCGGCACGCGCCACCTCGACGGCGGCGGCGCAGACCTGATCGAGACGAGCGGCGCGGGCGGAGACAGGCCTGGTCACCCAACCATTGTTCCCCATGGGTGGGGTCGACCGTGAGGCACTCCCCAGAGGTGTTCTCCGACAGTGGTGCGGCATCCGGCCAGACGATAGGTCAGGATGGGTGCCATGCCGCTGTCCTCCCACTCCGAGCGGTCCCTCCTGGGGCGGACCGTCGGCACCGGCATCCGTGCCATTCGGCTGCTGTTCCGCGGTTCGGTCAACGGTGGCCGCTGGGTGACACGCAGCGCCGCCCGCGCCCGGGCCCGGGGTGCCGGCGGCGAGACCGGCATGGTCCGCATGTTCGATCTGCACGCGGTCTCCTGCGCCGGGGACACCCTGATCGCCATCGGCCTGGCCGGCACGATCTTCTTCAACGTCCCGCTCGGCGAGGCTCGCAGCAAGGTCGCCCTCTACCTGCTGGTGACCATGGTGCCGTTCGCCATGCTCGCCCCGGTGGTCGGGCCACTGCTCGACCACTTCCGGCACGGCCGGCGGTACGCCCTGGCGACGACCATGCTCGGCCGGGCGTTCCTGGCCTGGATGATCTCCGACTACATCCACGGCTTCGGGCTCTATCCGGCGGCCTTCGGGGTGCTGGCGCTGTCCCGGGCGTACGGGGTGGCCCGTTCCGCGGCGGTCCCCCGGCTCCTGCCCGAAGGGCTCGGCCTGTCCCAGGTCGGCGCCCGAGCCAGCGTGTACGGCACGGTCGCCGGTGCCCTGGTCGCGCCGATCGGCCTGGCCGCGTTCTGGTTCGGGGCGCAGTGGCCGTTACGGGTCGCCTCGGTCATCTTCCTGGTCGGCATGGTGATCGCCCTGCGGCTGCCGCCCAGGGCCGACTCCGAACCACCCGAGCGGGTGCCCCGACCGTTGCGGGCCCTGCGACGAGCCACCGGCGACCGCCCGCTGGGGCGAGGACGTCCCGCCGGCCGCCTGGTGATCTCGAACCTGGTCGGGGCGGCGACGCTACGCGCGCTCTACGGCTTCCTGCTGCTCTTCCTGGCCTTCACCATCAAGGCCGGTGACCTGACCACTGTGCTGTTCGGCCGCGACCTGGGTGACAAGGGTGCGCTGGGCCTGGTCGGCGGGGCACTGGCCGTCGGCACCTTCCTGGCCACCGCGCTCGGCACCCGACTACGCATCCACCGGCCGACCGCGCTCCAGTCCAGCAGCATGATCATCGTGGCCGGGGTGGCCGTCCTCGCCACGTTGTACTTCTCCCTGCTGATGGTCACCCTGCTCTGCGTGGTCGCCGCGATGATGAGCGGCATCGCGAAGCTCGCCGTGGACGCCTCGATCCAGGAACGCATCCCGGAACGGCTCCGGGCCAGTTCCTTCGCCCACTCGGAGACGGTGTTGATGCTCGCCTTCGTGGCCGGCGGCGGGCTGGGACTCGTACCGTTCCATGGTCGGATCGGTATCGCCGTCACCGCCGGGGTCGGGGTGCTGGCCGCCGCACGGGGGCTGCTGATGGCGCACCGGTTGCGCGCCGAGCGGCTCTGTGGCCGGCCGCTGACCGACGAGGAACTCAAGGCCACGGAGCGGGACGCCGACGCCCGGGCTGCCAAGGAGCAGGCCGACCGGGACCGCAAGGCCGCCGAGGAGACCGAGGACAACGCCCCCACCTCCCCCGCTCCCGCCCAGGGGGCTACCGCCCCCGAGGAGCCGGACCTGGCACCCCCGGGCTTCCACATCTACCGGCCCTCCTCGGCGGTCACCGGCACCGGCGGTGAGGACGAGACGCGCAGCAACTCACCCGGGTCGGTCTCGTGACCGACCTGCTGGTGGTCACCGCCGTACCCGCCGAGGCCGAGGCGATCCAGGCCGGCCTGGACGACCCGACGATCGCGGTGGTCCCGGTCGGGGTGGGAGCGGCTGTCGCCGCAGCCGCCACCGGCCGACTGCTGGCCTTCGCCGAGGCCGCCGGTCGGCCGTACCGTGCAGTGATCAGCGCGGGGGTGGCCGGCGGCTTCGCCGACCAGGTACCGGTCGGCGGGGTGGTGCTCGGCACCCGGGCCGTCGCCGCCGACCTGGGCGCGGAGTCCCCGGACGGTTTCCTCCCCATCGACGAGCTGGGGATGCCGCCCGCCCTGCTCGGCGGCGGCCCGACCGTGTCCGCCGACCCGGAGCTGCTGGCCAGCCTGCGTACGGCGCTGCCCTCGGCCACGGTCGGCGCGGTGCTGACGGTCAACACGGTGACCGGCACCACGGCCAGCACCGAGACTCTGCGGCGGCGGTACCCGGACGCAGTGGCCGAGGCCATGGAGGGGTACGGGGTGGCCGTCGCCGCCAGTCAGGCCGGGGTCCCCTTCGCCGAACTGCGTACCATCTCGAACCCGATCGGCCCCCGCGACCGGGAGGCCTGGCGCCTGTCCGACGCCCTGGCCGCCCTGACCACCGCCGCCGTCGCGGTTGCCGCCGTCGCCCAAGGCTGACCGGGCCGATCAGGGCTGCCGCAGACGAAGTGTGGCCGGCCGAGTCCCATCGAGTTGATATCCACAGGCCAGCAGGAAATCGACGCCACCGAACTCCGCCGTGGCGCACACTGCGGACGGACCCGCAAGACGGGTCTCCTCGGCCAGCCGAGTCACCAGCCGGCGACCGAGGCCGAGTAGCCGTAGCCCCGGCGTCACCAGCACTCCGTCCAGCACGACCTCACGCTGGTCGCCCCAGTCCTCACCGACCAGCAGGTCCAGGCTGCGTTCATGAGCGCGCAGTTCGCCGACGATGTCCCCGTCGGGCAGCTCGGCCAGCAGACGCCAGCACCCGTCCGGCACACCGTCGGTGACCCGTCGAATCCGCACCGAGTCACGAATCCGCTCCCGTAGGCGCCGCTCGTCCCGACGACCACGATTCAGGTCGTACGTGACCTCGGGTACCCGCAACGGCCACCGGTCGGGCGGAAGGGTGTACGAGTAGGCCCACCAGGCGCCCGGCCAGTCCTTCAGCCTCCGAACCTTCCGCACGTCCAGGTGCGCCGGATATCGCCGACCCGCCTCGTCACGTCGAGTGTCGTCCTGGAACACCTCGCGGCGGGCGTCTTCGCATCGGCAGGAAGAGGCAGCATCATTTGCGCTGGCAAGTCGCAACCTCCCGCCAGCCGCTCGGATGAGCCGATGCACGGTCTGGAACCGAGGATCGGTGCTCTGTCCCGACTCGATGCGCGCCACGGTTGACTGCGGCACGCCGGACAACCCGGCCAGCTCGCGCTGGCTCAGGTCGGCCTGCCGACGCAGCGACCGCAGCATCGAACCCAGATCAGCCAAACCCTCAGCACCCGACTCGTCCCCCATGCCATCGATGCTTCCGCTCCGCCCCAGACCACTCAACCCCGATCGTCCACCTGTGGACAACCCTGTGGATAACCGGAAGCCGTTGGGGAACGCCTGCACCCAGCAGCGCGAACCGGTCCAGCAGGGTGCGTCGGCAGGACCGAGGGTGTCCCCCAGGCCCCCTGTCGAGCTGAACCGTCTGCGCTATCGCCGCAGACTGGTCCAGCAGAACCTCAGCGACGCTCCATGGCACCGGCGCAGCGACAACCATCCCGACGGAATGAATGATCATCGCCATTCCTGACGCATCATCTGCACTCCTGACGCAGAGGTTGCCAAGACGGGCATCGGGATGGGTGATCCGTTGCTGCTCTCAGCTCGACAGGGGCCGTATCTGACATGGTCCCGCCGCGACAGGCCCTTCAATCCCCACCGCGTACGCCACGTCTAGACGCCGGCCGCTGGCTCGGCGGACCCGGAGGGCTCAGGGTCGGGTTGTTGCGGCGGTGGGGTGTGACCTGGGCAGGGTGCGGTGCCGACCGCACGGTGTCGCCGGACGGGGCGGGGATACGGTTAGGGCGTGGCGCTCTCGATGGCGATCTCGCCCTGCCCCAACGACACGTTCGTCTTTCACGCCCTGGTGCACGGGCAGGTGCCCGGGGCACCGGCGGTCGAGGTGACGTACGCCGACGTGGACGTGACGAACACGGCGGCCGAGCGCGGCGCGTTCGACCTGGTGAAGGTGAGCTACGCGGCGTTGCCGTGGCTGCTGGACGACTACCACCTGCTGCCCTGCGGCGGTGCGCTGGGGCGTGGCTGCGGGCCGCTGGTGCTGACCCGGGCGGATCGCGACGGCGGGCCGGACCGCACCGACCTGCGCGACGCCACCGTGGCGGTGCCCGGCGACCGGACCACGGCGTACCTGCTCTTCCGGCTCTGGGCGGCCGGCCGGACGCCCCGGCGCATCGAGGTGGTGCCGTTCCACGAGATCATGCCCGGCGTCGCCGCTGGGCGGTACGACGCCGGGCTGGTGATCCACGAGGCCCGCTTCACCTACCCGCGCCACGGGCTGACCGCGCTTGTCGACCTGGGCGAGTGGTGGGAAGGCGACACCGGCCTGCCGATCCCGCTCGGGGCCATCCTGGCCCGACGCGGCGTGGTCGACCCGCAGCAGGCCGCCGGCTGGATCCGGGAGTCGGTCCGGCAAGCCTGGGCCGACCCAGCGGCCAGTCGGGCGTACGTGCTGGAGCACGCCCAGGAGATGGAGCCCGGCGTGGTGGACCGGCACATCGGCCTCTACGTCAACGAATTCACCGCCGACCTGGGATCCGCCGGGTTCGCTGCCGTCGAGGCGCTGCTCGGCCGGGCCGCCGACGCCGGGCTCGTGCCTCAGACCTCCAGCTCGCGGGCGACCGCGTGGACCAGTTGAGCGATCTTCTGGGCCGTCTTGCGATCCGGGAAACGCCCCCGGCGCAGGTCCGGCTGGACCTTCGCCTCCAGCACCTTGATCATGTCTTCGACCAGGCCGTGCAGCTCCTCGGCCGGACGGCGGCGCAGCTCCGCCACGGACGGCGGGGCCTCCAGCAGCTTGACACCCATCGCCTGCGTGCCGCGCCGGCTGTCGACCACACTGAAGTCGATGCGCTGGCCGCCCTTCAGGTCGGTGACACCCGCCGGTAGCGCGGCCTTTGGCAGGAACACGTCGCCACCCTCGTCACTGGTGACGAACCCGTATCCCTTGGTCGCGTCGTACCACTTCACTCGACCCGTAGGCACCTGAAATCCCCTGCTTCGCTTGAGACGTCTACTGCGTCAAGGCTAGCCGGATCATGCCGTCGAGTGCCGCCGGGAATCCGGTGAGATCGGGCAGCACCGCCGCGGCGCCGGCCGCCCGCAGCTCATCGACGGAACACGGGCCGGTCGCGACCGCGATTCCGGGCACGGCCGCAGCCTTGGCGGCCACCATGTCCGCCACGTGATCGCCGACATAGTATGTCGCACCGTGCTCGCGCAGCGCCGCCGCCTTTTCCTCGGCGAACAGGTCGCCGGCCAGCTCGTCCACGGCCATCCCGAGATGGTCCAGGTGCAGCCTGGCCAACCGACCGAGCTTCGACGTGACCACGACCACCCGCCCGCCGCGCTCGCGTACCGTGTCCAGGGCCGCCCGGGCGCCGGGCAACGGCACCGTCGGCGTGATCGCGTACGCCGGGTAGAGCTCCCGGAAGATGCGGACCGCCTCGTCGACCTGATCGGACGGGAACCAGCGGGCGATCTCGGTGCGCAGTGGCGGACCGAGCCGGGACACCGCCGCCTCCGCGTCGACGGAGACACCGGTCTGCGCGGTCAGCGCGCGATAGGTCGCGGCGATGCCGGGACGGGAGTCGACCAGGGTCATGTCGAGGTCGAACCCGACTGTCAGAAGGGGCATCCTGGGAAAGCTACCCGGTCGACCCCCAGGGCAGCCCGGTCGTCCGGTGGGCGCAACCCGGCCCGGCCGGGCTAGCGTGGAACGACGATGAGCACCTCACTCGCCGACCACCTGCGGGCGCTGCCCGACGAGTCCCTGGCCGCGCTGCTGCAACTGCGGCCCGACCTCGTCGTGCCGGTACCCGCCGACGTCGCCGCGCTCGCCATCCGGGCCCAGTCACGGGTTTCGGTGTCGCGTGCCCTGGACGGGCTGGACCAGTTCACCCTCCAGATCATGGATGCCGCCCGGTTGACCCGTGATCCGGTCGACGGCACCACCTCGGTCGACGCTGTCCTCGCCCTGGCCACCACCGGCCCCCACCCACCCGCGCCCACCTCCGTCCGGGCCGCCGTCGACCGGCTGCGGGCGCGCTTCCTGGTGTACGGCCCCGACCACCAGTTGCAGCTCGTCGGCGGCATCGACGAGATATCCCCGTACCCGGCGGGGCTCGGCCGACCGGCGGCGGAGCTGGACTCGCGCACGGCCGTACTCTGCGCGGACCCGGCGAAGCTGCGCCGGACCCTGCTGGCCGCACCGCCGTCGGCGCGGGCGATCCTGGACCGGCTGGCGGCCGGGCCACCGGTCGGCAGCGTGCCGCCCGGCGCGTTGCAGGCCCCGGCGACCGGCAGCGACGACGATCTGCCCCCCGACGAGACCAACGGCGGCGCACCCACCGGTTCCCCGGTCCGCTGGCTGGTCGATCACCGACTGCTGGTGCGGGTCGCCGGCGGCAAGGGCGGCACCAGCGGCATGGTCGAGTTGCCCCGCGAGATCGGGTTGCTGCTGCGCCGCGACACCGGCCCGCTGGGTCCGCTGAGCGCCGGCCCGCCGCCGGTGGCCAGCACGCCACGCGAGCCGAAGGCCGTCGACTCCGCCGGGGCCGGGCAGACCATGGAGGTGGTACGCCACACCGAGGCGCTGCTGGAGCAGTTGGCCGCCGAACCGGCCCCGGTGCTGCGCTCCGGCGGCATCGGCGTCCGTGACCTGCGGCGGCTGGCCCGCGTCACCGGGCTGGACGAACCGACGGCGGCGCTGCTGCTGGAGGTGGCGTACGCAGCCGGGCTGGCCGGCGAGATGGAGCTGTCCGGCAGCGCCGGCCGGTACGGCGCGGACCAGCAGGTGCTGCCCACCGCCGGGTACGAGCTGTGGCGGGCCGGTTCGCTGGCCCAACGCTGGGAGCAGTTGGCCCGCGCCTGGCTGACCATGACCCGCCAGGTGGGGCTCATCGGCCAGCGTGATGACCGGGACCGGCCGATCACGGTGTTCTCCGCCGAGGCGGAACGGGCCGGTGCGCCGGCCGCCCGACGGGCGGTACTCGGCGTGCTCGCCGACCTGGAACCGGCCGCCGCACCCACCGTCGACGAGGTGCTGGCGCTGCTCGACTGGCGGGCCCCGCGCCGCAGCCGGGGCCGGGAGGCCGCCCACCGGGAGGTGCTCGCCGAGGCGGCCACGCTGGGCGTGACGGGGCTGGGGGCGCTCACCTCGTACGGGCGGCTGCTGCTGGCCGAGGCGACGGCGACCGAGGAGCGGGACAGCGACGACCCGCTCGGCCTGCGCACCGAGAGCGAGGACGCCGGTGGCACCGCGGTACGGGTGCTGGACGGCCTGCTGCCCGCC
Organism: Micromonospora fiedleri; assembly: GCF_016774385.1. NCBI lineage: Bacteria > Bacillati > Actinomycetota > Actinomycetes > Micromonosporales > Micromonosporaceae > Micromonospora > Micromonospora fiedleri. Next base: position 13,423 of record NZ_JAETXL010000004.1, read on the forward strand.
CCGGTGGATCACTTCCTGGTGCAGGCCGACCTGACCGTGGTGGTACCTGGGCCGGCGGAGCCGGCGCTCGCCGCCGAACTGGACGCGGTCGCCGAACCCGAGTCCGCCGGTGGGGCCAGCGTGTACCGGGTGACCTCGGGCAGCGTGCGTCGGGCCCTGGACGCCGGCTACTCGGCCGAAGACCTGCACACGCTGTTCCGCCGCCGCTCCCGTACCCCGATCCCGCAGGGGTTGACGTACCTGGTCGACGACGTGGCCCGCCGGCACGGTGGGCTGCGGGTCGGTTCCGCCGGGGCCTACCTGCGCAGCGACGACGAGGCGTTGCTCACCGAGTTGCTGGCCGACCGGCGGGTCGAGGAGTTGACGCTGCGTCGACTCGCGCCGACGGTGCTGGTCACCCCGTACCAGAGCGGCCGGATGCTGGCGGTGCTGCGGGAGGCCGGCTATGCGCCGGTCGCCGAGGACGCCACCGGCACGGCCGTACTGACCCGGGCCAAGGCCCGACGGGCCGCCGCGCGGGTGTCGGTCGCCACCCGGGCCCTCGACCCGCTCACCACCCCGCGCCTGCCGCTGCCCCGCCTGCTCGGGGTGGTCGAGCAAATCCGTCGGGGCGATGCGACGGCCCGGGCGGCCCGGCGGGCTCCCGCCGCGGTACGCGGATCCGCAGCCTCGACCGGCCCGGCCCCCGCACACAGTCACGCCGACGCCCTGGCCGTGCTGCAACAGGCGATCCGCGACAAGGCGCTGGTCTGGGTCGGCTACGTCGACGCGCACGGGGCGACCGCATCCCGGCTGGTCCGCCCGGTCTCCCTCGGTGCCGGCTACCTGCGCGCCGAGGACGAGCGGACGGAGATGCTGCACACCTTCGCGCTGCACCGGATCACCGCGGCGGTGCTGGAGAAGTGACCTCCGGCGCGCTGGTCAGCGCCGGCTGCGTCGCACCGAACCGACGATCGCCACGATCAGCAGCAGGGCGGAGCCGGTGCCGGCGGCTTCGCCGACCGAATCGATGAAGCCCTGCTGGAGTACGAGCCAGCCGAACAGGAACCAGCCGAACAGCAGCGCCCCGACGACCGCGTACGCCACCACGGTCGCGGTGGAGACGGGTTCCGCGGACTCGGCCTTGTCGCGTTCAAGGATCAGTTCCTGGTCAACGGACATCTGCCCTCCCCGTACGGTCCGGCCTGTCATCCCAGAGTGTCATCCCGGGCGGCAACCGGCCAGCACCGCGCCGACCAGCCCCGGCGGCTTCTACCCATCGACGAGTGCGCGAAATCCGGCATAAGGTCGGCGCGGGCGTGCCGCTCGCCCCCGTTGGCTTGTCCGCGACGGCGGCAAGGGCCCCCGCTTCCTGGCCCGCCTGATCGCGGATCGAACGCGCACGCACCGCGCCGACCTGGAAGACGAGTGACCGACCGGTCACGAGAGTCGTCTCCCCAGTAGCAAGACGCAGTTCCGATCGGAAAAGGTTGCTGCCCGCGTACGCATTCTTCGTGCCGGTTTCTGCGTGTAACACTGGATGGTCGCCCGGTGGCAGGTCAGGCACCTACCGTGCCGACCCGGTCGGCCGTACGGAGGAGGAGATTCGGTGTGAGCGGTGGACCCCTGATCGTACAGTCGGACAAGACGCTGCTGCTGGAGATCGACCACCCCGACGCGCAGGCCTGCCGGATGGCCATCGCGCCCTTCGCCGAGCTGGAACGCTCCCCCGAGCACGTGCACACCTACCGGCTGACCCCGCTCGGGCTGTGGAACGCCCGCGCCGCCGGCCACGACGCCGAGGGCGTGGTGGACGCCCTGATCAAGTACTCCCGTTACCCGGTGCCGCACGCCCTGCTGGTCGACGTGGCCGAGACCATGGACCGGTACGGCCGGCTGCAACTCGCCAACGACCCGGTGCACGGGCTGGTGCTGCGCGCCCTGGACCGGGTGGTGCTGATCGAGGTGGCCAAGAGCAAGAAGCTCGCCGGGATGCTCGGCGCCAAACTCGACGACGACACCATCGCCGTGCACCCGTCCGAACGCGGCCGACTCAAGCAGGCCCTGCTCAAGCTCGGCTGGCCGGCGGAGGACCTCGCCGGGTACGTCGACGGCGAGGCGCATCCGATCGAGCTGGCCGAGTCCGGCAAGGACGGTGGTAAGCCGTTCACACTGCGGTCGTACCAGCGGGAGGCGGTGGAGGCGTTCTGGGCCGGCGGCTCGGGCGTGGTGGTGCTGCCCTGCGGCGCCGGCAAGACGCTCGTCGGTGCGGCGGCGATGGCCGAGGCGAAGGCGACCACCCTGATCCTGGTCACCAACACGGTCGCCGGTCGACAGTGGAAGCGCGAGCTGATCGCCCGCACCTCGCTGACCGAGGAGGAGATCGGCGAGTACTCCGGCGAGCGCAAGGAGATCCGGCCGGTCACCATCGCCACGTACCAGGTGCTGACCTCGCGTCGCGGCGGCGCGTTCACCCACCTGGACCTGTTCGGTGCCCGCGACTGGGGCCTGGTCGTCTACGACGAGGTGCACCTGCTACCCGCGCCGATCTTCCGCTTCACCGCGGACCTCCAGGCCCGTCGGCGGCTCGGGCTGACCGCCACCCTGGTCCGCGAGGACGGCCGGGAGGGTGACGTGTTCAGCCTGATCGGCCCGAAGCGCTACGACGCGCCCTGGAAGGACATCGAGTCGCAGGGCTGGATCGCCCCGGCCCAGTGCACCGAGGTACGGGTCACCCTGACCGACGCCGAGCGGATGTCGTACGCGACCGCCGAGGCCGAGGAGCGTTACCGGATGGCGGCCACCGCCCGCACCAAGCTGCCGGTGGTGAAGGCACTTGTCGACCGGCATCCGGACGAGCAGACCCTGGTCATCGGCGCGTACATCGACCAACTGCACCAGCTGGGCGAATATCTGGACGCACCGATCGTGCAGGGGTCGACCACCAACAAGGAACGGGAGCGGCTCTTCGACGCGTTCCGTTCAGGCGAGGTCCGTACCCTGGTGATCTCGAAGGTGGGGAACTTCTCCATCGACCTGCCGGAGGCGGCGGTGGCGATCCAGGTGTCGGGCACCTTCGGCTCCCGGCAGGAGGAGGCGCAACGGCTGGGCCGGGTGCTGCGACCCAAGGCCGACGGCCGGCAGGCACACTTCTACACGGTCGTCTCCCGCGACACCATCGACACCGAGTACGCCGCCCACCGCCAGCGCTTCCTCGCCGAGCAGGGGTACGCGTACACCATCGTCGACGCCGACGACGTCCTCGGCCCCACCCTCCCCACCTTCGACTGACCGGCTCGCTGGCAGGGCGCCGTTTCGGCGTTGTGGCGGTATCAGGGCGGCCTGGATGCCGCCGTAACGCCGAAACGGTGTCGATCTCTGCTGGACACGACCTCCCGCCGGGGATGTTCGTCCGTCGTTCATGCGTGCGTCAGGCGGTGCTCGGTCGCGGCTGCCAGCCTCCGTCCCGTGTCTGCACAGACGGAGGACCAGTGACCAGCAAAAAGACGTTGCCCGTGCTGGCGGTGGCGGGCGCGACCGTCGCCGCCCTCGCCATCACCGGCACGGCCCACGCCGGAGCGCAGCCCCACCAGCACGCCGGCCACCACCACGGCCCGGCCAAGAGCTTCGACCGCGTCGCCACCTACCCGGTGTTCCAGAACCGTCCGGCGGGTGAGGACCCGGCCACCGAGACGGTGGCCGAGATCTCGGCGGTCAGCCCGACTCGATCGCGATCAGCGCCGACAAGCGGTACGCGGCGATCGCCATCGAGAACGAGCAGGACGAGGAAGCCACCCCCGCACCGCGGGCCGACAACGGCTGGACGCAGGAGAAGTTGGAAGGTCTGACCGTGGCCGGCAACGGCCAGGTGTACGCGATCACCGACAACGACGGCGTACAGGACGCGACCGGCGAGACGGCACTGCTCCGCCTCGACCCCAGCGCAAAGGTCTTCGGCCGCCGCTGACGACCGACTGAGGCGACGACGCCGACCTCGGGCAGTTCCCGGGGCCGGCATCGTTGTCATTCGTACCACCTCGCTGCGCAAGTGGCTCCGGTCGGAGCTATTGCTGACCACCAACGCAGTCATTCTGACCAGGAGGTAGATATCCTGCGGACCTGCGAGAACGCGCTAACAGGGTCACCGTGACCATGCACCGGCAACTACCAGCACAGTGGTGAATGTCAGCATCGAGTCATGACGCCAGCCAAGATTCCGCCCCGGCACTCTGACTCGACTATCATCGTTGCGCTTGTCCTCACGTTCGGCCTAGCGGTACTAATGCTGTTGCTCGACCACGATCCTGCGGTCATCGCGATGGTGATCACGGGCACAGGATTCGCGGCCGCAGAATTAACGCGCCAGTTGGGCCGGAAGGGGCCACCTCCAAAGCGACGCCGGAACGGACGGAGCCAGCGACGATGAGAAGCGTGAAGATATCAATCATTGGAAGCTTCCGGCGAAGCTACCCAGAAGTTGTGGAAGCGGCCAGGTTATTTACCGCTGCGGGCCTAACCGTACTATCACCGACTATCTCGCGGATCATCAATCCAGGAGCCGACTTCGTTCGATTCGAGGGAGATAGCCCGGAGTCGGCCGACCACGAGATCCAGGCAGCGACACTACGCAAAATTCTTTCCTCTGACCTTGTCTACGTGGTTGCTCCCAGTGGATACATTGGACGCACTACCTCCTACGAGCTAGGCAGTGTCATTGACCGAGACATTCCCCTTTACTTCTCCTGCCCGCCTGTGGACCTGCCTGTCTCCGTGCCCTCTCACAACATCCTCAGTCCACACAAACTCGTGGAACGGATACAAACGGGAAGCATAGTCCATCACCGGTCGCGCCAGATCGCTCAGATCACCGCCGACCTGGTGGTACTCACCGTTCGCGAGCAGCGGCTCCAGGTATTGCTAGTAACCCGAGCCACCGATCCGTTCAAGGGAAAACTGGCGCTCCCCGGCGGATTCATGCGGGCTGGAGAGTCACTCGAAGACGCGGCTTGGCGCGAACTAAAGGAAGAAACAGGAATTGATGCCTCCCTGCTACCCTTCGAACAACTGCACACGTACTCCGGAATAAGGCGCGACCCACGTCCGCGCCGAATCATCTCTACTGCTTTCCTAGCTATAGCGCCAAACCTTCCCGTCCCCGCTGCCGCCACGGATGCCCGGAGCGCCGACTGGGTGGAGGTTGAGCCCTCACTCTTCGACCGCCTAGCCTTCGACCACAGCAAGATCCTCAAAGACGGCGTCCAGCGCGCACGCAATCTACTGGAGCACACCACTGTCGCCGCAGACTTCTGCGGTCCGACTTTCACCTTGCGCGAGCTATGCCAGGTTTACGAGGCAGTATGGGGAGCACCGATTGACCCGAGCAATTTTCGCCGCAAGGTTCTTGCCTCGGGTTTCGTTGAACGCGCTGGCGCCCGACGAGGCGGAGCACGCGGCCCTGCCGCCGAGCTTTACCGAAAAGGGTCCGCTAAGGTTCTCCACCCACCTATGCGAAGCGCAGGACTGCTAATACCTGCACCGCGCCATGGCGTCACACCCGGTAGTACCGCCGAAGACTCTCATGGTTCCCGAGCCGCTGATCACCCTGTCTTCAAAGCACCCGGGTCGGATGCTCGGCGGCGATGACCGCGTCCAGGTCGGCGGGGTCGAGGTTGGCGCAGAGCAGTACCGAGGCACCGGCCGACAGGGGCGCGAGCAGCCATTTCAGTGGCAGGTCGTGCTCGGCGACGTCGACCATCAGGCGGTCACCTACCCGCAGGTCCCAGCTGTCGGCCAGTTCCCGCGCCAGCCCACCCCACTGGTGGTAGGTGGTGCCGTCCGGGCTAACCGGGTCGGTGGCGTGCAGCAGAGGGCGGTCGGTCGGGGCGGCGTCGTGCCGCAGCACCTCGGTCGACCAGTCGAGCCAGCCGGTCGGCACCTCGGCCAGGGGTTCCGGGGTGGTGCCGACGAGGTAGCGGTGCAGCCCGTCCGGTACGTCCTCCAGCCAGTCGTCGAGCCGTTCCGGGGTGACCAGGACCGCGTCGTACGGTCGGTCGCCGCCGGGTTCGAGCACCGGCAGCCCGGCGGTGGCGCGCGGCCGGAACGACACCTCCAGTCCGACCGCCCAGGCGCCCAGCAGAACCGCGGCGGTACGCCAGTGCGGCGGCAGCAGCACCGCCACCCGACTGCCCGGCGTCAGGCCGCAGCCGTCCCGCAGCAGGCCGGCGGCCCGCGCCGACCACTCGCCCAACTCGGCGGCGGTCAGCTGGTGACGGTGCCCGGTCCGGTGGTCGAGGTAGGTGATCAGCGGCTGCTCCCGCTCGGCGAGACCGGCAGCGGACAGCACGGGCAGCGTGGCAGACATACCGTACGTCCTACTCTTACCAGCCCCGACCTGTCCAGACCGCCCCGCCCGGGGTGACACCGGTACGCCTCGGCTGACCGATGGTCGATGGCGGGGGTAAACCATCGGCACTGGTGCCGTGCCCCATCGTGGCGGGACAGTCGAACCATGACGCACGCGGGGCAGCAGCAGGCAGGTGTCGGGCAGGCGGATCACGGCGAGGCCCCCGATCCCCGGGGACCGGTGTGGCGGCGCCTCGTGCCGGTCGTGGCGCTTGCGCTGCTCGCCCCCTGGGCGGCCGAGTGTTCGTGGGGCGGGTTCGCCGGGACGGACATGCTGCTCGTCGTGGTCGTGCTGGCCCCGATGTACGGCGGCGCCGCGATCCTGATCCGTGAGACGGCCCGGCGTACGGGCGGCGGATAGCCGATGATCGTGCTGCTCGGATTGGCCTTCGGTGTGCTCCAGGCGGGGCTGGTCGACCAGTCGCTGTTCAACCCCGACTTCCTCGCCGACACCGAGTTCGCCGAGATCAGCGCGGCGGATCAGACCCGCATCCCGGTGCTGGGGATCAGCGCCCAGGAGGCGGTCAGCTTCCTCGGCAACCATGTGGCGTTGAGCATCTCCTGCCGATCGCGATAGTCGAGTCGTACCTCTCCCCGGCCCGCCGCTTGCGGCTGTGGTTGCGGGCACCCGGCCTGGTCGTGGTGGGCGTCCTCTACGTGTTGGGCAGCCTGCTCGTCTTCGCCGACGACAGTGGCCGCAAGGGTTTCCTGGCCAGCCCCGGCCAGCTCGTCGGGGCGGCGACGGTGGTGCTCGCCCTGATCGTGCTGGCCGCCCTGCCCCGCTGGCGGCGTCGCCCGGCGCCTGGCCCTGGAGTGGACGCGCCACGACCTGTCCTTGCCGGGGGCTGGCCCTGGTCAGCTACATCGGCGTGAGCATGCTGTCCGGCTGGATCGCCTTCGCCGTGACGGTGATCGTCGGCGCCGGGCTGATGGCGGTGCTTATCCGCTGGTCCGGGCGCGCCGGTTGGGGGCAGACGCACGTGTTGTCCACTGTCGCGGGGGCACACGTTGAGCGGCGCGGCTCCGCCGGAGGTGTTAACAGGGGACCCTTCCTCTACCGGAGGCGTTAATAAGGTGCCCTTCCTTACCGCTCGGGCAGGGCGGGGCCGAGGTCGAGCAGGGGGGCGAGCAGGTCGCCGTGTTCGTCGACCCGCTTGAGCACCTCGCCGGCGGTGTACGGCCGTGCCGACGGTCGTTTACCGGCCGCACCGGCGGCGACCTCGTCCCAGGTCAGCGGCGCGGAGACGGACGGCACCGGCTGGGCGCGCAGCGAGTACGGCGCGACAGTCGTCTTCGCCGCGTTGTTCTGGCTCCAGTCGATGAAGATCTTGCTGGGCCGAAGGTTCTTCGCCATCTTCGACACGATCAGCTTCGGGTGTTCACGTTCCAACTCCTGCGCGATCCGTCGGGCGTAGCCCGACACGTCGTCGGAGGACTGCGTACCGGCGATCGGGCAGCTCAGTTGCATGCCCTTCTTGCCGGAGGTCTTCGGGTAGGCGTCCACCCCGTCGGCGGCGAGCCGGTCGCGCAGCAGCAGCGCCACCTGGCAGCACTGCTTCAGCGATGCCGGGGCGCCCGGGTCAAGGTCGACCACCATCAGGTCGGGGTGTTCGCCGACCTTCCACTGCGGGGTGTGCAGTTCCAGTGCGGCGAGGTTGGCCAGCCAGACCAGGGTGGGCAGGTCGTCGGCGACCACGTAGTCGATGGTCTCCCGGCCCTTGCTCGATCCGGGGGCGGGCAGGTTCTCGGTGCGTACCCAGGAAGGGGTTGCGGCGGGGGCGTTCTTCTCGAAGAACGAGTTGCCGTCCACCCCGTTCGGGTAGCGGATCCGGGTCAGCGCCCGGTCGGCCAGGTGCGGCAGCAGCACCGGGGCGATCCGGGTGTAGTAGTCGATCACCTCGCCCTTGGTGAAGCCGGCCTGCGGGTAGAGCACCTTGTCCAGGTTGGACAGCTCCAGGGTGCGGCCCTCGACCTCGACCCGGAACCGGTCAGCTGGCATCGTCGACCTCCTCGGCGGGCTTGTCCGGGCGCAGTCGCAGGATCCGGGGGAACCGCAGCCGCCCGTCCGGGGTGCGCTGGCCGTACTTCACCTCCACCACCACCTGTGGGGTTACCCAGATCGCGCCCCGGGCATCCTCGCGCGGCACTCCGGCGGCGAACGGCGAGGTGGGAGTGCGCAGCGGCTCCAGCTCGCGCAGCAGTTCCCGTTCGATGGCCGCGCCGATGCCGCCGCCGACCCGACCCCGGTAGGTGAGCCGTCCGTCGGCACCGGGCACCCCGACCAGCAGGCCACCGATCTTGCGAGCACCGGGCCGCCAGCCACCGACCACGAAGTCGCCGGTCACCTCCAGTTTGACCTTGACCCAGTCCGGTGAGCGCACCCCGGGTCGGTAGGTCGAGTCGACCCGCTTGGCCATCACCCCCTCCAGACCGTGCTCACCGGCGGCGGAGTAGGTGGCCGCGCCGTCGAAGAAGACCGGTGGCACCGCCCACCGCGCCGCACCCAGGCCCAGGTCGTCGAGGGCCTCCCGGCGGCGGGCGTACGGCCAGCCGGTCAGGTCCTCGCCCCGCAACCGGAGCAGGTCGAAGATCATGTACGTGACGGGGACGGTGGCCGCCAGCCGGGCCGCCTTCGCCCGGTCCCGCACGTGCATCCTCTCCGCGAGTGCGGTGAATGACGGGCGCCCCGCCTGGTCGAAGAGGACCACCTCACCGTCGAGCAGCGCGTCGTCGACCTGCTCGGCGAGCGTGATCAGTTCCGGGTAGGCGGTGGTGATCTCCACACCGGAACGGGCGTACAGGTGCTGTCGACCAGCGGTGATGTCGGCCAGGGCGCGTACGCCGTCCCACTTGAACTCGTACGCCCAGCCGGCACCGACCGGGAGTTGCCCGGTCATCGCGAGCATCGGTCTGAGCGGCGCGCCGGGCACCATCCGACTGTAGTACCAGGCCGAACACCTCGCGTCACGTTCGCTCGGGTGCGAGCATGGTCGATACCGGCGAAGGGAGTACGGGATGCGGGCCATCTGGAAGGGAGCCGTGTCGTTCGGCCTGGTCTCGATCGGGGTGAAGCTGTACTCCGCGACCGAGGAGAAGGACATCCGGTTCCACCAGGTGCATCGGGAGGACGGCGGACGGATCCGGTACAAGCGCACCTGTCAGGTCTGCGGCGAGGAGGTCAGCTACGACGACATCGCCAAGGGCTACGACATCGGCGGCGGGGAGATGGTCATCCTCACCGACTCCGACTTCGCCGACCTGCCGTTGACCACCTCGCACGCGATCGACGTGCTGGAGTTCGTACCGGCCGAGCAGGTCGACCCGATCCTCTACAACAAGGCGTACTTCCTGGAGCCGGAGGGCACCGCGACCAAGCCGTACCTGCTGCTGCGCGACGCCCTGACCGACTCGGAGCGGGTGGCGATCGTCAAGGTGGCGCTGCGTCAGCGGGAGCAGTTGGCCACCCTGCGGGTCCGCGACGGCGTGCTGCTGCTGAACACGATGCTCTGGCCGGACGAGATCCGTAAGCCGGACTTCGGCTTCCTCGACGAGGACCTGAAGATCCGCCCGCCGGAGCTGGCCATGGCCACCTCTTTGATCGACTCGATGGCCGGTGACTTCCATCCGGACGAGTTCACCGACGACTATCGCGCGGCGTTGCAGGAGGTCATCGACGCCAAGGTGGAGGGCCGTGAGGTGGTGCAGCCGGAGGAGGCCGAGGAGGCTCCGGCCGCCGCCGTCGACCTGATGGCCGCGCTCAAGGCGTCGGTCGAGCGGGCCCGCGCGGCCCGGGGCGAGGCGCCGGCCGGTGGTGGCGCCGGCGAGCCGACCCCGATCACCTCGGCGCGTTCCGCCCAGCAGAAGAAGGCGGCGGCCAAGGCCCCGGCGAAGAAGGCGGCCACCAGGAAGGCCGCCCCGAAGAAGGCCGAGGCCGCCAAGAAGACCGAGGGTACGAAGAAGGCCGCGCCCAAGGCGGCGGAGAAGAAGGCCGCCAAGAAGGCCGCTCCGAAGAAGGCTGCCCGCAAGACCGCGTGACCCGCCTCCGGCCGTGATCTGTGCGGCCCGCAACCCCCACATGAGTCCCAACGGCCCTCTGCGGTCCCACTGGTCACGATCGACCGTCGGAACTGCGCCGGCCACCAGGTACCGTGTGTCGGCGACGGCGTCCGTGGCCGGACGCATCCACCTCTGCGCAGGGAGTCGAGGACGTGAGCGAGCACGCGGGCGGGCAGGAAAGCAAGGCACGGCGGCGCTTGGCCGAACAGTTGGCCGAACAGAAGGCAGCCGAGGCCAAACGCCGCAAGCAGGCCTGGGCCGGTGCGTTCGCGGCGGTAGCCGTGGTCGCGGTGCTGATCACCGTGTTCGTGATGATCGGTCAGCGCGGTGACGACGCACCCGACCAGGTCGCCGGTGAGCCGTCGGCCACGCCGACGCAGGGTGCGCCGCAGGACGCGCCGCCCGCCCCGCAGCTGCCGGAGGGGGCCGACCCGGCGCTGGGGACCAAGCCGGAGGTCAAGGCCGGCGAGGGCGAGCTGACCAAGCTCACCGTGACTCCGCTGATCGAGGGCACCGGCCCGAAGGTCGAGGCGGGTCAGCAGATCACCACCAACTACATCGGGGTGTTCTACGAGAACGGCGAGGAGTTCGACTCCTCGTGGAGCCGCGGTGAGCCGGCCACCTTCCCGATCGGCGTCGGACAGGTCATCGAGGGCTGGGACCGGGGCCTGGTCGGGGTGACCGTGGGCAGCCGGGTGCAGCTGGACATCCCGGCCGAGCAGGCGTACGGCGACGGTGGCGGTGGACGTCCGGGCGGCCCGCTGCGCTTCGTGGTCGACGTCCTCGCCGCCCAGTAGGGGTTGCCGGTGACGGCGTGGGACGACCCGGCACAGGTTGCCCGGTTGATGTGGACCTGTTTCGAGCCGGTGCACGCCGTCACCTATTTCCACCCGCGCGCCCGGGCCGCGTACGAGGCGGTCGGGCTGCGCGGGTACTGGCGTGGCTATTTCGCGGGCCGGGCCGCGCCGCTGGGGGCGGTCGGTCCGGCGCCGGTGGTCGCCGCCTTCTACACCTTCGCTCCGCACATGGTTGCCCGTGCCCTGCCGTCGATCTGGCAGTTGGCCGACCCGGAGCAGGCGCTGCGGGCCCGGCTGACCGGTGCGGTGCAGGCGCTCGCCGAGCTGACGTACGAGCTGCCCGAGCGGCACCTGGCGGAGACCGCAGAGCTGCTCGAAGCCGCCGCCGAGGGGGTCGGTACGGCCCCCGGTCGGGTGCTCGGCGCGGCCAACGCCGCCCTGCCGCGCGGCGACTATCCGCTGGCCCGCCTCTGGCAGGCGGCGACGACGCTCCGTGAGCATCGCGGCGACGGGCATGTGGCCGCGCTGGTCGCCGCCGACCTCGACCCGATCGAGACGCTGGCCTGGCGGGTGGCGAACGGAATGCCGGCCCAGTCCCTGCAGGGCCGAGGCTGGTCCGACCACGAGTGGGCACAGGCCCAATCCCGCCTGACCACCCGCCACTGGCTAACCCCCGCTCCCGACCAACCCCCCACCACCCCGCCTTCTGCCACCCCCACCCCCGAGGGCCAAGCAGCCTTCCAGTCCATCGAATCCGCCACCGACACCGCCGCCGCCCGCCCCTGGCATCCCCTCACCCCCAGAACCCTCACCCGCCTGCACACCCTCCTCCTCCCCATAGCCCACGCCGCCCACCAGGTGATCCCCTCCACCAACCCCATCGGCCTCCCCACCCCCCAGCAGCGCTGATCAAGAGGTTTCGGTCGAGACGTGGCGCTCCCGCCGACCAGAACCTCTTGATCAACTTGGGTCTGCGGGTGGGTGGGGGAGGATGGGGAGGTGATGGTGGGAGCGGTGGTTTTCGACCTTGATGGTGTGATCGTGGATTCGGAGCCGGTGTGGGAGGAGGTGCGACGGGCGTACGTGGCGGCGCACGGGGGGACGTGGCAGGGCGACACGCAGCGGCGGTTGATGGGGATGAGCACCGGGGAGTGGGCCCGGTACCTCAGCGGGGAACTGGGCGTACGCCGGAGCGCCGAGCAGGTCGCCGCCGAGGTGGTCGAGGAGATGGCCCAGCGGTACGCGCAGCGCGTACCGGTGATCGACGGGGCCGACCAGGTGGTACGCCGGCTGGCCGCGCGGTGGCCGCTGGGGTTGGCGAGTTCGTCCCCGACCCGGCTGATCGCGGCGGCGCTGGCCGCCACCGACCTGACCGACGAGTTCCAGGCCACGTTGTCGACCGAGCAGACCGAGCGCGGCAAGCCGGCCCCGGACGTCTACCTGACGGTCGCCCGGCAACTCGGGGTGGACCCGACGCGGTGCGTGGCGGTGGAGGACTCCTCCAACGGGGTGCGGTCGGCCGCCGCCGCGGGAATGACTGTGGTGGCGGTGCCACACGGTTCGTACCCGCTGGATCCGGACGCGCAACAGCTGGCGGCGACGGTGCTGGGTTCGATCGACGAGCTGACCCCGCAGGTGGTGGACCGGCTGGCCTGAACGGCCACCGCCCGACCCCCGGCCCGCCTACGGTCGGTGACAGGACGCCCGCCAGCGGGCCGGGCGGGAGGGGACGGCGATGAAGGCCATCGTGTACGAGCGCACCGGCGATCCCTCGGTGCTGCAACTGGTCGACCGGCCGTTGCCGGAGCCCGGTGCGGGCGAGGTGCTGGTGCGGATCATGTTCTCCGGGGTGAACCCGACGGACTGGAAGGCCCGCCGGCAGTTCCCGCTGCCGGCCGGTTGGCAGACGCCCGGTCAGGACGGCGCCGGGATCATCGAGGCGGTCGGCGAGGGCGTCGCCCAGGATCTGATCGGCGAGCGGGTGTGGATCTGGGAGGCCGCCTGGCAGCGGCCCTGGGGCACCGCCGCCGAGTACACCGTGGTCCCGGTCCGCCAGGTGGTACGCCTCGGCGACGGCTCCTTCGAGCTGGGAGCCAGCCTGGGCATCCCGTTCCTGACCGCACACCGCTGCCTGACGGCCGGGGAGTACCTGCCGGACGGCCTGCGCCCCGGCGCGCTGAGCGACCACGCGGTGCTGGTCCAGGGCGGTGCGGGCGCGGTCGGCAACGCGGCGATCCAACTGGCGGCCTGGGCGGACGCCTGCGTCATCGCCACCGTGAGCAGCGCCGAGAAGGCGCAGTTGGCGGCGGCGGCCGGCGCCTCCTTCGTGATCAACTATCGGGAGCAGGACGTGGTGGCCGAGGTCCGCAAGGTCGCGCCCGACGGGGTGCACGGGATCGTCGAGGTCGCCGCCGCCCGTAACGCCGCCACCGACGTCCAACTGCTGCATCCGGGCGGGGTGGTCTGTGTCTACGCCGACGACGGCGGCGACGAGGTGACCCTGCCGATCAGGCCGCTGATGGCACCGAACGCGCGCTGGCAGTTCGTGCTTGTCTACACGCTGCCGAAGGCGGCGAAGGCGCAGGCGGTGATGGACGTCGCGGCGGCTGCCGCGCAGGGCGGCATCCGGGTGGGCGAGGAGGCGGGGCTGCCGCTGCACCGCTATCCCCTGTCGGCGGCCGCCGCCGCGCATCAGGCGGTGGAGGACGCGGTCGTGGGCAAGGTGTTGATCAGCGCCGCCGACTAGCGCCGGGCGCGTTCTGGGCGGATTTCCCCATCAGCAGGACAGATGCGAACAACTCTCGCAATACTGTCGTTGCGGGTAACCCCCGCAAAAACGGGCGGCCCCGGCGCGGTGCGAACGCCGGGGCCGCCCTCCGGGAGTAGAGGTCTACGCGAGCCCGCTATCCCTAACGGCGATGATGCGCCGAGAAGTGTTACGGCGGTGCCAGTTCCCGCACATCGCCCCTACGAGTGGGTAACAAGCCGGTCTCCCGGACACCCCCGGCATCCCTGCGTACATTCGGCCGAGTGAGCATTTCCTGGGCTGATTCGTACGTCGGACAGCTGCGCGCTCTCGCCGGCGACCGGACCCTGATGTTCGTGGGCGCCCGTGCCGTGGTTCGCGACAGCTCGGCGCGGGTCCTGCTGATCCGCCGGTCGGACAACGGGCAGTGGGCGCTGCCGGCCGGGGCGATGGAACTGGGCGAGTCGATCGCCGACTGCGCCGTACGGGAGGTCCGCGAGGAGACCGGCCTACGCGCCCTGCGGGTCAGCGCCTTCGCCCTCTACACCGGCGCGGACCGCACCCACACCAACATGTACGGCCACACGTACCAGGTCTTCACCACGGCCTTCCGGGTCGAGGAGTGGGACGGCCAGCTCGCCCGGATCACCGACGAGACCACCGACGCGGGTTTCTTTCACCGCAGGGCGATGCCGCATCCGCTCTCCGGCAGCGTCGCGGAGACCCTCGCCGACCTGGACGTCTTCGAGCAGACCAACCGCCTGATCCTCAAGTGACACACGCCGCCCGGGACCGGATGCGGTAACCGGTCAGAGCATCGTCTGGGACTTCGCCTCCATGTCGGCGGCGGCCTCCGATTTGGACCCCTTGTCGAGCGGCTTGCCACCCGGTGCCGGACCTTCCCCACCGAGCCCGTCCGTCCCGCCGGTGGCGCCCTGCGGGCCGGCACCCCGCAGCTGCTCGTTGGGCAGCGCCAGGGTGACCAGCAGCGCCACGATCGCGATCAGCCCGGTGGTCAGGAACACCAGGTGCAGCGACTCGACGAACGCCGCCTGGACGGCCGCCCGCACCGGGGCGGGTAGCGCCAGGATGGCCGCCGGATCGTTGATCGAGACGCCCGCGCCGCCGGTGGCCCCGGCCGCGGCCTGCTCCTCGGGCGTCAACTGGGCGATCGCGCCGGGCAGCCGGTCGGCCAACTCGGCAGTGAGTCGCCAGGAGAGCACCGCGCCGAGGATGGCCACCCCGAAGGAGCCACCGAGCGACCGGAAGAACGTCGCCGAGGAGGTGCCCGCGCCCAGGTCCCGCATGGAGACGGCGTTCTGCACGGCCAGGACCAGCGACTGCATGCAGAGCCCCAGCCCCACGCCGATCACCACCATGAAGCCGAACGCCACCCAGAGCGAGGTCTCCACCCGCAGCCGGGTGAACAGCAGCATCCCGACCAGCAGCAACGCCGCACCGGCCACCGGGAACCACTTGTACCGCCCGAGCCGGCTCATGGCCCGGCCGGTGAGCACCGACGTGACGATGACACCCGCCATCATCGGCAGCATCAGCAGACCGCTGCGGGTCGGCGAGGCGCCCTTGACGATCTGAAGGTACAGCGGGATGAAGATGATCGACCCGAACATCACCAGGCCGATGACGAACCCGGCACCGTTGGCCAGGGCGAAGGTGGCGCTGCGGAACAACCGCAACGGCAGGATCGGCTCGGCGACCCGGGCCTCCTGGAGCACGAAGAGCAGCCCCAGCACCGCCCCGGCGACGAACAACCCGATGATCAGTGCGGAACCCCACGGGTAGGTCTCGCCACCCCAGCTCAGCGCGAGCAGCAGGCAGCTCACCCCGGCGACCAGCAGCATCGCGCCCAGCCAGTCGATCGCGTGGTTGCGCCGGGTGAACGGCACCAGCCGCAGCACCCGGGAACAGACCAGGATGGCGAGGATCGCCAGCGGCACGTTGACGTAGAAGATCCAACGCCAGTTCGTCTCCGCGAAATAGCCACCGACCAGCGGACCGGCCACCGAGGAGATGCCGAAGACGGCGCCGAAGACACCCTGGTACCGGCCGCGCTCGCGGGGCGAGACCACGTCCGAGATGATGGTGAAGGCCAGCGTGATCAGGCCACCCGCGCCGATGCCCTGCACCCCGCGGGTGACGATCAACTGGGTCATGTCCTGGGACAGCCCGGCCAGCAGCGAGCCGAGCAGGAAGGTCCCGATGGAGAAGAGGAACACCGGCCGGCGGCCGTACAGGTCGGCCATCTTGCCGTACAGCGGCGTCGACGCCGTCGAGGCGAGCAGGTACGCGGTCACCACCCACGAGTAGTGGCTGATGCCGCCCAGCTCACCGACGATTGTCGGCAGGGCGGTCCCGACGATCGTCTGATCGAGTGCGGCGAGCAGCATGCCGGTCATCAGGCCGAACATCAGCAGGCGAAGCTGCCCCTTCTTCAGTACCGGCTCGGAACGGCCCTCCGTGGTCATTACGCCTGCTTTCCCCGGTCACCGAAAACATGCCGCACGTCTCGAACGCGATGGCGGACCCGACGCATGCACGCCGAAGCGGTGACAGCCCGGACGGACCACCACCGCTTCGGCGTCGGCTGTCGGCTCAGTGCCGGCCCTCGGCGAACTCCTCGACGATCTTGGCGCAGAACGCAACGCGCGCCCGTGGTGGGGCACGCCGCATCCGCTCCTGGTCCGCGCGGCAGGTTTGACCCCGTCGGGCGGGGGGATCCGCCGGCATGGCACGAGCAGCAGCGGAACAGCTCCGGCTCGCAGAGGTCGTGCAGAGCTGGCTCGGACGCCCCGTCCTGGTACTCGGCGACGCCATGCTCGACGAGTGGCGGTTCGCCGACTCGGACCGGCTGTGCCGGGAAGCCCCGGCCCCCGTCCTCACCCTGCGCCGCCGGATCTCCGCAGCGGGTGGGGCGGCCAACACGGCAGTCAACATCGCCGCGCTGGGCGGCCGGTCGGTGCTGGTGGCACCCGTCGGCGCGGACGTGGCCGGCGATGAACTGCACGACTGCCTGGATCGGGCCGGCGTCTGGGACCGTACGGTCAGCCAGCCGGGCCGGCACACCCCGGTCAAGCGCCGGATGCTCGCCGGTGACCAGATCCTGCTGCGGGAGGACTCCGGCGACCCCGACGACCCGCTCAGCGAGGACGGGGTGGACCGGCTGCTCACCGCCCTGGACTGCGCCACCCGGGAGTTGCAGGCCGCGGCCGACGGCGTGGCGCCGACCCTGGTGATCTGCGACTACGGTCTGGGCGCACTGCCGGCCCGGGTCCGCGCCTGGCTGGTCGCCCAACGGGACCGGTACGCCACAGTCGCCCTCGACGCGCACGACCTCGCCGACTGGCGCGGCCTCGCCCCGACCGTGGTGACCCCGAGCTTCGCGGAGGCCACCCGCCTGCTCGCCCGTGCCGGGCGCGGCGGCGGTGAACTGCAACTGGAGCATCCCGAGGTCGACGCGGGCGACGGCCCGTCCGAGCTGACCGTCGGTGCCGCGCCGGGCGGGGCGGGGCAGCGTACCGGCGGGCCGACCGGGGAGCCGACGCCGGGCGAGGACCGGGTGGCGATGACCCATGACGGGCTCAGCGTCACCGGCACCGGGGTGACCGTGAACGCCGACGCGGGGGCCGGTGTGGACCGGGCGGTGCTGGCCGAGTCCCGGCTGGCCGAGCTGCGGGCACACACCGGCGCGGACGTGGTCGCGGTGACGCTGGACACCGACGGGGCGGTGGTCGGCGGCGCGGACGGGCAGCCCAGTCGCAGCCACAGCACGCCCGTACCGGCCAGTCACGCGGTCGGTGCCGGGGACGCGTACCTGGCGGCCATGACGCTCGCGCTGGCCGCCGACGCCCCGCTGTCCACCGCGGCCCACCTGGCGCAGCTCGCCGCCACCAGCACCGTCACCGGCACCGGCACCTGCGTGTGCCGCCGCGAGGATCTGCTGACCGCGCTCGGGCAGCCGGTGCTGGGCGGAAACGACCGGCAGGTGCTGGTCGGCACCGAAGGGCTGGACACCCTCGTCGCCGAGCATCGTCGCGCCGGCCGGTCGGTGGTCTTCACCAACGGCTGCTTCGACGTGCTGCACCGGGGCCACGTGCGGTATCTGGAGCAGGCGCGGGCGCTCGGTGACCTGCTGGTGGTGGCGGTCAACTCCGACGGCAGCGTCCGGCGGCTGAAGGGGCCCGACCGCCCGGTCAACCCGGTCGAGGACCGGACCGCGCTGCTCGCCGCGTTGTCCTGCGTGGACCACGTGGTGGTCTTCGAGGAGGACTCGCCGACCGCGCTGATCGAGGCGATCCGGCCGGACGTCTACGTCAAGGGTGGCGACTATCCGCCCGAGATGGTGCCGGAGGCGCCGCTGGTGCAGCGGCTCGGCGGGCAGGTACGCACCCTCGGCTACGTACCGGACCGGTCCACCTCCGCGATCATCGAGCGAATCCGGGCGTACGGTCAGGAAGGCTCGCCGGAGGTGGTGGCCGGCGGCCCACCGGCGCGGCCCGACCCCGACGTTGATCAGGTCCTCGACGCCGACCGGGCACTCGGGGTGACGCTGCCCGACCGGGCGGACGACATGACCGGGTCGACCGCGCCGCCGATGACCGGTCAGGCACCGTGAACCGACCGCTCGACACCGGTACGCACGCCGACTTCCGCGCCGAACGGCTGCTGGACGTGCTGATCCCGACCCGCGACCGGCCCGCCGAACTGGCCGTCACCCTCTCCGGGCTCGCCGCCCAGGAGGGGGTGCCGGGGTTCGGTGTAGTGGTCAGCGACCAGTCCGACCACGAGCCCGGGTACGCCCACCCGGCGGCGGCCACTATGGTCCGGGCGCTGCGCCACCGGGGGCACCCGGTGCTGCTGACCCGCCGGCTGCCCCGCCGTGGCCTGGCCGAACACCGTGCTTCGCTGCTCGCCGCCTCCGCCGCCCGGTACGTGCTCTGCCTCGACGACGACGTCTGGCTGGAACCGGGCACGTTGCGCCGACTGGTGACCGCGATCGAGGAGCTGGGCTGCGGGTTCGTCGGGAACGCGGTGCATGGACTGTCCTATCTGCACGACGTACGGCCGCAGACCCACCGGCACTACCAGGAGTGGCGCGGCCGACCGGTGCCCGAGCGCATCGGGCCGGACACCCCCGAGTGGGACCGGGCGCAGATCCACTCGGCGGCGAACCTGCTGCACGTGACCGAGGCGCTGGCGCTGCCTGAGGGCAGTTGGCGGGCGTACCGGATCTCCTGGATCGGCGGCTGCGTGCTGTACGACCGGGCGAAGCTCGTCGACTCCGGCGGTTTCGATTTCTGGCGTCGGGTGCCGCCGCGCCACCAGGGCGAGGACGTCGCCGCCCAACTCGCCGTGCTGGCGCGCCACGGCGGCGCCGGCGTCCTGCCCAGCGGCGCCTACCACCTGGAGTCACCGACCACGGTGACCGACCGGGACGTGGAGGCGTGGGAGGTCGTCCTCGCCGACGACCTTGGTTGTTAACAAGGGACCCCTGCTCTACCGCAGACGTTAAGAAGGTGCCCTTCCTTACCGGAACAGCAGCTCGCGGGCGGCTTCCAGCACCTCGGCCACGGGCACGTCGATGACGAACGAGTCCCGGTGCGGGCACTCACCGTCGCCCGGGCGATGCGGGTAGATGCCCGGGGTGCAGTCCACCCCGCAGACCGGGCAGTGCACCGTCCACGAGGTGATCGGCCGGTGCCGGGCACGCAGCGGGGTGGCCGTGGTGATCAGGTTCCCGACCCAGAAGATGCCGACCGTCGGGGTGCCCACGGCGGCGGCCAGGTGCAGCGGGCCGGTGTCGTTGGAGACCACCAGCTCGCAGTCGGCGTAGCAGCCGGCCAATCCACCCAGGCTCAGCGTGCCGACCTGCGGCCGGACCGGCACCCGGGCCGCCGCGACCACCTGGTCGACCACGTCCTGCTCGGCGGGGGTGCCGGTGACCAGCACCTCGTACCCGTCCGCGTGCAGCGTCCGGGCCACCTCGGCGAACCGCTCGGCGGGCCAGCGGCGGCGGGTGTCGGTGGCCCCCGGATGCAACACCACCCGGGGCCGTTCCGCCGCGCCGAGCACGGACCGGGCCTCGGCCCGGTCCGCTTCGGTGACCGTCAACGTCGGGGTGATCGTGGTCGCCGGGGCACCGACAAGCGCCACCGCCTCCAGGTAGCGGATCACCTCGGGCTGGTAGTAGACGTAGCGAAGCCAGCGGTCCAGCGGAGGGGCGTCCTCGGCCCGCAGACCGGCGCTGACCCGGGCACCGAGCGCGGCCACCAGCGGGTTGGAGTTGGCGCCGCCACCGTGCAGTTGCAGCGCCAGGTCGAAACGCTCGGTGCGGGCGGCGGCCAGGAAGTCGACCATGCTGGCCTCGGCCTCACCGGGGCCCGCCGTGCGGATGCCCGGCGCGGGCGGCACCACAAGCACCCGATCCACCGGGCCGGGGCGGTCGCGCCACAGCTGCGCGTGCCACGGCGCACCGAGCAACACGATCTCCGCCTGCGGGTACGCCGACCGCAGCGCGTCCAGCGCCGGCAGGACGAAGATGAAGTCGCCGAGCGCGTTGGCGCGCAGCACGGCGATCCGGGTCACGTCCGGTACCAGCCCGGCGGCCGACGTGACCAGGGCCGGGGCGCTCATCCTCGGCTACCGGTCGGCTTCGCCGGAGGCGACGTCCGGATGGTGCAGTTCCCGGTCGGCGGCCGGGTCGATGCCGCTCGACGTGCCGCTGTACGGCCCGCCCCGGCCGATGGTGATGGTGCGGGGCGTGGGGCGGTTCGGTCGCGGCAACCGCACCCGGAGCAGGCCGTGATCCATCACCGCGTCGATCGCATCCGGGTCCACCCGTGCCGGCAACTGCACCCGGTAGTCGAAGCCCCGGGTCTCGAAGCCACCGGAGATCCCGTGGTCGGCGTTGACCTCGGCCTCGGTCCGGGCGCGTACGCACAGCTCCCGGTCGTCCACCTCCACCGCGACCTCCTCGGGCGCGACACCGGGCAGCCGGACGATCACCTCCCAGCCGTCGGCGGTCTCCCCCAGCTCCACCTCGGGCGGGCCCGGCCGACCACCGACCAACCGCCTCAGCTCGGTACGCAGGGACTGCAACTCGCCCAGCGGGTCCCAGCCCTGCTGGCCTGCACGCCAACCACGCCCTGGTCCGGTCATCGCTGATCTCCCCTTCACTGGCTGCCAGATGTACGCAGGGAACTCGGCGCGTCCAGGTGGGCGTCGCGGTCGACGCCGACGCCGAGCCGGTCGACCAGTTCCCCGCCGAGCCAGGCGCTGACACTGAGGATGCCGAGCGCCACCACCTCGATGGCGATCAGTGCGCCACCGGCGGCCCGTGAGTCGGCGTTGAGGCGTACCACCCAGACCGCGGCAAAGAGCAGGATCACCGCCACGTTGGCGGCGGCGTGGGTGAGCGCCACTCGCTTCGCCCGCGTACCGACCGGGATGGCCAGCAGGTCGAACAGTCCCGCCGCCGCGGCCAGCAGGCCACCGATCAGCCCGACGGTGATGTTCCAGTACGCCACCTCGCCGAGGAAGTCCGGCCCACCGACGGTGTCGATGATGTCGAACAGCACCGCCGTGATGAGCAGCGCCGCCGGGAACATCACCAGCATGGGATGGACGGGGTGACCCAGCACCTTGAGTCGACTCTCCATCTCCGTCCTCCACTGCTTTCACTCGTCGGCGTACCGTCGCCGCATCCGTGGGCGGTACCCCGGTCACCATGGGACAAACCTGACGACAGGCACGATGCACCGACCGTGGCAGCCGCCGACATGGTCAACGTCCCCGGTAGCGCACAGTGACGGTGCCGGCGATTGTCAGGGTGCCGGGGCGTGTTCCGGTCGGGCGGGCGACGCCGGCCGGACGGCCGGCCCGTCCGACCACCGTCGCGCGAGCAGCGCGACGAGTGCCGCGGTGAGCAGGGCGAACAGCCCGGCGGCGAGATAGGCCACCAGGTGACCTCGCGCGTTCGCGTCCGGCGTACCGGGTGCCGGTCCGGCGCCGATCGAGACCCCGGCCAGCAGCACGGCGATGCCCACCGCGGTGCCGATCTGCGCGGCGGCGTTCAGGATGCCGCCGAACAGGCCGGCGTTGTCGTCGGCCGTGGTGCTGGTGCCGTGTGCGGTCGACGCGACCGACGCCACGCCCAGACCGGCCCCGGAGACGAACAGACTGACCACGAACAGCACCAGCGACCGCCGGTCGACCGCGATCGCGCTCACCGACATCGCGCCCGCGACCACCACCAGCCCGGCCACCATCGCCGGCACCCGCCTCATCCGGCGGACCACCCCGGATGCGCCGGCCGAGCCGGCGGCGACCGCCGCGCTGAAGACCAGGAACACCGCGCCGCTCACCGCGGCGGACAGGTCGAGCACCTGCTGCAGGAAGAGGGTGCCCACCACGCTGGCGCCGCTGGTGGTGAAGGTCAGCACCAACGCCACCAGGGCACCCAGCACCAGCGACGGCACCGTCCACACCCAGGGCGGCACCAGCGGATCGGCCACCGACCGTTGCACGGCGAGGAACGCGGCCGTGCAGACCGCCGACAGCAACAGCGGCAGCCAGGCGCTCCAGTTGCCGAAGCCGTACTCGCCGGCTCGGGTGAACCCGAGGATCAGCATCACTGCCGCGCCGGTCACCAGGATCGCGCCGAGGACATCCGGGCGGGCGGTCGTGCCCCGTCCCGCCTCGATCACCCGACGTGCCAGGATCACCACCGCGACACCGACCGGCACCAGCGCGACGAAGAGCCACCGCCAGCCCACCGCCTGGGTGACAAGCCCACTGAGCACGAACCCGCCGGCACCACCCAACGCGCCGCACAGCGTCCACACGCCGAGCGCGCGGGTGCGGCGCGGGCCGGCGGGGAAGGCGGCCAGCAGCACCGCCAACGCCGCCGGCACCGCCACCGCCGCGCCGATCCCCTGCACCGCCCGGCCTACCAGCAGCGTCACGCCGTGCTGCGCGAGCGCGCACACCACCGACGCCGCGGTCACCACCAGCGTGCCGGCCAGGAACACCCGCCGCCGCCCGAACGTGTCGACCACCCGCCCACCGACGATGAGCAGACCACCGAAGAACAACGGGTACGCCCCGGCGATCCAGGACAGCGTCGCCGGATCCACCCCGAGGTCACGCCGCACGGTCGGCAGCGCCACCACCAGCACGGTCACGCCGAGCACGTCCACGAACTGCACGCTGCACACCAGCGCGAGCACCAGCGCTGCCCGGTTGCCACCAGCGACGTTCACCTGCCCGCCCTCCCGGATCAGTGGCGGTGCTCGGCCCGCCGGTACGGCAACCCGTTGCGGAGCACATGGGTGGCGGCGACGAGACGCATCGACGCCCATACGGTCCCCGGTGATGATGTCCAGGTTCGTACCGTCCGAAACGCGCCGCAGGGCGCTGCCACTGGCCGGGCCGGGTTTAGCGGCCGTCCGCGAGCCGGGTCCAACTCGGCCGGTCCCCGTCCGTCCGAGCAGGCAGACCTCAGTGACCGATGGGGACCTGCACGTCGCGGGTCCACTCGTACATGCGGTTGTCGCGGTGGAACTCGATCAGGCCGACGTGATCGAGGATCACCGTGACCGCTGGCGCGTCCACCTCGGTCACCGCGTCGACGATCGGCCCTGCGGCTTGCGTCGAGTTCGAATAGGCAACGCTCACATGCGGTCGGAACGCCCCAGCCTGCTCGGGTGCCAACTCGACATGGTCCTGCCCGAGGACTTCTGCGATGGCGGCCCTGACCTGGTGACGCACGCAGGCGATGGGCTCAGCTGGCGTCGCTGGCAGGTATATGGCTTCCCGGCGCACCACAGGTCGGTGAAACGTGACGATCGGTGCCGGCACGCGGGCAAGCCGATGCCGAATGGCATGCTCCAGATCAGCGACCTGGTCGTCAGTCAGCACGTCCAGGAAGCCGAAGCCTTGCATGGTCAGGTGCAACCAGGGTGTCGGGATGAGGTCGAGGCCGGAAAACGGTCGCAATGCTTGCTGGTAGAGCTGCACCAGCTGCACCAGTTCGGTCTGCGGACTGATGGTGAAGTGGCAGGCGTGGAAGTGGCGGCCAACTCGCCACCCCGGCCGCCACCACCAGTGGTCCTGCATGGTGTCGGCGTGCTCGACCAGGTCGGACATTCTGCTCCCCGGATGGCTGTCGGCGTCTTCGGCTGCTGGGCATTTCCCTCATGAGCCGGTGGTCAGCGGTTCATGAAGCCCGGGTAGGAATCAACTACCCCGTTGGTCCTCCGCAGCAGAAGGTGACCGTTCTCGACCCAGATGGTTTCGCCGGGTTGAACCAGGATCGGTTTATCCAGGACGAAATAGTGCCATCGATCGACAAGGGTGAGACGGTCAGCCTGCTCACGGTGGACCGGTCGCGGTTTCCTGGCTGCACCCACGGCAACAGCATCGGCTCGATTCCGCCAAGCTACAAGTCCGGCCCCGCCTGGGCTCTCCCGGCTGGCCCATCCACCTTTGCCACAGGCCGAACGAGCCGCCGCTGATTACGCTCCTGGCGTGCCTCGTATCGAGCTGATCACGGTGGTCCCCGCCAGCCCGGCCTCCGTGTTCGCGGCCTGTCTCGATGTCGGTGCACCCTGTCCATGGGCGCCAGCGGCGAGCGGGCCGTCGCTGGAGTCACCAGCGGATGCCTTGGCCCCGGCCAGACGGTGACCTGGCAGGCACGACACTTCGGTGTCCGGTGGCGGATGACCGTGCAGATCACCGAGTACGAGTCACCGCACCGATTCGTTGACGAGCAGGTCAGCGGACCGTTTCGCCACTGGCGTCACGAACACATCCTCACCCCTGCCCCGGACGATCCGGCCACCACGGTGATGCGTGATGTCATCGACTTCACCGCCCCTGGCGGCCCGGCCGGCTCCCTGGTCGCGGCGGTGATCCTGCGCCCGTACCTCCAGCGGCTGATCGCACGGAGGAACCACTTCCTCGCCTGCAGCCTCGCCGACTGAGAAACGCGCCGCGCCTTGCGGTCGGGCGGGATCGAACCGTCGGCCTACGCGGACCGCTCGCCCCGCAGCCCTTCTGATCCAATAGCCGACCATGGGGTGGGATGAGTGCCTTGCGGAATTGCTGATCCAGCTCGGCGATCACGGCCTGGTCGCCATGGTCAAGATGGACGGCGAACGCGAACGGGGCCGCTGGACGGTGCTGGTGTCAGGCAGTCCGCTCGGCGGGGAACTCGTGCGGTGGGACGGCGACGACCTGAACGCCGGGCTGTCACGGGTGCTGGCCGAGCTTCAGGAGCGGGTTCCGGGACTACTCGACTGAGCTACGGCTTGAGGTGGAAGAAGATCACGGATGACTGGTCAGGTATCCGCGCGCCTGGGCGGCTAGGGCAGGTCGTCGAGGCTGATCCGGTACCACTCCGTGTTGGCGAAGACGTGCAACTCCGGGCCTCGTCGGACCATTTGGACCCGGTCGGGAAGGGGCCGATCGTCGGGTAGGACAAGCAATCCTTCGCTGACCGGCTCGTACTGGGTCTCAGCGAGACGGCCGGTCACTATTCGGCTGCGCTCGCCGCGGTAGCCGCCGAACAAGGCGCAGGCGTCGTCGTGGGCGATAAGCGCCTTCGCTCCCCTGATCTTGTTGTGCCATCCGGTCACCGTCCCGTCGGATATCCACACGATCGGGAAGCTGCTGTAGTAGCAGGCCCAGGCGGTCTCCCCCGTGACGTTCAGGCTGTAGCAGTCGTCGATCGGGCCGAACTCAACCCCGAAGGGGTAACTCCAATCGGGCTCAAGGCCGGCGGTGAAGCGGACGATGCCGTGCGGGGAGCCGCCGCCGTAGACGCCTTCATCGAAGTACCCGATCCACAGCTGCCCTGTCGGCGTGCTCAGCGCATGTTCGATGCCGTCGCCGACATCGCCCTGAAGCACAGGCGTGCCGTCGGCGTCGAAGACCACGGCCTTGCCACCCCTGCCCGCCACCCCCACAATCCGTCTGTCCGGTAGCGGCTGGAGCTTGCAGAACGGGAGGTCCAGAGCGGCGATGGTGGTGACCGTCGTCGTACTCCCCCTCTTGGACGACCACCCGGACGGAGACGGGCTGCCGGGCGCAGGACTCGGCCAAGCCTGCCCCGGTCAGCAACGCCTTCCGGCCGGCGGGGTCAGCCCACAGCGAGATCGCCTCGCCGGACGGGCCAACCGATGCGGTCACCAACACGTCGTCAGCGACCGGGGACGCCAGCCGCCCATGCGCACGTAACCGGACCAGCGGCGGACCACTGTGCCCTGCGAAGATCGCCATCGTCAGACGATAACCAGGGCTCCGCGGGCACGCGTCGCCGCTGTCGTTCATTCGCCGCGGCCCCGCGCCGGCGGGCGCGGGCGAGCAGCCTGAACTATGGAAGAGGATGCCAGCCCGGTTCGAACAGCCCTACCTATCTCGTCAGCGCTGGATTCTGACGGCACAACGGTCTTGTTTCCCGTGTACGAAAATCCCGCGCGAACACCACTGTTCTCCGTGTAGAAGACGAAGTAGGCACCGGAATCGTCATGCCTGACGCCCACCGCCCGGCTACCCCGCGCGAACGCTGCAAAGGACCTAACTCTCGCCAGCTTCAGGAGCCCCCGCAAGTGTTCCTCCCCATTCTCCGGCGAAATGTCCCGCCCTGACTCCTGACCGATTCGGAGCCCTTCTTGAACGAGCGCGCCAAGGTGGTTGTCAGACACGTCAGCGGAGACCGCATCGCACCATCCGTTTAGGACCGTCGGCCCCTGAGCGACACGAGAATAGCTGGCCACATAAATCCTTCCATCGCCACGCTGGAATACACTGACCTTTCCATTCATTTCACGGCTCACGCACCTCACGTCAATTCTCTCACCGCCTCCGCTGTCCGTGGACCTCTTGCGGACTGGATGCGGACCGTCCCTGGTGCAGGATGGGTCAGCGTGCACCGGCCTGGGAGCGTGACTGCTCTGCGGCCCACAGAAGATCAGTGATGGCAAATCCGGGCAACGCAAGTTCAGCCCCTGACGTGATTCGGAACGTACCGCCACCCACTTCAGGCAACCAACCAGTGAGCATCCCGTGTCTGGCGAGCGCACGAACCTCATCAGCCGTCGGGTACGAATGCGATTCCTCGCCAGGCGCCGGGCAGGGAACCTCGATCAGATCGGCCTGTAAGGCGCGGCCGTTCCTTCCGGCTCCCCACACGCGCACCCGAATGCAGCGATGACGATAACCGTCAGGTCCACGTGCGGCCAGAATGTCTGCCTTCCAGGTGAACCCCCTGCCGTCGATATGCAGCTTCCGTAGCCTCGGCCTCATCCGCCCATGCCTCCACGCCTTTAACTAACCGCCGGGCCGCTCAGCCTCCAGCCGCTGGCATACGCCTTGGACCACGTCGACCGCCTCGCCCAGGTGCGCCGAGAATGCAGACGGTTGGGACGTCCATGCCTTAACTGTCATTTCGATGCGAACTACCGGCCGCGCGGTCGGTCGAGGCTCGAAACGAGGTCGGTGTTCAGCGGTGCTTCCCCAACGTAGGAAGTCCGCCGCTGACCGTTGTCACGGAGCGACTCCGACGAACCTCACGCGCCAACTCATCTGATGCCAGGGGCTCCAGCAGGTCTTCCCTGACCCCGCGGGCTCTAAGTTCCGCCATCTTTCTGCGCAGTGCCTTGGATTGCCTCGGAGGCTTGCCTTGCGACCGCGCGGGCGCAGGCGCACTGACCGTCGGCCGAGATCGCCTGCATACCTCGCACACCTCACCACCCGGAGGTGGGCTGCCACAAACCCGCGAGACCTTCTGCCAAGATCGGTCGCACAAAGCACGTTCCGGATGCCGCCCACTCTGCTTGTGCCAACAACTGTCATCCAGATACCAGTAGTCCATAATGCTCATGGCACCTCAGTTCATGTCGTACCAAGAGAGACCCGCGTGCTCCTTAACCGATAGTCGCTCGGGCGCGGTGCGGACAGTATCCGTCGTACAGGTCGACTCGTCCGTCGCCCACTCAGCTCAGAGCCGTGATCAAACCCTAGCGACGCCCTGAGCGGGGCTCAGTCGGCTTGCCGCGAACCGGGCGGGCTGCACCGTCGTGATGGCCTTTTCCGGGGTCGGTGCTCGGAGATCTCGATCGGAGCTGGCGGCTGTTGGAGGGGGCACGTCCTGGCGGTGGAGTTGTTCCTTGACCCGGTGACACCGGTGGCAAGCCAGTCCTCGAGTTGGACTGGCGCTGCAGCCGGAAAGCCCCGACCCCGATGGCGGTCGAGGTGCCGGGTTCCGTACTGCTCGCTGGCGAGTGGGCTATGCGAATCTGCCGGTGCCGCCCAACCGGATGTCCAGGTCTCGCAGGAGGACGCCGAGCCGTCTGCTGGTCTCGGTGCCCATGGAGGGGATCGGCCTGGCTGCGGCCTGATGCTCGCCCAGGCCGTAAAGAGCATTACGAAGGTCTTCGGCGGTGGCGAGGTCGAGTCGCAGCTCGATCGGGTCGTCCATGCTGCGACCGTAAGTCTCTTCCGCCATCGGCGTGAGGACGGTGTCCCGGCGGCTGTCGGTGGCTCACCGCCCGGTGCCGTGGGCGGCCGGGGCGCCTTGCCGCCGGCCAGGACCCAGGCGATGAGCGGGCTGGCCCTACGATCGGCGACGTGTCGACCGCAGGGAGGCCACGGTTGTCCGGGGGCAAGGGGTCTCAGATGAGTGCGGCGGGGGTCATCGTCGTCTCGGCGGTTCTCATCGCCGCCGTGATCACGAGTGTGTTCCGCAGCGGCGAGATGCTGACCGCGCTGCTCGATCTGTTGTGTACCGAGTCGGCCTGTTCAGCGGTCGGCCTTGCCTTCGCCGGCTGGGCCGTCGTGGGTGGGCCGCTCCTGCTCGCCGGCCTGATCATTCTGATCTCCGTCACGGGTGCCACAGCCCGGTACGCGATGATCGCGTGTGCCGGCTTGGCCGCCGTCGGCTTCACGATCGTGTACGCGGGAGTTGGCAGGCTCCACGGCAGCTACCCCGACTTCGTGCCGCTCCACGTGGGCACTACCGCCGCCATTCTCGCGTTGATTCTGGGCGGAACGATCAGTGGCGGCCCGGCACACGACAGCTGGGAACGACCCCGCTACTCCTCGTCGGCCCGGCTGCCGTCGGCGGCGATGCCTCTGCTCGCGGTGGGTGTCTGTGAACTGCTCGCCCTCGCCGCCGTTCTGTTCTGGGTCACCGCTTTCCGCTAGGTCTATCGCACACATCAGTCGACGGAGATCTGTCGCCGATCAGTTTCGGATCCCACGCCGGCTGCCGGCCGGGACCACAGGCCGTTGTCGGTGCGTTGGCTGCTCGCTTGGCTGCTCGGCCTCGCGACGGTAGGCGAAAGGCCCAGGTCATGATCGGCGATCAAGCCGGTGACCTGGGCCTTTCTATGGAGCCGCCTGACGGAATCGAACCGTCGACCTACGCATTACGAGTGCGTCGCTCTAGCCGACTGAGCTAAGGCGGCAACGATCGCCTAGTGTACGGCACGCCCGACGCCCAGCGGAGCGGGAGTACCCGAGTCGGCATACCGGACAGCGCGGCCCTTGCGGCTCGGCAGGTTCGAATCCTCGCCCGCTACGCTGCGATGGATGGCCGACGATCACATCCCCCGCGACGAACCGGTCGACAGCCCGCCGGGCGCTACCCCTCAACCTCCGGCCGACGCAGCCGGAGCCACCGGGCGTGCCGCGCCGCTGGGTCCGTACGCCGAGGAGGCGGCCGGTGGGCGGGCGGCGCGGCGGCCGCGTAGCACCGACCCGCTGGAGTTGGGGTTCACGCCGCGCAAGCCGGTGCCGTGGCTCGCGCCGCTCCTGCTGATCAGCACCGGTCTGCGTACGCTGCTGGCGATGTTGTTCGGGGCGTACCTGGACAAGCGGGAGTTGCAGAAGGCCCTCGACTCGGAGATCGCCAAGCAGGTCGGGCCGGACGGCGGGCTGTGGCTGGATTATGTCGCCGACCTGGGTGACGGGTTCAACGCCACGTACTCGGTCGCCTACCTGCTCGCCCAGCCGGAGTTGGTGGTGGACGGGCATCGGCTGCCGCGGGCGCAGACCCTGGTGATGGGCGGCGACCAGGTATACCCGTCGGCCGCCTACGAGGCGTACGAGGACCGGTGCAAGGGGCCGTACCAGGCCGCGCTGCCGGCCACCCCGCCGGAGCAGCCCACGGTCTTCGCGGTCCCCGGCAACCATGACTGGTACGACGGGCTGACCGCGTTCCTGCGGCTGTTCGTGCGTTCTCGGGACCGGCACTTCGGTGGTTGGCGTACCGGGCAGTCCCGCTCGTACTTCGCCGCCGAACTGCCCGCCGACTGGTGGCTGCTCGGCCTCGACGACCAGTCCGGCTCGTACGTCGACGACCCGCAGTTGACCTACTTCGACACGGTGGCCGCAAAGCTGGGGCCGCAGAGCAAGGTGATCCTGGCGGTGCCGGCACCCGCCTGGGTCAAGGCGGTGGACGACCCTTCGGCGTACGACTCGATCGACTACTTCATCCGGACCATCATCGCGCCCACCGGGGCCCGGGTCCGGGTGTTGATCTCCGGTGACCTGCACCATTACGCCCGGTACACCGGCCCGGACGACCGCCAGCTGGTCACCTGCGGCAGCGGGGGCGCGTACCTCTACCCCACGCACAAGCTGCCCGAGCAGATCGAGGTGCCGCCGCGCGACACCCTGGCCCGACGGTCCAGCCCGTCCCGGTCGTACGCGCTGGCCGCCCGCTACCCCGACGCGGCCCGCTCCCGCCGGTACGGCTGGGGGATCTTCGGCCGGCTGCCCCGCCGCAACCCGGGGTTCGCCACCCTGCTCGGCGTCCTGCACACCCTGTTGATGCTCTCCATCGCCGGGGTGGCCGACTTCCGGATCGAGGCGTCCGAGCAGCGTCTGTTCAGCGTTCCGCTGGTGTTGATGGTGCTGGTGACCGTGCTCGCGGCGGCCCTGTTCGCCAAGCCGCCCAGCACCACCGGAAAACGCAACGTGCGACATTGGGTTCTCGGCGTCATACACGGTCTGGCCCACGTCGGGCTGGGCGCGGCCGGCACCTGGGTCTGGTTGGCCCTGCCCTTCCACAACTGGTCCTGGCCGCTGCCGGCGGCTGCGGCGGCTGTGCTCTACCTGCCGGTGATCGGTCTGGTGGCCAGTCAACTGGTGGCCGGGTACCTGCTGATCGCCAGCGCGTTCGGGGTGAACGTCAACGAACTGTTCGCCGGTCAGGGCATCGAGGACGCCAAGGGCTTCGTCCGGATGCGCATCGACCCGGACGGCACCCTCACGCTCTATCCCGTCGTCGTCGACCGGGTGGCCCGCCGGTGGCAGGTCAATCCCGACCACACCCCGGAAGCCTCCTGGCTGACCCCTGCGACGCCCCTGACTCCGCGCCTGGCCGAACCGCCCGTCTCCCTCACCTGACCACTGCACCCTGGCAACCTCGGGCCGACACCTGCGGTGCCGGCCCGGGGCCTGCCGGCCTGCGGCTCACTCGCAGATCCGCCAGTTGCCCTCCTCCTTGATCAGCGGGTAGACCCGGTTGGTGGTGCCGCCCTCGCTCGGGGTGTAGCGGACGGTCGCAGTGCCGCTGACGTGACCGTTCTGGTTGGAGAGGCTCAGCCCGACGATCTTGTGTCCGGTCAGGTCCGGCTGGGTTTCCTGCTGCCGCGTGAAGTCCGCCTCGCTGACCCGATCCCGGATCCGGGTGCAGAGTTGCTGATAGGCGGTCGGATAGTCGCCTTCCACAAGCGCGCCCGCGAATGTGTTCACTGTGGAGCGGACCGGTCCGGTGGCGTCCATCGCCACCCGGTAGATCAGGAAGGCGCCGACCGCCCCACCGGAGCAACAGAGTGCGAGCACCACACCCAACACGATGAACAGAACCCGCTTGGACTTCTTCGGCGGCACCATGGCCGGCTGATATGCCATGCGGGCAGGGTAGGAAGCCCGGACAAGCCCAAGATCGCAGCGGCCCGGTCACTCCCCTTGCGGCGACAGACCCGGCTCTGCGGAGGGGGGCCTTTCGTCGTATGCGATACGGGGGCGACAGACATCGGCCAGCGAGCAGCGGTTGACCGAACCGTCACTGAGCTGCCGGACGGTGACGGTCTCGCTCGGCGGATGCCGGGACACGACTTTGCCCAGGCCGGCGGGGGTCTCGACACGCTGCCCGCTCGCGGGGTACGTGCCGCTTGAGGCGTACAGCGGGTGCTCGTACTTGAGGCAGCACATCAGTCGACCGCAGGCGCCGGAGATGCGCAGCGGATTGAGGGGCAGGTCCTGTTCCTTGGCCATCCGGATGGTCACCGGCTCGAAGTCGTTCAGGAAGGTGGCGCAGCACAGGTCACGCC
Organism: Micromonospora fiedleri; assembly: GCF_016774385.1. Lineage (NCBI taxonomy): Bacteria > Bacillati > Actinomycetota > Actinomycetes > Micromonosporales > Micromonosporaceae > Micromonospora > Micromonospora fiedleri. Next base: position 45,762 of record NZ_JAETXL010000004.1, read on the forward strand.
CGCAGGAGCCGATGCCGCCCTGCACCCGTGCCGAGTCCCGCGCGGAGAGTTGCCGCAGTTCCACCCGGCAGTGCAGGGTCGCGCCGAGGTCGCGTACGAGTGAGCGGAAGTCGACCCGGTGCGGGGCAGTGAAGTAGATGGTGCTCCGCTCGCCGCCGTCGTCGCCCCGGCTGAGCACGTGGTCGACCGCCACCACCTTCATCGGCAGGCCGTGCTCGCGGATCAGCCGCTTCGCCGCCACCTTCGCGGCGGCCTTGCGGCGGCGCAGGTCCTCGTCGCGGCGCAGGTCCTCATCCTGCGCCAGCCCGGCGAGCTTGGGGAACCCGTCGGTGTCCTCGGTGACCCACTGCGCCGCCCACACGCACTCCGCCACCTCGGGTCCGTCGTCGGTGGGCACCAACACCTTGTCGCCCACCTGGGGGCGCAACTCGCCCGGATCGAGGTAGTAGAGGCGCCCGTAGCGCTGGAAGCTGACCGCACAGAGCATCCCCATGTCATCACCCTACGACGCTTCGGCGGGACCGCGCCGGTTCGGCGTCGCGATCGACCACTCGGTACGACCGTCCATGGCTGGCCGACCCCGGTGGGTGCGAGCCCCGCCTACCAACTGGCACGGATCGTGCGGGGGCCGTCGTGGAAGCCGGGGCGGGTCTGGGCGGCCGGCGGGCGCAGCACGGACTCGGCCATGCTCGGCCCCCACTGTCGTACCAGGGTCTCCGCCCCGTCGTACGCCACGCAGAGCACCGCCAGCAGGCGGGCGGCGATCTCGGCGCCGGCGACGGCACCCGGCGACGACGGCCCGGAGTGGCTCACCACCCGGGTGACCGAGGTGGCCGTGACGACAGTTACCGCCTCGGCCGAGCCGATCACCTCGGCGAGGGCACGGGCGACGGCCAACCGGCTGCCCTCCACCCAGTCGGCGAGCGCCTCGGCGTAACCAGCGGTCGCCTCCAGCCTCCCCACCAGGCTTTCGGGCCCTTCGTCGAGGTGGCGCAGCAGCACCGCTCGGGTCTCGCCGTACGCCGCCGCGGCCGGCCCGGACCAGAGCAGCGGGTCGGTCAGCGCGGCGCACGCCCGGTCGTACCCGTGGACGTGCCGGCGCACCGCCTGCCCGGCAGCGGCCAACGGCCCGGGACGCAGGTCGAGGAAGTGTCGCAGCGCCTCGCCCGGCAGCACCTGCATCCGCCGCAGCAGCGGCCAGACCCGGTGCCCCTCGGGCGCGCCTGCGGCGAGCAGGGTGTCGACCCGGCGCAACAGGTCGAGGCCCGGTTCGGCGAGCCGGTCCAGGGTGTCCATCAGGGCTCTCCGGCCAGCCGGCGGCTCACCGCGACGTCGGTGTCGGCGTACTGGTCCGCGGCCCGGCGTAGGGCGTCCGCGGTGGCCGCCAGATGACCGGCGGCAGCGTACGCCTCCCGGGCCCGGTCGCCAGTGGCCGTCGTCCACTGCCGCAGCAGTGCCCGGCCGATCTCGCCTGGCCGGCCCGGGGCGTCGGCCCCGAAGGCCCCCTGGGCGGGATCACTGGCGGTGACCGAACGGGAGAGCGCGGTGAGGGTGGCGCTCGCGTCGTCGAGCCGGGTGGCCAGGGTACGCAGATCCATCTCAGGCCCCCGTCAGTGGCCGGTAGGCGGTGAAGGTCTCGTTGTGCAGCTTCTCCCGGGCCCACTGGGCGGCGTCTGCTGCGGCGGTGACCGCAGCCCGCACCGAGCCTGCCACGTCACGCGGCGCACGGTTGTGCAGCGGGCCGAGGAAGCGCACGTCGGTGATCCGGCCGCTGGCGGTGACGACCACCTCCACCAGGCCGTCCGGCGACCGGACGGTGACCTCGACCGTCGCCACGGCCTGGTCGAACTCGGCCTGGAGCGACTCGATCCGGCGGTAACGCCGGACCGCCTCCTCGATCCATGCCTCGTCGATCTCGCCCCGCGGCATCAGCGGACTCCTCCCCGGCTGCCCTCACTCTGCGTGCCGCCGCCGTCACCACGGCACACCGGACCGTACCGCACGTGAATTGCGCGTGTCGATGCCTGTGGATAACGGTCTGGCCGACAAGACCTGCCGCGGTCAACCCTTCCAGAGGGCGAGCATCATGGCTTCGACGGCGATCCGGGGCTTGACGTTCGCCTCGATGGCGGTGCGGCAGGCCAGTACGGCTTCCAGTCGCCGCAGCGCCCCTTCCGCCTGCCAGCTGCGCGCGCCGGCGTCAGCCAGTTCGGCGGTGTCGGTGTGCACCGGCGGCACCGGTGCGCCCATCGCCATGGTCAGCGCGTCCCGGTAGAAGGCGGCCAGGTCGACAAGCGCCCGGTCCAGCGCGTCCCGCTGGGCCCGGGTGGCTCGGGACTTCTGCCGCCGCTCCAGGTCCTTGAGTTGGCCGGCGGATCCCCGGGCGGCGCTTGCCGCGCCTCGACCGGTACCGCCCGCGCCGAGCGCCGTCTCCAGCGCCGCGCGTTCCGCCGCGTCGATCTCCACGACCGCCGCCTCGGCTTCGGCCTCGGCCGCCTCGATCAGCGCGGAGGCCGCGTCGAAGGCGGCACCCACGCTGGTCAGCCGGCGCGGTACGGCGAGCACCGCCTCGCGCCGGGCCCGGGCCTGGGGGTCGCCGGCCAGCCGCCGGGCCCGTCCGACGTGACCCTGCGTGGCCGCCGCCGCCCACCGGGCCACGTCGGGCGCGATCCCGTCCCGCCGGACCAGCACCTCGGCCACCGCGTCCGCCGCCGGCTGCACCAGAGGTACGACCCGACAGCGCGACCGGATCGTCACCGAGATGTCGTCCGGGTGGGTGGAGGGCGTGCAGAGCAGGAAGACCGTTCGGGGTGGCGGTTCCTCGACCGCCTTGAGCAGTGCGTTACCGGCCGCCTCGGTCAACCGGTCGGCATCCTCGATGATCACGACCTGCCACCGGCCGCCGGACGGTGTGCTGGCCGCCCGCAGCACCAGCGCCCGCATCTCGTTGACCCCGATGGAGAGCCCGTCGGGAACCACGAGCCGTACGTCGGCGTGGGTGCCGGCCAGGGTGGTGTGACAGCCGGGGCACTGCCCGCATCCGGTGCCGTGCTCACACTGTAACGCGGCGGCGAAGGCCCGCGCCGCCACCGACCGCCCCGAGCCGGGTGGCCCGGTGAAGATCCAGGCGTGCGTCATCCCGGCACCCGGGTCGGCTCCGCTCACCGCTTCCTGCGGCGTACGCAGCACGGCGGCTGCGGCGGCCGCAGCCCGGCGTAGCGTGTCCACCGCCTCGTCCTGCCCGACCAGGTCGGCGAAGGCGTCCGGCATCAAGTCCGCTCCGTCGTCACCAGCTCCGTTGGGGATAACTCAGGCTGCACCGAGGTGTCCGGGCCACTCGCCGGTCCCGGGTGGTCGGCACCGCCGGGGGCGAGCAGCTCCGTCACCCGGTCGGCGACCCGCTCGGCGATCTGCTCGACCGGGTGGCCGGCGTCGAGGACCAGGTAGCGCTTCGGGTCGGCGGCGGCGAGGTCGAGGAAGGCGTACCGGACCCGCTCGTGGAAGGCCAGCGACTCGGCTTCCAGCCGGTCCGCGGCCCGGCTGCGCTCGGCCACCCGGGACAGCCCCGCACGCGGGTCGATGTCCAGCAGCACCACCAGGTCGGGCTTGAGCCCACCGGTGGCCCAGGAGGAGAGCCAGGAAAGCTCGTCGACCGGCAGGGTACGCCCGGCACCCTGGTACGCCAGGGACGAGTCGACGTACCGGTCACTGATCACGACGGCACCCCGGGACAGGGCGGGCCGGACCACGGTGGCCACGTGATGCGCCCGGTCGGCGGCGTAGAGCAGGGCTTCGGCGCGTGGCGAAGGTGCCTCGTCGGTGGTGTTGTCCAACACCAGGGACCGGATGCGGGTGCCGACGCCGGTTGCGCCCGGCTCCCGGGTGACCACCACGTCCCGCCCTTCGGCGCGCAGCCGCTCGGCGAGCTGGGCCAGCTGGGTCGACTTGCCGGCGCCTTCGCCGCCCTCGAAGACCACGAAGAGCCCCGCCGAGACGAACGGCTCCGCCGGCATCAGCGGACGACCCCGGATCGAACCCCACAGGTCGGCCAGGACCGGAACGCCCTTCTTGTCGTCCATCTGGCCGAATGCGCTGATCCCGGCGAAGATCCCGGCCGCGCCGGCGACGAGCAGCAGCAGGCGGGTGGCGGAGATCGAGATCCCCAGGTCGGCGATCTCCAGCTTCCGGGAGCCACCGACACCGGCGAGCAGGCTGCCCAGCGCGATCGCCAGGATCAGCACCAGTCGGGTGCCGATCTGCACCACCGCGAAGACCCGGCCGCGTACCTCGTCGGCGACCTCGCCGCCGAGCAGGGTGGTGCCGGAGAGGAAGGCCATTCCGGCGCCGGCGCCGACCAGGACCGCGCCGACCAGCGCCATGGACAGGTGGATGGCGAAGGCCAGGGTCATCACTGAGGCGCTGGCCAGCACGATGCTCATGCCGAACCAGCGACGCCGGGACATGTCCCGCACGATCATCGGGCCGAGCCCGATGCCGATCGCCAGGCCGAAGAAGATCGCCCCGAAGAGCAGGGAGAAGGCGGCGTCACCGGCTCCGAGCGAGTTGGCGAAGAACCGGGACGTACCGATCACGATGCCGCCGCCGGCGAAGGCACCGAAGATGCCCAGCACCAGGCCACGGACCAGGGGCGTCTTCCCGATGTACCGCCAGCCCTCGTTGAACTGGCGCAGCATGCTCTGCTCGGACTGTTCCTGCCGCTGGCGCTGCCCCTGGCTGATCTCCTTGATGCCGAAGGCGACGACCAGGGCGGTGGCGAGCCGGGAGAACGCGTTGAACCAGAGCGCGAGTTGGGCCGGCTCGGCCCAGGACGGCATCTCGCCGCCGGTGGCGCCCCGGACGATGCCGTCGAGCGAGGCGAGCACGATCGCGGCGAAGATCGGCGTCAGGCCGTACGTGGTGATCAGGGTGAGCTGGTTGGCGGTCTCCAGCCGGGCGCGCGGGATGAGGTTCGGTACCGCCGCTTCCTTGGCCGGGATCCAGAGCAGCGTGACCGTCTCGATCAGGAAGGTGGCGATGGCCGCCCAGCTGACCACCCGGGCACCGCTGGCACCGGTCAGCGCGTACAGCGGGATCGAGGCGAACAGCACGAACCGCAGCAGGTCGCAGATGACCATGGTCCAGCGCCGGTCGAACCGGTCGGCGAACACGCCGGCGATCGGCCCGAGCAGCAGCGCGGGCAGCAGCCGGATGGCGATCACGCCACCGAAGGCGGCGCCCTTGGCGGTGCTGCCCTCCACCTGGGCGGCGGCGAAGATGCTGGTGGCGAGCAGACCGAGCCAGTCACCGAAGGAGGCCGCGCTGAGCACGATCCAGAGCCGGCGGAAGGGGCGGATGCGCAGCACCGAGCGGATGGCGGGGTAGCCGGTCAGGTCGGCCTGGCCGGTCGTGCCGCCGGAGCGGCCGGCTTGGCCGGTGGGCTGGTTCGTGGACGGCGACACGCCGGACGACTCGCCGTTGAATTGGCTTTCGATGGCCGTACCTCCACGTGCCGGCCCATCGCTGGGCACCCCCGGTGGAACACTCTAGACCTGCGGGGACCTGCCCCCGTCACGCCTCGCCTTGCCCGCCGAGCCTAGGCCGCTGTGGCCAACTCATGGTGCGCAGGCAGGACGCGAGGGTGTTTCGCATTCACCGTTTCACAGTTAGCGTGCACACGTGGCCACCGACAGCGAGAATCTGCGCCACCGGCTGGACCGGGCGACCCGGCACCTCGATCCCCCGTACGCCGTGGTCGACCTGGCCGCCTTCGATGCGAACTCCGCCGCGCTCGTCGACCGGGCCGGCGGCAAGCCCCTCCGGGTCGCCAGCAAGTCGCTGCGCTGCCGCGAGTTGATCGCCCGTGCGCTGGCCCGCCCCGGTTGGCACGGGGTGATGGCGTTCACGTTGCCCGAGGCGATCTGGCTGGTGCGTACCGGCGTCACAGACGACGTGCTGGTGGCGTACCCCACCGTCGACCGGGGTGCGCTTACCGAACTCGCGGCCGATCCGGCTCTGGCCGCCGCCATCACCCTGATGGTCGACGACCCCGATCAGCTGGACTTCCACGACACCGTGCGGTCGCCGGGGAGCCGGGCTGAGCTGCGGATCTGTCTCGACCTGGACGCCTCGTGGCGACTGTTGGGCGGCCGGGTGCACGTCGGCGTCCGCCGCTCACCGGTGCACAGCGCCGAGGCCGCCGGCCGGTTGGCCGCCGCGATCACCGCCCGGCCCGGCTTCCGGCTGGTCGGCCTGATGTCGTACGAGGCACAGATCGCCGGGGTCGGTGACGCGCCGCCCGGGCAGAGGGCGCTCGGCGCGGTGATCCGGCTGGCCCAGCGCGGGTCGTACCGCGAGCTGCTGGCGCGCCGCGCCGCGGCGGTGGCCGCCGTGCGCGACCACGCCGACCTGGAATTTGTCAACGGCGGCGGCACCGGCAGCGTGGCCGCGACCAGCGCCGATCCCGCGGTCACCGAGGTCACCGCGGGATCAGGGCTGTACGGGCCGACACTGTTCGACGGCTATCGCGACTGGCGTCCCACCCCGGCGGCCTTCTTCGCCTGTGCGGTGGTCCGCCGGCCGGCACCCGGGCTCGCCACCGTGCTCGGCGGCGGCTGGATCGCCTCCGGATCGGCCAGCCGCAGCCGGCTGCCCCGACCGTGGCTGCCCGCCGGACTCAAGCTGGTCGGCACCGAGGGTGCCGGCGAGGTGCAGACCCCGCTGGCCGGTCGCACGGCCGCCACGCTGCGCATCGGTGACCGGGTCTGGTTCCGCCACGCGAAGTCGGGCGAGCTGTGCGAACACGTCAACGAACTGCACCTGGTGGACGGGGACGAGGTGGTGGCCACCGTGCCGACCTACCGGGGCGAGAGCCGCGCCTTCCTGTGAAACCCGCCGCCAGCCGCTGGGGTACGCACCTGACGGGTTCGGCGGGTGGAGCGGGGTGACCGCAGGGCCGCGCCGGGCGGGAGGGCGAGCGTCAGGCGGGCTGCGCCGCGGTTTCCGCGGAATCGATGATCTGATCGTCGGCCGGCTTCGCGGGCTGCACGACCGGCCGGTGCCCGGCATCGCCCCGGGCGTCCACCTGACGGTGCAGGTAGTCGCGGATGAGCGCCTTCGCCTCGGCCAGCACCCGCTCGTCGCCGTCGGACGTACGCCGGAACGCGAGCTTGATCAGCGCGTCGGCCACCTCCACCGCGATTTCCAGATGGAATTGCAGGTCGGGCACGTCGGCAAGGCCGAAGCGCTCGGTGAGCACGCGCGCCAACTGGTCGGCGATCACCCCGTTGTTGTCGCGCTGCTCATCGAGCAGATGCAGGTCGACCACGTCGCCGAAGTGCAAGGTACGGAATCCGGGAACGGTGCGGTGCATGGTGATGTACTCGTCGATGCCCGCGTCGACCCCGTCCCACCAGTGGGTCAGGTCGTCCGAGGCGAAGCGCTCGTCGAGCCGCTGGAGGTACGCCTCCATCGTGCGCAGCGTCAACGCCTGCACGATCGCCCGCTTGTCCGGAAAGAACTGATAGACCGACCCGATCGCCACCTCTGCCCGCTCGGCGAGCAGGGTGGTGGTCAGCCCTTCGTACCCCACCTCGTCGACGAGTTCGGCGCAAGCGTCCAGCATTCGCTGGACCCGCGCGACGCTACGACCCTGCACCGGAACCCGGCGCAGCGGCCCAGTCGTGGCGGCTGAAGTGGACACTCGCCACCCCCTCTCGACGGATGAACATATCTACACGTCACCAGTTCGTGACTACCGGTACAACGAGCGAATCTCGATTGCGGTGTTTACCAGGAACAACGTTCCTGATATGAACTCGGTTCATATTCAATGTGAAGGAGCGCCGATGCCTGGAAGCAGCGTCAGCGACGCCACCGCCTGGTCGAACTGGGCCGGCAACCAGCACAGCACGGCTGCGGTTCTGCGCCCCACCACCGTCACCGAAGTTGTCGAGCAGGTCCGCTCCGCCGCCGAGACCGGTGCCCGGATCCGCCCGGTCGGCAGCGGCCACTCCTTCACCCCCGTCGCGGTCGGCGACGGTAGCCGGATGGACCTGGCCGGACTCGCCATCGACGTACAGGTGGACGTCGATCAGCGCCTTGTCACCGTACCGGCCGGGATGACCCTGCGGCAGCTCAACGCGCTACTGGCAGGTCACGGGTTGGCGCTGCCCAACCTCGGCGACATCGACGCGCAGACGGTGGCCGGGGCGATCTCCACCGGCACCCACGGCACCGGCGCGGCGTACGGCGGGCTGGCCACCTTCGTCGCCGCGCTGACCCTGGTCACCGGCACCGGCGAGGTGCTGCACTGCTCCGCCGACGAGCACCCCGACGTGTTCGACGCGGCCCGGATCTCGCTCGGCGCGCTCGGCGTACTTGTCGAGGTGACGCTGCGCTGCGTGGACGCCTTCGTGCTGCGGGCCCACGAACGCCCCGCCGCCCTGGACGCCGTGCTGGCCGACCTGCCCGACCTGATCGGCACCCACGATCACGTCGAGTTCTTCTGGTTCCCGTACAGCAGCCAGGCGCAGCTGAAGGTCAACGACCGGGTGCCCGACGACGATCGCCCGCTGCCCCGCTGGCGCGGCTGGCTCGACGACGACTTCCTGGCCAACACCGTCTTCGCCGGCGCCTGCCGGCTCGGCCGCGCGATGCCGGCCCTGGTCCCGACGATCAGCGCCGTCTCCGCCCGCGCGCTCAGCGAACGCATCTACACCGGCCGCTCCGACACGGTCTTCTGCACCCCGCGCCGGGTCCGCTTCGTGGAGATGGAGTACGCGCTACCGCGCGACGCCCTGCCCGAGGCGCTGGACGCCCTGCGCCGGATCATCGACCGGCTGCCGTTCCGGGTGCTCTTCCCGGTCGAGGTGCGCTTCACCGCCGCCGACGAGATCTGGCTGTCGCACTCGTACGGGCGCGAATCGGCGTATGTCGCCCTGCACCAGTACATCGGCATGCCCTACGAGCCGTACTTCCGCGCCTTCGAACAGGTGGCGACCGAGCTGGGCGGACGCCCCCACTGGGGCAAACTGCACTGGCGCGACGCCGCCTCCCTGGCCGACGCCTACCCCCGCTGGCACGACTTCCAGCGCATCCGCACCCACCTGGACCCCCACCACATCTTCACCACCCCCCACCTCACCGCACTCCTCGGCTGAAGCCCGATCTGAATCTTGGTACGAGACCGCCCCTGGAGGGGCACTTTCGTACCAAGATCTCGTGGCTGTCCACAGGGGCAGCGCGACGGGAGTGTGGGTGGGCAGGGTGGGGGTGTGCGGGGACAGAGTGGGTGGGCGGGAGGTGGGTTGCCGGGGGATGAGGCGGGTGAGCTGGCCTGGTTGCTGTTTCATCAGGAGCAGGTGCTCAGCCTCGACCAGGCTCGGCGGTACCTGTCGCCGAAGGCGATTCGGCACCGGGTCGACGTCGGCCGCTGGCGGCAGGTGCACCGGGCGGTCTACGTCACGCACAACGGGCCGATCGCGCCGGCACAACTGCCGTGGATCGGCGTCCTGTCCGCCGGGCCGGCGGCGGTGCTCGGCGGGCTGAGCGCCGCACGTGCGTGGGGCCTGCGCAGGTACGACGACAAGGTCGTGCACATCCTGCTGCCGGCGAATCACCGGACCCGGGCCATGCCGCCCGGTGTCCGCGTACACCGCACCACCCTGCTGCCGGCCGCGGACGTCCTCGATGTGGGGCAGCCCCGCCGGACGATGCCGGCTCGGTCGTTGGTGGACGCGGCGCAGTGGGCACCGAGCGATCAGGAAGCTCGGGCGATCATCGCTGCCGGATTTCAGCAGCGCCTCGTCGGTGGTGACGACGTACGCCAGGTGCTGGATCGTCTTCCCCGCGCCCGCCGTCGCGCGTTGATCGCGCAGACCGCCACCGATGCGGTGGGCGGTGCGCACTCCCTGCCCGAACTCGACTTCCTGCGCCTGGTCCGTCGCGCCGGGCTGCCCGAACCCACGAGGCAGGCTGTCCGCCACGACGCCACTGGTCGACGCCGCTACCTGGACGCCTGGTTCGAGGAGTGGCGGGTGCATGTGGAGATCGACGGCAGCCAGCACCTCGACCCGGCCACCGCCTGGGCAGACATGCGCCGACAGAACGATCTGTGGCGCAGCGGCGACCGAGTGCTCCGCTTCCCCGCCTGGGCCATCCGCCACCACCCCGCCGACGTCATCGCCCAACTCCGCGCCGCCCTGCTCGCCGCCGGCTGGCGCCCTTGACGAGAGATCTCTGTGCGCGGAGTTGGCGTTGGCTGGTGAGCGAGTCAGTTGATCCGTGCGCGTGGAAGGTGACGTTGGGGTGGTTACTCCGTGTGCGCGGAGGTGGCCTTCTTGGGGGCGGCCTTCTTGGCGGGGGTGGCCTTGGCGGCCTTCGCGGGGGTGGCCTTGGTGGCTTTGGTGGCCTTCGCAGCAGTGGCCTTGGCTGGGGCTTTCTTGGCGGTGGTCTTCTTGGCGGCGGTCTTCTTCGCCGGGGTCTTCTTGGGGGCGGGGCCCTTGGCTCGCTTTTCGGCGAGCATCTCGGAGGCTTCCTCCAGGGTCAGTGCCTCCGGCGTCTGGCCGCGCCGCAGGGAGGCGTTGGTCTCCCCGTCGGTGACGTACGGGCCGAACCGGCCGTCCTTGATGACCAGCGGCTTTTCGGTCAGCGGGTCGGCACCCATCTCCCGCAGCGGTGGGGCGGCGGCCCGACGCTGACGGGTCTTCGGGGCGGCCAGCAGGGCCAGCGCCTCGTCGAGGGTGACGGTGAACATCTTGTCTTCCGAGTCCAGCGAACGGAACTCGTCGCCCCGCTTGACGTACGGGCCGTAGCGGCCGTTGTTGGCGAACACCTCGACGCCGTCCGGTGCCACGCCGATCAGGCGCGGCAGGCTGAGCAGCTTGAGCGCCTCGTCGAGGGTGAGCGAATCCGGTGACTGCGAGCGCAGCAGGGACGACTTGCGTTCCCCGCTGGCCACGTACGGGCCGAAGCGGCCGGACTTGAGCAGGATCGGCTCGCCGGTCGCCGGGTCGTCGCCGAGCTTGCGCTCGCCCCCGCCGCCGAGGAACAGCTCGTGCACCTTCTCCGGGGTCAGCTCGTCCGGCGCGAGGCCCTCGGGAATCGGCGCCCGGTCGCCCGGGGTGCCGCCCTCCTCGCCCTCCGCCTTCGGGGCGGGCTGCTCGCCGGGCAGCGCCCGTTGCAGGTACGGCCCGAACCGGCCGACCCGCACCACCACCTCACGGCCTTCGTCGTCGGTGAACAGCGGGATCGAGTTGACGCTGCGCGCGTCGATGTCGCTGAGGTTCTCGGTGACCAGCTTCTTGAGCCCACCGGAGCGGGCGATGTCCTGGTCACCGGCGCCGTTGGTGGTGCCGAAGTAGAACGCGGTGAGGAAGTCGACCGCCGCGTGATCGCCACCGGCGATCTCGTCCAGCTCGTTCTCCATGCTGGCCGTGAAGTCGTAGTCGATCAGGCGCGGGTAGTGCCGCTCCATCAGCCCGATCACCGCGAACGCCAGGAACGACGGGATCATCGCCTGGCCGCGCTTGAAGACGTACCCGCGGTCCTGGATGGTCTGCATGATCGAGGCGTACGTGGACGGACGCCCGATGCCCAGTTCCTCCAGGGCCTTGACCAGCGACGCCTCCGTGTAGCGGGCGGGCGGCTGGGTGTGGTGGCCCTGGGCGGCCAGTTCGTCGGCGGTCAGCGGCTGGTCCTTGACCAGGTTGGGCAGTCGCCGCTCGGCGTCCTCGGCCTCGGCGTTCTCGTCGTCGCTGGACTCGACGTACGCCCGCAGGAAGCCCGGGTCGGTGATGGTCTTGCCGGTGGCGCCGAAGTCGGCCTCCTCACCGGCGGTGGTGGTCGCCCGGATCCGCACCGACACGCTGGAGCCGACCGCGTCGGTCATCTGCGAGGCGATGGTGCGCCGCCAGATCAGCTCGTAGAGCTTGTACTCCTCGGCGGAGAGTTCCTTGGCCACGTCGCCCGGGGTGCGGAAGTTGTCCCCCGCCGGGCGGATCGCCTCGTGCGCCTCCTGGGCGTTCTTCACCTTGCCGGTGTAGCGACGCGGCTCCGGCGGCACACTGCGCTCGCCGTACAGCTCGACGATCTGCCGGCGGGCCGCCGCGATGGCGGTCTCCGACAGGTTCACCGAGTCGGTACGCATGTAGGTGATGTAGCCGTTCTCGTAGAGCCGCTGCGCGGTGCGCATCGTCTGCTGCGACGAGAACCGCAGCTTGCGGGCCGCCTCCTGCTGGAGCGTGGAGGTGATGAACGGCGCGTACGGGCGGCGCCGGTAGGGCTTCTCCTCGACCCGGGTGACCGTGAAGGGTCGCCCTTCGAGGCGGGCGGCCAGCCCTCGCGCTCCGCTGGAGTCGAGGTGGACGACGCCTGCCCCGGCGCGCACCTTGCCGGTGGTCGGCTCGAAGTCCTTGCCGGTGGCGATCCGGTCGCCGTTGAGGGCCACCAGGGTGGCGTTGAAGGTGCGCGGGCCCTCGCCCGCGTTCGCGACCGCCAGGGTGGCCAGGATGTCCCAGTACTCGGCGGTGCGGAAGGCCATCCGCTGCCGCTCACGCTCGACCACGATCCGGGTCGCCACGGACTGCACCCGGCCCGCCGACAGCTTCGGCATGACCTTCTTCCACAGCACCGGGGAGACCTCGTAGCCGTAGAGCCGGTCGAGGATGCGTCGGGCCTCCTGGGCGTCGACCAGGTCCCGGTCGATCTCGCGCGGGTTGGCCACCGCCGCCTGGATGGCCGGCTTGGTGATCTCGTGGAAGACCATCCGCCGGACCGGCACCTTCGGCTTGAGGGTCTCCACCAGGTGCCAGGCGATCGCCTCACCCTCGCGGTCCTCATCCGTGGCCAGGAAGATCTCGTCGACCTCCTTGGCCAGCTTGGTCAGCTTGCTGATCTGCTGCTTGCGGTCGGCGGAGACGACGTAGAGGGCGTGGAAGCCGTTGTCCACGTCGACGCCGAGCCGGGCCCACGGCTCGCCCTTGTACTTGGCGGGCACATCGGCGGCGTTGCGCGGCAGGTCGCGGACGTGCCCGAAGCTGGCCTCCACGACGTACCCCGGGCCGAGGTAGCCCGAGATCGTCTTGGCCTTCGCCGGCGACTCGACGATGACCAGACGGGTGGTTCCAGCGTTGCTCGGCACTTCGGTTTCGACCTCATTCCCACTCGATGGCCGCGCCTGTCCGGTTCGGGGCACGCTCGACCCCCCGATACCCGGCGGTCCGGATGTCCAACGTAACGCGCCGTCCGTGTTTCGGGTTTCGCGGGCGGCAATCCGCTACGGACGATCCATGCTCACGCCGAACGGCGTCACCGTACACCCTGGGTAGGGTGTAAAGCGTGCCACTGTGACCATGGCAGCCCCTCGGTGGAGGTGGAACCCGGCCGTTTCTCCCGGTGTGCGCTGACGCCCGGCTGTCCCAGATCGGACAGCTGTCGCCCGCCCGGTCCGGACCGGCCGGACTTCGAGGAGCCGGTCAGGCCCGGGAAAGCGGGGCCCGGCCGGGACCCACGGACGGTCAGTCGCGGACCGGCCAGGCACCGGGCGGCGCGGCCGGTGGCGGTTCGCCGACCAGTTCCGCCAGCCGCAGCACCCGGCGTCGACCGCTGATCCGGTACGCGGGTCCGCCCGCGCCCGGTTCGACCAGTTCGCCGACCAGCCCGGCCGCGGTCAGGGCCGCCCCGACCACCGACCAGCGGCCCGGATCGACACCCCCGAGGTGCAGCAGGATCTCCGGCGGGTCGACCACCCCGGCCGCGGCGAGCCAGAGCCGCAGCCGTCGGCCGTCCAACTGGAAGCCGGCCGGTGGCTGCTGCGTCGGGCCGCGCAGCCACGCCGCCGCGAGCGGCACGATCGCCCGGGTGTACGCGGTCCGCACGGCGTACCGCTGGTCCTCGGTCGGCGTCCAGGTGGCCCGGACCCCGCGCTGGGCCAGTTCGGCGACGAGCACGTGCACCCGCCACCCGGCGTCCACCACCACCGACAACCGGGCGGTACCGCCCATCCGGTGCACCTCACCTGGCCCAGCGAGCAGGCCGGCGAGGTCGGCGACCGAGGGTTCGGCGGTCTCCGCCCCGAAGAAGACCAGCTGCCGGTCCCCGACCGGCGTCCGTGTCTCCCGGGTCCGCGTCTCCCCGGCGGTTTCGTCGTCCGGTGTCTCCCCGGCGGGTGTCTCCTCGGTCGGATCGGAAGCGACCGCCCGTGCGCGGGGGCGTCGGGCGGTCGGTGGTGCCGCAGCAGGCAGCGGGAAGGACATCGGCAGCGGTTGCGCCGCCGATGTCTCACCGGAGCCGCTCAATGGCATTCGGGCACCTCGTCGAAAGCGCGCTTCAACTCCTCCGAGTTCAGCCGGCTGGTGTCCAGCGCGCTGGCGTCGTAGTCCTGTTGCAGTGTCTCCACCGCCGTCTGCACGCCGTCGTAGAAGACGCGGGGCTCACCGGTGCTCAGCCCGTCGATCGTGGCCCGGGCCCGGCCGTAGGCGTCGCGCATCGACGCGAGGGAGGCCCGGAAGCCCTCGGAGATCTCCGCGCCGTTCTCGACCGTGGGCACTCCGGCCTGCTCCACCTTGCGGCGAGCGTCCTCACTGGCCTGTTCGGCGCCGCCGAAGAGCCGGACCAGGTTCTCCTTGGCCTGCGCGGGAGTGGTCTGCGCGGTCATCTGCTGGTCGGTGCTGCTGGTCAGCTTGCTGATCTCGGCCCGCCACGGGGTCAACGCCGAACACACCGACGCGGCCCACGCCCGGGGACTGGGACCGCTGGACCCACAACCGGCCAACAGAACCGACGTAGCCAGGACCACCGTCAACATTCTGGCGGCGTCCGCCCGGCACGTACGCATGCGTTGCAGCGTACGGCCTCCTCTGCCGGTCGGCACCGGTCAGGCGGGCCGCCCCGCAGCGACGACCGGTCCCCGGGCGACGGTGTCGCCGCCCGGGGACCGGTGATGCTGACCGCAGGGTCAGGCCTTGATCTCCTCCGGGCGCGGGTCCGCGGTGCCGGATCCGCTGTCGGAGCCCTCGTCGAGCGCGATGCTCTTGCGCTTGCTGAACACCACCGCCGCGACCACGATCAGCGTCGCCACCACCGCGATGGTGATCCGCAGGCCGGTGTTGCGGTCGTCGCCGATACTCCAGGCCACCACGGCCGGGGCGATCAGCAGCGACACCAGGTTCATCACCTTCAACAGCGGGTTGATGGCCGGGCCGGCGGTGTCCTTGAACGGGTCACCGACGGTGTCGCCGATGACCGTGGCGGCGTGCGCGTCGGAGCCCTTGCCGCCGTACGCGCCGTCCTCGACCATCTTCTTGGCGTTGTCCCAGGCGCCACCGGAGTTGGCCAGGAAGACCGCCATCAGGGTGCCGGCTCCGATCGCACCGGCCAGGTACGAGGCCAGCGCGCCGGGTCCGAAGCCGAAACCGACCGCGATCGGCGCCAGGATGGCCAGCAGGCCGGGGGTCAGCAGTTCGCGCTGCGCGTCCCGGGTGCAGATGTCGACGACCTTGCCGTACTCCGGGCGCTGGGTGCCGTCCATGATGCCGGGCAGCTCACGGAACTGCCGGCGGACCTCCATCACCACGGCACCGGCCGAGCGGGAGACCGCGTTGATGGCCAGGCCGGAGAAGAGGAACACCACCGCCGCACCGATGATCAGACCGACCAGGTTCTGCGGGTTGGACACGTTCAGCGCGCCCAGGATCTCGGCACCGACGTCGGTCACCCCGGCGTCGGCGTACGCGATGCGCAGGGTGTCGGTGTACGAGCCGAACAGCGCGGTCGCGGCCAGCACCGCCGTGGCGATCGCGATGCCCTTGGTGATCGCCTTGGTGGTGTTGCCCACCGCGTCCAGCTCGGTGAGCGTACGGGCGCCGTGCTCGTCGATGTCGCCGGACATCTCCGCCACGCCCTGGGCGTTGTCGGAGATCGGGCCGAAGGTGTCCATCGCCACGATCACGCCGACGGTGGTGAGCAGACCCGTACCGGCCAGCGCCACGGCGAACAGCGACAGGGTGATCGAGCCGCCACCGAGCAGGAAGGCACCGAAGACGCCGGCGGCGATGAGCAGCGCCGAGTAGACCGCCGACTCCAGGCCGACGCTGATGCCGGCCAGGATGACCGTCGCCGGGCCGGTCTGCGAGCTCTTGCCGATGTCCTGCACCGGACGGCGGTTGGTCTCGGTGAAGTAGCCGGTCAGCGCCTGGATGGCGGCGGCCAGCACGATGCCGATGACGACCGCGCCGATGACCACGCCACGCGGGCCGAACGGCGGGTCGCCGCCGTCCACGCCGAGCGCGGTCCGCCAGTCGTCGCCGAGCTGCGCGGCCCACGAGGGCTGGAGGTAGACGAAGGTGGCCACCGCGACCAGTACCGCCGAGATCAGCGCGGACAGGTAGAAGGCCCGGTTGATGGCGGTCAGCCCGTTGCGGTCGGAGGCACGCAGCTTGGTGATGAAGACGCCGATGATGGCGACCAGCACACCGATGGTGGAGATGATCAGCGGCAGCACCAGGCCGTCGGTGCCGAACGCGGCGCGACCCAGGATCAGCGCGGCGACCAGCGTGACCGCGTACGACTCGAACAGGTCGGCGGCCATGCCGGCGCAGTCACCGACGTTGTCACCGACGTTGTCGGCGATGGTGGCCGCGTTGCGCGGGTCGTCCTCGGGGATGCCCTGCTCGACCTTGCCGACCAGGTCGGCGCCGACGTCGGCGGCCTTGGTGAAGATGCCGCCGCCGACCCGCATGAACATGGCCAGCAGCGCGGCGCCGAAGCCGAAGCCCTCCAGCACCGTCGGCGCGTCACCCCGGAAGATCAGCACCACCAGCGCGGCACCGAAGAGGCCGAGACCGACGGTGAGGAAGCCGACCACGCCACCGGTCCGGAAGGCGATCTTCATGGCGACTTCCCGGCCGCCTTCCCGCTCCCGGGCGGCGGCGGCCACCCGCAGGTTGGCCCGGGTGGCCAGCCACATGCCGGCACCGCCGATGAAGGCGCTGAACAGCGCACCGACCACGAAGAAGAGCGAACGGCCGATCTTCACCGCGGTCTCGCTGCCGTCGGTCTGGTGCACCGGCAGCAGGAAGAGCAGTACTACGGCGACCACCACGAAGATCGCCAGAGTCCGGAACTGCCGGAACAGGTAGGCCGAGGCGCCCTCCTGCACGGCCCCGGAGATTTCCTGCATTTTCTCGGTGCCCTTGCCGGCGGCCAGCACGGCCTTCGTCAACGCGGCGGCGAAGGCGAGCGCTACCAGCGCGATCACCGCGGCGATGACGACGTACGTGACATTGGCTCCGGTGAGGGAGATCGCGCCGCCGCCCTCGGCGGCCAAGCTGTCGGACATCTGTGTCCTCCTGTGCCGAACAACGCGCCGGCCGGTGGAGACGCACCGACCTGCGCCTGGATGCGGATTTCGCAAGTGCGCGCTGAGCCACCCTCGGTGGACCCGCGCCGCCAGGCCCAGCCGCGCTGGTTGTCCGAGGGATCACTTGCTGACAACCCGCGTACTCTAGCCCTCCGCAGTGTCCGAGGTCACAGCGAGGTGGCGGCGCGCCGCGATGATCTTCGTCGCTGTGTTATGAGGCGGAATCTGATATAGGGCCGGATCCATGACGAAGCCGCCGCATTCCCTGCTCAGGGAAGGCGGCGGCGGTCAACGGAGCAGTTCGGTCAGCGGTTCAGCGGCCAGACCATCCGGACTTCGGTGCCGATGCCGTCGTCGACCGGGCGCACCTGGAGGTCCTCGACGAAACCGGCGAGCAGGGCGAAGCCCACCCCGGTGGTGAGGTCGTCCTCGTTGAGCGACTCGTTGGCCAACTGGTCGGCGTCGAGCGCAGCCAGGCCGATACTCGCCTCGATCGGGGCCCGGTCGACCACCCGCACCGCGTACGTCCCGGAGTCGGACATCTCGACCAGCACCGGTTCGGCCACTCCGTACTGGCGGTGCAGGGCGACCGCGCGGGTGCAAGCCTCACCGATGGCCAGGCGTACCTCGTCGAGCAGATCCTCGCGGACCCCGGCCCGCCGGGCGACCGCCACCCCGACCAGGCGAGCGGTACGCACGTGCACCGGCGCCGGGGAGAAGGAGAGCCGTACCGTCGCCATCACGCGCCGGCGCCGGTCGCTGCTTCGACCGTGGGATGCAGTGGGAAGACCTGGTCCAACGCGGTGATCCGGAAGATCTTGAGCAGCGGCTCCTTGTCACAGACCAGGGAGAAGGTGCCGTCGGCGGTCCGCAGTCGCTTCAGCGCGCCGACCAGCACGCCCAGCCCGGTGGAGTCGAGGAAGTCGACCCGCCCCAGGTCGACCACCACGTGCCGGGCACCGGAGTCGATCAACTCCAGCAGCCGCTCGCGCAGCCGAGGGGCGGTGTAGACATCCACCTCACCGCCGACCTCGAGCACCGTGTGCTCCCCCACGGTGCGGGTCGCCAGCGACAGCTCCATCGGTCCTCCCTCGACGCGGCCGTAAGCTCTCTGGGCATCTAACCACTACCCCCGAGGCCCCCCGACGACTCACCGGGGGCCGGACTCACCGCACCGGTGGGTCAATTTCCCATTTCCGAACACCAGTGCGAGAGTGCAGGACGTGACCTCGGCAGCCAGCGTATCCGCCGGCCGGGGCCGTGAGCCGGGCCCCGCCCCGGTTCCGGCCGCCGCGCCCGGCGACCTGCTACGCCAGTTGCGGCAACGGCACGCCACCGATCCGGTCACCCATGTCGAACGGGTGCCGTCCCGGGCGGGGACGCCGGCACCGTGGCCGGGTTGGGCTCCCGAGGAACTGCGCACCGCGTACGCCCGACGCGGGGTGAGCGCGCCCTGGCGGCACCAGGCCGAGGCGGCCGAGCTGGCCCACGACCGGCGACACGTCGTCGTCGCCACCGGAACCGCCTCCGGCAAGTCGCTGGCGTACCACCTGCCCGCGCTGGCCACCCTGCTCGCCGATGCCCGCGCCACCGTGCTCTACCTGGCACCGACCAAGGCGCTCGCCGCTGACCAGTTGCGCGCCGTCGCCGAGCTGGAGATCGAGGGCGTACGCCCGGCCTGCTACGACGGTGACACCCCCCGTGCCGAGCGGGAGTGGATCCGACGGCATTCCCGGTTCGTGCTGACCAACCCGGACATGCTGCACCACGGCATCCTGCCCGGCCACGCGCAGTGGTCGGGATTCCTGCGCCGACTGCGGTACGTGGTGATCGACGAGTGTCACGTCTACCGGGGCGTGTTCGGCTCGCACGTCTCCCACGTGCTGCGTCGGCTGCGCCGGCAGTGCGCCCGGTACGGCAACACCGCCGGCCCCACCTTCGTACTGGCCTCGGCGACCTCGGGCGACCCGGCGGCGACGGCCGGTCGACTGGTCGGCCTGCCGGTGACGGCGGTCACCGAGGACACCTCGCCCCGGGCCGGGGTGACCTTCGCGTTGTGGGAGCCACCGCTGCTACCCGCCGCCGAACCGTCCGCGTCATCGCCGCCTGCGTCATCGCCGTCCGCGTCCGCGCCGGCGCCGCGCCGTGATCCGGATTTGCCGCGATCCGGCGTCGCGCCACCCGATCCCACCCTCGACGCCGAGGTGGCCGACCTCACCCAGGTCCGCCGGTCGGCGCTGCGGGAGACCGCCGACCTGCTCGCGGACAGCGTCGCCGCCGGCGTACGGACGCTGGCGTTCGTCCGGTCCCGGCGGGGTGCCGAGGTGGTGGCGACCAGCGCGCGGCGCAGCCTCGACGAGGCGGTGCCCGGGCTCGGCGACCGGGTGGCCGCCTACCGCGGCGGCTACCTGCGCGAGGAACGGCGGGCGCTGGAACGGGCGCTGCTGCACGGTGACCTGCTCGGCCTGGCCTCGACAAATGCCCTGGAGTTGGGCGTCGACCTGGTCGGCTTGGACGCGGTGTTGATCTGCGGGTACCCGGGCACCCGGGCGTCGCTGTGGCAGCAGGCCGGCCGGGCCGGACGCTCCGGGCAGGAGGCCCTCGCGGTGCTTGTCGCGCGGGACGACCCACTGGACACCTATCTGGTGCACCATCCGGAGGCGCTCTTCGGGACGCCGGTGGAGGCCACCGTGCTCGACCCGGCCAATCCGTACGTGCTCGGGCCGCAGTTGGCCTGCGCGGCGGCCGAGGCCCCGCTGACCGTCGCCGATCTGGAACTCTTCGGCGACAGCGCTAAGGAGACCGTCGAGGCGCTGGTCGAGGCGGGTGCGCTGCGGCAGCGGCCGACCGGCTGGTACTGGCGGCACCGCGAACGGCCCGAGGTGGATCTGCGCGGCGAGGGCGGTGCCCCGGTCTGCGTGGTGGAGGCGGCGACCGGCCGGCTGCTCGGCACCGTCGACGGCGGCTCGTCGCACTTCCTGCTGCACCCCGGCGCGGTCTACCTGCACCAGGGCGTGTCCTACGTGGTCGACTCCCTCGATCTGGAGGACGGCTGCGCGCTCGTCCACCCCGAGGAGCCGGACTGGTCCACCCACGCGCGGGACGTCACCTCGCTGTCGGTGGTGTCGGTGCGCTCGTACGTCGACGCCGGGCCGGTCGGGCTGTTCCTCGGCGAGGTGGACGTGACCAGCCAGGTGGTGTCGTACCAGCGGCGACGCATCGCCACCGGCGAGGTGATCGACACCCGGCCGCTGGACCTGCCGACCCGGGAACTGCGTACCGTCGCGGTCTGGTTCACCCTCTCACCGGAGTCGCTGACCTCGGCCGGGGTGGACCCGGCCGACGTGCCGGGGGCGCTGCACGCCGCCGAGCACGCCGCGATCGGGCTGCTGCCGCTGCTGGCCACCTGCGACAGGTGGGACATCGGCGGGCTGTCCACCGCGGTGCATCCCGACACCGAGGCGCCGACGGTCTTCGTCTACGACGGTCACCCCGGCGGGGCGGGTTTCGCGGAGCGGGCGTACGGCACCGCCGCCGCCTGGCTCAAGGCCACCCGCGACGCCATCGACGAGTGCGGCTGCGAGACCGGCTGCCCGTCCTGCGTGCAGTCACCCAAGTGCGGCAACGGCAACAACCCGCTGTCCAAGCCAGGTGCCGTCCGGGTGCTCGACGTGGTGCTGAACAACCTGCCGCGCTGACACCAGGCATAAAACCCGGGGCGTACGGGCAAGAAAGGTGGGAGCGCTTCCATCGATGCTCGTTGGCCTGCGCTCGCTGTTCGCTGTTCGTCCGCGTACGTGAGGAGGGGCCGTGGCCGACACCATCGCCGAGACCGTCGACCTGCTCTACACCATCGACCAGGAGAAGCTCAGCGTCGATCAGCAGATCGCCCTGAGCACGGCGCTCGCCACCCTGGCGCAGGCCGAACGGCTGGATCAGATCAACGAACGGCTGCGCACCATCCAGCAGTTGCTCACCAACGTGACGCACCGGTCGACCGCCGACGGCATTCGCTGACGGAATTCGCTGATTCACCCCTCAGCGCCGTCAGCATCGCGGCCGCTCGATGCTGCCGTTGCCGGGCTGTGCGACACTCCGGCGCATCAGAGTTGAGGAGACTTCATGCAGCTCGACAGCCTGCAGTCGCAGCACCAGTTCCACGTCCGCCAACGGATCCGCCTCATGGTCAACCAGTACGAGGTCCACAGCGTGGCCCCGGACGGCACCGAGGGCGGCCTGCTGGCGTTCGCCCAGCAGAAGCGGCTCGCCTTCAAGGAGCAGGTGACGATCTACACCGACGACTCGAAGCAGCATCCGCTGCTCGGGTTCAAGGCCCGCCAGCGCCTCGACCTCGCCGCCACATACGACGTCACCGACCACGCCGGCAACCCGATCGGCCTGTTCCGCAAGGACTTTGCGCAGTCGTTGCTCCGCTCCACCTGGCACGTCGAGCAGGCCGGCCTGCCCGCCGTCACCGGCCAGGAGCGCAGCATGCCGGTGGCGCTGCTGCGCCGCTTCGTCGACTCGCTGTCCTGGCTGCCCTACCACTTCGACTTCGTCGCCGGTGGGCAGCCGGTCTTCTCGGTGATCAAGAAGTGGGGCCTGCGCGACCGGTATGTGGTCCAGATCCAGCACCCGCAGATCGACCGTCGCCTGGTGATCGCCATGGCGATCGCGCTGGACGCCCTCCAGAGCCGCTGACCGTTTCCGGGGCGACTCCTTCGCCGCGCACAGTCCCGGGCGATCTCGCCCGGCCCTCGCTGCGCGCCGTACCGGAGGAGTCGCCTCGGCACCCGCCCCGTCGGCGAGCCCGACCGCCCCGCCGCACTGCTTCCCGCCCCGCCTCGCCGCGCCCCACCGCGCCGCGCCCCACCGCGCGCGATGCTGCCGCTTGATCCTCATGTTGGTTGAGCCCTGAGGATCGTCGCGTCAGCCAGTCGGCGATCAACGGGAGCAGTGATGGACCTCGACAATCCGGTGCTCAAGCTGTGTCAGGACGGGATGCGGGCGGAGGCGGAGGGCCGACCGACCGACGCACGGGCGTTGTTCGAACAGGCCTGGTCAAGGCGTACCGACAGCTACGACGCCTGTGTCGCGGCGCACTACCTGGCCCGGCAACAGGACGACCCCGAGGAGGTCCTGCGCTGGAACCAGGAGGCACTGCGGCAGGCCGACGCGGTCGGTGACCCCAGAGTCAGCGCCCTGTACCCATCGCTGCACGTGAGCGTGGCAATGGCGCACGAACGGTTGGGCGATCCCGGTGCCGCACGCGCCGCCTTCGAGCGAGCGGCCGAACACGTCGCCGCGTTGCCGGCAGACGAGTACGGCAACCAACTCCGTACGGCCATCACCGACGGTCTCAGCCGGTTGAGCTGACCCTGCCTGCGATCGAGGCGCCCGCAGGCTGTTCGCGGCGCTGGCCGGCCTGGCCGCAGGATGGTCGTCAGCGTGCTGATGATCAGCCGCGCAGCGGACCGGCTCGGGAGGTCACCGTGGCGACCCGGCGCAGCCCGGGCAGCGGCTCCACGGTCAGCGCGGCGGTGACCAGGACGTCCAGCCCGTCGAGGTGACACCGCACCAACCGGGCACCGTTAGCGGCGACGATCTCGGCAGCCCGCGCGCATGCCGTCGGCTCGTCCTGCAGGGCCCGGGCGGCACCGGCCAGGGCACCGAAGTCGGCGGCCACCCGGGCCTGTTGGCGAGCCATCCGGGCGGCGCCGACGCCGGCACCGAACAGGCCGGCCAGGACGAACACCAGCCCCGCCGCCAACAGGCAGATGGTGGCCCCGCCACGATCCCGTTCGGTCCTCACGGTTGCGGCTCCGGTACGCCCGGCTCGGCGACCGCCACGGCCCCGCCCACCACAGTGATCACCGGAAGGTCACCGCCGAGAATCCGTACCGGGGCGCGGACCGTCGCGCGGACCAGTTCGCCCTCCACCACCACGGTGACTGACGCGCCCGGTGGGGCGTACCGGTTGCCGGCGCGTGTGCCGTCCTCGCCCCGGGAGGCGGCCAGCGCCGCCTCCCGGGCCGCATCCAGACAGGCCGACCTGGTGCCGACCGCGTTGACGGCAGTCAGGCCGGTGAGCAGGAACAGCAGCAGCGCCGGCAGACCGGCCGCCATCTCGGCGGTGAACGAGCCTCGGTCACGACCGGCCAGCCGGCGCCCGGTCACTTCAGCGCCCGGTCGATGACAGCCGCCAACGCCGACTGCACGCTGTCGGACGTCAGTACCTTGAGCAGGATGCCGCCGAAGGCCACCGCCGCGAGCGTCCCGACGGCGTACTCGGCGGTGTTCATGCCGGCGTCCCCGCGCAGGCGGGCGAGCATTTTGCGCACTTGGTCGTCCCTTCTCGATGGATTCACAACACGTCGCCGAGCACGGCGACGATCACCGGCACCAGGCCGGCGAGAATGAAGGCGGGCAGGAAGCACAGGCCCAGGGGCAGCACGATCAGCACACCCGAGCGGCGCGCGGCCGCCTCGATCGTGGTGACCCGGTCGGCGCGCAGGTCATCGGCGAGCCGCACCAGGGCCCCGGCCAGGGCGGCCCCACTGCTTGCCGAGCGAACGGCGGCGGTGGCGATCCGCTGCCCGCCCGGCACCTCGGCCAGATGCGCCCAGGACTCCTGCGGCAACCCGCCGAGTTGCAGCGTCCGGCCGACCCGCCGGAGTTGGTCGGCCAACGGGCCCCCGAGCGCGTCGGCCACCGCGATCACCGAACGTTCCACCGGTGCGCCGGCCCGCAGGGCCGCCGCCATCAGATCGGCGGCCAGCGGCAGATCCGCGGCGGCCCGCAGCCGCCGGTTCCGGACGGCGGGAGGCTCGATCCGCCGCAGCTGCCGATCCAGCAGCACCGCGGTGACCAGCGCCGCCACCACGCCCGGCCACCCCTCGACCAGTACCGCCACGGCCACCCCGGCCAAGGCGGCGGCCAGGCGGATCCGGTCCAGTCGACGGCTGGTAGGTGTGCCGGTGGGCGTACCAGCCGAGTCGCCGCCGGGTGCCCGGTCGACGGTGGCGGGGGCGTGACCGGTCAACCGGCTTAGTCGTCGCCGGGGGCGGCCTCGGCTGACAGCCATCGCGGCGAGCAACGCGGCGCAGGCCAGACAACCCACTGCCAGGACGGTGCCCGACATCAGCTTCCTCCGTCCGGAACCGTGCCGAGGCGATCCGCCCAGAGCAGCCCGACCACCTGCAAGGCGATGGCGGCGACCGCGCACGCGCCCCCGATCGGGGTGTGCAGCAAAACCTGAAGCGGGTCCGTCCCGATGCCGTAGCCCAGGGCGATGCCGCCCAGCGGCAGGGCAGCCAACAGCCAGGCCGTCGCGCGGGCTCCGGCCGCTTGCGCCGCAGCGGCGGCAACTGCCCGGTCGGCCGAGCGGGCGTCGGCTTCGATCCGCTCGATCAGGTCGGCCAACGGTGCCCCCGTACGATCCGCGAGCCGCACCGCCGCCTGGGCCAACTGCCCGGGACGGTCCGGCGCAGCGAGGCGGCCAGCCGACTCCGAGGGATCACCCGGCGAGGTGCTGCTTGCAGGCACCACCGGGTCGGGCAAGGCTGGCTCGTCCCGCCGCTGTGCCCTTGCTGTCGGCCCGGTCGCCGGTGCCGCCAACTCCCGACGGACGGTCGACACCGAGCGGACGAGCCCCAACGCCTCCGCCGCAACCGGCACCGGCAGCCCGGCCCTCAGGTCCGCCGCGAGGGCGCACAGCTGGTCCAGTCGCTCCCGCCGTGCCCGAATCCGGAGCACCGCCGCGCCACGTCGGTGCCACGCCCGTACGCCCAGCGCCCCGTACCCGCCGCAGGCGACCGCCGCCACCGGCCCGGCGAGCAGCCCGGCGACCCCGGAGCCGAGCAGCAGAAGAAGGAGCAGATAGCGCGGCGGCCACTTCGGTCGGCGGGAGGCTGCGGTGTTGTCCGCCCGCATCGGCGCCGGCCCGCTCGGCGGGCTCGACCCCGGCCCGGTCGGCGTGCCCGACACCGGCCGAGCCAGCGTGCCCGACACCGGCCGAGCCAGCGTGCCCGACACCGGCCGAGCCAGCGGATTCGACACCGGCCAGGTCGGCGGGCTCGACCCGGGCCGAACCCCACGCTCGGGCTCATCGGCCATCGGGCCAGCAGATCCGAGGCCGGAGCCGTTCGACACGAAGGGCGTACGGCTTGAGGTCGGCGGACGCCGGCTTCCACGCCATTGCGGCGGCCGGGTCGAAGCCGATGGTCCGGCGGTCGACGCGCGGGCAGCGACCCGCTCGCGTGCCGCGCAATCGCGACCGGCGGGTCGCGCCCCGGATGGCTGCGCGATCGGCGCGTCGTCGGCCTTGCGCAGGGCGACGATCCAGTCGACGAGCGCCTCGTCGCCGTCCACCCGGCGCGAGCGAACCGTTCGGAGCACCAGCCTGCGGACCGGTAGCACCACGACCGCGACCAGGCCCAACAACGCCAGCACCCACCAGGACAGGCCGCTCATCTCGACGCTCCAGGCTGCGTGTCGTCCCCCGGCGTCACCGCGCCCGGCGCGAGGTGCTCGTCCGGCCCCGTCGATCCGGGCCAGGGCTCGTTCAGGATCGGCGGCACCGGCACGTCCCGGCTGCGAATCAGGGCAGCCAACGCCGGTCCCGCCGGGCCGACACCGCGACCTCGAACCCAGGCCGGTACCGCCCTGACCAGCCGCTCAGGCCCCTCGGGCAGCAGCAGGCAGATCGACTCCAGGGCCCGTCCCTGCGCCGTACGCCGGATCTGGACCACCACCTGCAGGGCCGCCGCCAGCTGGGCGTGTAACGCCGGACGGGGTAACCCGCCGAGCAATCCGAGCGCCTCCAACCGGGCCGGTACGTCCGACGGAGCGTTGGCGTGCAGCGTCCCGGCACCACCGTCGTGGCCCGTGTTGAGTGCCGCGAGGAGATCAACCACCTCGGCACCGCGACACTCACCGACCACCAGGCGGTCCGGCCGCATCCGCAACGCCTGCCGGACCAGCTCACTGAGGCCGATCGTGCCCTGCCCCTCGACGTTCGCGGTACGGGCCTGCAACCCCACCACGTGCGGGTGCAGCGGCCGCAGCTCCGCGGCGTCCTCGACCAGCACGATCCGCTCGGTGCTCGGTACCAGGCCGAGCAGCGTGTTCAGCAGGGTCGTCTTACCGGACCCGGTCCCACCGATCACCAGGTAGGCGAGCCGGGCCGCGACCACGGCGGCGAGCACCGCGGCAGCCGGACGCGGGACCGCTCCCTGAGCGACCAGTTCATCCAGGTTGAACGGCCGTTGCCGGAAGGTTCGCAGCGACAGGTAGGGCCCGTCGGTGGCCACCGGCGGCAGTACGGCGTGCAGCCGGGTGCCGTCGGCCAGCCGCGCGTCGGCGCAGGGTGAGCCGTCGTCGAGGCGGCGACCGGCACCGGCGGTGAGGCGCTGGGCGAGCCGACGGACGTCGTCCACGGTGCCCACCGGCACCGGCACCTGGTGCAGCCCCTGTCCTCGGTCGACCCACACCCGGACGCCGTTGACCAGCACGTCGGTGACCTCCGGGTCGGCCAGCAGCGGGGCGAGCGGGCCCGCGCCCACCAGGTCGTCGCGTACCTGGTCGGCCATCCGCAGCAGCGCGGTGTCGCCGAGGACGGCAGTGTCGGCCTCGGCGCGTACCGCCGAGACGATCGTGGCCGGGGTGACCGGCGTCGCGGCGGCGGCGATTCGCTGCCGGACCCGGGCCGCCAGCGGTTGCCCGGTCATGCCGCACCCGCAACCGTTCGGCCGGTCAGGTCGGCGACGATCCGCTGGCAGAGTTCCGCGAGCGGGCCGCGTCCACCGGCCGCCGGGGCCTCGCCCCGCTCAAGCCCGCGGCACAGTCCCGGCTCCGGACGGAGCGTCCCGGCCAGTGGCAGACCGAGTGCCCGAGCCACCTCCGCTGCGCGAAGTCGCCCGGGAGCCGGCCCACGGACGATGACCGACAGGTCCTGACAGTTCGGCGCGGCCACCGCCACCACCCGCGCCGCGGCGGCCGTCGCCCGAAGCTCGGCCGGCACCACCACGAACACCCGGTCGGCCGCCTGCAAGGCCGTGACGGCCGCGTCGTCGAACTGTCGGGGCAGGTCGACGACCACGAAGTCCCGGCCACGCCGGGCAGCATCCAGGGTGGACGCCATCGCCTCGGCCGGCACGGCCACCGGGTCACCCCGGTCCCAGGAGAGGACCACCAGGTCACCTCGGCTCGGCAGCGCCCGCACCAGTGCCGGTGGATCGACCCGCCCGTCTGCATCCGACAGCGCCGGCCACCGCAGCCCTTCCAGCTGCTCCCAGCCGAGCACCAGATCGAGGCCTCCGCCGAGTGGATCGGCATCGAGCAGCAGGGTCCGCAGCCGCCCTCGGGCGGCCGTGACCGCGAGCCCGGCCGCCAGGATGCTTGCTCCGCCTCCGCCGCGCCCACCCACCACGGCGACGACCCGGGCCGCAGCTGTGCCGTCGGCACCGCATTCGGCGAACCGGTCGACCAGCCACGGCTCGGCCGCCGGCAGCACGGCCACATGTTCCGCGCCGAGCAGGTCGGCGACCTGCCAGCCGGGATCAAGGTCGGCGGCCCGGCCGACGAGCACCAGCCGGGAGCGTCGGGGCAGCCGAGCCCGCAGGCAGGGCTGGGCCTGGTCGGCACCGACCAGCACCAGCGGAGCCGGCTGCCATCGGGTACGGGCAGCAGCCGGATCGGCGGCGACCTCCACCTCGACGTCACCCGCGGCAGCGAGCCGGAGCAGATCATCGAGCAGGTCACCGTCGGCGGTGACCACCAGCGGCGGTCGCCGGTGCGGCGGAACGGAGGTACGGGACGGCATCGCGGCCTCCAACGGTCGGCGCGGGTTCGCTGGGCCGAACATTGCCTCCCGTGGCGCGACGAACACCGCCCCGAACGCCTGCCCTGTGGACAACCAACGCTTGTGTGGACAACGCCCGCAACGCTCGTTGATCTGCTATGCGTACGCGGATGCTCACCCACCGTCCACTTCGGTCATACCCCCATGGCCAAAGTGATGCTCACCACCGCATAATCGACGTTCCTGTGCCGTCGGCGAGACGGCAATCCTCGCCGGATCGGGGTCATGACTCAGCCGCAAGATCACGACCACGCACGCAGGCAGCCACGTCTTCGGATCGGTCCGTGGCTGCCCGATCCCGACTCGGACACCATGCCGCCGACACGCCTCGCCATCTCGGCGACACCGGCCAGGCCGGCGCTGTCGACGCCCCCGGGCCTCTCCGACCACCAGCCGGCGGCATCCCCATCCGAGCCGATGGTCGTACCGATCGAACCGGCACCGCACCCCACCGACCGCCGCTCCCACCGGCTCATCCTGGCCGGTGTGGGTACCGCCGTGCTCGGCCTCCTGCTGACCGCGCTCTGGCCGACCACCCCGGCGCCACCGGTCGCCGAACCACCGACTCCGCCCGGCCGATTCGGCTGGCCTCATGCTCCCGACCTGCCGTGGCCACCCCCCGGCACCCAGACACCCTCCGCCCCGCAGGCATCGTCGTCCGTGGGCGGCGTCTCCTCCACCCGCCCGATCGCACCCAGCCAGGTGTCGTCACCCACCCGATCACCGTCGGCGGCGGCAACCAGGACCAGCCCGGCCGCCACCCGCACCGCCAGCCCCGCCGCGCCCAGCGCCAAACCCAGTGCGTCACCAAGCCGGACGGTACGACCGACCCCGAGCCCCCGACCCACCGAACCGCAAGAACTGACACCGTTGCCACCCTGGCGGGAGCGGGATCTGCGCTCGGTGAGCGGTGGCCGGGAAACCAGCATCGAGTTCGTCAACCACAGGTCACGGTCGGTGATCGTGTACTGGCTGGACCACCAGGGCCACAGACGGCAGTACGCGGTACTCGCGCCGTCCGCGTCGTACCAGCAGCACACCTACGTCGGGCATCCGTGGGTGGTGACCGACCGCCGAGGCAGGTCACTTGTCTGCTTCGAGCCCACCGCCACCCCCGCCCGCGCCGTGATCCGCTGACCAGGAAGGCCTTCCCACTCGGGAAAGCGCGGCATGCCAGGACGACCACGGGGACAGCCGACCGTTCCTTCACGATCGTCGCGATCGCGACGGCACCAGCGGCGACGAGCCACCTCGTCGACGCGTAAATCGCTGTGAGAAGACGACGGCAGCCTCCTACCGTCGCACCATGGGGCGTCGTCAGGATCGAATTCGACGTGAAATCGGGTCGTTCATGAAGGCGTACGGACGTGTGGCGGCCGGCAACGGCAGCGACCCCAACGACCGTCGCTACAGCCGCAAGCTCGAAGCCGAGATCAAGCGGATGAGACCGGAGGACTTCGATCGCCTGCTACGCGACGAAGACGGTGACGACGACACCGATGACGCCTGACCGCCCGCTGCCCCCTGGCCGCCGCGCCGACCGATGCCGGCCCGAGCGGGAGCGGTGGGCTAGGACGAGGGCACCGGCGACCAGGACCTGTCGGGGACGGTGCGGGACCTGTGTGGCAGCGCTTACCTACCAAAGGGACGACCCCCGTCGGGGGGAAAGTCGCCTGACGTAGCAAGGAATGTGATCGAACGCTGTGCCGCGTGGTCAAACGCTGTGGTCATGCCGTCGAGCATGATCGAGTGTCGCCACGCGGTACGGCGTTCGCTGACGATCTGCTGACTCTTGGATGACGCGCTGCGGGCGCCCGAGGACGGCCGGAGGCCGCCCGCAGGGCAGTCCGCGAGCGCGGCGACACTGTTGTACGGTGCTCAGGCGGATAGGGTCGAGCTGTAAATCCGTCGCGAAAGCTACAGAGGTTCGAATCCTCTACCCGCCACCAGGGAGCAGTAGGCCCCTGACCTGCGAAAACGCAAGTCGGGGGCCTGTGTTGCCTCTTGCTGTTGTTGACCGCCGTTGCCCCTAGTGATCTCTCCGATCGGGCACGCACGGGCACGCGGTGGACGGCCTGTTGCGTCCGGAGGCGCGAATGTCTGAGGTGTTCGGTGACGACGACCCGAAACCTTGGGTACTTGCCCTTGGTTTCGACGAATCGGATGAGTTGGGCGAAGCCGTCAAACGTGAGGCCGGCAAAGTCACATACCTGACGACGGAGCGCGCCGTCGTCCATCAGGTTCGGCAAATTGACTACGACGCCCTAGTTGTACGCGGCCAAGGCCCGAGTGTGGCCAGTCACCTGCGGGTGCTGCAGTTCGGCGGGGCAGGAGTGCATGGCAACGAGCAGGCCGAGGATTTCGCTTTCTACACCGTCAATCCGAGATCGGGCCTTGCCGGACGCCTGGTGGGACCAGACTCTGGGGTACCAGTCGAAGCGGCTGAGCTTGTTCGCCGATCGCTAGCTTCGTTCCTCCACGAGCGAGTACCCCGCGCCTTGCTAGTGAGGCAAGTATCGCGTGGCAGGGGGGCCGGCTGGCGCGAGGATGACGAAGGCATCACAGCTTTTGTACGTGAGCAGGGTGGCTTTCCCTGCGCCGGGATCTGGACTCGACCTGACGGCATGCCGTGGTGGTGGCTACCGCAAGGCGTACCGGACATGACCGAGTGGGTTGCTGCCGCCTTTGCTCAGTGGCGTCGGGAAGATCCGGCCCGATTCCCGTCCGGCCCGGATTGGGCAGACGAGGACCCGTGGCGAACGGCGGCAGAGGTTGCCGCACAACAAAAGCTAGAGGACCACATCCGCGACGAGGCCGAGGTTCTGAGGGATCTGGCCGACCGGCGAGCTCTACTCGCTGCTGCGCGAGAGGCCGCTCGCGCAGCAGCAGACGGTGGAGAGCGCCGGCTGCTGACCGCCCAAGGCGACGAGCTGGTTGCGGAGGTCAAGGCAGCGCTAGAGGAGATCGGATTCGAGGTCATCGACTCAGACCGTCTTCCTTCAAGGGCCTCCGAGAAGCTCGAAGATCTGCGAGTCACCGCAGCAGGTTGGGTCGCCCTGGCTGAGGTCAAGGGTTATGGCGGGCGACGTACTGCGAAGACGAGCGATTTACTGCAGCTGGGTCGGGCAGCGGTGCGCTATGCGGCGGCGGAAAGCCATGTGCCGGATGCCCAGTGGTACATAGTGAACCAGCAGGCAGGTGCTAACCCGGCTCGTCGTCCTCGGCCCCTGTCCTCCAACCCTGGTGATGTCGAGGACTTCGCACGTGCTGGTGGTTTGGTGATCGATACCGCGGATCTCTTCCGTATTCGGGAGGCGGTGCGCGGGGGTGCGATGACTCGAGAAGAAGCCTTCTCGCTACTTCACAAGTCGACAGGCGTCCTGAGCTACGTGTGATTTGGGCCGGAAGCTCGCTGCAGCGGATCTCCTCGTCGGGCAGTCGTAGACCGTCCAGCCTCCCCGGACGAGGACAAGGTGGAGCGCCCTACCGGACGAACGATCTTGGCCCCGTCTGGGGAGGCTCGTAGCCCTTGTGGTGCCCGGCGAGGTGATCCGCTCCCGGCTGATCTCTGAGGAGGGCCGGGGTTCGGGGCGGAGCCCCGAGGTCTTCCGATCCTGTGACTCCCAAGCGTGGCCGGCCGGCCCGACCGATGCCGGCCGGAGGTCGCCAGCAGGCCGGGGCCGGGCCGGCGCGGCCCGCTTGCGGGCCGCCTTGATCCAGGAGAGAGCGTTTCGGCAGTGGTGGGACTAGACATGCGATTCTACATAGGACTACGGAAATGCGCTTCGTCCGAAATACCCCTTGCCGCTGCTGGCATCACAGCGGCGTGGTTAACCCCATCGGCCCCCTTTTTCGTAGGGGTAAGCGTAAATTTGGGCCTGCCAAGCAAACGAACTCATGGAATGCGCTGGCGCTAATAATCGAGCAGCCGACCAACTTGCGCCACGAGTCTTTCAAACGAGGCACACTTTCGGGCTTGATCGATGTTCATAATCGCGGAAAAGGCTGGTTGGTGAATCGTTTCTCTGTACTTCTCAACCATCTGCGCCTCAAGGCGCGACTTCGCATCCCTCGGCAGCTCCGGATCACCCTCGAAGCGTGCGTCATCATGCACGGATCGGTGAGTTCGCAGGGACTCGATTGAGGCTAGGAACCATGCCTCGTACTCGCGGACGGCAATAGCCACCGAAATTCCTTCTCTATTCGCCGCGACCTCAATTTTTGTTGCTAGCTCTGATGGGTCATCGTCGTCTGCATCAGCTACAACGAGAACACCGCCCTTATCCATGATTCGTGCCCTCTGCATCTCGACGGCACGATACATCGTCGGACCAATCATCTGGTTACGGGGGACTCGATGAGGCTTGCTTAGCTCCAGCGAGGCGCAATCGAAAACCTCTAGCGCAACTCGCCGAACGAGAAGAGGCAAGGCAGCCACTTCGCCATAGCCTTCAACTACCGACGCAATCGTAGGAGGCTCGCTCATTTAAACAACTCCAACTGCGTCGATCCACCCTTCTCGGGAGCCAGTTGGTCAACCCTAAGCAGCTCACCCGGTGTGAATAGGCTCTCTCGCAAAGCTTTTTGTCCAGCCGCGTCAACCGGTCCAACAACAGTGTTTCCCTCAACGGACCTTACTGCCAGAATCTCCTCTGGCGTGATGGTCGAGGAATCCAGCAGATCCGGGCTATGCGTCGTCACGAGAACTTGGCGCGACTCACTTGCGTCCCTTAGGGCATCTAGAAGGAGACCAGCAGCAGCCGGGTGTAAGGCTGCTTCCGGCTCCTCGACTCCGACAGGGCTTGGCCGACCAGGTGCTCCACCAAGCAGGGCTGCGAGGACTCCAAGAGCTCTCAAAGTGCCGTCGCTCATGGAACTAGCTTGGAAGGTCCATGGAGCTACATCTCCAGCAACACGCTGCCGAAACTCGATGGTCTCCCAAGAACCAAGTCCTCTACGTTCAACGCCTACGACACCCTCTACAACCCGACTCAGGTACTCCTCGACTTTTGCTTTGGCGTCAGGGTAATCGCGTCGCAGCCGCTCGATCACGCTGGCAATGTTCGACCCGTCGCGCCGCAACAAATCGCCAGCCTCAGGCTTCTGTAGATGGCGCATCGCGTCGGGATTCAGATTGTACACATTGACACTTGAAAGACCTTCGTACACAAACCGGAATGCCTCGATGCCAGAGACCGCCACCAGGTAAAGCCGATCCTCAGAGACCTTGGGTAGCAACGGCTCACTCGATGACACGACTTTACCTTCGCGCACTTCGTAAAACTTCTCACCATAGATCTGCGCCTGCGCGCTGCCGATGTTTATCAACTGATCTGACTCAGGCCACCACACTCGGCATTCTTCGCGCGAAACACGGAAATCCCCTCCACTGACGGCGCCCACCTGGAAGGCGAACGTCCCGTGCAGGCCGGCAGAGGTGAATTCGATTGAAATGCCGAAGTGTGTTGGATGGCCTCGCGAGCGACGTCGAACCTCACTGATCCCACCTCGCTCACGAAGTGCGTTATCGAGATTCTCATTGAGCGACTGAGCAACAAGGCGGAGCGAGTCCAAAATATTGCTCTTTCCGGCACCGTTCGGACCGACCAGAAGCGTCAGCGGACCCACATTTATATCGCATCCTGCGACACTTCGATAGTGACGCAACTTCAAACGCGTGATGGAGAACTTACCCATCGATTCTGGCATTACGAAAGGTTCGCTCGTCACTTTGTCCCTCAATCCCGAGCCTTACGATGCGGGGATGCTGCAACCCGTGGGGCTGCTGCCATGCTATTAGTGCCTCAGCCTAGTGTGCCTGTGCCGCCGTCCTGCCTGCCGTCGACCCGCCCGCTGGCAGCGGGCTGAGTGGCCCCCACGTCAAGCAGACCTTGACGCACATTCGGGCGCTGCGGGGGCGGACTGTGGTCTGCTTGGTCTGCCTGGATAGCTAACGCCACCACCCGGGACCGCGAACCGCTGGCCGAGGTCCCGGTCAGCCTCGTGCCGAAGCGGAGGGATGCTCTCCGGGCAGCCGACGTGCATATAGGCGCTTACGGCCCGCTAGCGACAGCGGCAGGCGTGCGCAGGCGGTGGCGTATGTGGCCCGCTCGTAGCTGTCTGGAAGAGGTGCAAGGATTCCGAACTCGGCGCTATCTGCAAGTTCGTCGAAGCCGCTCAACCGCTGCAAAGACGTGCTGTTCGGAACCTGGTCGGCTCGGCCGCCATTCAACAAGTAGGGGCCGGATGGCATCAACGAGTTCGGTAAGTTCCTCGGCAACGACCGGGTCGGGCAGTGCGTCCAGCGCAGCGACGGCGGCCACGGTTGCCTGATGCCGCTGAGCATTCGTCGGTGTGTCTTGCCAGCCTGGCGTGTCCCGCCACTCCTGTACACGCTCGTGCACTTCTGCGGCGGCGGCACGGATCAGGGCGGCTTGGTTGCGAGGTGTAAGCCCAGTACGGGGTCTGGGACGGTCGGCGGGTTCCTGCGGCGGCGTGTCGGCGTCGCGCATGGCGGCGATCGTACCGGCGGCCGGGCGGTCGGTGGAGGCGCGCACGGCGGAGCGGACGGAATCGATGCTGCGGGCGCATCTGCTGCCGCAGTGGGCGGACTGGCCTTTGGCGCGCATCGATCACCTGGCAGTACAGGAGTGGGTGACCATCCTCGGCCGGACGTTGGCGCCGTCGACCACGGCGAAGCACCTCGGGATGCTCTCGATGATCATGCGGACGGCGATCCGGGCGCGGGTCATCGCGGTGAACCCGTGCGAAGGGGTGCGGGTGCCTCGCAACCGGGGGGTCGAGGTTCGTCCGACCATGATCAGTCGGGAGGCGTTCTTCCGCCGGCTGTTGCCCGCTGTCCCGGCTGAGCATCGAGCGATCGTGTGTGCCGCCGCCGGGGCGGGGTTGCGCTGGGGTGAGTGCGCCGGCCTGCCGTGGGAGGCGGTCGACCTCGACCGAGGGCTGCTGCACGTCGCCCAGGTGGCGGTGGAGACGCACAGCGGGATCGCGCTGCGGGCGTACCGAAGAGTCGGGCTGGCGTGCGGACGGTGCCGATGCCGCCGTTCCTCGTCGACGAGCTGCGTCGGCGGCGTGGCGCGGCGGTGCCGGACGGGCGGGCGTTGGTCTTCGCCGACCGGGACGGCGGGCCGCAACGGCGGTCGAACTTCCGGCGGCGGGTGTGGCTGCCGTCGCTGGTGCGGGGCGGGCTGCTCGGTCGGGTGGTCGAGGTGGCGCCGGGCCGGTGGGTCGCCTCGTGGCCGGAACGCAACGGCCGGGAGCGGCGGGCGGAGTTCACGACGGAGGTGGCGGCCGTGGCTCATGTTGCGGCGTCGGCGGTCGGCGGGCTGCGGTTCCACGATCTGCGGCACTCGTACATCATGTGGCTGGTGACGGACGGGGTGCCGGTCAACGTGGTGCGGCGGGTGGTGGGGCACGAGAAGGCGTCCACGACGCTGGACCGGTACACGCACACGCCCGAGGACTACGCCGACCGGGTCCGGCTGACATTCGCTGACGATTCGCTGACTTTCCACCCGTCGCCCGACCTGACCGACTCGGGGGACACGCTCTCACCTGGGCCTGCGATGGAAGGGGAAAGGGACGACCCCCGTCGGGGGGAGACGGGGGTCGTCGGAGGTTCGGCTCCGGGGGGGTCGAGCCGAACCTGCTCAGCGGTCACGGGGGGGGGTGCAACCGCCGAGAGTCTGCCGGTCGTACGCGATATGAATACTCGCCTTGTGGACAAGTCTGCCTGAGTGAACCTGTGTACGTCGAGTGGTGTAGCCTCCACTCCCTGCGAAATCCTGTTCGCAGAGTGTGACCGCGATCACTGTCTGCAAGCATGGTGGGGGCTGCCCCGCAGGTCCGAGGGGCATTCGGCCCCCGGGCACCCGCCGACCATAGACCATCGGGCTAGACTTTCGCGCCGTGGGCCGAAGTGCCGCTTTCTTCGATCTCGACAAGACCGTCATTGCCAAGTCGAGCGCCTTGGCGTTCGGTCGGCCGTTCTACCGGGATGGCCTGATCACTCGGCGTGATGTCGTCAAGTCGGCGTACGCGCAGCTGATGTTCCGGCTGGGCGGCACCGACGAGCAGACCATGGCCCGTACCCGCGACTACCTTGCCACGCTCTGTAAGGGCTGGCAGGTGGAGCAGGTCCGTCAGATCGTCGCCGAGACGCTGCACGAGCTGATCAACCCTTATGTGTACGCCGAGGCTGCCGCCCTGATCGAGGAGCACCAGGCAGCCGGTCGGGACGTCGTGCTGGTCTCCGCCTCCGGTGAGGAGATGGTGCGCCCGATCGGGGTGCTGCTCGGCGTCACCGACGTGATCGCCACCCGGATGGCGGTGGTGGACGGGCGGTACAGCGGCGAGGTCGAGTTCTATGCGGCCGGGCCCAGCAAGGTGGAGGCGGTGCGCGAACTCGCCGCCGAGCGCGGGTACGACCTGGACGACTCGTACGCCTACTCCGACTCGTACAGTGATCGGCCGTTGTTGGAGTGTGTGGGCCACCCGACCGTGGTCAATCCGGATCGGCAGTTGCGCAGGCTGGCCGTCGAGAACGCCTGGCCGGTGCTGGAGTTCCGGCACCCGATTCCGCTGGGTCGCCGGCTGCGGGAGCGGCCGGCGGTGCCGGTGGCCGCGGCCGCGATCGGGGTGGGTGTCGGGGTGGCGATCGGTATCGCCTGGTACGGCCGCCACCGGCGCACCCGCGCCTCGACCACCCCGGCCTGACCCGTCGCCCGGCCTGACCCGTCGCCCGGCCCACGCCACCAGACCGGCCCACGCCAGCACTCCGGCCCACGCCACCAGACCGCCCACGCCACCAGTCCGCCCGCGCCAACAGACCGGCCCAGGCCGCCGGCGCCAGCAGTCCGGCCCGCCGCGCCGGCCCCACTACCGGGTTCAGCTCGCGGCCAGGACCTCGTCGCCGATCTCGGTCAACTGGTCGGCGCCCACCTCGACTGCGGCCATGTAGTGCCGCAGCCAGGACCGTAGCCCGTCGGGGGTACCGGTGGCGAAGGCACCGGCCGCGCCGACGTACTCCGGTTCGCGCTCGCGGTGGCCGACGTCGATCGCGAGCAGGCCACGCGGGTCGAATCCGGTGGAGAGCAGCACCAGACGGGCGGCGCCGCGGGCCACCACGCCGGACGGGCCGGCGAACGGACGCAGGTTGAGCAGTTCTCCGTGTACGACGGCGGCCAGCACCAGTGGTGGGACCTTCGTGCCACCGGCGACGAGCCCGACCAGGGCGTCCAGCCGGGCGGAGACCACCGGGTCCTCGACCGGGCGGCCCAGTTCGGCCGCGCCGACCACGTCCCGGCTGGCGAGCACGTGCAGTTTCGCCAGTACCTGCCGGGGTGCTCTGGGCCAGCGGTCGCTGAGCCCGGGAAGTGCCCCGGCGACACGCAGCGCACCTTGCAGCACCGGGTCGGTCACCGTTCCGGCCCGGACCGCCTCGCGTTCGTGGACCCGGCCCTCCAGGGCGGCGCTGGCGACCGCGGATCGCAGGCTCACTTCGGCGGCGACCTGACCGCCGTGCCGGCGCAGCGCCCGGTGACCGAGCGCGGTGTCGAAGCGGATCCGGGCCTGCTCGACGGCGTCGGCGACGTCGGCGAGCGCGAGCAGCGGTGCGAGCGGGTCGGTCGTCACCTCGTCACGCTATCGAGCCCGCTGGTCGGCCCGTGCCCCAGTCACCGGCAACGCGACGGGCACCACCCGCTCACCGCGCCGGAACCGACCGCTCGCCGCGCCCCGACGACGCCGGACGCCTGTCTCCGGCACCCGCCGCCGGGACGGCCGGCGGCGTTCATCGAGAGCGTTGTGCACCTCGGCGCGCGGGAGGGTCCATTGGGCGACGCAGGCGGGTGGGTTCCGTCGCCATGGTCGGCAGCCCCGGCTAACCTGCCCCGGAGAGGCGCAGGTCACCCCGACGACGAGGAGCACCGCATGAGCGAGCGGCAGCGAGTGGATCATCAATGCAGCGTCCCGGTGCCTCATGACAGCACGGAGCGAAGCGGAGTGCTGGCATGAGTGAGGCGTTGGCCAATCTGCTGAACGAGACGCGCCAGTTCCCGCCGCCGGCGGAACTCGCCGCCGACGCCAACGTCACCGCTGAGGCGTACGCCGAGGCCGAGGCCGACCGGCTGGCCTTCTGGGAGCGCCAGGCGGGGCGGCTGGCCTGGGCGCGGCCGTGGGACCAGGTGCTGGACTGGTCGAATCCGCCGTTCGCCAAGTGGTTCGTCGGCGGGCAACTGAACGTGGCGTACAACTGTCTCGACCGGCATGTCGAGGCCGGTCGGGGCGACAAGGTGGCCATCCACTGGGAGGGCGAGCCGGGCGACACCCGCACCATCACCTACGCCGACCTGCACCGGATGACCTGCCAGGCGGCGAACGCGCTCACCGACCTCGGGGTGGTCGCCGGTGACCGGGTGGCGATCTACATGCCGATGGTCCCGGAGGCGGCGGTCGCGATGCTCGCCTGCGCCCGGATCGGTGCCACGCACAGCGTGGTGTTCGGCGGGTTCTCCGCCGAGTCGCTGACCAACCGGATCCAGGACGCCTCCGCCAAGGTCGTCATCACCGCCGACGGCGGCTACCGGCGGGGCAAGCCGTCCGCGCTCAAGCCGACCGTCGACGAGGCGGTGGCGAACTGCCCGTCGGTGGAGCACGTGCTGGTGGTCCGCCGGACCGGCGAGTCGGTCGACTGGTCGCAGCGGGACCACTGGTGGCACGAGACGGTGGAGCAGGCGTCGACCGAGCACACCGCCGAGGCGTTCGACGCCGAGCACCCGCTGTTCATCCTCTACACCAGCGGCACGACGGCCCGCCCGAAGGGCATCCTGCACACCACCGGTGGCTACCTGACCCAGACGTCGTACACCTCGCACGCGGTTTTCGATCTGAAGCCGGAGACCGACGTCTACTGGTGCACCGCGGACATCGGCTGGGTGACCGGCCACTCCTACATCGTGTACGGTCCGCTCTCCAACGGCGCGACCCAGGTGATGTACGAGGGCACCCCGGACACCCCGCACAAGGGCCGGTTCTGGGAGATCGTCGACCGGTACGGGGTGACCATCCTCTACACCGCGCCGACGCTGATCCGCACCATGATGAAGTGGGGCGACGACATCCCCGCCGAGTACAGCCTCTCCACGCTCCGGCTGCTCGGCAGCGTCGGTGAGCCGATCAACCCCGAGGCGTGGATGTGGTACAGGCAGCACGTCGGGCGGGGCGAGCTGCCGATCGTGGACACCTGGTGGCAGACCGAGACGGGCAGCATCATGATCTCGCCGCTGCCGGGGGTGACCGCCGCCAAGCCGGGTTCGGCGATGACCCCGCTGCCGGGCATCAGCGCCGACGTGGTCGACGACCAGGGCCAGTCGGTGCCCAACGGTGGTGGCGGCTACCTGGTGCTGCGGGAGCCGTGGCCGTCGATGCTGCGCACCATCTGGGGTGACGACAACCGGTTCATCGAGACGTACTGGTCGCGGTTCGGTGCGGGCGCGAGCGGCACCGGTGGCGACGAGTGGATCTACTTCGCCGGTGACGGGGCGAAGAAGGACGACGACGGGCACGTCTGGCTGCTCGGCCGGGTGGACGACGTGATGCTCGTGTCGGGGCACAACATCTCCACCACCGAGGTCGAGTCGGCGCTGGTCTCGCACCCGTCGGTGGCCGAGGCGGCGGTGGTGGGTGCCACCGATCCGACCACCGGTCAGGCGATCGTCGCGTTCGCCATCCCGCGCGGTAGCACCGACATCTCCGGTGAGGCGGGTGAGCAGCTCATCGCCGACCTGCGTAACCACGTGGCGAAGACGCTGGGGCCGATCGCCAAGCCCCGGCAGATCATGCTGGTGCCGGAGTTGCCGAAGACCCGGTCGGGCAAGATCATGCGTCGGCTGCTGCGGGACGTGGCGGAGAACCGGTCGCTCGGTGACGTGACCACGTTGCAGGACTCCTCGGTGATGGAGTTGATCGCCTCCGGCATGGGTGGCGGCAAGTCGGACGAGGACTGACAGGCAGGCGTACCTCTCGACGGGTGGTGGTCCGACGCGGACCGCCACCCGTCGATGTGTCTCCGGACCTGCGG
The DNA here is from genome assembly GCF_016774385.1 of Micromonospora fiedleri. Classification (NCBI taxonomy): domain Bacteria; kingdom Bacillati; phylum Actinomycetota; class Actinomycetes; order Micromonosporales; family Micromonosporaceae; genus Micromonospora; species Micromonospora fiedleri. Next base: position 86,079 of record NZ_JAETXL010000004.1, read on the forward strand.
GGATGGCAGGTGGCCGCCGGCACGGGTTGTGACAGTGAAAAGACCTGTAGGCAATTCACTGCCATAAAATCGATGGCTACCCCTTCCCAGGGGCCCCACTAGTGCCTAAGTTCACCAGTGGCCCCATATCCGTCGGGGCCGATCTCACCGGCTTGCAACCCCCGATGGGCCGGTTCCCTCAATCCGGAGGTACCACGTGCGGAAAGTCGCAGTGGGTCTGCTCGGGCTTTCGATGACGGCGACAGGGCTGACGGTCGGAGCTTCGGCCGCCGCCGCGCCGATCGCGGAGCCGCCGACGGCCGCGCCGTCGATCGCCGAGCCCGCCCACGCCGAACACGACCTGCCGAACCCGCTGGAAGAGAAGCGTCGCGCACTGCGTCAGGAAGGCCTGAGCGAGGTGCTCTCGGGCCGGGTCAAAACGGAGCGGATCAACGGCAGCACGGTGGCCAAGGTCGGCGACCGGGCCGTCCGTGGTGGCAAGGCCGGCCGTAACGCCAAGACCCCCAAGGGCGGCAAGGGCCCGACCGAGAAGCAGTACGTCGAGCTCTCCCGGGAGAAGACCGACCAGATCTTCGTCATCCTGGCCGAGTTCGGTAACGAGCGGCACCCGAACTACCCCGATCAGGACACCGACCCCGACGTTCCGGGTCCGATCCGGTTCGACGGGCCGATGCACAACGAGATCCCGCAGCCGGACCGGCGGGTCGACAACTCGACCGTCTGGCAGCCGGACTACGACGCCGACCACTACCGGAAGCTCTACTTCGGCACCGCCCCGGGCGACGAGTCTGTGAAGCAGTACTACGAGGCGCAGTCCTCGGGTCGATACAGCGTCGACGGCGTGGTCAGCAACTGGGTCAAGGTCAACTACAACCAGGCCCGGTACGGCCGCTCCAACGGCTACCCGTGCGACTCGATCGTCTGCTCCAACGTCTGGGCCCTGGTGCGGGACGCCGCCAACCAGTGGGTGGCCGACCAGAAGGCCGCCGGTCGCACCGACGCGCAGATCGCCGCCGACGTCCGGGCCATGGACCAGTGGGACCGTTACGACCACGACGGTGACGGCGACTTCAACGAGCCCGACGGCTACATCGACCACTTCCAGATCGTGCACGCCGGTGGCGACATGGCCGACGGTGACCCGATCTACGGCGAGGACGCCATCTGGAGCCACCGCTGGTACGCGTACGCCTCTGACCAGGGACGTACCGGCCCGCCGAACTTCCCGGCCGGCGGCACCCAGATCGGCGACACCGGCATCTGGATCGGCGACTACACGATCCAGCCGGAGAACGGCGGTCGCAGCGTCTTCTACCACGAGTACGCCCACGACCTGGGCCTGCCGGACGACTACAACGTCATCAGCGGCGGCGACAACAACAACGAGCACTGGACGTTGATGGCGCAGAGCCGCCTCGGTGCCAAGAACGACGGTGGCATCGGTGAGCGCGGCGGTGACCTGGGCGCCTGGAACAAGCTCCAGCTCGGCTGGCTCGACTACGAGGTGATCGTCGCCGGCCAGAAGCGCACCCTGGTGCTCGGCCCGCAGGAGTACAACACCAAGGAGGCCCAGGCCGCCGTGGTGGTGCTGCCCGAGCGGGAGTACACCTTCGACAACGGCGCGCCGTTCGAGGGCAGCAAGCAGTTCTTCTCCGGCAACGCGGACGACCTGAACAGCACCATGACCCGGACGTTCGACCTGACCGGGAAGTCGTCGGCGACGTTGTCCATGAAGGGCCGCTACAGCATCGAGGCGGAGTACGACTACCTGTTCTTCGAGACCTCGATCGACGGTGGTCAGACCTGGACGCCGCAGCCCGGCACCGCCGACGGCCAGCCGCTCAAGGAGATCTCCCCCGGCCGCTTCGCGCTGGACGGCAGCTCCGACGACGAGTGGGTGGACGTCACGATCCCGCTGGACGGGGTCGTCGGCAACCAGGTCGGCTTCCGGCTGCGGTACCAGACCGACGGTGCGGTCTCCGAGGGCGGCTTCTTCGGCGACGCGGTCACGCTGACCGCCGACGGCACGACCGTCTTCACCGACGGCGCCGAGGACGGTGGGGCCGGTTGGACGCTGGCCGGCGGTTTCGAGGTGGTCGAGGAGAGCTACACCCGCAAGTTCGCGAACTACTACATCGCGGGCACGCGGCAGTACATCTCGTACGACAAGTACCTCAAGACCGGCCCGTACTTCTTCGGGTACACCAACACCAAGCCGGACTACGTGGACCACTACGCGTACCAGGAGGGTCTGCTGATCTCGTACTGGAACACCCGGTGGGCGGACAACGACACGTTCGCGCACCCGGGTGAGGGCCGGAACCTGATCATCGACTCCCGACCCCGGCCGATCTACAACCTGACCGGCCAGCCGTGGCGGGCCCGGATCCAGGTCTACGACGCGCCGTTCAGCCTGAAGAAGGCGGACTCGTTCACGCTGCACCTCAACAGCCAGCCGCAGTACATCCGCGGTCAGGCGGCGCAGCCGCTGTTCGACGACACCAAGCAGTATTGGTTCCCCGAGTTGCCGAACCACGGTGTGAAGCTCCCGGCCACCGGCACCAAGATCCAGGTGCTGGAGCAGAAGGGCCTCAACACCAAGGTCCGCTTCTCCTGAACCACCGACGCGACACCACGATGCCCCGGGCAGGTGACCTGCCCGGGGCATCGCCCTGTCCCGGCGTTCCTCGGCCCACCTCACATCGCCGACGCCGCCGGACCGGGCCACCGGCGGCGGGGTCATAGGCTGTCGTCATGACCGAGCAGCGCGGCGATGCCGTCGACGAATCCTGCGTCCTCACCGAAGGGCCGTGGACGCACCGGTTCGTCGGCGCGAACGGCAGCCGGTTCCACGTCGTCGAGGCGGGCACCGGGCCGATGGTGCTCTTCCTGCACGGCTTCCCCGAGCACTGGTGGGCCTGGCACCGGATGCTCCCCGAGATCGCCGACGCCGGTTTCCGCGCGGTCGCCGTCGACCTGCGCGGCTACGGCGCCAGCGACAAACCACCCCGGGGGTACGACGGATACACTCTCGCCGCCGACGTCGCCGGGATGATCCGGGCGCTGGGTGAACGCTCGGCGACAGTGGTCGGCACCGGCGCCGGCGGCATGGTCGCCTGGACCGTGGCGTCGTTCCACCCCACGCTGGTACGCCGGCTGGTGGTGCTCGGTGCGCCACACCCGCTGCGGCTACGGGCGGCCATCTTCGCCGACCCTCGGGGGCAGTTCGCCGCCTCCACCCCCACGCTGAAGTTCCAGCTGCCCCGCTACGAACATGTCCTCACCCGCGACGAGGGCCGGGCGGTGGAGGAGATCCTGCGCCGCTGGGGTGGGCCCCGCTGGGTCGCCGGCCCGGACTTCGCCGACTACGCGCGGCGCTACCGGCAGGCAATGCGGATCCCGCAGGCGGCGTTCTGCGCGCTGGAGGGCTATCGCTGGGCGTTCCGGTCGGTGCTGCGGCTGCACGGCTACCGGTTCGTCAAGCTGATGCAACGACCGCTTGTCGCACCGACCCTGCACCTGCACGGCGCGCTGGATGTGGCCTCGTTGCCGCGTACCGCCCAGGGTTCGGGCCGTTACGTCAGCGGACCGTACGAGTGGCGACTGCTGGACCAGGTCGGCCACTTCCCGCACCTGGAGGCCACCGAGCTGGTGCTGGGCGAGATCCTGCGCTGGGCGAAGTCGTGATCAGACCCGCTGCTCACGCAGGTCGGTGACCTCTCCGACGGGCGCCCATCCCTGATAGACGCCGAAGTCGAAGGCCTCCAGCCGCATCGCCTGAGCCACCGGCCAGCGCCCACCCGTGTACTCGACCCGCAGCCAACCATCGTGCTCACCGAGCACGATGAACGGCTGCCCCTTCCAGGTGCACGTGGTACGCACGTACGCCAGTTCCTCGACCTCGGCGACCGGCACCACCCGGACATGCCGGCCGGGCCGCACCTCGACGAAGCCGTCGCCCGGCTCCGCCTGGTAGAGCCGCACGTCGCCGCCGTCCGGGCTGGCCTGGTACTCCCGGCCGCGCCAGCGGGCCACGTAACCGTCGCGGGTCACTGCTCACCGACCTCACGCCAGCCGAGCGTGTCGGCGTCGAAGACGGCGACCAGCCGCTCGGTGCCGTCCGCACCGAGACGGAGCAGTTGTGCGCCGTGTGGCAGCCGGACGCTGTCCACCTTGAACTCGGCAAGCACCTCACTGCTCTCCCCCGGCGCGAAGCCGTTGCCCCGGAACGGGGCGCGTTCGATGACCCAGCCTTCCATCGCCCGCATCGCGGCTTCGTTCTGCCCACCGTAGGGAATGCGGTAGAGGCTCGGCCGGTGCGCCGGCCACCGCAACACGTAGATCTCCTCGGCGTCCGGCGCGAACGGCGACTCCGGATGGTTGAGTCCGAGCGCGCGGTAGAGCTGTGCCGGCGTGGTGAGGTGGGCCAGTTCGGTGGCCCGGTGCACGAAGCCGGAGACCCGGTCGTAGCCGCGTTCCAGATAGTAGCCCAGTTGACTGGGTGCGATCGCCTTCTGCATCACGATCGGGCGGGTCGGGTCGGCCGCGGACGTCGTCTTCTGTGGGCTGCTGGTCGACGCGGGTTTGTCGACGCTCGGTTCCGGCTCGTTCTCGTCGCCGAGCCCCAGCTCCGCTGCCCAGTTGGCCAGCCCGACGATCTGCTCGCCGGGCAGCTTCGCGCCGACCGGGGTGCCGGGGTTGACCGCGAACGACCACGACAGGTCGGGCCAGGAGCGGATCAGCTGGACGAAGCGGACCTTGATCGTCTTGGCTGTCGGATCGGCGTGGTCGGCGAGTCGCTGCGCCGAGGTGTAGACCACCACGAACGTCTGATCGTCCAGGTCCACCGTCGGCCAGACGTACCCCGGATCGCCGGGGCGGCTGCCGGGGGCGGAGTCGGCGGCGACCGGCATGAGGACCCACGCCAGCAGCAGCGTCGACAGGAACGTGTCGGTGTTCGCGGCCCCCGCAGCGGCGAGCAGGTTCTCCTCCACCTCGTTGGCGGGCTCGAACCCGGCCGCCGTCGGTGCGGTCGGCTCCGGGGCGGGATCGACAGGTGACGACGACACGGCCGCATCGGGGGTGGCCATCCGCTGCGTCGTCGCCGCAGCGTCCTCGAAGCCCGGGTCGGCGGCGCTCGAATCGGCGGCGGCCGGGCGCGACGGTGACGGGTCGAACAGCGAGGACCCGGTCGCCGACGGCTGCACCGTCTCGGAGTGGATCGCCGACTCCGGCGCGGGCGCGGGAACCGGGGCGGTCACCTCATCCGCCACCGTCGGAACCGCCGCTGTCTGCTCCGCCTGCGCCGGGAACAGCGTGGTCGTCGGCTCGGCCTGTGCGGGGAACAGCGTCGTCGGCCCCGCCTGATCCGGAGACAGCGACACCGTCTGATCGGCCTGCGCCGGGAACAGCGTCGTCGTCGGCTCGGCCTGCGCTGGGAACACCGTCGTCGGCTCCGCCTGCTCCGGCGACAGCGACACCGTCTGCTCCGCCTGCGCCGGGGACAGCGTCGTCGACTCGGCCTGCTCTGGGGACAGAGCCGCCGTCTGCTCGGCCTGAGCCGGGAACACCGTCGTCGGCTCCGCCTGCTCCGGCGACAGCGACACCGTCTGCTCCGCCTGCGCCGGGAACAGCGTCGTCGGCTCCGCCTGGCCCGGGGACAACGACACCGTCTGCTCGGCCTGAGCCGGGAACAGCGTCGTTGACTCGGCCTGCGCCGGGAACACCGTCGTTGGCTCTGCCTGACCCGGAGACAGCGACACGGTCCGCTCCGACTGCGCAGGGAACAGCGTCGTCGTCGGCTCGGCTCGCGGCGGGAAGATCGGTGCTGTCCGCTCGGTGTCGGCGGGAGGAGCCGCAGGCGTACCGGTCGCCGTGGTTCCGGCTGCTGAGGCGTAGGGCGAAGCGTCTCGGTCGACGTCGGGCTCCGGCGTCGTCAGGTCGCGGGCCTCGATGATGGTGCCCTCGATGACGATCGGCGTGAACCCGCGCCGCGGTGCCGGCGGACTGGAAACCGGTTCCGCCGCCGACGGGGACGTCCCCTCGTCAAGTTCCGTCGACTGCCGGCGCGGCAGTGCCTGGGTGGCGTCCGCGGCGGTCGAAGCGCCCTGTGGCGAGCCGGTCAGGTCGGCCGGCGGGGTGAACCGCAGACGCTGGGTCGGATCCTGCGACAGGCCGGCGGACGGCCGCAGGGGCTGCGTCGCCTCCCCGTTCGCCTCGGGCCGGGGCACGCCGCCCGCCTGGGCGTCCTGGCTGAAGTCGAAGGCTCGGGTGTTGCCGTCGGTCGCCGGCTCGGGGGCCGCGCCCCGGCGAGGAAACGGCTGCCCGCTGCGGGCGAATCGGGAGGGCGGGGTGGCCCGCTCGCTTCGGGACGCCGCTCGGCTGGACGCCGGCTCGAAGAAGGACCGCCGGGTCGTCTGGTCGGTGCCGGCGTCTGCGGGCTGACCGTTGGTCGAAGCTGCGGGCGGCTCCGCGACGACCGGCCGGCTGGGCGCCTCCCCGCGCGCCGGCATGGGCTGGCGTGGCGGCAGGGTGCCATCCGGCCGCGCGCCGGCGGCGAAATCCGTACGCGCGCCATCGCCGAGACCCGAGCGCTCGGTGCCCAGCGAGCGTGGCCGGTTGCCGGCGTACCCGGGCCATTGTTCTGCGCCGGGCGGCCCGACGTGGCCGCTGCCCGGATAGCCCGCCGCCTGGCCGCCGGCCGGTTGGCCGGTTGCCCCGGGTCCCGTGCCCGGTGCGGCGACGGGAACCTCCGGGAGTTGGAACGGTGTGGGGACGCCCCGGGAGGGCATCGGTGGGCGGGGTGGGGCCGGGGGTGGCGGTGCGACGGCCGCGGGCGGAGTCGCCGCGCCCGGGTCGGATTCGCGGAGGCGGCTCAGCGCCTCGACCCGCTCCAGCCTGGCTCGGGCACCGACGGTACGGCCGGGCAGCCGGACGTCACCACGGGACAGTTGGGCGACGTACCAGGCGGGCAGGTAGCCCTCGATCGGCAGCCCGGGATTCACGGCCAGCCACCACTCGTGGTTGGGCCAGCCGGTGGCCAACTCGGCGTAGCCGGTGCGTCGGGCGGCCCCGCCGTGCTCGCCCAGACACGCCCGCATCGCCTCGACGGAGGTGAACGCCAGCACGTGGGTACGGCCGCCGGTGGTCCAGGTGCCCCAGCCCACCGGCGCGGACCCGGCGACGGCCGACGCGGCAATCGGCAGGAGCAGCTCGATGCTGGACAGGATGCGGAAGTAAAGCTGCTGGTCACTGCTGCGTAGCGCGTCTCGCAGTGCGGCTTCCGCCTCGGTGGCCGGCTCCCAGTCGGTCACGGCCACCCCCTCCTCCCGGGCCCAGGCCATAGGTGTCGGTTACAACCTACAAGGTCACATCAAGATCACAATGACAAGGCTGGCCGGGATCCGGTCCGGTCTCGCCCGACGCGCTAACATCCCGTTCCGGTGTCGACACGATACGGAGGCTGTCGATGTCCCGGTACGGTCCGCGTCCCTTCTTCCCGGGTCTGGCGGCCGCTCTGCTGGCCGCTTCCGTGACCGCCGCACCTGCCGTGGTGACGGACCCGACAGCGGTCACGGTGGCGCTCGCGGCACCCGTCGCGGCGGGCATGGCGCCGAACTGCGCGACCCCACCCGCGCTGGCCAGGTCGGTGTCCGCGGTTCCCTGGCCACAGCAGCGGTACGCGCCGGAGCGGCTGCACCCGTTGGCGACCGGGGCCGGGGTGACCGTGGCGGTGGTCGACTCGGGGGTGGACCGCCGTCACCCACAGCTCGCCGGCCGCGTACTCGGCGGCACTGACCTGCTCGATCCCGGCGGCGACGGCACGCGGGACTGCGTCGGCCACGGCACCGGGGTGGCGAGCATCATCGCCGCCGTACCCCACGACGGCAGTGGCCTGCGCGGACTGGCACCCGCTGCCCGGATCCTGCCGGTACGGGTCAGCGAGCAGCAGGTCGTGGACGGTCAGGGCACCGGTCGCACGGTCGCCCCGGACGACTTCGCCCGCGCCATCCGCTGGGCGGTCGACAACAACGCCGACGTGGTGAACCTCTCCGTCGTCCTGTACGCCGACCACACGGCGGTACGCGACGCGGTCGGCTACGCGCTCGCGCGGGACGTGGTCGTGGTCGCCGCCGTGGGCAACCTGCACGGCAACGGTGATCCGCGCCCGTACCCCGCCGCGTACGAGGGGGTGCTCGGCGTCGGCGCGATCGGCGCGGACGGCGTACGGGCCGACTTCTCGCAGGTCGGCTCCTATGTGGATCTGGTGGCTCCCGGGTCGGACGTGCTGATGGCCGCTCCCGGGCAGGGCCATCATCGGGCCGAAGGGACCAGCTATGCCACGCCGTTCGTGGCCGCCACGGCGGCCCTGCTGCGCGAGTACCACCCCGAGTTGAGCGCCGAGGAGGTGGCCGGGCGGCTGAAGTCCACCGCCGACCCGGCACCCGGCAACGGGTACGGCGCGGGTGTGTTGAATCCGTATCGGGCCATCACCGAGACCACCGGCGGCGCGGTGGCCCGCTCCGCCCCGGTCATCGCCCTGGCCGACGACCGCCCCGACCCGGCGCTGGTCGCCCAGCAGAACCGGCGGGCGGACGCACGGCAGCGGGCGGTCCTGCTGGCCACCGTCGGTGGAGTGGTGGTGGTCGGCATCGTGCTGGTAGCCCTGGTCGTGCCCCGAGGTGCCCGCCGTCGCTGGCGTCCCGCCGACCCGAACTGAGCAAAAGACGCCCACCCGAGCTGAGCACAAACGCCCGCCCGAGCTGAGCAAAGGCGCCCGCCCGAGCTGAGCAACAACGCCTGCCGGGTTGAGGGGTAACGCTCGGCTGAAGGACAACGGCACATACAAGGCGACGCCGCCCGAACTCCGGGCGGCGTCGCCATTGCGGTCACCGGAACAGGCCGACGTTCTTCTTCTCGGTGTCGAGGTAGTCGGTCGCGGACTCGTCCACCGCGAGCTTGATGTCACGCAACATCGCCTGGAGGTCCTGCGAGGCGTTGCGCCACCGGGCCTGCCGCTGCTCGTACGCCTGCTGGGCCTCACCGGACCAGCTGGCCACCAGCGGGGCGGCGTCGCGTTCCAGCTGCCCCAGCTGCGAGTCGAGCGTGTTCAACGCTCGCTGGATGTCCGCGCTGGCCTGTTGCAGCGCGGCGAAGTTGACGACCAGCACACCGTGCTCCATCGGATTCCCCCTGAAGGTGGTCTAGAGCGGCAGCTGGATGCCGCCGCGGTTGGTGGCGGACACCCGACTGGCCGCCTCGGCGTCCGACGCGTCGTAGTGCACGCCGGCGGTGCGGATCGCCCCTGCGGTCTCGCGCAGCGCCCGCTGCAGGGCCGCCTGATCCTGCGACCACTGCTGTTTGACCTGCTCGAACGAGCGGCCGCCGGCTCCGCGCCAGGCCTGCTGAAGAACCTCCAGCTGAGTCAGCAGCCCGCTGAGCATCGACTGCAACGACTGGTCCGCCTGCTCGAACTTCGCCGCGGTCTGCTGCATCACCGCGGCCTGTGCCTGGGTCTGGGACACCCCGACGTCTCCTTTGTCTGCTGGCTCGTGACTGGCCCGGCAAACGCACACCCACGGGCACCGGAGGGGCTGTGTGCCGTGAGATCGGACCACTGAAGTCTCGTCGCTGACGGTAGCGGCACCGTCGCTGTTGTGCTACCCCGTCCCGTTCCCCTGTGGACAACGCGGATCCACCCAGCTCACTACGATGGGCGGCAGTCAGGTCGCGGCGGGTGACCGGCCGAGGAGGGTGCGGTGGCGATGACGGGCGTCCCGGCCGCGCTCGGGCACCCACCGCCCGGCGGATCACCCACGACCGGGCAGCGGGTCACGCCCGCGACCGTGTCGACCGGGCCCGACCGCTGGCGAGATCACCGGCCCCGAGCCGGACAGATCGTCGCCACCCAGGTGGCGCTGGCGGCACCCGTCGCGGCCCTGGGCCGGGGCCTGCCCGCGATGCTGGCCGCCGCCGCGCTGGCCGGGGCGTTGCTGTTCCTCGCCTGGTGCCGGGTCCGCCGGCGGTGGCTGTACGAGTGGTTGAGCATCGGTCTGGGCTATGCCACCCGCCGACGCACGGTCACCGAGGACGGCGGTCCGGCGGCGCTGCTCGACCTGGTGGCGCCGGACACCGTTCGCCATCCGGTCGAGCTGGCCGGGTCATCGGCCGTGCTGCTGGACGACCCCGGCGGTGTGGTGGCGCTGCTGGAGCTCGGCGACCGGGCCGACCTGCTCGGTGACGGCGGGCAGCAGCTGCCCTCACCCGCCTCGCTGCTGCCGGCCGACCCGGGCGATGGTCCGCCGGTACGCGTCCAGCTCGTGCTGTCCGCGACGCCGGTGACGGGAGCCGGTGGCGGCCCCGCCGCCACCTCGTACCGCCAGCTGACTCAGGGCCGGGTGGCAGGTTGGGAACGAGCGGTGCTGGCGGTCCGGGTGACGCGCGCCGAAGGCTGGTCGGAGCAGGCGTTACGCAGCACCCTCGCCAGCGCCGTACGCCGGATCGTCCGACGCGCCCGGCCGCTGACGGTACGGCCGCTGGGTGAGCCGGCGGCGCTGCGCGTCTTCGCCGAGCTCGCTCATTGTGACGGGCGGCCCGTCCGGGAGTCCTGGCAGGCCGTGCGGTCCGGTGGGCTGCTGCAGACCACGTTCCGGCTCCGCCGGTGGCCCGCCCCGGAGGCCGCACGCCAGCTGGTGTCGCGGCTGTTGCAGCTGCCGGCGACCGCGGTGACGGTGTCGCTGCACGCCGATGCGACGGCGACCACCGGCCTGACCGTACGGATCGGCGCGTCGACGCCCGCCGAGTTGTCCGCTGCCGCGCGGGCGCTGCGCGCGCTGGTGACGGCGGCCGGTGGCCTGGTGCAGCGACTCGACGGGGCGCACCTGCCGGGCTTCGCCGAGACCCTGCCGCTGGCCCTGCCGGTCCCGGCCGCGACCGGCGAGGGCGCGGGGCTGGAGCTGCCGTACGGCTCAGCCGGGCTGGTGGTGGGCGCGAACCGGCACGGCAGCCCGGTCACCGTCCGACTGTTCCGGCCGGAGAGCACCCGCGTGATGATCGTCGGCGGGGTACGGGCCGCCCAACTGGTGACCATGCGGGCGATGGCACTGGGCTGCCGCGTCGTCGTCCAGACCACCCGCCCACAGCTCTGGCAGCCGTTCGTACGCGGTGTCGGCACCCCGGGCGAGCCGATCCCGCTGCTCCCGCCCGGCCGGCAGGTCGAGACCGGTCCGGGCACGCCGCTGTCTCCGGTGCTGGTGGTCCTGGACGCGCCGCCGCCCACCGGCGGTCCCCGGCCGGGTGCGGCCTGGCAGACCACGCTGCTGGTCCGGGACGAGTTGACGCCCGCCGACGCGGACGCGCTCGGCCGGTCCGACCTGGCGGTGCTCCAGCCGTTGAGTCGTACGGAGGCGGGGATCGCCGGTGCCGCGCTGGGGCTCGGTGACTCCGCCGACGGGCTGACCCGGATCCGGCACGACATGGTGGCCGTGGTGAACCGTCGTGCCCTGCGCTGGGCGGTGCTCGCCGGCACCGCGTTGGAGGCGCAGGTGGTCGGTCGCCCGTCCCGCGACTCGACGCCCGCCACCTGAGCGGGTACCGCCCATCGCCCGGCCGTGACACCATGCCCGCCATGGGTTTTCTGAAAGGTCTACTGATCCGGGTCGGCGCCACGGCGGTGGCCTTCTGGCTCGCCACCCTGGTCATTCCCGGCATCTCTCTGGACACCGCGTCGACCGGCGAAACGGTGCTGACGCTGATCCTCGTGGCGGTCATCTTCGGCGTGGTGAACGGGGTCCTCCAGCCGATCATCAAGACCGTGGGCTGCGGCTTCTACCTGCTGACTCTCGGCCTGATCGCGCTGGTGGTCAACGGTCTGCTCTTCCTGCTGACCGGCTGGATCGCCGACCAGGTCGGGCTGCCCTTCGACGTGGACGGCTTCTGGCCGGCCGCCGTCCTGGGTGCGCTCTTCGTCGGCGTCGTCACCTGGATCCTCGGCGCCATCCTCGACCGCGACTGACCCCCACCACACACCGGCCGCCAGCGGGCAGGTGCCGCTCACCGAACGAGCGGCACCTGCCCGCTGGGCAGACCAGATTGCGGGATCTGGCTACCGAACCCGACCGCCCTACGGACTACCGTCGCAGGGGTGTTCACGCTGACCCGCGACGACGGGTACACGATCAGCACCGATCCGGACCGGCTGGACCTGGACCGGGTGCACCACTGGCTCAGCACGGACGCCTACTGGGCGATCGGGCGGGACCAGGAGACGGTGGCCCGGGCCTTCGCCGGCTCGATCGGGTACGGCGTCTACCGGCCGGTCGACGGCCGTCAGGTCGCCGTGGCCCGGGTGATCACCGATCGGACCACCTTCGGCTACCTGTGTGACGTGTACGTCGACCGGACCGAGCGAGGTCGCGGCCTGGGCACCTGGCTGGCGGGCGCGGCCCGCGACCACCTCGCCACCCTGGGCGTACGCCGGATGTTGCTGGCCACCTACGACGCGCACGGGCTCTATCAGAAGCTCGGCTTCACCACGCTCGACGGCGAGCGCTGGATGGAGTGGGACCGTCGTCACGACCCGGCAGTGAGCCCGCTCACCGGCAAGGATCAGTCGGCCGGTTAGGCCCTTACCGTAATGCCGTGACGCCGCTCCGCCTCGGATATCTCTACGGGTTCGCCGCCTACCTGATGTGGGGGTTCTTTCCCCTCTACTTCAAGCTGCTGCGTCCGGCCGGCCCGCTGGAGATCCTCGCCCACCGGGTGGTCTGGTCCGTGGCGTTCGTCGCCCTGCTGCTCCTCGCGATGCGCAACATCGGGTTCCTGCGGGCCCTGCTGCGCCGCCCGCGCACCCTGGCGGGGATCGCCGTGGCCGCCGTGCTGATCGGGGTGAACTGGTTCACCTACATCTACGGGGTCAACTCCGACCGGGTGGTGGAGACCGCCCTCGGCTACTTCATCAACCCGCTGGTGGTGGTCCTGCTCGGCGTGGTGGTGCTGCGGGAACGGCTGCGCCCGGCCCAGTGGTGGGCGCTGGGCATCGGCACGGTCGCGGTGGCCGTGCTCACCGTCGACTACGGCCAACTGCCCTACATCGCGCTGATCCTGGCGCTCACCTTCGGCGGGTACAGCCTGGTCAAGAAGCAGCTCGGGCTGCCGGCCGCGGAGGGTCTGTTCGTCGAGTCGGCCGTGCTGGCGTTGCCAGCGCTCGGCTACCTCGGCTGGATCGCGACCACCGGCGACATCGCGTTCGGGCAGGTGTCGACGGCACACACCCTGCTGCTGGTCCTCGCCGGCGCGCTGACCGCCATCCCGCTGCTGCTCTTCGCCGGGGCCGCCAACCGGCTTCCGCTGAGCTCCCTGGGCATGCTCCAGTACGTGGGCCCGATCCTCCAGCTCGGCTGCGGGGTGCTGATCTTCCACGAGCCGATGCCGCCGGCCCGCCTGGCCGGCTTCGCCCTGGTCTGGCTCGCCCTGATCATCTTCACTGCCGACGGGTTCCGTCAGGCGCGACGTACCCGCCGTCAGCGCCCGCTCGTCGTCTCCCCCGCCGCCGCCCGCTGACTCCGCCGGTCGCGGCGCCCGAAGGCCTTCAACAGGCACGCTGAACACCCCCTGACCGGGTGCGGGCAACATCTAAAGGGGTGATTGCGTCACCCCGGCCAGCCAAGTACGTTTCGCGATCAATAGATCACGGAAAGCGATGAACCTTCCGTGTCATTGATGGGAGACAAAGTGCATTTGCGCACCATACGAGCCGCTGTCGCGCTGATGTTGGGCTTGGGCGCTGTCGCAATGGCAGCCGCTCCGGCACAGGCACTGCCCCCCAGGTGTTGGGAGCTCGACGACTGCATCGAACTGCCTCCGCCCGGTGGCGGCGGTGGCGGCGGCACCCCGCCTGCCCCGGCCTACACCTTGCAGGGAGTCATCGAGCTGGAGAAGTACGGCCACGAGGGCAACTGGCCGTACCGGACCGGCGGCGTCAAGGTTCGCGGATACTCCCGGTTCGCCAACGCCAGCAACAACCGCGTCGACGCCGACTACATCAACGTCCGGTGCTACGCCAACACGTTGACCGGCTACTCCACCACGGACTACGACTCCGAGAACAACGGAGCCCTCGTCGACGTGCACTTCTGGTCCCCGACCATCCCGGTGACCGGCGTCTCGCCGGAGTTCCGCACGATCACGATCAACTGCGTCCACCACGCCACGAAGAACGGCGTCAACTACAACACCACCAGCACCCGCCAGTTCGTCATTCCCGAATGACCGTCCCCCTCGGGGCGGTCGACACGGATCGCCCCGAGGGACCGCGGTGGAGGTTGATCCGGCTGCAACCGCAACTCGCGCCGGTGCTAGCCGCTGCCGTCGCCTTCAAGCGGGCGGCGACTAGGGCACGTCATAGGCCAGCACGACGGTGCCGTCGGCCCGGACCAGTTCCAACCGGACCAGTTCGGCGTTGGTGAACCGGGTCGCGCCACTGATCCGCAGGTCGTCGCCGGGCGCGGCCAACCAGGAGCCGATCTGCTCCTGCGAACCGTCGGCGGCATGCGCCACCAACCGGAACGCGTTCGCCTTGCCGTAACCGGACCGCTCGTCGTACCCGCAGGTCATGGTGACCTCGGTGCCCCAGTTCGTGCCGGTGAGCCCGATCTCGGCGTGCAGCGGCACGGTGCCCGCCACCGGACGCATCTGCACCATCCGCACCTGGGCCAGCGGTGCGGTCGGTCCCTGCCCGGGCAGCATGGTGGCCGTACCGAAGCCGACGACCAGGGCGAGCGCGGCAGCCGCCAGCCCGATCACCGCGTACCGCAGCCGGTTGGCCTGCCGTTCGCGGCGGCGACGTTCCCGCGCGGCGCTGAGCAGCTCGGGCACCCGGGGGTTCTCCGGCGGCGGCAGGAACTGCTCCAGGCTGGTCGGATCCAGCCGGCCGAGCAGGCCGGGCAGCACGGCGATCTCGGAGATGGACTGCTGGCAGGCCGGGCAGTCGACCAGATGGCGTTCGTAGGCGGCACGGTCCGCGGGAGACAGGGCACCCAGCACGTACGCGCCATCGTCGTACGCGAAGTCGCAGCGGCTCATCCAGTCACCCCCATCTCGGCAAGGACCAACCGTAGTGACCGCAGCGCGTAATGGGTTCGGGATTTCACCGTCCCCGGCGGGACGCCCAGCCGGGACGCCGCCTCGGAGACCGAGCGCCCCTGGTAAAAGCACTCGACCAGCACGTCGCGGTGCGACGGGCTGAGCCGGTTGAGCGCCTCGGCGACCGTCCACGCCTCGACGGCACGTTCCGTCTCGTCGACGACCTCGGGCGGTTCGGGCAGTTCGTCGGTGTAGATCTCACCGACCCGGGTGGAGCGGCGTCGCCAGGCGTCGATGGCCAGGTTCCGCGCGGTGGTGAACAGCCAGGCCCGTACCGAGCCGCGTCGCGGGTCGAGCGACTCCGGGTGGCGCCAGGCCCGGAGCAGCGTCTCCTGCACCAGGTCCTCGGCGCGCTGCCGGTCGCCGTTGACCAGGCGCAACGCGTGCGCGTACAGCGCGTCGGCATGTTCGTCATGCAGGGCACGCAGCAGATCCGCGTCGTGGTCGCTGATGGTCCTCTCCTCGCTCTCGCCGCGAGCGGGCTCGGCGTTACGAGGTTTGATACGTGCGGTCACCCCCAACAGTTCAGCCCCAGCTCAAACCTGCCCTCCGGCGCGGATTTCATCGCCGGTTCAGACGGTGGCCGACCCGCGCTCACCGGGCGCCCCTAGCGTCCGGCGGGTACGCGCCGGTGTGTTGCGCCGGCGCGCACCGACCCCAGGAGGCTCCCCCCATGAGCGACCGTCCCCGGCCGCTGCCGCTACTGGGCACCACCCGCCACGGCAGCCGCGACGCCATGACCTGTCTGTACCGCTGCGCCAACGCCTGCGACCACCCCGTACCCAACACCTCCGACAACCCGTACTTCGGTGATCTCGTGCACGCGGAGGTCTCCCGTCGCGGTGTCGTCCGCGCCGGCGCGGTCGGCGCGATGGTGCTCGGCTTCACCGGTACGCTGCCCGACACCCGCGCCGCTGCCTCGGCGGCAGCCAACGCGCCGGCACGGCCCCCGGCCACCCCCACCGGCGGCAAGGGCATCGGCACCGGCGCGCTGACCTTCAAGCCGATCCCCCCGAACACCCTGGACACCTTCGTGGTGCCCAACGGCTACGACCACGCGGTGCTGATCCGCTGGGGCGACCCGGTGGTGCCCGGTGCCCCCGCCTTCGACCTGCGCAGGCAGACCGCCGCCGCGCAGGCCAGGCAGTTCGGCTACAACAACGACTTCGTCGGCGTGCTGCCGCTGGACAAGGGCGGCAAGCGGGCGCTGCTCGTGGTCAACCACGAGTACACGAACGAGGAACTGATGTTCCCCGGCTTCACCAGCCAGGAGGCGCTCACCGTCGAGCAGGTCAAGGTGGCGATGGCGGCGCACGGCATGTCGGTGGTGGAGATCGAGCGGGTCGCCGGCACCGGTCAGTGGCGGGTGGCCGGTTCGGGCCGTCGCCCGTACAACCGGCGGGTCGACGCGTTGAGCAGCACCTTCGAACTGACCGGCCCGGTCGCCGGCTCGTCGCTGGTGAAGACCGCCGCCGACCCGAAGGGTCGCCGGGTGGTCGGCACGCTGAACAACTGCGCAGGTGGGGTGACCCCGTGGGGCACCGTGCTCTCCGGCGAGGAGAACTTCGACCAGTACTTCGTCGGCGGTGACGCCGCGCCGGAGGCCGACAAGGCCCGGCTGGCCCGCTACGGCATCACCACCACCGCCCGCTACCGCAGCGGCAGCCGTCGGTGGGAACGCGTCGCCGACCGCTTCGACCTGGCCAAGCACCCCAACGAGGCCAACCGGCACGGCTGGATCGTGGAGATCGACCCGTACGACCCGGAGAGCCGTCCCCGCAAGCACACCGCGCTGGGCCGGTTCAAGCACGAGGGCGCCAACGTCATCGTGGCCCGCAGCGGTCACGTGGTCGTCTACATGGGCGACGACGAGCGCTTCGACTACCTCTACAAGTTCGTCTCCGACAAGAAGTTCATGACGGGTGACTCCTGGGTCGCCCGCAGGCACAACCTGACCCTGCTGGAGTCGGGCACCCTCTACGTCGCCCAGCTCGGCCAGACCAGCGCCGCCGAGGTCGACGGCTCCGGCACGCTGCCCAGCGACGGCGCGTTCAACGGCGGTGGCCGCTGGATCAAGCTGGTCAGCGGCCACCGGTCGTACGTGGACGGCATGAGCGCCGCCGAGGTGCTCACCTTCACCCGACTCGCCGGGGACAAGGTCGGCGCGACCAAGATGGACCGTCCGGAGGACGTCGAGCCGAGCCTGCACACCGGCAAGGTGTACGTGGCGCTGACCAACAACACCAACCGTGGTGTCGGCAGCAACCCGAAGCCGGACGAGGCCAACCCGCGTACCGCCAACCGGCACGGCCAGATCCTGGAACTGGTGGAGGACCGGACGGATCACACCGCCGAGACGTTCACCTGGTCACTGCCGATCGTCTGCGGCGACCCGGCGGACCCGTCGACCTACTTCGCCGGGTACGACAAGACCAGGGTCTCCCCGATCTCCTGCCCGGACAACGTGGCCTTCGATGCCACCGGCAACCTCTGGATCTCCACCGACGGCAACGCGCTGGGCAGCAACGACGGCCTCTTCGCCACCGCCACGGAAGGCCCGGAACGCGGCCACCTGAAGCAGTTCCTCACCGTGCCGCGTGGCGCGGAGACCTGCGGTCCGTTCGTCACCGGCGACAACCGCTCCCTCTTCGTGGCCGTGCAGCACCCGGGTGAGATCACCGGTGCCACGGTCGACAACCCGGCCTCCACCTGGCCGGACGGCGACTACGCCAAGCCGGGCGTGGTGGTCACCTGGCGGCTGGACGGCGGACCGGTCGGTAGCTGACCCCGCCCCGGCATCCGCGCCGGCCGCTCCCACGGCCCTCGTCCCACCAGGACGGGGGCCGTCGGACTGCGGCGGTCAGTTGTCGGTGGCGAGGCTGTCGGCGATCGCGCGGGCGGCGGTGAGCAGCTTCGTCCGGACCACCCGGGCGGAGGTCATCATCTCGCTGGCCGGCAGCGCGCAGGCCAGCACGGTCCGGCGCTCCATGTCCTTGTCCGGGCTGATCAGCACCGCCGCGCAGGCCACCCCCTGGCGGAACTGCCCCAGCTCCAGTTGCATGCCACGGCGCTCCCCGGCAGCCAGGTCGGCCTCGAACGCCTCCGGGGTGCTCAACGTGGTGCTGGTGAACGGCCGCATGCCGTACTCGCGCAGGTAGCGGTGGCGTTGTTCGGCGGTGAGCGTGGCAAGCAGGGCCTTGCCGAGAGCTGTCGCGTGCGCGCCCTCGTCGAACCCGGGCACGAGATCCTCCAGATAGGGCGATCGGTGGCCCTCAGCGACGGCGGTGATGGCCACCTGCCCGCCGACGAACCGGCCGAGGTAGTGGCTCCAGCCGGTCTCCAGCGCGACCCGGCGCAGTGTCTCCCCGACCGCCGGCGACCCCCGGAACGCGGCGACCAGCTCGCGATAGCGGTCGGCCACCTCCAGGCCCACGATGTACGTCCCGTCCTCCCGACGGATCACGTAGCCCTCGTACGCGAGGGTCCGCACCAGGTGGTACGTGGTGGCCACGGTCAGCTCGCAGCGTCGGGCGATCTGTTTCACCGTCAGCCCGCGTGGGGCACGACCGACCGACTCGAGCACTCGCAGTGCGCGGGACACGCTCCGGATCAGGTCCGAAGGCTCCGCCAGGGGGTCACGCACAACCACCTCCGCCACCAGGGACTTACACCATATGAAAAAGCGGCCCGAGGCGAAATCCCTGATCGGATGGATGACGCAGGTAATCGGCACACGTGAAGTGATCTCGGTTGCACTTTGTGTCGCCGCGCCGACGCTCGAATAGGTTGATCATCGTGCCCGACACCGCTCCTCTTCCCGACAGCACGGCCACCACCAGGCCGGTCCGAGCCAGCGCGGTGGCCGTCGTGGTGACCATCGCCTGCGTCCTGCCGGTCTTCCTGGTCGGCGGCCTCGCCGTGCAGATGCGGGAGGACCTGCACTTCTCACCCGCCGGGCTCGGGCTGGTCGTCGCGGTCTACTTCGCGGTGGGCGCGCTCGCCTCCGTACCGTCCGGGGCTCTGGTGGAGCGTTGGGGCGGTGCCGTGGTGGCCCGCGCCGGCATCCTCGTCTCCGCCTCCTGCCTGCTCGCGGTGGCGGTGCTGGCCCGATCGTACCCGGTGCTGCTCGCCCTGCTCGCGGTCTCCGGCACCGCGAACGCGCTCGGCCAGCTGTCCAGCAACGTGCTGCTCGCCCGGCACGTGCCGGCCCGGCGGCAGGGCCTGTCGTTCGGCATCAAACAGGCCGCCATTCCGGTCTCCACCCTGCTGGCCGGGGCCGCGGTGCCCACCTTCGCCCTCACCGTCGGCTGGCGTTGGGCGTTCGTGGCCGCCGCCGCTGCCGCGCTGGCCACCCTGCCGGCCGTACCCGCGCAGCCGGCGCAACCCGCCCGCCGCTCGGTCCGTGGCGCCGGGCGCGGGACGTTTCCGCTGGTGGTGGTCGGTATCGCCGCGACGCTCGCCGCCGGGGCGGCGGGCGCGCTGGGCACCTTCGTGGTGGACGCCGCCGTCGACCGGGGACTCGAACCGGCGCTGGCCGGGCTGACCCTGACCCTCGGCAGCGCGGCCTGCATCACGGCCCGGGTCGGTCTCGGCTGGCTGGCCGACCGCCGCTCCGGCGGACACGTCACGCTCATCGCCGGCATGCTCGTCGTCGGGGCGGTCGGGCTGGCCCTGCTCGCGATGGCCGGCACAGCCCCGCTGATGGTCGGCGTACTGCTCGGCTTCGCCCTGGGCTGGTCCTGGCCCGGGCTGATGAACTTCGCCGTGGTCCAGCTGCATCCGCAGGCGCCGGGGGCCGCCACCTCGATCACCCAGACCGGGGTGTACGCCGGCGGCGCCCTCGGTCCGTTGACCCTAGGCCCGCTCGCCGCCGCAGCCGGCTACCCGACGATGTGGCTCACCGCAGCCGTCGCCATGCTCGCCGCCGCCGCGCTGATGCTCACCGCCACCCGCCTGCTGTCCGCCCAGCGCCACCCGGTGGCCACCCGCCCGGCCTGAGAGCTGCCGGAGGATCGACGGCGGGTCAGCTGGTGCGGTCGGCGATGTGGTCGCAGAGCGATTCGAGGGCCCGCCGGGCCGGGATCTGCGGCAGCGGCGCCAGTTGGGCGCGGGCGTCCTCGGCGTAGCTGCGGACGGTCTCCCGGGCGCGCTTGAGCGCCGCGGACTCGCGGAGCAGGCCGAGCGCCTCGGCGTGCAGCGCGTCGTCGGTCAACGCGCCGGTGGCCAGGATTTCCCGCAGCCGCACCGAGGCGGCGTCGGTGTCGTCCGCCGCCAGGGCGTACAGCACCGGCAGCGTCGGCACCCCTTCCCGCAGGTCGGTGCCGGGCGTCTTGCCCGACTCCGTGGACTCGCTGGCGATGTCGAGCAGGTCGTCCGAGAGCTGGAACGCCACCCCGATGGTCTCGCCGTACCCGGCCAGCGCCGCCACGTGCTCCGGAGTCGCCCCGGAGAACAGGCCGCCGAAGTGCGCGCTGGTGGCGATCAACGAACCGGTCTTCTCCGCGATCACCCGCAGGTAGTGCGCCACCGGGTCGTCATCGGCCCGAGGCCCGACAGTCTCGGCGATCTGACCGTGCACCAGCCGGGCGAAGGTGCGTGCCTGGAGGCGTACCGCCTCGGGGCCCAGCTCGGCCGCGACGTCCGCGGCCCGCGCGAAGAGATAGTCGCCGACCAGGATCGCCACCGAGTTGGTCCAGCGGGAGTTGGCGCTCGGGGCACCCCGGCGCACCGGCGCCTCGTCCATCACGTCGTCGTGGTAGAGCGTCGCGAGGTGGGTGAGCTCCACCACCACGGCGGCCGACACGATCTCCGCCCGGCTCGGGTCGCCGAACTGCGCGCCAAGCGCCACCAGCAGCGGCCGGAACCGCTTCCCACCGGCGTCCGCCAGGTGGCGGGCGGCCTCGGTCACGAACGGGTCGGCGCTGGCGACGGTGTCCCGCAGTTCCGCCTCTACCGCCTCCAGCAGACCCAGCACGGACTCCTCCGTGCGAGAGTCGGCGAGATGAAGGCCGAGCGCGCCGAACTGACCTGCGCCAAGCCGGTTCCGGCGGGCACCGGAGCCGGTGACACCTGAACCCTCGCCACCCCTGATCGCCACAGCTCCACCATGCCACACGGCCTCTACCTGCACCGGACCGGGGATACGCGGCGAGGGCCGGCCCACAGTCGTGGGCCGGCCCTCGTCAGCAGGGTCCGCAGCTACCGCACGAACTCGGCGGCACCGGAGGCCAGATCCAGCAGCGGGCCCGGCGCGACGCCGAGCACCAGGGTGGCGATCACGCCGATCACCAGGGCCGCCGAGGTCAGCCCACCGGGCACGGTGACCGTCGGAGTCGACTCACCCGGCTCGGACAGCCACATCATCACCACGACCCGCAGGTACGGGAAGGCCAGCACCATGCTGGTCAGCACACCGGCGATCACCAGCCAGACCTGCCCACCCTCCAGGGCCGGCCCGAACACCGCGAACTTGCTGGTGAAGCCGCTGGTCAGCGGGATGCCGGCAAAGGCCAGCAGGATGAAGGTGAACACCGACGCGTACAGCGGGGAACGCCGGCCCAGCCCGGCCCAGCGGGACAGGTGGGTGGCCTCGCCGTCGGCGTCCCGGACCAGGGTCACCACCGCGAACGCGGCCAACACCGCGAAGCCGTACGCGACCAGGTAGAACATGGTGCCGGAGAGCCCGTTCGCGCCCGGCGCCAACACACCCACCAGCAGGTACCCGGCGTTGGCGATGGACGAGTACGCCAGCAGCCGCTTGATGTCGGTCTGGGTCACCGCGAACACCGCGCCGACCAGCATGGTGAGCACCGCCACCACACCGAGCACCGGGGTGAAGTCCCACCGCGCGCCCTCGAAGGCGACGTGGAACACCCGCAGCAGGGCACCGAACGCGGCCACCTTCGTGCAGGCCGCCATGAAGCCGGTCACCGGCGTCGGCGCGCCCTGGTACACGTCCGGGGTCCAGACGTGGAACGGTGCCGCAGCGGCCTTGAACAGCAGACCGATCGCCACCAGCGCCATACCGGCGAAGAGCAGCACCGGGCTCTGCGTCGAGTTGGCCACCGCCGCGTGGATGGTGGCGAAGTCGACCCCGGCCGGGCGGTCGCCCAGGCCGGCGGTGAAGCCGTACAGCAGCGCCAGACCGAACAGGAAGAAGGCCGAGGCGTACGCGCCGAGCAGGAAGTACTTCATCGCCGCTTCCTGGCTCAGGATGCGGCGGCGGCGAGCCAGCGCACAGAGCAGGTAGAGCGGCAGCGAGAAGACCTCGAGCGCGATGAACATGGTCAGCAGGTCGTTCGCCGAGACGAAGATCAGCATGCCGCCGATGGCGAAGGTGACAAGCGGGTACACCTCGCCGGCACCGCTGGCGTGCTGCGCCTGCCGCCGGTCGTCCGGCGAGTCGGCGGTGATGGCGGCCTGGGCGACGAACGCGCCACCGCGCTCGATCGACCGCTCACCGATCATCAGCAGCGCCACCGCCGACAGGACCAGGATCCCGCCCTGGAGGAACAGCGTCGGCCCGTCGATGGCGATCACCCCGATGGTGATCAGCCGCTTGTCGGCGTTGAACACCACCATGGTCAGCGCGGCGAGCACCGCCAGCAGCGCCAGCGGCAGCTGGATGGGGTGCCGCAGGCGCCGAGGCACGAACGCCTCGATCAGCACCCCGACCACCGCCGCGCCCATCATGATCAGGATCGGCGCGAGTGCCGCGTAGTCGATCGGCGGCAGTTCAAACTCGTTCACCAGACCAGCCTTTCGTTCGCGACTGCGGTACTCCGCTGCGCTGCGTTCCTCGCGCTCACCGAACCAGCCTTTCCGTTCGCGACTGCGGGGCTCGCAAGCTCACTCCTCGCGCTCACCGGGCGGCCTCCTGCACGGTCGGAGCCGGGTCGGTCCGGCCGACGTCCTCCATCGTTGCCTGGATGGCGGGGTTGATCACGTCCGTGACCGGCTTGGGGTAGAAGCCGAGCAGCACGATCAGCGCGATCAGCGGCGCGACCACGAACTTCTCGCGAAGGTTGAGGTCCCGCTTCATCCCGTCGATCTCGGTCAGCGCCGGGTTGAGCGTGCCCTGCGTGGTGCGCTGCACCATCCAGAGCACGTACGCGGCGGCCAGGATGATGCCGAGCGTGGCGATCACCGCCACCGGCTTGTTCACCGTGAACGTGCCGATCAGCACCAGGAACTCGGAGACGAACGGCGCGGTGCCGGGCAGCGCCAGCGAGGCGAGACCGGCGAAGAAGAGCACCCCGGCCAGCACCGGAACCAGCTTGCCGGCACCACCGAAGTCGCTGATCAGGGCCGAGCCCCGGCGGGCGACCAGCATGCCGACCACCAGGAAGAGCAGGCCGGTGGCGAGCCCGTGGTTGACCATGTAGAGCACCGCACCCGTACCGGCCTGGGTGGTGAAGGCGAAGATGCCGACGCCGATGAAGCCGAAGTGCGCGATCGAGGTGTACGACACCAGTCGCTTCAGGTCGTTCTGCCCGACCGCCAGCAGCGCGGCGTAGATGATGCCGATCACCGCGATGGCCAGCGCCCAGGGCGCGAACCACTGGGCCGCGTCCGGGAACAGCGGCAGGCAGTAGCGCAGGATGCCGAAGGTGCCCACCTTGTCCAGCACGCCGACGAGCAGTGCGGCGGCACCGGCCGGCGCCGCGCCACCGGCGTCCGGCAGCCAGGTGTGGAACGGGAAGAACGGTGCCTTGATCGCGAAGGCGATGAAGAAGCCGAGGAACAGCCAGCGCTCCGCGCCGGTGGAGATGTCCACCTCGGACAGCGCCACCCAGTCGAAGGTCTTGCCGCCGACCACCCAGAGGCCGATCACCGCGGCCAGCATGAACAGACCGCCGACCAGGGAGTAGAGGAAGAACTTGACCGCCGCGTACTGCCGCTGGTGGCCGCCGTAGCTGCCGATCAGGAAGTACATCGGCACCAGCATGACCTCGAAGAACACGTAGAACAGGAAGACGTCGGCGGCGGCGAAGACACCGAGCATCGTGCATTCGAGGACGAGCAGCAGCGCGAAGTAGGCCGGTACCGACCGCTTCGAGGATTCGGCGTCGTGCCAGGAGGCCAGGATCACCAGCGGCACCAGCACCGCGATCAGCATCAGCATGACAAGCGCGATGCCGTCGGCGGCGAAGGTGAAGTTGACGCCCCAGTTGGGAATCCACGGGTACGACTCGCGGAACTGGAAGCGCTGGCCGTCGACCTGCCAGGTCACCCACATGGCGATCGACAGCGCCAGCACCAGCAGTGACCAGCCGAGCGCGACCTGCTTGGCCAGGGTCGGCCGGCTACGCGGCAGGAGGGCGACCACCACTGCGCCGACCAGCGGCGCCACGGTGAGCACCGAGAGGAACGGGAAGTCGGACATTATGCGGCCTTACCTCCGTCGTCGAAGCGCGGTCCGCCGGCGACGGCCGCCTGGGAGAGTGTCGGGAAAGCCGCGCGGTTTCCCGACCCCTGAAGGTCGATCACGCGAACCACCCCGCCTGGACGGCCAGGAAGGCGGCCACCACCAGCAGCGCACCGGTCAGGATCGAGGTGGCGTACGACCGGACGAAGCCGGTCTGCATCCGCCGGAGGCGACTCGAACCGCCGCCGACGCCGGCAGCCAGACCGTTGACCAGACCGTCGATCCCCCGGTTGTCCAGGTAGACCAGCGCCCGGGTGAGGAAGATGCCCGGCTTCTCGAAGACCGCCTCGTTGACCGTGTCGGTGTAGAGGTTCTTGCGAGCGGCGGTGACCAGCACCCCGGCCGGCTGCGGCTCGATGGCCGTACCGCCCCGGAACAGGAACCAGCCCAGCAGGGCACCGATCACGGTGACGCCCAGCGACAGCGCGACGATCGCCCAGTGCGGCAGCACCGCGTCGTGGTGCGCCTCGCCCGCGCTCAGCCCGGCGGTGGCGGTCAGCCAGTCCGGCACCGAGGTGGCCAGCAGCCAACCGGCGCCGAGGGAGCCGATGCCGAGCAGGATCAGCGGGATGGTCATCAGCGGCGGGGACTCGTGCGGGTGCTCGATGTCCGTGGTCCACCGCTTCGGCCCGTGGAAGGTGAGCACGAAGAGCCGGGTCATGTAGAAGGCGGTCAGCGCGGCACCGAGCACCGCGGCCCCACCGAACAGCCAGGCGGTCCAGCCCTCCCGCTCGAAGGCGGCGGCGATGATCGGCTCCTTGGAGAAGTACCCGGAGAACGGGAACATGCCGATGATGGCCAGCCAGCCCGCACCGAAGGTCAACCAGGTGATCTTCATGTACTTGGAGAGGCCACCGAAGCGGCGGATGTCCACCTGGTCCTTCATGCCGTGCATCACCGAGCCGGCACCGAGG
This sequence comes from Micromonospora fiedleri, assembly GCF_016774385.1. Lineage (NCBI taxonomy): Bacteria > Bacillati > Actinomycetota > Actinomycetes > Micromonosporales > Micromonosporaceae > Micromonospora > Micromonospora fiedleri. The sequence continues at coordinate 111,561 of NZ_JAETXL010000004.1, forward strand.
AACATGTTGGCCTTGAAGAAGCCGTGCGCCAGCAGGTGCACGATGGCCAGCGCGTACGCCGCGCCACCCAGGCCGACACCGAGGAACATGTAGCCAATCTGGCTCACCGTCGACCAGGCCAGCACCCGCTTGATGTCGTCCTTGGCGCAACCGATGATCGCGCCCATCACCAGGGTCAGCGCACCGACGCTCACCACCACCAGTTGCAGGGTGGTGTTGGCCGAGAAGATGATGTTGGACCGGGCGATCAGGTAGACGCCCGCGGTGACCATCGTCGCGGCGTGGATGAGCGCCGACACCGGGGTCGGGCCCTCCATCGCGTCCGGCAACCACGCCTGGAGCGGGAACTGACCGGACTTACCGGCGGCCCCGAGCAGCAGGAGCAGGCCCAGCACCAGCACGGTGCCACCGGCCAGCGCGCCGACGCCGTTGAAGACCTCGTCGTACTGGGTGGTGCCCAGCGTGGCGAACATGATGAAGATGGCGATGGCCAGACCGGCGTCACCGACCCGGTTCATCAGGAACGCCTTCTTACCGGCGGTGGCCGCGGCCGGCTTGGTGTACCAGAAGGAGATCAGCAGGTACGACGCCAGACCGACGCCCTCCCAGCCGAAGTACAGCATCACGTAGTTGTTGCCGAGGACCAGCAGCAGCATGGCCGCGACGAACAGGTTGAAGTAGGCAAAGAACCGCCGACGACCCGGGTCGTGCGCCATGTACTCGACCGCGTACAGGTGGATCAGGAAACCCACGCCGGTGATCAGCAGGACGAAGACCCCGGCCAGCGGGTCGAAGAGCAGGCCGAAGTCGACGTGCAGGCCGCCGACCGCGATGAAGTCCCAGAGGCTCAGCTCGACCGACTTGTTCTCCAGGCCACGCAGACCGAGGAAGTAGCTCAACCCGAGCACGAACGCCGCGCCGATGGCGGCGACGCCGAGCCAGTGTCCCCAACGGTCGGCCCGTCGCCCGAGCAGCAGCAGCACCGCCGCGCTGAGCAGCGGGATTGCCACCAGCAGCCAGACGCTGCTCAGCAGGCCGTCGGCCGTCGCGTACGAGACCGTCTCGGCCGGAGCAGCCTGGGCGTACGTCAGAATTTCGTCCACCGGTGGGCCCCTCTAGTACTTCAGCAGGTTGGCGTCGTCGACGCTGGCGGAGCGCCGGGTGCGGAAGATCGCCATGATGATGGCCAACCCGACCACGACCTCGGCCGCCGCCACCACCATCACGAAGAACGCCATGATCTGGCCGTTGAGGTCACCGTTCATCCGGCTGAAGGTGACCAACGCCAGGTTGGCCGCGTTGAGCATCAGCTCGACACACATGAACAGCACGATCGCGTTGCGCCGGACCAGCACCCCGGCCGCGCCGATGGTGAACAGCACCGCGGCGAGGACGAGGTAGTAGTTCGGCTCGACCGAGAAGAAGTCACTCATTTCTCAGTGCCCTTCAGGGTGGTCTCCTCGGCGGTCAGTTCGCGGACCGGCAGGATGTCCGGCGTGCTCCGGTCGCTGAGTCGCCCGTCCGGCAGGCGGGCCGGGGTGGCGACCGACGAGGAGGTGGCGAAGACACCCGGGCCGGGCTTCGGGCCGGGGTAGTTGCCGGGCGCGAAGCGCGCCTTCATGGTGGCCACCTGGTCGCGCCGGTCCTCCTTGCGCCGCTCGACGTGCGCCAGGATCATGCCGCCGATGGTGGCGGTGATCAGCAGCGCCGCGGTGAGCTCGAACGCGAAGATGTAGTCGGTGAAGAGCAGCCGGGCGATGCTCTGCACGTTGCCGCCGGCGTTGGCCTGCTCCAGGCCGACCGCCTCGGTGCCCTGGGTGGCCCGGTAGGCGCCGCTGCCGAGCAGGGCGGCGAAGCCGACGCCGAGCCCGATCGCGGCGATCCGCTGACCGCGCAAGACCTCGATCAGCGAGTCGGAGGCGTCCCGGCCGACCAACATCAGCACGAACAGGAAGAGCATCATGATCGCGCCGGTGTAGACGATGATCTGCACCATGCCGATGAACGGCCCCGCCTGGAGCACGTAGAACACGCCCAGGCTGAGCATGGTCAGCACCAGCCAGAGCGCCGAGTGCACCGCGTTGCGCGCCGCGATCATGCCGATCGCGCCGGCCAACGCGAGCGGGGCGAGGATCCAGAAGGTCACCGCCTCCCCGCCGGAGACCGCCCCCGCGGCGGCGAGCACCGTCGACGTGGTCATGCCGTCTCTCCCTTTTCCGCCGCAGCTCGCTGGGCGGCCTGCTCGGCACCGGGGAACGTGACGCCCGGGTGCTCGTCCACCTGGTAGCGGCCCGGCCCCATCGGCGAACGCTCGGCACCGGCCGAGGTACCCGGGTTGGTCAGGCTGCCGACGTAGTAGTCCTTCTCGCTGTCGCCCAGGCGCATCGGGTGCGGCGGCTGCTCCATCCCTTCCAGCAGGGGCGCGAGCAGCTGCTCCTTGGTGAAGATCAGGTCCTGCCGGTTGTCCCGGGCCAGCTCGTACTCGTTGCTCATGGTCAGCGAGCGGGTCGGGCAGGCCTCGATGCACAGTCCGCAGAAGATGCACCGCGCGTAGTTGATCTGGTAGACGCTGGCGTACCGCTCACCCGGCGAGAACCGCTGCTCGTCGGTGTTGTCGCCACCCTCGACGTAGATCGCGTCCGCCGGGCAGGCCCAGGCGCACAGCTCACAGCCGATGCACTTCTCCAGCCCGTCCGGGTGCCGGTTGAGGATGTGCCGCCCGTGGTAGCGGGGCGCCGGCGTGGGCGGGGTGAACGGGTAGTCGGTGGTGACAACCTTCTTGAACATGTGCGAGAAGGTGACCCCGAAGCCCTTGAACGTTCCGGTGATCGCGCCCACGTCACACCTCCTCAGAGTCCTGGCCGGCGGGGGCGTTGGCCGGCTCCCGCTCGGCGACCATGCGCCGGGTGCGCGGGCTCGGTGGTACCTGAAGATCCAGCGGAGGCAGCGGGAAGCTGCCCTGCGGCCGGTTCTCGACCTGCTCGGCGACGGTCGGCTTCTGCTCCGGCTTGCGGTTCGGCCAGAACAGCGCGGCGATCAGTGCGATACCGCCGAGGATGCCGAACACCACCAGCCGGTCGTTGCGCTCCCAGTCCTGCACCTTGAGCCAGGTGGCCAGGAAGACGATCCAGACCAGGCTGACCGGGATGAGGACCTTCCAGCCGAGGCGCATGAGCTGGTCGTAGCGCAGCCGAGGCAGCGTGCCACGCAGCCAGACGAAGACGAAGACCAGCAGGATGACCTTGGCGAAGAACCAGAGCAGCGGCCACCAACCGGAGTTGGCACCCGACCAGATGCTGATCGGCCACGGCGCGTACCAGCCGCCGAGGAAGAGCGTCACGGTGAACGCCGACATGGCCACCATCGCGACGTACTCGCTGAGCATGATCAGCGCGAACTTCAGCGAGCTGTACTCGGTCATGAAGCCCGCCACCAGCTCCGACTCCGCCTCGGGCATGTCGAAGGGCGGCCGGTTGGTCTCACCGACGATGGAGATGAGGAAGACCACGAAGCTCGGGAAGAGCAGCAGCGCGAACCAGCCCGGGCCGGGAAGCTCGGCGCCGAACAGGTTGAGCGTGACGCCCTGCCCCTGTGCGGCCACGATCTCGCTGGTGGACATCGTGCCGGCGAGCATGAAGACCGCCACGATGGACAGGCCCAGCGACACCTCGTACGAGATCAGCTGGGCGGTGGAGCGCAGACCACCGAGCAGCGGGTAGGTCGAACCGGAGGCCCAACCGGCGAGCACGATGCCGTACACCGCCATCGACGACAGGGCCAGCACCACCAGCACCGACACCGACACATCGGTGACCTGCAACGGCGTCTGGTGGCCGAAGATGCTCACCATCGGGCCGAACGGGATCACCGACAGCATGGTGACCGCGCAGATCATCGAGATGGCCGGGGCGATGAAGTAGATGACCTTGTCGGCGGCCTTCGGGAGGATGTCCTCCTTGAAGGCCATCTTCAGGCCGTCGGCGAGGGTCTGGAGCAGACCGAAGGGGCCCAGCTGGTTCGGGCCGGGCCGCACCGCCATCCGCCCCACGACCCGTCGCTCGAACCAGACACCGAGCAGCGTGCCGAGCAGCGCGACGACGAAGGCAAAGACGACCTTGCCGAGGATCAGCCACCACGGGTCGTGGCCGAAGTCGGTCAGCGACGGTGGCTGAGCGAGCGGGATCATGCGACACCCCCGGAGGAGTTGAGGAGCGGGCCCGGACGGCCGGCCGCGTCGGCGGCGACCGACTCGGTCGTGCCGGGCGCGGAGATCCGCACCACTGCGCCGGAGGTCGCGCCCAGGCTGCGCCGCACGGTCGCACCGGGCGAGTTGGTGGGCAGCCAGACCACCCCGTCCGGCATCTCGGTGATCGCCGCCGGGAGGGTCAACGCCCCCCGGTCGGTGCCCACCGTCACCGGGTCGCCGTCGGCGACACCGAGCGCTTCGGCGGTGCCCTTGCCCAGCCGGACCACCGGCGGACGGGCGGTACCACCCAGGTGCTCGTCACCGTCGGTGAGGCTGCCCAGGTCGATCAGCTGGTGCCAGGTCGACAGGACCGCCTCGCCGGCACCCGGCTGCGGCACCGCGGTCGGCGTGACCGACGGGGCGCTCGGCCGGGTCGTCCTGGTCTGCGGCAGTCCACCAAGCTCGCGGCGGACGCTCAGCACGTCCCCGGTGCCCAACCGCACGTCCAGCTGCGCGGCGAGCGCGTCGAGCACCCGACCGTCGGTCATCGCGGCGGTGGTCAGCACCGCGTCGAACGGACGCAGCCGGCCCTCCCAGTCCAGGAAGCTGCCGGCCTTCTCGACCACCGGCGCGACCGGCAGGACGACGTCCGCCCGGCGGGTCACCGCAGTGGCCCGCAGCTCCAGGCTGACCAGGAACGGCACCGCGTCCAGGGCCTGCTCGGCCAGCCGCGGGTCGGCCAGGTCGGCCGGGTCGACGCCGGCCACCACCAGGGCACCGAGCTGACCCGCCGCGGCGGCGGCGAGGATGCCGTCGGTGTCCCGACCGGCCTGGCTCGGGATCACCCCGGCCGGGATGTCCCAGGCCTCACCCAGCTCGGCACGGGCGGCCGGCTCGGTGACCAGACGCCCGCCGGGCAGCAGGTTGGGCAGGCAGCCGGTGTCCACCGCGCCACGGTCACCCGCGCGCCGCGGCACCCAGGCCAGCTTCGCGCCGGTACGCGCGGCCACCTCGGCGGCGGCGGAGAGCCCGCCCGGCACGCTGGCCAGTCGCTCGCCGACGATCAGGATCGCGCCCTCGGCGCTGAGCGCCTCGGCGACCGTCGCGTGCTCGGCGAGCACCCCGGCCTCCTCGCCCGGCACCACCCGGGCCAGCTTGGCGCCGAGCTTCTCCAGGCCGCGGGTCGCGAACGGGGCGATCGCGTACACCTTGAGCTTGTTCTTCAGGTACGCCTTGCGCAGGCGCAGGAAGAGGATCGGGCACTCCTCCTCCGGCTCCAAGCCGACCAGCACCACGGCCGGGGCCTTCTCGACGTCGGCGTAGGTGACGTCGGTGCTGCCGGCGACCGTGCTGGCCAGGAAGTCGGCCTCCTCGCGGGAGACCGGCCGGGCCCGGAAGTCGATGTCGTTGGTGTTCAGTGCGACCCGGGCGAACTTCGCGTACGCGTAGGCGTCCTCGACGGTCAGCCGGCCGCCGGTGAGCACCGCCGAACCCTGGCCTCCGTCACGGGCGGCCCGCAGACCCTCGGCGGCGACGCGCAGCGCCTCGCTCCAGGAAGCCTCCCGCAGCTCACCGGTGCTCTGGTCGCGGACCAGCGGGGTGGTGAGCCGGTCGGTGGCCCGGGCGTACTGGAAGCCCCAGCGGCCCTTGTCGCAGTTCCACTCCTCGTTGACCTGCGGGTCGTCGCCGGCCAGCCGGCGCAGCACCTTGCCCCGCCGCCAGTCGGTGCGCTGGGCGCAGCCGGCCGAGCAGTGCTCGCAGACGCTGGGCGTGGAGACCAGGTCGAACGGGCGGGCGCGGAACCGGTACTGGGTGCCGGTCAGCGCACCGACCGGGCAGATCTGCACGGTGTTGCCGGAGAAGTACGAGTTGAACGGGACGTCCCCCTCGTCGCCCTCCTCACCGTACGCCTCGTCCCGGTAGATGTTGATCTCCTCGGCGGACGAGCGGTTCATCAGGTCGATGAACTTGTCGCCGGCGATCTCCTCGGAGAACCGGGTGCAGCGCTGGCAGAGCACGCACCGCTCACGGTCGAGCAGCACCTGGGTGCTGATCGGCAGCGGCTTCGGGTACTCCCGCTTGTGCTCGTGGAACCGGGAGTCGGTGCGCCCGGTCGACATGGCCTGGTTCTGCAGCGGGCACTCGCCACCCTTGTCGCACATCGGGCAGTCGAGCGGGTGGTTGAGCAGCAGCAGCTCCATGACCCCCTCCTGCGCCTTCTTGGCGACCGGGGAGGTGAGCTGGGTACGAACCACCATGCCCTCGGCCACCGTCTGGGTGCAGGAGGCGACGGGCTTGCGCTGCCCCTCCACCTCCACCAGGCACTGCCGGCAGGCGCCGGCCGGGGCCAGCAGCGGGTGGTCGCAGAACCGGGGGATCTCGGTGCCGATCTGCTCGGCCACCCGGATCAGCAGCGCACCCTTGGGGGCGGTGACCTCGACACCGTCGATGGTGAGGGTGACCGTCTCGGTCGACTTCGCTACGTCCGTCATTAGTGGGCTCCCACCAACTGCTTGTCGGACAACTTCGGCGCAGTCCGGCCCTCGATGTAGTCGAGGTAGTCCTGCTTGAAGTACTTCAGGGAGGAGGTCACCGAGCTGGTGGCACCGTCACCCAGGCCACAGAACGAGCGACCGAGGATGTTGTCGCAGGTGTCGAGCAGGGTGTCCAGGTCGTCGTGGGTGCCCTGACCGGCCAGGATGCGGCGGTAGACCCGCACCATCCAGTAGTTGCCCTCCCGGCACGGGGTGCACTTGCCGCACGACTCGTGGTGGTAGAACTCCAGCCACCGGTAGGTCGCGTAGACCGGGCAGTCCTGGTCGGAGAAGATCTGGGTGGCCGTGGTGCCGAGGATCGACCCGGCCGCCGCGACACCCTCGAAGTCCAGCGGCACGTCCAGGTGCTCGGCGGTGAGCAGCGGGGTCGACGAGCCACCCGGGGTCCAGAACCGCAGGTTGTGCCCCGGCTGCATCCCGCCGGCCAGCTCGATCAGCTCGCGCAGGGTGATGCCGAGGCCGCACTCGTACTGGCCGGGGTTGGCGATCCGCCCGGAGAGCGAGTAGATCATCGGGCCGGCGGACTTCTCCGTGCCCATCGACTTCCACCAGTCCGCGCCACCGAGCACGATGTACGGCACGCTGGCGATGGTGCCGACGTTGTTGACCACGGTGGGGCTGGCGTACAGGCCGTGGGTGGCCGGGAACGGCGGACGCAGCCGAGGCTGGCCGCGGAAGCCCTCCAGCGAGTCCAGCAGCGCCGTCTCCTCGCCGCAGATGTACGCCCCGGCGCCGGAGTGCACCACCAGTTCCAGGTCGAAGCCGCTGCCCAGGATGTTCTTCCCCAGGTAGCCCTTGGCCTTCGCCTCTTCGACGGCGTTGCGCAGTCGACGTGCGGCGTGCACCGCCTCGCCCCGGATGTAGATGTAGGCCCGGTTGGCCCGGATCGCGTACGACGCGATGATCACGCCCTCGACCAGCGAGTGCGGGTCGTGCGTCATCAGCGGCAGGTCCTTGCAGGTGCCCGGCTCGCCCTCGTCGGCGTTCACCACGAGGTAGTGCGGCTTGCCGTCACCTTGCGGGATGAAGCCCCACTTGAGGCCGGTCGGGAAGCCCGCGCCGCCACGGCCGCGCAGACCGGAGTCCTTGACCAGCTGGATCAGGTCGTCCGGGTGGGCCTTGAGCGCCTTGCGCAGCGCCGCGTAGCCGTCGAGCTTCTCGTAGGTGCCGATCTGCCAGGCGTCGGGCGACAGCCAGCGCTTGGTCAGCACCGGCGTCAGCTTGGCCAGGGTCTCCGGCCGAGGCGTGGTCACTTCTGACCCCCCTTGTCGTTCGCGGAGCCACGGCCGGTGGACTCCGCTTCACTGAGGTTGCGCTCCTGCGCCTCGGCGTCGTCGCCGGCGGGCTTGGCGTCGCTGGCCGGCTTGTTGGCCGCCACACCGGCCGCCTCCGCCGCCTGGGCGTCCCGCGGCCCGGGTGCCGCACCGTCGGTCGGGACCTTCGTGCCGGGAGCGTCCGGCACGGCGGTCTTCGCGTCCGGCTGGCGGGTCTCGGCCGTACGCAGCTGCGGCGACTTGCGGTCGGGAGCCGCGACGTCGGGCGCGGTGGTCCCGGTCGGTGCCGCCTTCGGCGGGGTGGCCGGGGCCGGCTTGTCACCGGCCTTGCTGCTGCGGATCGGGGTGTTCGGGTCGAAGCCCGGTGCCGAGACGCCGTGCTGCTGCGCCAGCCGCAGGCCGCGCAGCGAAGGCTCGCCCGGCACGCCGTCGGCGACCGCGCCCTCGCGCTCGTCGGCGAACCCGGCGAGCTGGACCGACATCTCCTTGAGGGTGCAGAGGCGGGCGCCCCGGCTCGGCGTGGGCCGGTTGCCGGCCCGTAGCTCGTCGACCAGGCCCACCGCGCCCTGCGGGTCGACTCCGTCGAAGAAGTCGTAGTTGACGGTCATCACCGGGCCGTAGTCACAGGCCGCCAGGCACTCGGCGTGCTCCAGCGTGATCTTGCCGTCCTCGGTGGTCTCGTCATGCCCGACGCCCAGGTGCTCGGCGAGGGTGTCGTAGACCTCCTGGCCACCGAGCACGTTGCACATGGTGTTCGTGCAGACGCTGACCAGGTAGTCGCCGGTGGGCCGGCGCTTGTACATGGTGTAGAAGCTGGCGACCGCGCCGACCTGGGCCTTGTTCAGGCCGAGGACCTCGGCGCAGAACGCCACGCCGGCCGGGGAGACATAGCCCTCCTCGGACTGCACCAGGTGCAGCAGGGGCAGCAGGGCCGAGCGCGACCGGTCGGCCGGGTAGCGGGCGATGATCTCCCGCGCCCGGGCCCGGGTCTCGTCGGTGAAGACCGTAGTCACCGGTCACAACCTCCCATCACGGGGTCCAGCGAAGCGCCGCCGGCGATCACGTCGGCGATCAGGCCGCCCTCGGCCATCGCCGGCAGGGCCTGGAGGTTGACGAAACTCGGCTCCCGGTAGTGCACCCGGTACGGCCGGGTACCACCGTCGGAGACCGCGTGCACGCCCAGCTCGCCACGGGGCGACTCGACCGCCACGTAGACCTGGCCCGGCGGCACCCGGAAGCCCTCCGTCACCAGCTTGAAGTGGTGGATCAGGGACTCCATCGACTGCCCCATGATCTTGGCAACATGCTCCAGCGAGTTGCCCATGCCGTCGACGCCGATGGCCAGCTGCGCCGGCCAGGCGATCTTCTTGTCGGCCACCATCACCGGGCCGGGCTTGAGCCGGTCGACCGCCTGCTCAATGATCTTGAGCGACTCCCGCATCTCGGCCATCCGGACCAGGTAGCGGCCCCAGACGTCACCGTCGGCGTGCGTCGGCACGTCGAACTCGTACGTCTCGTAGCCGCAGTACGGCATCGTCTTGCGCAGGTCCCAGGCCAGGCCCGCGGAGCGCAGCACCGGGCCGGTGACGCCCAGCGCCACACAGCCGGTCACGTCGAGCACCGCGACCTCGCGCGTCCGCTCCAGCCAGATCGGCTGACCGGAGAGCAGGTCCTCGTACTCCTTGAGCCGCTTCGGCAGGAGCTTGAGGAAGTCGCGGATCTTGACGATCGCCTCGTCCGGCACGTCCTGGGCGACACCGCCCGGCCGGACGTACGCGTGGTTCATCCGCAGCCCGGTGATCAGCTCGAAGATCTCCAGGATGTACTCGCGCTCCCGGAAGCCGTAGAGCATCATGTTGATCGCGCCGAGCTCCATGGCCGTGGTGGCCACCCAGACCAGGTGCGAGGAGATCCGGTTCAGCTCCATCATGAGCACCCGGATGGTGTTGGCCCGCTCGGTCACCTCGTCGGTGATGCCGAGCAGCTTCTCCACCGCGAGCGCGTACGCCGTCTCGTTGAAGATCGGCGAGAGGTAGTCCATCCGGGTCACGAAGGTCGAACCCTGGACCCAGTTGCGGTACTCGAGGTTCTTCTCGATGCCGGTGTGCAGGTAGCCGACGACCGAGCGGGCCTCGCGGACCGTCTCGCCCTCCAGCTCCAAGACCAGCCGGAGCACGCCGTGCGTGGACGGGTGCTGCGGACCCATGTTGACGACGATGCGACCCTCGTTGATCGGGTCGACCCCCGACACCACGTCGTCCCAGTCCCCGCCGGTGACGTTGAAGACGCGACCCTCGGTGGTCTCGCGTTCGGTGGCGTAGTTGGACGTCATTGGTAAGACCTCCGCTTGTCGGGCGGCGGGATCTCGGCGCCCTTGTACTCCACGGGCACACCGCCGAGGGGGTAGTCCTTACGCTGCGGGTGACCCTCCCAGTCGTCCGGCATGAGGATCCGGGTCAGCGCCGGGTGGCCGTCGAAGATGACGCCGAACATGTCGTACGCCTCCCGCTCCTGCCAGTCGGCCGTCGGGTAGACGGCGGTGACACTCGGCAGGTGCGGCTCCTCGACGGAGACGGCGACCTCCAACCGGACCCGCCGCCGGTAGGTCATCGAGGTCAGCTGGTAGACCACGTGCAGCCGGCGGGCGTCGGCGCCGAGGTAGTCCACCCCGGAGACCGAGGAGCAGAGCTCGAAACGCAGCGCCGGGTCGTCCCGCATCACCTGGCAGACCTCGGCGATGCGCTCCGGCCGGATGTGCAGGGTCAGCTCGCCGCGGTCGACCACCACGTGCTCGATCGCCTCGCCGAAGGCCGGGTACGCCTCCTCCAGCGCGTCGCGGACCTCGTCGAAGTAGCCACCGTACGGTCGGGGCGAGTCCTCGATGGTGCGCTGCGGCCGGACCAGGCCACCGAAACCGGAGACGTCACCGCTGCCCTGGTTGCCGAACATGCCCCGGCCGGCCGGTGCCGACGGAGGAAGCTCGGCGGGAGCGCCACTGGTCGCCCCGGCCGGCGTCACCGGAACCGGTACGCCGCCGGTGCTCGGCTTGGAGTCAGTCACTTGATCCCCCGGTACGGCTGGAGGTGGTTCTGGGCCTTCATCCAGTTCTCGATCCGCAGCTGCTCCTCGCGGCCCTCGCGGACGGCCTTCGTCCACTCGGCCCGCCGGGCCTTGTCGCTGCGGTACGACGACGGCATCGAGCCGTACGGCACCACCGGCACGTCACCGCGTGCCTCGCGGGCGGCCAGCATCTTGCGACCGTTCGCTCCGAGCGGCTCGTGGCCGATCTTCTCGCGCAGCTTGAGGATCGCGTCGATGAGCATCTCCGGCCGCGGCGGGCAGCCGGGCAGGTACATGTCGACCGGTACGACGTGGTCGACGCCCTGCACGATGGCGTAGTTGTTGAACATGCCGCCGCTGCTGGCGCAGACGCCCATGGAGAGCACCCAGCGGGGCTCGGCCATCTGGTCGTAGATCTGGCGCAGCACCGGGGCCATCTTCTGGCTGACCCGGCCCGCGACGATCATCAGGTCGGCCTGGCGGGGCGAGGCCCGGAAGACCTCCATGCCCCAGCGGCCCATGTCGTAGTGCGGCCCACCGGCGGCCATCATCTCGATCGCGCAGCAGGCCAGGCCGAACGTGGCGCCCCAGACCGAGGACTTGCGCGACCAGTTGACCAGCTTCTCCACCGAGGTGAGCAGGACACCGGCGGGAAGTTTTTCCTCGATACCCATCTGGGTTCCTCCCTCAGTCCCAGTCCAGGCCGCCGCGACGCCACTCGTAGGCGTACGCGACGAAGACCGCACCGATGAACACGAACATGGCCACGAGCCCGAACACCGGCAGGGCGTCGAAAGAGACGGCCCACGGGTAAAGGAAGATCATTTCCACATCGAAGACGATGAACAGCATCGCCGTCAGGTAGAACTTGACCGGAAAGCGACTGCCGCCGATCGGCTGCGGGCTAGGCTCGATTCCACACTCGTAGGCTTCGAGCTTTGCTCGGTTGTAGCGCCGAGGCCCGGTGAACCGGGTGGCGACCGTCGAGAACAGCGCGAAGGCCGCGGCAAGGGCGAACAGCCCGATGATGGGTACGTAAGGCGAGAGCGACATATTCTTCTCCTGCTCGTCCTTCCCTGCCCTCGTTCGTTGGCGAAATTCACACTATTCACATCCCACCCGACGACCTTCGGCGGGGTGGCCTTGCGTCCTAGACCGCTGGCGCGACCCGGGTCATCGCATTGATCACCCGGTCCATCGCGTCACCGCCCCGGGGGTCGGTGAGGTTGGCCAGCAGCTTGAGCACGAAGCGCATCAGCGTCGGGTGCGGCATGCCGTGCTTCGTCGCCACCCGCATGACCTCCGGTCGGCCGATCAGCTTCACGAAGATCCCGCCGAGCCGGTAGTAGCCGCCGAAGCGCGTCTTGAGCTCCTGCGGGTAGGCCATCAGCGCCCGCTCCCGCTCGGCACCGGCCGGTCGGGCCAGCGCCTGCGCCGCGACCTCCGCGGCCAGTTCGCCGGACTCCATCGCGTACGCGATGCCTTCGCCGTTGAAGGGGTTGACCATGCCGCCGGAGTCGCCGACCAGCATGACGCCACGGGTGTAGTGCGGCACCCGGTTGAAGCCCATCGGCAGCGCCGCGCCGAGGGTCGGCCCTTCGGCGTTCGCCTCGTCGGTCATGCCCCACTCCGGTGGGGTGTTGGCCAACCAGTCGGTGAGCAGCCGTCGGTAGTTGGTCTTGCCGAAGGCAGAGGAGGAGTTCAGGATGCCGAGCCCGACGTTGACCCGGCCGTCACCGAGGCCGAAGATCCAGCCGTACCCGGGCAGCAGTTCGCCGGTGCCCTTGGCCCGCAGTTCCAGCCACGACTCCAGGTAGTCGTCGTCGTGCCGGACCTCGGAGCGGTAGTAGCGGCGCACCGCCACGCCGATCGGACGGTCCTCGCGCTTGGCCAGTCCCAGTGCGAGGGGGAACCGACCGGAGACGCCGTCGGCGGCGACCACCAGCGGCGCGTGGAAGGTGGCGGGGGCCTTGTCCGGGCCGGTCTCGGCCTCGACGCCGATCACCCGGCCGTTGCCGTCGAGTACCGGGCCGATGACGTTGACGCTGGTGCGCAGGTCGGCACCGGCGGAGACCGCCCGCTGGGCGAGCAGGTCGTCGAAGTCGAGGCGGGTCCGCACCAGGCCGTAGTTCGGGAAGCTGGCCAGATCCGGCCAGTCGAGTTCCAGCCGGACGCCACCACCGATGACCCGCAGGCCCCGGTTGTGCAACCAGCCGGCCTCGGTCGAGGTGTCCACGCCCATCCGGATCAGTTGGCGCACCGCGCGGGGGGTCAGCCCGTCACCGCAGACCTTCTCCCGAGGGAACTCGGTCTTCTCCAGCAGCAGCACGCGTACGCCGTGCCGAGCCAGGTGGTAAGCGGTCGCCGAACCACCGGGACCGGCGCCCACGACGATCACGTCGGCGTCGTTCTCCACCGCGGTCATTTGCGCCTCCTCCCCGCGCGCTCGTGAAATGCTTCACAAGCCAGCCGGGACGAGTCTATGACTGTGGCCGTACGCTCGGTTTGTTAGGGCTACCTAACCTCGCGGGACCGGGCTGGCCGCGTCGAGACCAGCCCGGATCGTCTCCGGCAGGTGCTCGCGCAGGGCACCTCCCGCCGCCCGGTCCAGGGCCGCCAGCACCTCGGACACCACCTGCCGCACCTCCGCCGGATCCGCGCCGGCCAGATCCCGCAACTGCTCCACCAACTCGGCGGCGTCGCCGTCGGCCACATCCCTCGGATCCGTCATGCCGGCCAGCGTAAGCCGCAAATCAGGCCGAATGACCGATTTTCCCCTAAATATCGCCAATCATTGCCGAATGCCGCGATGCAGGGCCACCACGCCGCCGGTCAGGTTGCGCCAGGCCACCCGACCCCAGCCGGCCGCCTGCACCCGGGCGGCCAGGGCCGCCTGATCGGGCCAGGCCCGGATCGACTCGGCGAGGTAGACGTACGCGTCGGGGTTGCTGGAGACAGACCGCGCCACCGCGGGCAGCGACCGCATCAGGTACGACAGGTAGACCGTACGGAAGGCCGGGTTGACCGGCGTACTGAACTCGCAGACCACCAGCCGGCCGCCCGGACGGGTCACCCGCGCCAGTTCGCGGAGCGCGGCGTCGGTGTCGTTGACGTTTCGCAGGGCGAAGGAGATCGTCACCGCGTCGAAGCTGGCGTCGGCGAACGGCAACCGCAGCGCGTCCCCGGCCAGCAGCGGCACCTGCGGCCGGGTGCGCTTGCCGGCGTAGAGCATGCCGAGCGACAGGTCGGCACCGACCGCGTACGCCCCGGAGTGGGCCAGTTCCTCCGTGGAGACACCGGTGCCCGCGCCGACGTCGAGCACCCGGTCACCGGGGCGCAGTTCGAGCGCGGACCGGGTGGCCCGCCGCCAGAACCGGTCCTGGCCGAAGGAGAGGACGGTGTTGGTCAGGTCATAGCGGGCCGCCACGCCGTCGAACATCGCGGCGACCTCGTGCGGCTGCTTGTCCAGGCTGGCGCGCTGGCCCTGCGGGGAACGGCTCACCCCTCCACTCTGCCAGCCCGGCCGGTGCCGGATCACCGCCAGGGTCGCCTGATGTCGGCGATCTTCACCACCCGGCGACACGCTCCGCACACAGTTGGGGCGAGATGGTCACCCATCTCGCCCTGACTGCCTTGCGTTATGTGAACGGCCCCTGCGGGCCGATAGAGGACGAGCCTCAGGCGTTGGTCTTCTCGTCACCCGGGGTCACCAGGACCACCCGGCGACGGCGGGACAGCAGGAACAGCACGGCACCGGCGACCACCACGGCCGCACCGACGCCACCGATCAGACCGGCCTGCACACCGGTGACCGGCAGGCCGCCGCCACCGCCGCCGCCACCGGCCGGAGCCGGAAGAATCACCGCGAAATCGTCGGTGTTGTCGGACGGGTCGAGGTCGGCGAAGTCCGACTCCTCGACCTTACGCACCTGGGCCTTCGCAAAGGCCGGCTTGGCCGCACCCTTGTGGATGGCCGGCGCGTCGACCGGCAGGGCACCGAACGCGGTGGCCTCCAGCGAGCCGCCCTTCAGGGTGATCGGTGCCTCGAGGTCCTCGTCCACCGTGATCGGCAGCGCGAGCCACAGGATCGTGTCGGGCTCGAGCAGGAAGTCCTTGTCCTCACAGGTCGCGGTGCGTCCGTCGGAGTCGACCTCGCAGCCGTCGATCCGCCCGAACGTCACGCCCTCGGGCAGCTGGTAGGTCAGCTTGAGGCCCTTGGCGACCTGGTCGCCCTGGTTGATGACCTCGCTGTACACCCCGGTGCTGTCGCCCGGGCGCAGCGGACCCTTCTCCTCGCCGGTGTCGAGGTCCAGACGGGTCTTCACGTCCGGCACGATCACACCGAGGTCGACGCCGCTCTCCGGGGTCAGCTCAACATCGACCTCGATGCTGTTGTTGCTGTCGTCGGTGTCGTCGTCGGACTCGATGCTGATGGTCACCGGCGCGGTCAGCGGTCCGGTGACCTCCGGGTCCATCTTGAGCAGGACGATCGGCACCTCGGTGGTCCCACCCGGTGCGGGGATCTCGTCCTTGTCCAGCTCGCAGGTGAACAGTTCGAGCTTCAAATCGCCGCTGGCCTCGCACTCACCCGAGGTGATCGGCACCAACAGCATCTTCTCGTCGTCCATCTTGGAGACGTCGACGTTGACGAGCACCTTGCGCGGCGTGCCCTCACCCTGGTTCGCAATCTTGATCCAGGCGACCTTGCCTTCGACGCCGTCGGTCATCCGGGTGCCGGCGGCGGTGATCGCCAGGTCCGTCTCGGTGCCGGCGGCGTGGGCCGGTGCGCCGAGAGCGGTGACACCGGCCGAGGCGAGCAACGCGGCTGCGGCGAGGCTCGCGGCGCGGTGGGTACGGAAGATCATGAAATGGTCTCCCCCGTGGGGTGTGAGAAATGTACGGGCGGGGACGTTATCGGTCATCGATCAACCGCGCCACCCCGCAACACCACCACGGAGGAACTGGTCAGCTAATCTTTATTTAAGGATCGGCCGAATCGATGACCGTTACCGCCCGGCCGTATCAGCAGCCGATTCTTAACGGCCTCGCACACCCGGCCGGACAGATGGGCCCGATGGTCCATTCGGCCGATGAGATGGGCCGCACACCACGCGACCCACCGTCACGACACCACCGCCGACCGTCAACTGCGGAGGCTCAGTTCGCCTCGACCAACGGCAGCGAACGACCCGCACCGCCGCCCGGCAACGCGATCGAGGAGAAGTGGGACACCACGCGCTCGTCGGTCGGATCGTCGGCAGGCGTACGGTGCACGGCCAGCCGGTTGTAGAGCGTGTCCCGCTGGGCCGGAATCCGGTCGGCGGAGCGGATCATCCCGATCAGCTCGTGCAGGTTCGACCGGTGTCGTGCGCCGGCCGAGGAGATCACGTTCTCCTCCAGCATGATCGAGCCGAGGTCGTCGACCCCCATGTGCAGCGCGAGCTGGCCGACGTCCTTGCCGGTGGTCAGCCAGGACGCCTGCAGGTGCGGCACGGTCTCGAAGAAGAGCCGGGCCACCGCCACCAGGCGCAGGTACTCCAGGGTGGTGGCCTGGGTACGCCCCTTGAGGTGGTTGTTCTCCGGCTGGTACGTCCACGGGATGAAGGCCCGGAAGCCCTGGGTACGGTCCTGCACGTCGCGGATCATCCGCAGGTGCTCGATCCGCTCGGCGGCGGTCTCGCCGGTGCCCATCATCATCGTCGCGGTCGACTCGACGCCCTGCCGGTGGGCCAGCTCCATGACCTCCAGCCAGCGCTCGCCCGACTCCTTCAGCGGCGCGATCGCCTTGCGGGGCCGCTCGGGCAGCATCTCGGCGCCGGCGCCGGCGATGGAGTCCAGCCCGGCTGCCTTGATCCGGGCGATGGCCTCGTCCAGGCTCACCCCGGACACCTTGGCCATGTGCAGGATCTCGCTCGGCCCGATCGAGTGGATGGCGAGCTGCGGGTACGCCTTCTTGACCGAGGAGAACAACTCCTCGTAGTACTCCACGCCGTAGTCGGGGTGGTGGCCGCCCTGGAGCATGACCTGAGTGGCGCCCAACTCGACGGCCTCGCCGCAGCGCCGCAGGATCTCCTCGGTCGGGTGGGTCCACCCTTCCTTGTGCTTCGGCGCCCGGTAGAAGGCACAGAACTTGCACGCCGTCACGCAGACGTTCGTGTAGTTGATGTTGCGGTCGATCAGGTACGTGACGATGTTGTCCGGGTAGCGCCGCCGACGCACCGCGTCCGCCGCCTCACCGAGGGCGTGGAAGGGCGCATCGGTGTAGAGCAGCAGGGCCTCCTCGGGCGTGATCCGCCCGCCGTCCGCGCCACGCTGCAGGATGTCGTCGATCTCCCGGCTCTCCGTCACGCTCCCGAGCCTACGCCGCGCACCCCGGCACGGCCCGGGGGCGCACCCCACCTGTGACGCAATCCCCTCGTCGATCCTGCGCGCCACGCTGCGCGCGCCGTTTCGCCGAAACGGCGGCATGCGCCAGGGTCGGAAACCACCGTTTCGCCGAAACGGCGTTGATCACCGCGGCCAGCCGTCCCACCTGCTCACGCGGGCGGTCCTGCCCGGCTAGGCGTCGTAGTCGACGGTGAGGGTGTCGGTGCGCGGGCTGGACTGGCAGGTCAGCACGTAACCGGCGGCCACCTCGTCGGGCTCCAGGGCATAGTTGCGGGCCATCTCGACCTCGCCGGAGACCACCTTCGCCCGGCAGGTCGAGCAGACCCCACCCTTGCAGGCGTACGGCAGCTCACCGCGGACCTTGAGCGCGGCGTCCAGCACCCGCTCGTCGCGGCGCATGGTGAAGCTCGACGAACGGCCGTCGAGCACGATCGTCACCTCCGTGCCGCCGGCCGACTCGTCCGGCCGGCGGACCGGCTCGGGTGCGGCGTCGACGTGGAACAGCTCGGTGCGCACCGCCGACTCCGGCACGCCCCGCCCGGCCAGCACCTCACGAGCGTCCACCACCAGGCCGTACGGGCCGCAGAGGAACCACTCCTCGATCACGTCGCCGGGGACGATGGTGTCCAGCAGGCGGCCCAGCCGCTCGGCGTCGATGCGTCCGGACAGCAGCGGCGACTCGCCCTGCTCGCGGGAGAGCATGTGCACCAGGTGCAGCCGGGTCGGATAGCGGTCCTTCAGGTCCGCCAACTCCTCGGCGAACATCACGCTGTTGGCCGTACGGTTGCCGTACACCAGGGTGAAGGTGCTGGCCGGCTCGACGGCCAGGGCCGTGGCGACAAGCGACAGCACCGGGGTGATGCCGGAACCGGCGACCACCGCGCCGTAGCGACGCGCCCGGTCCGGTGCGAACGCCGTGGTGAAGTGACCCAGCGGTGGCAGCACCTCGACGGTGTCGCCGCTGCGCAGGGCCCCGCAGGCGTACGACGAGAAGGCCCCGCCGGGGATCTCCCGCACGCCGATGCGCAGCCGCCCGTGCCGGGCCAGGTCCTCGGGCGTGGAGCAGATCGAGTACGAGCGGCGCACGTCCTCGCCATCGGGCAGCGCGGCGGCATCGGCGGGCGGGCGGCGTACCGTCAGGTGCTGGCCGGCGCGGAACGCGAAGGCCGCGCGCAGCTCCTCGGGCACCGCGAAGGTGACCGCGACGGCGTCGGCGGTGAGCCGGTCCACTGCGACGACGGGCAGCGGATGGAACACCGGCCGGCGACGGACCGGGCGGGTGATGGTGACAGTCACAGCGCCTTCACATGGTCGAACGGTTCGGAGCAGGCGCGGCAGCGCCAGAGTGCCTTGCAGGCGGTGGAGCCGAAGCGGCTGAGCTGCTCGGTCTCCGGCGACCCGCAACGCGGGCAGCGTACGGCCAGGGTCAACGGGACGACCCCGTCGCGGCGGACCGGGGCGGGTGGGGCGATGCCGGCGGCGGCCAGCTTGGCCCGCCCGGCGTCGGTGATCCAGTCGGTGCTCCAGGCGGGACTGTGCACCGTGCGTACCTCGGCGTCGGGGTGACCGGCCACGGCCAGGGCCCGGCGGATGTCGGCGCGGATGACGTCCATCGCCGGACAGCCGGTGTACGTGGGAGTGATCGTCACCACCACCCGGCCGGTCACCGGTTCCACCTCGACCGAGCGCAGGATGCCGAGGTCGGCGATGGTGATCACCCGGATCTCCGGGTCCACCACCGCCGCCACGGCCTCGTGGGCCGCGTTCACCGTCGCCACCTGGCCACTACTCACCAGCGGGCACCGGGGTGGGCACGATGCAGCACCTGCATCTCGGCGAGCAGGAACGACAGGTGCTCGGTGTGCAGACCGTCCCGCCCACCGGCCGGTGCCCAGCTGGGCGCGGGCACGGTGAGTGTCGCCTCGGCGAGCACCGCCGAGACCGTCGCGTCGAAGTCGGCCCGCAGGGTGGCCGGGTCGACCGGGGCCTGCGGCTGCGCGGCGAACAGCTCCGGGACGTACGGCCAGACCTGGTCGAGGCCGGCCTGCATCCGCCGGTGCGACTCCTCGGTGCCGTCGCCCAGCCGGCGCACCCAGAGCGAGGCGTGGTCCAGGTGGTACGCGGACTCCTTGCGCGCCTTGCCGCCGATCGCGGCCAACCGCTCGTCGGCACACCCGGCCAGCGCGGTGTAGAGCGGCAGCTGGTAGGCCGACAGGACGAGCAGCTTCGCCATGGTCACCGCGAAGTCGCCGTTGGGCAGCTCGACCAGCAGGCAGTTGCGGAACTCCCGGTCGTCACGCAGGTACGCCAGCGCGTCCTCGTCGCGGCCCGCGCCCTCCAACTCGCCCGCGTACGACAGCAGCAGCCGCGCCGCGCCGAGCTGGTCCAGAGCGATGTTGGCCAGCGCGATGTCCTCTTCCATCTCCGGCGCCCGGGTGGTCCACTCGGCCAGCCGCTGCGCCGCGATCAGCGCGTCGTCCCCGAGAGCAAGTGTGAAATCAAACGGACCGTTCACAGGTACGTCTCCGTTCGCGACTGCGGGGCTCGCAAACCCGGCTCACTCCTCGCGCTCACAGGTGGGCCACCCCTTCTGGGACCTCGTAGAAGGTCGGGTGGCGGTAGATCTTGTCGGCGGCCGGGTCGAAGAAGGCGTCCTTCTCGTCCGGGCTGGACGCGGTGATCGCGCTCGCCGGCACCACCCAGATCGACACGCCCTCCTGGCGGCGGGTGTAGAGATCACGGGCGTTGCGCAGAGCCATCTCGGCGTCGGGCGCGTGCAGGCTGCCCACGTGCGTGTGCGCCAACCCGCGCCGGGCCCGGACGAAGACCTCCCAGAGGGGGGTGGTGTGCTGGCTCATGCCGCGACCTTCTCCTTGCTTACCTGCTTGGCCGCGTACGCCGCGGCGGCCTCGCGTACCCAGGCGCCTTCGGCGTGGGCGCGACGACGGTGCTCCATCCGCTGCCGGTTGCACGGCCCGTCGCCGGTGATGACCCGCATCAGCTCGTCGTAGTCGGGCTGGGTGAAGTCGTACGCCTGGCGTTCGTCGTTCCAACGCAGGTCGGGGTCGGGGATGGTCAGCCCGAGCACCTCGGCCTGGCCGACGCACATGTCCACGAAACGCTGCCGCAGCTCGTCGTTGGAGAAGCGCTTGATCTTCCAGGCCATCGACTGGGCGGAGTGGGTGGAGTCGCTGTCCGGCGGGCCGAACATCGCCAGCGACGGGTACCACCAGCGGTCCAGCGCGTCCTGGGCCATCGCCTTCTGGGCCGGGGTGCCGTGCGCCAGGGTGTGCAGGATCTCGTAGCCCTGCCGCTGGTGGAACGACTCCTCCTTGCAGACCCGGATCATCGCTCGCGCGTACGGGCCGTAGGAGCAGCGGCAGAGCGGGACCTGGTTGACGATCGCCGCGCCGTCCACCAGCCATCCGATGGCGCCGACGTCGGCCCAGGTGAGGGTGGGGTAGTTGAAGATCGAGCTGTACTTCTGTCGGCCTTCGAGCAGCAGGTCGACCAACTCGTCCCGGCTGATGCCGAGGGTTTCCGCCGCGGCGTAGAGGTACAGACCGTGGCCGGCCTCGTCCTGGACCTTGGCCAGCAGGATCGCCTTGCGCTTGAGCGACGGGGCGCGGCTGATCCAGTTGCCTTCCGGCTGCATCCCGATGATCTCGGAATGCGCGTGCTGGGCGATCTGGCGGATCAACGTCCGCCGGTACGCCTCGGGCATCCAGTCGCGCGGTTCGATCTTCTGGTCGGCGTCGATGACCTCCGCGAAGTACGCGGCCAGATCGACATCCTGACCCGGGGCGCCCCGGTCTCGTTCCGCGGCAGCGCGCAGCGCCGCCTCCGCCGCTTCGACCTCGCCGAGCAGGCCGCCGGGCGCGTCCTCGCCCGAGAAGTCATTGCCATACATGCCCTAAGTGTTACAGCTGGCAGCTCAAGAAACCAGAGGGTGTCACAGAAATGCGAAGCGGCATCGGGCTACGCAGCGGGCATGAAAGGTGACGCTCAGCAGCTATGACTTGGCTCACAATTTTCCCCATAAATGAGCGCAACTGGCTCACAACCGTTCGTTAACCCGCCTTCGCGCCCGGTTGGGCGGTGTCGAAACCTGGCAACCCGGCGATCCGCACGTAGACTTCGCACGTCACACCGATCGGCTAGCGGCGATCGCCGACCAGAAGAGGGCCAGAGTCCCCCGGCCCGCAGGCGACCCGGACCGGTCAGTCCTGGCAACAAGCCGGCCCCCCGGCCTGACATCTGGAGCTCACCCGCTCATGCGATCCCGCGTGGCCATGGTGTTCGCCGTCACAGCACTGTTGCTCGGCGGCGTCATGTTGGTGCCCGCCGCGTACGCCCGGCTCTCTGCCGGGACGGGCGACGGCGCGGTGGCCAGCGTCGCCGCACCCACCCCGCAGCCCCCGCCACCACCGACCCTGGCGCCGGCCAAGGTCTCGGTGAACTTCAAGGGGGAGTACTTCTCCTGGGCGCTCATGGATCGTGAGACGGGCAAGGTCTCCGGCTCGAAGAACATGGCCGCGACCAGCTCCACCGAGTCCATGCTCAAGGCCTGGATCGTCGCCGACTACCTACGCCAACTGGGCGACAAGGAGCCGACGGCAGCCCTGAAGAAGGCCTCCAGCCTGGCCATCCGGGACAGCGACGACGATGCGACGAACGCCGTCTACCGTGCCGCCGGCGGCTCGTACGCGGTGCCGGCCGGTGGTCAGCCCGGGCCGGTGGTCAAACGAGCAATCAAGATCTGCGGCCTCACCGACACCAAGCGGGGCAGCGTCCCCGGCTACGAGGGCTGGTGGAGCTTCACCCAGATGTCCCCGCGCGACGCCGTCCGCCTCGGCGACTGCATCGCCGACGGCAAGGCCGCCGGCCCCAAGTGGACCAAGTGGGTGCTCAGCGAGATGAGCAAGGTACGCGGCAGCACCGCCGCCAAGGATCAACAGGACCGCTCGGGCGGCGGTCGGTGGGGCATCATCGACGGCCTGCCCGAGTCGATCACCAGCCAGGGCCCGGTCAGCATGAAGAACGGCTGGACAGTGCTCGGCTACGACAGCAACTGGCACGTCAACTGCCTCGCAGTGACCGAGAGGTGGAGTCTTGCGGTGATGCTTCGCTATCCACACACTCAAGGGCTCGACTATGGCGCTGACGTCTGCGCGAGCGTGGCGGCGCAGCTCGTGACCCCGCAGCCCGGTGCCGCCGTCAAGGTGCCCCAGCAGCCGATCGGCAAGCTCTGATGGCCGGCCGCAACCGCCGCCGTGCGCGTACGGCATCGCGATTACGGCTCGTCGCCATCACCTCCGTCCTGGTCGGTCTGATCCTGATCTCCTTACGACTGCTGCCCGGCTCGCCGTTCGAATCCACCGCCGCCGCCGAATGGGGGCAGGCAGGATCATCGGACAGCCGCGGCAGCGACCTGACCGATCGCAGCACCCGACCCCCGCCGCCCTCCACCAGCCCGACACCGCAGCCCGATCCGCTGCCGTTCGAGGCGAAAGAACTCGACCTCGACATCGACGGCTGGTACGCCTGGAGCGTGCTGGACCGCCGGTCGGGCGAGATCATCGGCTCGGACAACATGGACGAGACCAGCACCACGGCTTCCCTGATCAAGTCCTGGATCGTCGCCGACTTCCTGCGGCGCAGTGACGACGCCGGGCAGACCCCGACCGACACGAAGCTGGACGACCTGACGAAAATCATCAGGGACAGCGACAACGAACGCACCCAGACGCTGTACAAGCAGATCGGCGAATCCGCCTCGATCAAGCGCCTGCTGTCCACCTGCGACCTGACCGACAGCAAGGTCTCCAGCGACCTCGGGTGGAGCCGCACCGAATTGTCCCCACGGGACGTGGCCCGACTCGGCAACTGCATCGCCGACGGCCGAGCGGCCGGCCCCACCTGGACCAAGTGGCTGCTGAACGAGATGCGACTCGTACGCGGTGTCGGCGACTTCGGCATCCGCAAGGCGTTCCCGGCCGCGGAGGCCAAGAAGATTGCCATCAAGAACGGCTGGGTCGACCGGGAGCAGGAGCAGGAGATCCACGTCAACTGCCTGGCCATCGGCGACACCTGGACGATGGGCGTCATGCTCCGCTACCCCATCAACAAGGGCTACGACTACGGCATGACCACCTGCCAAAAAATCACCAGAGCCCTCCAAACCCCCACCCCCTGACCCACCCACCCCCTCGCCCCGCCGTTCCTTCACGCCGTCGCCCCCTGCGCCGTCCCCCTTCCCCCGTCGATCTTGCACTTTTGGTCGCCGAAACGCGGCTTATGCCCGAAAAGTGGCGACCAAAAGTGCAAGATCGCGGAGGGCTTGGAGCGTGAGGGCTTGGGGGGAGGGCGTGAGGGCGCGCGGCGTGAAGGCGCGCGGGGGTGGGGTTAAGGGGTGAAGAAGGTGGGGCCTTGGGGTGGGAGGGCGGGGGTTTGGCCCAGGGTGGTGGCGTGGCGGGCGAACTCGCGTAGGCCGGCTACCTGGCGGTCGCCCAGGGAGAAGTCCAGCGCCTGGTAGTAGGAGGCCAGGGTGGCCGCGTCGAAGGGCTCCCAACGGGCCGCCGACTCGACGACCTGGTCGAGTTCGGCCAGGCAGAGGTCACGCGAGCGCAGGAAGGCGTCGTGCACCCCCTTGACCAGGCCGGGGTGGGCGGCGGCGAAGTCGCGACGGGCGGCCCAGACGGCGAAGACCATCGGCAGTCCGGTCCATTCCCGCCAGGCCTGACCCAGGTCGGTGACCGTCAGGCCACGGCTGGGTGCCTCGTAGAGGGCGCGCAGGGCCACGTCGCCGATCAGCACCGCCGCGTCCGCCTCCAGCAGCATCTGGGTCAGATCGGGCGGGCAGCGGAAGTATTCGGGCTGCACCCCGTACCGCTCGCGCAGCAGGAGTTGCGCGAGCAGGACTCCGGTCCGCGAGGTGGAGCCGAGGGCCACCCGGGCCCCGTCGAGTTCGGTCAGCGGGCGGGTGCTGACCAGGTTGACCGACAGCACCGGGCCGTCGCTGCCGACCGCCAGGTCGGGCAGGAGCAGCAGTTCGTCCGCGTGACGCAGGTACTCGACCAGGGAGATCGGCCCGATGTCCAGGTCACCGCCGACGAGCGCGGCGTTGAGCCGGTCCGGCGTGTCCTTGTACAGGTCGACGTCGAGCAGGGCACCGGAGCGCATCAGGCCCCAGTAGATCGGTAGGCAGTTGAGGAACTGGATGTGCCCGACCCGGGGGCGGGCGACGCGCTCGACCATGCCCCGACCGTATCCCCGTCGCCGCTGGCCGGCTCAGCGGACCGGCACCGAAGTGGCCAACCCCGCACCCGCCGGCCCCGCACCCGCCAAACCCGCAATCGCAGCGACGCGGGACCGGTCGGTCCGGGTCGCGCGCCGGACCGGGCGGACGAAGCCGAGCAGCACCAGCAACCCGGCCACCCCGCAGCCGACGATCAGTGGCCGGGGTTGGCTCACCTCCAGCAACAGTCCGCCGATGAGGTAGCCGACCATCGCCGCGCCCTGCACCGCTGCACCCATGGCAGCGAAGGCCCGCCCACGGGCGGCCTCCGGTACCCGCCGAGCCAGCACCAGGTTGTTGAACACGCTGTTGCCGCCGTTGCACACGCCGCCGATCAGCCAGATCGGCACCAGCAGCAGCGCCACCGGCACCATCACCGAGACCAGCACCATGAGGCAGCAGCCGCCGAGCAGGAACAGGCCGGCCTGGACCAGAGCGGCGTCGTCGGTGAACCGCCGGGCCAGCCGGGCGAAGATCCAGGCACCGCAGAGCACGCCGAGGGTCCACGCCCCGGTCACCAGACCATAGGTGGCGGCGGAGGCCCCCAGGGTTTCCCGTACGTAGAAGATCTCGATCACGTTGATCGACCCGACCGCCGCGATCACTCCGGCCAGGGTCGCCACCATCGCCACCAGCAACGGATCCCGGTGCAGGCGCCAGCCCACCGCGGCACCGTCCGGCGTCCCGGCGGCATCGGCAGTCGACGGCATCGACCGCCGGGCGCCGCCTCGACGGGTGTGGATGAGCAGCCCGGCAACGACGAGCGCGAGGTAGCTCGCCGCGCCCACCAGCAGCGGCACCCGACTGCCGAACCACCCGACCAGGAAGCCGGCCAGCGCCGGACCGGCGAGTACGCCCAGGGTGCCGGCGGTCTGGTTGAGCGCGGTCGCCCGGGGCAGGTCGGCTGGGCGCACCATCGCGGGGATCAGGGCGGAGAGCACCGGCTGGGTGACCGCCAGACCGGTGGCGAGCAGTGCGATCAGGCAGACGACCAACAGCGGGTGCCGGGCGTACGCCAGGTTGAGGCAGATCAGCGACTGCGCCAGGCCGGCGCCGATCAGCAGGGCCCGGCTGTCCACCCGGTCGGCGAGCCGCCCGGTCAACGGGGCGAGCAGCACCAGCGGCAAGGTGGCCGCCAGCAGCACTCCGGCCACGGCCGCGCCGCCGGCCCCGGTCGACTGGAGGGTCAGCGTCAGCGTCGTGGCGGCGAGGAAGTCACCGCAGGTGGCGATCCCCCGCGCGGCGGTGGCGAGGCCCACGTCCGGCCAGCGGGAGCCACCAGATGTGAAAGACATACTTCGAAAGTAATGCTTCACATCTGGCGTACGCAAGGCGGAGAGCCCCTCAATCCAGCGGCAGCGCCTTGTACTGGATCGCCACCCGACGGGCACCGGCTGGCGGATCGGTCCGGGTCCGCTTGCGGTACGGCCGCAGCGCCTCCACCACCGCGCGGTTCACCTCGGCCAACTCCTCGGCCGTGAGCAGTAGCAACGACTCGCTGAGCATCGAGTTTCGATACCACTCCTCCGGCTCGTCGGGCACCCGGCGCAGCCAGTCTCGGCTGCGCTCCAGATCCCGAGCCAGGAAGGCCTCGACAAGACTCTGCTCGGCCTCGCGGGTAGACGGATCGGCAGCTCGGCCGACGTCGATCGTCCAGGACTGGACCGTGCTGCGCCACAACCGTTCTCGGGCGTCTCCCCGGCTCGGCGCCGCCTCCACCAGACCGAACCGGGCCAGCGCCCGGAGGTGGTAGCTGGTCGCGCTCGGGGAAAGCCCCGCCACCTCGGCACACTCGGTGGCGGTCACCGCGCCCTCGGTCGCCGCGAGGTGTTCCATGATCGCAAGCCGGGCCGGGTGGGCGAGCGCACGCAACGTCTGCGGGTCGCTGATCGTCACCCGGGGCAGCTCGGGGTGGGCCTCCGTCATGCCCTCATGATCCCCGACCAGGATAAGAATTCGGTTGCCGGCGCTGCTGGCCGGAGTAGGCTTTCCGTTCGCCTGACGGCCGCGGTGAGCACGCACCGCAGCGGACGTCCCGCGCCGGGCACCGGCCATCCGCCCCCGGACACGCGAGCGAACAATCGGAAAACGCCGTGAGGAATCGCATCGTGCCTGCATCCGACCTCGACGCCGACCTCAAGGCCGAACGCGAACACTTGGACATCTCCCGCACGGCGTTACGCCGGATGCGGGAACGCGCCGAGGCGCTCTTCGTCACCGGCGACAAGGTCGCCGGTGACGCGTACACCGCAGAACAGCTCGGCCGGCACCTCGCCCGGCGGGTGGCCGAACTGGCCGACGATCCGCGTACCCCGCTCTTCTTCGGCCGACTCGACTTCGGCGGCGCCGACGCCGACCACGCCGGGCGGCGCTACCACGTGGGTCGTCGGCACGTCACCGACGAGCAGGGCGAACCGCTGGTGCTGGACTGGCGGGCACCGGTGTCCCGATCGTTCTATCAGGCCAGCGCCCGCGATCCGCAAGGGCTGGCGGTACGGCGTCGGTTCGGGTTCGACAACGGGAGGCTGACCAGCTTCGAGGACGAGCACCTGGACCGGGGTGAGGAACTCGGCACCGCCAGCCGGATCCTCACCGCCGAGATCGAGCGGCCTCGGGTGGGGCCGATGCGGGACATCGTCGCCACCATTCAGCCCGAGCAGGACGAGTTGGTCCGCGCCGACCTGGCCCAGTCGATCTGTGTGCAGGGTGCGCCGGGCACCGGGAAGACCGCGGTCGGGTTGCACCGGGCCGCGTACCTGCTCTATCTGCACCGGGAGCGGTTGCGCCGGTCGAAGGTGCTGGTCGTGGGGCCGAACCGGGCCTTCCTGGCGTACATCGCGGCGGTGCTGCCGGCCCTCGGTGAGGTGGAGGTCGAGCAGGCGACCGTCGAGGACCTGGTCGACCGGGTGGTGGTGCGGGCGGTGGACCCGCCCGCCGTGGCGGTGATCAAGCACGATGCCCGGATGGCCGAGGTGCTGCGCCGGGCGGTCGACGCGTACGTCGGTGAGCCGACCGAGCCGATCGTCGTCTCCGACGGCTCGTTCCGTTGGCGGATCGGGCTGGAGCCGCTGCACCGGCTGGTCCAGGAGACCCGGGCCGAGCAGTTGCCGTACGCCCTCGGTCGGGAGCGGGTGCGAGCCCGGGTGGTCGGGCTGCTGCAACGGCAGGCGGAGGCCCGGCGGGCGGAGTCGCCGAGCGAGGCGTGGCTGCGCCGGATGGGCCGGTCGAAGCCGGTGACGACCTTCCTGGACACGGTCTGGCCGGCGTTGACCCCGGACGGGTTGGTGCACGCGCTGCTCGCCGATCCCGCCCGACTCGCCGCAGCGGCCGACGGCCTGCTCACCCCCGCCGAGCAGGCCCTGCTGACCGGCCAGGACACCACCCTGACGACCACCGACGCCCCCTTCGGCACACCAGGGGGCACCACGCCAGGAAGCAGCAGGCCCCGGTCCGGGACGAAGCTGGGGCGTACGCCGAAGGCCACCCGGTGGAGCGCCGCCGACGCGGTGTTGATCGACGAGGCGGCCGGGCTGATCGAGCGGCCGGGCAGCTACGGGCATGTGGTGGTGGACGAGGCGCAGGACCTTTCGGCCATGCAGTGCCGGGTGATCGCCCGGCGCAGCGAGCACGGTTCGCTGACCCTGCTCGGCGACCTGGCGCAGGCGACCGCGCCGTGGGCGGCCACCGACTGGCGGGTGACCCTGCGTCACCTCGGTAAGCCGGACGCGACTGTGGTGCCGTTGACCGTCGGTTTCCGGGTACCGGCGGACGTGCTCGCCTTCGCCAACCGGTTGCTGCCGTCGCTCGCTGTGGACGTACCGCCGGCCGAGTCGTTGCGCCGCGACGGGGTGCTCACGGTGCGTACCGTGACCGATCTTTTCGGGGCGACGGTGGCCGAGGTGGGTGCGGCGCTCGCCCACGAGGGGTCGATCGCGGTGATCGCCGCCGACGACGCGGTGGACCGGTTGGGTGCGGCGCTGGCGGCGGCCGGGATCGAGACCGCGACCGCCGCCGATGCGGGCGGCGGCCCGCGCGTCACGGTCGTCCCCGCCACCGCGGTCAAGGGCCTGGAGTACGACCACGTCATCGTGGTCGAACCGGCCGACATCGTGGCGGCCGAGCCGCGCGGGCTGCACCGGCTCTACGTGGTGCTCACCCGGGCGGTTTCCCGGATGTCGGTGCTGCACAGCGCGGCACTGCCCGCACCGTTGGGCTGACCGACGGTATTGCCACCACCTGGGGAACCGAGAATGATCAAGCTTGTGGAAAGAGACATCCTCGCCCGTGCCGAGCGGGTCAGCCGCCGGTACGGCGACGTCCTCGCCCTGGACCAGGTCGACCTTGAGGTACGGGCGGGTGAGCTGGTCGGCCTGCTGGGGCCCAACGGTGCCGGCAAGAGCACCCTGATCAGTCTGCTGGTCGGGCTGCGTAGGCCCACCTCCGGCCGGGTGGAACTCAACGGCGGTGACCCGCGTGACCCGGCGAGTCGGCGGCAGATCGGCGTCACCCCGCAGGAGACCGGGCTGCCCGGCACGCTGCGGGTCGGCGAGGTGGTCGACTTCGTCTCGGCCCACTACCCGAACCCGGTGCCCCGGGGCGAGTTGCTCGACCGGTTCGGCCTGGCGGAGCTGGTCCGGCGGCAGTGCGGCGGGCTCTCCGGTGGGCAGAAGCGTCGGCTCGCGGTGGCGCTGGCCTTCGTCGGTCGCCCCCGGTTGGTGGTGCTCGACGAGCCCACCACCGGGCTGGACGTGGAGGCCCGCCACACCCTGTGGGAAGCCATCCGGACGTTCCACGCCGACGGCGGCACTGTGCTGCTGAGCAGCCACTACCTGGAAGAGGTGGAGGCGCTGGCCCGTCGGGTGGTGGTCATCGGCCAGGGGCGGGTGCTCGCCGACGACACCGTGGACGCGGTCCGGGCCGTGGTCGGCGTACGCCGGGTGAGCCTGACCGCCGACACGCTCCCACCGCTGCCAGGGGTGGTACGCACCGAGCACGTCGACGGCCGTACCCACCTGCTCACCGCCGACGCCGACCAACTGGTGCGGGACCTGGTCACCAGCGGGGTCGAGTTCCGCGACCTGGAGGTGCGCCCGACCTCGCTGGAGGAGGCGTTCCTGGCCATCACCGCCACCGACGCCGCGCCCGCCGCCGCCTGAGGGGATCTCGACGTGCAACTCGCCCTGGTACACGCGCGTTACCAACTGCTGGAGACCGTCCGCATCCCGGTCGCGATCTTCGGCAGCACCTTCTTCCCGGCCGCAGCGATGCTCTTCTTCGTGGTGCCCTTCGCCGGCAAGGACCCGGTCGGTGCCACCTACGCCACCGCCGCGATGGTCACCTTCTCGGTGATGAGCGCCAACATCTTCCAGTACGGCGTCGGTGTCGCCGAGGACCGTGACCAGCCCTGGAACCCGTACACCCGGACGTTGCCGGCCGGGTCGGCCCCGCGCTTCGCCGGCCGGGTCATGGCCGGGCTGGTCCTCACCTACCTCTCGCTGGTCCCCGTGGTGGTGATCGCCGCGACCCTGACCGAGGCCCGGATCGACCCGGCGTCGTTCCTGCTGGCCCTGGTCACCGTCACCGTCATCTCCGTGCCGTTCACCCTGATGGGGCTGACCATCGGGTACTCGCTGCCCAGCAAGGCGGCGATCGTGGTGGCGCAGCTCGTCTTCTTCCCGCTCGCCTTCGGTGGTGGCCTGCTCTCCGCCCCGGATCAGGCACCCGGTTTCATCGAGGCGATCGCGCCGTACCTGCCCACCCGGGGTGCGGTGGAGCTGATGTGGGCGGCGGTCGGCGACTACTCGGTCAACCTGCTCTCCCTGGTCATGCTCGGTGTCTGGGTGGTGGTGCTGGCCGCCCTGGCCGCCTGGGCGTACCGCCGGGACGAGGGTCGCCGGTTCAGCTGACGTTCCCCCGGTTTCCGGCCCGGATCATGCTCCGGCGGTGCCACGATGCCGGTGAGGGGTGGTCGGGCGACGGCCACCACCGGGGTCGAGGGGGGTAGCAGTGGCCAGCGTCCCGTCGGGCACGCCGTGCTGGGCCGACCTGGCCACGCCAGGGCTCGACCGGGCCCGGCGGTTCTACCCGGAACTGTTCGGCTGGACCGGGCGGGTGGACCCCGAACCCGAGGCGGGCGGCTACACGACCTTCCAGCTCGACGGCCGGGCCGTCGCCGGGGTGGGGCCGCCGGCCGTACCGGACCAGGTGCCGATCTGGTCGACGTACGTCGCCACCGACGACGCCGACCTGGTCACCGGGCGGGTGGAGCGAGCCGGTGGGCAGGTGGTCGTACCGCCGTTCGAGGTCTTCGACCGAGGTCGGATGGCGGTCTTCAGCGACCCGGCCGGTGCCGCGTTCAGCGTCTGGCAGCCGATGGCGTTCTCCGGCGCCGAGGTCTTCGACGTACCCGGCGCGATGTGCTGGACCGAACTGGTCACCCCCGATCCGGACGGCGCGCGGATCTTCTACGAGCTGGTCTTCGGGTGGCAGCCCGAGGAGGAGCCGATGGGGCAGACTTCGTACACCGGTTGGCGGCTCGGCGACCGGATGGTGGCCGGCATGATGCCCCCGCGCGAGGAGGCGTTCGCCGCCGACTCCCCCGCCTACTGGACGCTCTACTTCTCGGTCGCCGACGCCGACGCCACGGCCGCCCGCGCCGCTGAACTCGGCGGCACCATCCTCGTCCCACCCCGCGACATCCCCGCCGGCCGCGTCACCGCCCTCCGCGACCCCGACGGCGCCCTCTTCTCCCTGATCGCCCTAACCCCCTGACCCACCCCCCGCCACGCGACCCCAACCCGCGCCACGCCACGCCACGCCACGCGATCTTGCCCCGCCGCCCACCAGCCCGTCGATCTTGCTCTTTTGGTCCCCGATCTGCCCCTCATATCCCTTATGCCCCGACCAAAACTGCAAGATCGCGGGGCCCGGGGCGCGCGGGCCCGGGGCGCGCGGGGGTGGGGCGCGCGGGGGTGGGTCAGGGGTGGGAGGGGCGGGTGGGGAGGACGAGGGGGCCGTGGGGGCCGGGGATGACGGTGACGTGGGCGCGGTAGTGGTGGGAGAGGAGGTCTTCGGTCAAGACCTGGTCGGGGGTGCCGGTGGCGGCGATGCGGCCGTTCGCGAGCAGCACCATGCGGTCGGCGTACTCGCCGGCGATGGAGAGGTCGTGCATGGTGGCCAGCACGGTCAGGCCCTCGGTACGGCGCAACTGGTCGACCAGTTCCAGCACCTCCTGCTGGTGGCCGATGTCCAGCGCGCTTGTGGGCTCGTCGAGCAGCAGCAGGGTGGCGCCCTGGGCCAACGCCCGAGCGAGGAAGACCCGCTGGCGTTCCCCGCCGGAGAGGGTGGCCAGTTCACGGCCGTGGAACCCGTCGAGGTCCAGCCGGTCCAGCAGTTCGTGCACGACGGCCAGGTCGGTGGCGGACTCCCGACCCAGCGGCGGGATGTACGGGTTACGGCCGAGCAGTACGTAGTCGAGCACCGCCATCCCGGGCGGTACGACCGGGGACTGGGCCACCGTGGCCACCACCCGGGCCCGTTCCCGACGTCGCAGGTCGCGCAGGGGCGTACCGAAGAGGTGGACCGCGTCCGGTGCGGGCAGCAGGCCGCCGACGGCGCGCAGCAGGGTCGATTTGCCGGCGCCGTTCGGACCGATCACGGTGACCCACTCGCCGGAGCGCACGGTCAGGTCGATGCCGGCGAGGATCGGCACCCCGTCGAGTTTGACCTGCAGACCACGCACCTCGACGGCAGGCGGGTCGGGCGGGGTCATGTCAGCACCCTTCGAGCGGTACGCAGCACGAGGACGAAGAACGGCCCGCCGAGCAGCGCGGTGACCACCCCGATCGGGATCTCCTGCGGCGCGGCGGCGGTCCGGGCCACCACGTCGGTCAGGGCCAGGAATGCCCCGCCGAACAGCAGGGACAGCGGAAGGATCACCCGGTAGCTCGACCCGGCCAGCATCCGTACGGTGTGCGGCACGATGATGCCGACGAAGCCGATCAGGCCGGAGGCGGAGACCGCGGCGGCGGTGCCCAGCGAGGCGGCGGCGATCAGCAGGTACCGCGACCGTTGCGGGTGCAGGCCGAGGCTGGCCGCCTCGTCGTCACCGACCGAGAGCACGTCCAACTCCCGCCGGTGCAGCAGCACGATCACCGTGGTGATCAGGAAGTACGGCAGGACCAGTCGGACGTCCTGCCAGCCGGCGGTGGCCAGCCGCCCGAGCAGCCAGGAGTAGACGGCCTGGATGCTGTCCGCGTTGCGTTGCAGCAGGTACGTCTGCCCGGCGGAGAGGAACGCCGAGACGGCCACCCCGGCCAGGATCAGCGCGGCGGGCGAGCGACTGCGTCCACCGGCCGCACCGAGCAGGTAAGTCATGATCACCGCACCGAGCGAGCCGACGAAGGCGGCAAGCGGAATGGTGGGCGGCAGGCCGGTCAGCGCGCCGCCCGCCCCGACGCCACCGATGGTCAGCACGACGGTGACCGCCAGCCCCGCTCCCGCGGCCACCCCGAGCAGGTACGGGTCGGCCAGCGGGTTGCGGAACACCCCCTGGTAGGCGCCGCCGGCCAGGGCGAGCAGCCCACCGACCAGCAGTCCGAGCACCACCCGGGGCAACCGCAGCTCGGTGACGATGGCGACTTCCCGCTCGGTCAGTCCACTGTCGAGGTGCACCCCGGGCAGCAGGTTGAGCAGTTCGAGCGCGACACTGCCGGGGGGCAGGCTGACCGGGCCGAGTGAGACACCGGCGACGACCGCGACGAGTACGGCGACGACACCGGCGGCGAGCCAACGTTTCCGCAGGCCCGCCGGCCGGGTCGCGGGCGAGACGGACGGTCCCCTTTTCAACGCCTGGCGCATGGGGAGGGTCCCTGTCAACGCCTGCCGTTCGTCACTTCTCGGCCTTGGTGGTGGCGTCCACGATGGCGCGCAGCAGGTCCACCACGCGCGGGCCCCAGCGGGAGGCGATGTCGTCGTCGAGTTCCACGATCTGGCCCTCGCGTACGGCGTTGATGCCCGCCCAGCCGCTGCGCGCCGAGACGGTCGCGGCGTTCTGCTGGCAGCACTTGACGTCGGAGAGGAAGACGAAGTCCGGGTTGGCCGCGACGATCATCTCCTGGGAGAGCTGCGGGTAGCCGCCGCTCTTGCCGTCCGCGTCGGCCGCGTCGGCGATGTTCTCCAGGCCGGCGAGGGAGTAGATCGAGCCGATGAAGGTCTTGCTGGTGACGGTGTACAGCTCCGGGCCCAGCTCGTGGAAGTAGGTGGGTGCCTGAACCCGCTGCGGCACCTCGGCGACGATCTTCGCGATGTCGTCCTTCATCCGCTGCACGACGTCGGCGCCGGCGGTGGCGTTGCCGGTGAGCACGCCCAGGTCGGTGATCTGCTGGTACGTGTCGTCGAGCGTCTGCGCCGCGGGGGTCAGGTAGACCGGGATCTTCAGCGCCGCCAGCTGGTCGACGATCTTGTTCCGGTCGTCGCTGATCACCACCAGGTCAGGGTTCTTGGCGGCGATCGCCTCGGCGTTGGGCTGGTAGCCGGACAGGTCCGTCTTCGGCGCGTCGGCCGGGTGGTTGGACTGGTCGTCGACCGCGACGACCTGCGGGCCGGCGCCGACCGCGAAGAGCATCTCGGTGGCGGTCGGCGCCAGCGAGACGATCTTGTCGGGACGCTGTTCCAGGGTCAGCGACCCGACGGTGACGGGAAAGGCGCCGCCGGCCGGGCTGCCGCTGGCCGTGGGGGTCTCGGTGGTCTTCTCGGCGCAGGC
Organism: Micromonospora fiedleri; assembly: GCF_016774385.1. NCBI lineage: Bacteria > Bacillati > Actinomycetota > Actinomycetes > Micromonosporales > Micromonosporaceae > Micromonospora > Micromonospora fiedleri. The sequence continues at coordinate 146,083 of NZ_JAETXL010000004.1, forward strand.
ACCGAGCGCCAGCGCGGCCACCGCGAGGGTGGCGGCGAGAATCCGGGGGGTACGTCTGAACATCGGTCCTCCTGTCGGTCGAGGAGTGTGGTGCTTCGCCGACAGGGAGCCACCGGCACCCGTGGGCGAGGCGCCCTTCCTCGAGAGCGCGTGTCGCGACCGCGCCACAGGCGACCTGGCTCGTCCCCCACTCGGGGGGCATCACAGTTGCGGGACAGCGCCGGTTTCACACCGACTTCGCTGTGGCGGGTCGGTAGAACCGTAGCGCACGCCCGGTGGCCGCCCCGCCGAGCCGTGGGGAGCGGCCACGTGGGTCGGCTCGACGTCGAGCCGACCCACGCATCTGGTACCCGAGTCAACTGCTGAGGACGGGGCCCCGCGCGAGGGGGTTGTGGCGGGGCCCCGTCGGTTCAGGAGGCGGTGATGGTGACGTTGTCCACAGCCGCCTCGACCAGGCTGGCCGTCGAGGCGTCCGCAGCCTCCACCAGGATCCTGATCGACTGTCCCGCGTACGGGGTGAGGTTGAGGTTCGAGGTGGTCCAGGCGCCGTTGCGGTTGCTGGCCGCACCGGCCTGGCTGAGCAGGGTCGTGGTGCCGCCGTTGTGCACCACGCTGACCCGGAGGTAGTCGGCCGACGACGAGTTCGAGCCGTGGGCCAGGTACCAGGCCAGGGAGAGCGTCAACGTGCCGCTCGACGGCAGGGTGATCGCCGGGGAGCGGGCGCTGGTCACGCCGCCGTCCACGTCGTAGTCACCGGCTGCCGAGCCGGCGAGCCGGCCGGTGACCAGGTCGTTGCTGCCGGCGTACGGGGTGAGCTGCTTGGCCCCGCTGGAGTTGGTGGCCTGGGCGGCGCCCCGCTCGAACTGGCCCGACGTCGCGGTGTCGGTGCCGTTGGGGTTGATCGTCCAGCCGGTGTTGGTCTCGAAGGTGTCCGACCAGACAGTCGTACCGCCGCTGCCACCGCCGCAGTACTGGGCCTGCTTGTTGATCGCCCGGTACGGGCAGTCGGCGTACTCGGCGAGCAGGAGCACCGCCTCACGGTTACGCGAGGTCTGCTGCGGGATCACCTCGTCGGGCGGGTAGAAGCCGCCGCCGGAGGCCGAGCGCGGGTACAGCTCGAAGGTGTACGCCCAGATGCCGTGCACCGCCCACATCCAGTCGATGCTGCTGCCGTCGGTGATGTACAGGTCACTGGACTGCTGCGGGGTGAAGTTGTTGGTCGCGGCCATCTGCCGACCGATGGTGGCGAAGGTGTTGTACTGGTCGGCGTTCATCCCGGTGGCGGTGTCGTTGTAGGTGTAGCCGTACGGCCAGAGCACCAGCTCGGAGTAGGTGTGGAAGTCGATGTTGGCCTTGATCTGCTGCACTCCGCCGACGACCCGGCTGTTGACGAAGTTGCGCAGCGCCTGGGTCTCCGGGGCGGAGAAGGCCGACGGACCCCGGTAGGTGTCCGACGAGGTCGAGCTGGACGAACCGCCGCAGCAGCCCCAGTTGTAGCTCCAGTTGCGGTTGAGGTCCGTGCCGACGTACGACGATCCGCTGTTGGGTTGGCGGTTCTTGCGCCAGGACCGGTAGGAGCCGGTGGCGATGTCGTACTCGCTGCCGTCCGGGTTGACCGACGGCACGATCCAGATCTCCCGGTTGTTGACCAGGTTGGTGATCCGGGAGTCCGAGCCGTAGCTGTCGGTGAAGAGGTTCATCAGGTAGATGGCCATCTCGACGGTCAGGTGCTCACGGGCGTGCTGCTGCGAGTTGAACAGGATCTCCGGCTCGTTCTCGTCAGTGGCGACGTTGTCGGAGATCTTGATCGCGACCAGGTCCCGACCCTCGTACGAGGTGCCGATGCTGATCTTGCGGGCGATCGCCGGGTGGTCCGCGACGACCTTGTTGACCACGGCGACCATCTCGGCGTAGTCGTGGTAGTTCGCGTCGGCCGGCGGGAAGGCCAGGGCGCCGACGTCCCCGTGGTCATGCCCACGGTCGGTCGGCGGCGCGGCGATCGGCTCCAACGTGAAACCGAGCCGGGTGATCGCGGCAGCCTCGGCACGGGTGGCCGAGATGTGCAGCACCCCGTGCTCGGAGTAGTCGATCGCGGCGCCGGTGCGGGCGACCGCGGTGCGGTCGGCAAGCGTACGCGGACCGAGCACCCGGTAGGGCGCGGCAGCCGGCTGTTCATCCCGGTCCGGTGCGGGTCGGGCGGAGACCGGTGGTGCGGAGAGTGCGAGCAGGCCGAGACCGGCGGCGACGATCATCGCCAGCGTCCGGCGGACAGGGATGGATCGGAAGGCCATGGACAACCTCCTGGAGGCGCGGGTTTTCCCGCTCGGTAGCGGCCAGCCCACCACCGGTCACATGGTCATATCAACATCGATCGCTGTTTCGCCCATCCCAACCTGATCCTCACGTCGGCAACATGGTTCCGCCGACGGATGCTCGACGACGCCGAGCGCCTGCTCAGGCCGACGGACCGCGCCCGGAATCGGAGCCGCCCGGCTGCTCGGTCGAGGAACCGGCGTCACCGGTGGCCCGGTCGGTCGAGGTGCCGGCGTCACCGGTGGCGGCCTGGTCGTCGCCGGCCAGGGCGGAGCGCAGTTGCTCCTTCTCGGCACGGCGTCGTTCGGCGGCGGCGGCCATCTCCTCGGCCATCTCGTCACGCCAGCCCTTGAGCAGGAAGAACGACAGAGCGGCGGAGAACAGCAGCGCCACGATCAGCTTCAGGAAGATGTCGATGTCGACCGGCCAGAGGGCCGCCACCACGACCGCGAACAACCCGACCCGGCCGAGTGTGTACTTGACCGCCGCACTCACGTTCATCCACTCCGCTCGTTCACGTCGCCATGTGCGTTCCGACCAGCCCACCCCGGGCGGTCACCCGATCCGGATCAGCTCGTCCGGTTGACCAACCAGCGCACGCCGGGGAACCAGACCAGCGCGTAGACCACGGTAAAGGTCACCGCGGCCAACCCGCCGGACGCCAGCGGCGGCAGCCCGGTCGCGAGCCCGGCCACCAGCAGCCCGGACACCACCGCCACCGCGACGGCCACCAACGCGGCCACCACCCGGGGGGCACCGAACTCCCAGGACCGGAAGTCCTCCCAGAAGAGCCAGGCGGGCAGGATCACCGCCAGCCAGCCGTTGGCCTGGCCGAAATCACCGGCACCGAACCAGGCGAAGGCCCCGTCGAAGAGCACCAGCACCAGCATCCCGATGACCGCACCGGCCAGCGCCACGCCGATCAGGTCACCCAGGTGTTGGATGCGCCCCTCGGCGTCCCGCCGGGGAAAGGTGCTCTGCTGCTCGCTCATCTCGCAGACGAGGGTACGCGAGCCGGGTCGACGCCCTCGCGCTGGCCAGCGCGAGGGCACCGGCCGACGCGTCGAGAGGTCAGGCCCAGACCTGCTGCGGCTCGGCCCGACGCTGCGCCAGGGTCGGCGCGGCGTCGTACTCGCGGACCACCTCGTAGCGGGTGTTGCGCTCGACCGGGCGGAAACCGGCGTCCCAGATCATGTGCAGCAGGTCGTCGCGGTGCATGGTGTTCGGCGTGCCGTACGAGTCGGCGTCGTGGGTGATCTTGTATTCCACGACGGAGCCGTCCAGGTCGTCCACCCCGAAGTTGAGCGACAACTGAGCCACCGAGAGCCCGTGCATCACCCAGAAGCACTTGACGTGCGGGACGTTGTCGAACAGCAGCCGGGAGACCGCGAAGGTCTTCAGCGACTCGGCCGGCGAGGCCATCGTGGTGCGGGCCTGGATCCGGTTACGGATCTTGCCGTCCGCCGAGTCCACGAAGTCGTGCTGGTAGCGCAGCGGGATGAAGACCTGGAAACCGCCGGTCTCGTCCTGCAACTCGCGCAGCCGCAGCACGTGGTCGACCCGGTGCCGGGGCTCCTCGATGTGGCCGTAGAGCATCGTGGACGGCGTCTTCATGCCCTTGCTGTGGGCCAGCCGGTGGATCCGCGACCAGTCCTCCCAGTGGCAGGCGTGGTCGACGATGTGCTGCCGGATCTCCCAGTCGAAGATCTCCGCGCCACCGCCGGTCAACGACTCCAGACCGGCGTCCATCAGCTCGTCCAGGATCTCGTCGGCGCTCAGCCCGCTGATCTTCTCGAACCACTGCACCTCGGTGGCGGTGAACGCCTTGAGGTTGACCTTCGGCAGCGCGGCCTTCAGCTCACGCAGCACCTTGGGGTAGTAACGCCAGGGCAGGGTCGGGTGCAGGCCGTTGACGATGTGCAACTCGGTGAGCTGCTCGTCCTCCATCTCCTTGGCCTTGCGGACCGCCTCGTCGATGCGCATCGTGTACGCGTCCTTCTCGCCCGGCTTGCGCTGGAACGAGCAGTACGCGCAGCTCGCGCTGCACACGTTCGTCAGGTTGAGGTGCCGGTTGACGTTGAACATGACCCGGTCACCGTTGAGCTCGGTGCGCTTGTGGTGGGCCAGCCGCCCCAGCCAGGTCAGATCGTCACTGGCGTAGAGGGCGATGCCGTCCTCCCGGGTCAGTCGCTCGCCCGCGTACACCTTCGCTTCGAGCTCACGCTTGAGTCCGGCGTCCATCGAAAGCCCCGTCCCCTCCCAGTGCGGTCACGACCGGACCCCGGTCGCAATCCAGAGCCTACGTTGGGCACCCGGGCAGCTCACAGCGCCCTCTGCCGGACAGCACGCCGCTAATCGGACTCTCAGGCTTCTGTGACCCGCTCAGACATCGACACCGTCGTACCGGTGAGGTAAGACAGGGTGGGGGACGACACACCCTGGTACCGTCCCCGATCCGCCGCGTCCTCACCACGACGCGGTTGCAGCACCACCGGACGAGGAGCGCAATGGTCGACAGCGGGCATGGGCGACGGCAGCGGCGACGACCTCCGGTGATCTCACCGGTGCTCCGGCCGATGCTCTGGTCTGCGCTGCTCAGCGCCGTTGCCACCACCGTCCTCGCCGCACCGGCGTACGCCGAGCCGGGCGTGCCCGTCACGGTGCCCGACACCGGTTCCCGCCCGGTGGTCACCGGCCCGCTGCAACTGCCCGGCGGCACCCCGGCGACCGTCACCCCCGGTGTGATTCCCACGACCTCGACGCCCGGCGCCAGCGCCCTCGAACAGCAGATCAACGCCGCCGAGGCGCGGATCGGCGAGCTGGGCACCCAACTACTCGACCTCAAGCAGCAGCTCACCGAGGCCGAGACCCAGCAGGCGACCGCTGCGCGCGACCTGGAGTTCGCCCAGGCCGCGCTGCAACAGGCACAGCAGCGGGCCGACCAGGCCGCCGCCCAGGCGATCAAGGTCGACGCCGCCCTGCCCACCGCCGGCTTCGCTGCCGACCTGCTCGAACTGGACCTGCTCCGCCGGGTCAACCGCGGCGAACGGGCCGAACACGACACCGCACCGGCCGCCGGTGAGCTGGCCCGCGCGCAGTCCGACGCACAGGTCGCCACGCAGGCGCACACGGCGGCCGAGTCCCGGCTGCGCGGCGTCCAGGAGCAGCACACCGCGACCCAGAAGGCGCTGCGCGACGAAGAGGCCAAGCTGGTCAAGCTGCGCGAGCAGAACGCCACCCAGCTGGTCGAGCTGGCCCGCCAGCAGGAACGCGCCGAGCAGCAACTGGGCGCCGACTACCCCACCCAGTCGGCGGACGGGCTGGTCGCGCATCCCACCGCGCTGGCCGCCCTCGCGTACGCGCGCCGGCAACTGGGCGACCCGTACGTCTGGGGGGCCACCGGGCCCAACTCGTTCGACTGCTCGGGTCTGGTCTGGTCGGCGTACCGGTCGGCGGGCTACTACAAGTTGCCCCGGGTCGCCCGCGACCAGTACTACGCGACCAGGTCGCGCACCGTGTCGCGGTCCGCACTGCTCCCCGGCGACCTGGTCTTCTTCGCCAGCGGCAGCAGCTGGCGGACCATCCACCACATGGGGATGTACGTCGGCAACGGCAAGATGATCCATGCGCCGACCAGCGGTGACGTGGTGAAGATCTCGACCGTGCGCTGGTCCCGGCTCTACGCCGCGACGCGGGTGGTCGGTGCGGTGCCGGCTCCGTCGGTCACCCCCACCCCGACGCCCAAGCCCACACCCACGCCGAAGCCCACTCCGACCACGCCGAAGCCGACGCCCACCACGCCGAAGCCGACGCCGACCACGCCACGGCCCACCCCGACGACGCCGAACCCCACACCCACCCCGTCGGACACCCCGTCGCCCTCCGCCACGCCACCGGGCACCACCACACCGACTCCGACGTCGACGTCGTCGGGCACGCCCGGCGACAACGGCGACAGCGACGGCGGCGCCGACGACACCAGCCCGACCACGGCGGTGAGCAGCCTCGCTCCGCAGGAGAGCGTCTCGGCCACCCCGTCGGCGGCGGGCGGGCGCTGACGCGGCTGACTCCCGACCCACCGATCGACATCTGGCCGGCACCGTACGGCCTCACTCGGAACACTGTGCGCACTCCGGCTGTGCCATCCCGCCGGAATGTGGCACGGTGTCACTCAGGCACTCCCGGTCGCGTTGAGGATCCGGGTGCGAGCGTGGCGCGGAGGCACGGATGAGCGAGCACGAGGTTCCGGCGACAGCCGACTCTGGATCGACTCCCCCCGCCTCCGCCACACCGGCATCCGATGCCGCTGGCGCATCGGCTCCCGCCGCCTCCGCCGGCGAGCCGGCCCCGGGCGTCGCGCCCAGCACCGCAGCCGGGCCGCCGGCCTCGGCCAACCAGCCTGCGGTCGGACGGGCGGGTGTCCCCCGACCCGCCAGCAGGGAACCCGCCCTGCCCGCCCCACCAGCGGGGACCGCGCCCACGTCGCCGGCCGGCCCCACCGGCCCCACGTCGCCTGCTGGCGCTGCCGGAGTCGCATCGCCTCCCGCGGCAACCGGCCTCGCGTCGCCTCCCGGCGCAACCAGCCCTGCGTCGCCTGTTGGCGCAGCCGGAGTCGCGTCGCAGCCTGGCGCTACCGGAGTCGCTTCGCCTCCTGGCGCAGCCGCGGTCGTGTCACCTGCTGGCGTCGGCGGGGTGGGTGGACCGGTGCGGGCCAGCGTCCGGGTGCCGGGAATGAGTCGGGTGAGCGTCGACGAGGCGCAGGCCGCCGGTGCCGGCGGCAGGGGCTCCGGGGTGTACCGGTCGACGCCGGTCAGCCCCGAACCACCAGAGCCCGCCCAACCGCCGGAACCAGCCCAACCGCCAACTCCGCCGACGCCCGAGCCGGAGCCCGCGCCACGTCCGCCAGCACCGGTTCCACCGACACCGACCCCGCCGGTACCGGGGCCACCCTCACCACCGTCTCCGACCCCGCCGGTACCTGGTCCGCCCGCGCCGCCGTCTCCGGCGCCACCGATACCTGGCCCGCCCGCGCCGCCGGTACCGGGTCCACCCGTACCCCCGCCGCCGGTACCGGGTCCGCCTGTGCCGTATCCGCCGGGGCCGGTGCCTGCGCCGCCGCCCGCACCCCGGCCCTCGCCGCCACTGCCGGGGCCGCCGACGCCACCGCCGGCTCCGCCGATGCCGGCACCACCGCCTCCGCCGGGCCCGATGCCCGCGCCACCGTTCCCGCCCCCACCCGCATCCAGCGCGAGCGTGTCGTCGGGATCGGTTTCGCTACCAGCCGGGCGGATCACCGGAACTGCTCCGGGGGCGTCGGACCGAGCCTGCGGCACCACCGGCCCGGATTCCGCTGGCGCGGCACCGGTCGTACCGGCCCCTGCGCTGCCGGTCTGGCCCCCACCGGTCACTCCCACCGGACGCCGGGACGAGCCTGCCCCGAGTTCGCCGGGAGCGGCACCCCGGCAGTCGACCCGTCCGGGTCTGCTGCCGGCCGCTGCCCCCGCCGTCGAGCCGGCAGCCGGAACCGGTCCACGCCCGTCAACGTCCCCGTCCGCAGCCGCGCCGCACCCGGCGCCGGGCTCCTGGCGAGCAGCCGCGAGTGCCGGCGGTTCCGTCGCGAGCCCCCCGGCTACCGATCGATCAGTCACCGGCTCTCCGGCTACGCACGGATCCGTCGCGGGCTCCCCGGTGACGGGCGGCTCCGTCACGGGACCTCCGTTTGCGGGCGGCTCCGTCGCGGGGCCCTCGTTTGCGGGCGGCTTCGTCGGCGGGTCGTCAGCTGCGGGCGCCTCGGTCGCGGGGTCTGCGGTTGCGGGCGGATCCGTCGGGGGATCCTCGGTGACGGGCGGATCTCTCGGGGGACCTCCGGTTACGGGCGGATCCGTCGGGGGGTCCTCGGTAGCGGGGGGTCCGCCCGCTGCGCCGCGGGCCGGCGACGCCGATCTGAGCTCCTACTACGCCGGTGGCTCGGGCTCCGCGACGGTGGCCTTCCCGGCCGGGGAGCCGGACAATTCGGGCTCGTTGACCGGGCACATTCTGGCTCAGGGCTGGGCGGACAACGGCACCGAACGCTCCAGCAGCACCACTCGGGTAGTGATCGTGATGGCGGTCGCCCTGGTAATGCTCGTGGCGATCAGTGTGCTGGTCGTACTGGTCGCGAACAATGCGCTCAACGGTCTGCTGGAGTAACGACGATCGGTGGATCGACGGGTGAAACCGCCCACTACCCCCCGCCGACGTGGGTGACAGCTCGCCGGTCGCCGTACACTTGGGGCTGATCACTGACCCGGCGCGCTATCGTGCGCGCCTCTGGGCGTTCTTGCTGAAGATCCGGCGGCGTCGTGCCGCGGCGGGACATCGCAAATGTGCGCCCCGCTCGAAAGGCTTTTGTTGACCACCTCCGCTGTCTCCAGCACCCCGCTGTCCGCCCCAGACATCGACATCGACCCGGCCACGCCGTCGGCCGACGCTGCCGCCTCCGACGACTCGATCACCTTCGAGGCGCTGGGCCTGCCCGAGCCGCTCGTTCGGGCACTCGCCCGGCAGGGCATCACCACCCCGTTCGAGATCCAGCGCGCCACCGTGCCCGACGCCCTCGCCGGACGGGACGTGCTCGGCCGGGGGCAGACCGGTTCCGGCAAGACCCTCGCCTTCGGGCTGCCGCTGCTCGCCCGGATCGCCGACGGCGACCGGGCCCGGCCGTCCCGTCCGCGAGCCCTCATCCTGGTGCCCACCCGAGAGTTGGCCATGCAGGTCAACGACGCCCTGGCCCCGCTGGGTCGCACGATCGGCGTGTTCCTCAAGACCGCCGTGGGTGGGGTGCCCTACGACCGCCAGATCGATGCCCTGCGGCGCGGCGTCGAGGTCATGGTGGCCACGCCCGGCCGGCTCGCCGACCTGATCGAACGCGGCATCTGCAAGCTCGACGACGTGGAGATCACCGTCCTCGACGAGGCGGACCAGATGGCCGACATGGGCTTCCTGCCCGAGGTCACCGACTTGCTGGCGAAGACTCCCGCGCACGCGCAGCGGCTGCTCTTCTCGGCCACACTGGACGCCGATGTGGACGCGCTGGTGCAGCGCTTCATGACCGACCCGGTCACCCACTCCACCGCCCCGCCGACCGCGGCGGTGTCCACCATGGATCACCACCTGCTGCTCATCCCGCCGAGCGACAAGTTCCCGGTCACCGCGTCGATCGCGGCGCGCGCCGGTCGGACCATCGTGTTCGCCCGTACCCAACTCGGGGTGGACCGGCTGGTCAGCCAACTCGCGGCGGTCGGTGTGCGGGCCGGTGGGCTGCACGGCGGCAAGACCCAGCGGATGCGTACCCGCACCCTGGCCGAGTTCCGCGAGGGACGGACCAATGTCCTGGTCGCCACCGACGTGGCGGCCCGGGGCATCCACGTCGACGGGGTCACCCTGGTGCTGCACGTCGACCCGCCGAAGGACCCGAAGGACTACCTGCACCGCGCGGGCCGTACCGCCCGCGCCGGGGAGACCGGCGCGGTGGCCACGCTGGTCCTGCCCAAGCAGCGACGCACCACGCTGGCGATGCTGGAGAAGGCCGGGGTGCAGCCGGCGGAGACGCGGGTACGCGCCGGCGACCCCGCGTTGACCGAACTGACCGGGGCACGGGAGCCGAGCGGGGTGCCCGTACGCGACGAGCCGGAGGCTCCCCGCCGGAGCAGCCGGCCCGGCGGTCCCCGCCGCTTCGACGGCCCGACCACCGAGCGCCGCTACCGTGACCGCCCGGTCAGCGACCGCCGTTACGGCGACCAGCCCCGTGACGACCGCCGCTACGGCGACGCCGGACGCGGTGAACGCCGCTACGGCGACGACTCTCGGGGTACGGGTCGCTATGGCGACGACTCTCGGGGTACGGGTCGCTACGGGCATGACTCCCGGGGCACCGGCCGTAACGGGGACGACTCGCGGGGCACGGGCCGTAACGGGGACGACTCCCGAGGTGCGGGTCGCTACGGGGAGGACTCGGGGGGTGCGGGTCGCTACGGTGCGGACAGCCGGGGCGAGCGCAGCTACGGCGATTCGAGCCGCAGTGAGCGCAGCTACGGCGGTCCCGCGCGGGGCGAGCGCCGGTTCGGCGAGCCGGTCCGTGGCGAGCGTCGGTACGGCGACCGGCCGCGCTCGGATGGCCGGGGCCCGCAGGACCGGCTGCGGGAGGACTGGCGCGGGCCGAGTGGACGTTCCCGCGCGCGTACCTACTGACCGACGCAGCATCTAGGCAGCAACATCACGCTCGAACTGGGATCGAGTGGTCTCACGGTCAACCCGAGGCCACTCGATCCCGGATCGAGCATGATCAAGCCGGCCCGACGCCCGCTCAAGCCAGCCTCGTACACGATCCAGCAGCCCGAGCGCGATCAAGCAGCTCCACCGACCCGATCAGGCAGGGGTGGCGCGGGGGACTGGTGTTCGGTGCAAAGGCGGTGCCGTGCCTGGGCCGGGTGGCGTAACGTCCGATTCATGCCGACCATGTCGAAGTCGTTGCTGTGGACCCGGATCGACACCGCCGGTGCCGAACATGCCCTCGCTGATGACAGTCACGGCCTGGCGGCACACGGCACTCAGCTGGCCGCCGACCCGATCCCCTACACCTGCCGCTACCAGCTGCTGACCGACCCTCAGTGGGCGAGCGTCCGGGTCGAGGTCGAGGTCGAGGGGGCGGGCTGGCGGCGCAGCGTACGCCTGGAACGGGCCGCTGATCGATGGCGGGTGACCGCCGCCGAGCAGGGTGACCTGGACGCGGCCCTCGCTGCCGCCGGGCACGCGCCGGCCGGGCTGCCCGGCGTCGAGGATCCGGACCGGTTGGCCGACGCTCTCGACGTGGATCTGGGCGGCTCGCCGCTGTTCAACACGTTGCCGGTCCGCCGGCTCCGGCTGGCCGACCAGGCCGCCGACACGAGCTATCCGCTCACTGTGGTGTGGGTGCTGGTGCCGAGCCTGACGGTGCTGCCGGCCGAGCAGGTCTACACCGGGCTGGGCCCGACCCGGTTCCGGTACGCCAGCGGCGGCTTCAGCGCCGACATCGAGATGGACGCCGACGGCTTCGTCCGGCACTACCCAGGCCTGGCGCAGCTCTCCACGACCCGCTGACAACCCGCCGCCGCCCGACCGCTGAGCAGCAGCCGGAGCGAAAGCTCGACCCGCGCCAGGCCGAGCGAAAGCCAGCCCGAGCGAAAGCCAGCCCGAGCGAAAGCCAGCCCGAGCGAAAGCTAGGACGGCCAGCTGCCGTCGGTCAGGAAACGGTCGATCGTGGCCAGGTGGGGGGCCAGGTCGAGGCCCTGCGCGCTCACCCACTCGTCGGAGTAGTACGTGTCGGCGTACCTGTCGCCCGCGTCGCAGATCAGGGTGACCACCGAGCCGGTCCGACCGGCGGCCAGCAGCTCGGCGATCAGTCCGAAGGCGCCCCACAGGTTGGTGCCGGTCGAGCCGCCCACCTGTCGGCCCAGCACCGCCGAAGCGGCGCGCATGGCGGCCAGCGAGGCGGCGTCGGGTACCCGGATCATCCGGTCCACCACCGAGGGCAGGAACGACGGCTCCACGGTGGGCCGGCCGATGCCTTCGATCCGGGAGCCCTGTCCGGTGCGAACCGACCAGTCGGCCGCCTGCCAGGCGGGATAGAACGCCGAGTTCTCCGGGTCGACCACGCAGAGTTTGGTGGGCAGTCGCCGGTAGCGGGCGTACCTTCCGATTGTCGCGCTGGTGCCGCCGGTGCCGGCGCCGACGACGATCCAGGCCGGTACGGGATGGCGCTCCAGCGACAGCTGCGCGTAGATCGACTCGGCGATGTTGTTGTTGCCCCGCCAGTCGGTGGCGCGCTCGGCGTAGGTGAACTGGTCCATGTAGTGCCCACCGGAATCCTCGGCGAGCCAGCGCGCCTCGACCACCACCTTCGCCGGATCGTCGACCAGGTGGCACCGGCCGCCCTGGAACTCGATCTGCGCGATCTTCTCCGGCGAGGTGGAGGCGGGCATCACCGCGATGAAGGGCAGGTCCAGCATCCGGGCGAAGTACGCCTCGGAGACGGCGGTGGAGCCGGACGACGCCTCCACGATTGTGGTGTCCGGCCCGATCCAGCCGTTGCAGAGCCCGTAGAGGAACAGCGAGCGCGCCAGCCGATGCTTCAGCGATCCGGTCGGGTGGACCGACTCGTCCTTGAGGTAGAGGTCGATGCCCCAGCGCCGGGGCAGCGGGAACGGCAGCAGGTGGGTGTCGGCGGACCGGTTCGCGTCGGCCTCGACGGCGGCGATCGCCTCGGTCACCCACCGCCGGCTCGCCTCGTCACACCGATCGAGTTGAGTCACCGTCGGAACCTAGCAAGCGAGCCTGGGAGCTGGGAATTCAGGAGGAGGACGGGCCGACCGGCTGCGGACGGTTCTCCCACTTGGTCGACAGGGCGATGCTGGTACGGGTCGAGGCCACACCGGGCGTACGGTTCAGCCGTACGATCAACTGCTCCAGTTCGGCGATGGTGCTCACCCGGGCTTTGAGCAGGAACGACTCGACGCCGGCCATGAAGTAGCAGGACTCGATCTCCGGCATGGCGCGGATCGCCTCCAGCACGTCGTCGGTGTCTGCGCCGGAATCCTCGACCACGCTGATCAGGGCGGTCACGGCCAGGCCGATGGTCTCCGGCTCGACTTCGGCCCGGTAGGCCCGGATCACCCCGCCGGCTTCCAGCTTGCCGACGCGTTCGTGCACCGCGGGAGCGGAGAGGCCGACCTGGCGGGCGAGTTCGGCGTACGAGAGGCGGGCGTTGCCGCGGAGCAGGTCCACGAGGGCGAGGTCGATGGCGTCCACGGACTGTAGACCCTAGTCGGCACCGCGTGACAGCAGGACGCCGGCACCCGTTGCACATTACCGAGCGCGACAGTTCACATACCGAGGGTCCGAAGGGCGGGACGCCGGTACCATTACTAACTTCCCACTCAGTGCATTTTTCGCGTTTGGCGGACACGCCTGGTCGCTGGTGCTGTAATTGCCATACGTCCCTCATGACGGCTCTGGGCTCGCACCGGCCGGGGGCAGTGTGTTCAGCCGGGGGCTTCGTCGACGCGAGGAGGGGGCTGTGGACACTGGAGATCGCCTGCTGACACCGGGTGAGGTCGCCGCGCTGTTTCGGGTTGACCCGAAAACCGTGACGCGCTGGGCGGCAGCGGGCCGGATCGGCAGCATCCGGACTCCAGGAGGGCACCGCCGGTTTCGGGAATCCGAGGTGCGGGCCCTGCTTGAAGGGGAGGGCATGCTGGAAGAGGCGGACGAGATGGGCAGAGCGCGCAATGCGGGCCCAGCCGCCACGACCGGGCCAGGCCCGGCCAACGCCGGCATGTACTGAAGTGGTGCGGATCGAACGCGGGCCGGCTCGTCAGGTCCGGTCCGCGTTCAACGTTCCGGTCCAGCGGTGGAACAGGGTGTGTGGCACGCCGAGAGCGTCGAGCACCTTGCCCGCCACGAAATCCACCAGCTGCGCCGCGGAAGCGGCGGCGCCCGCACCGTAGAAGCCGGGACTTGCCGGCAGCACCACCGCGCCGGCATCGTGCAACGCGATCAGGTGTTCCAGGTGGCTGCGGGTCACCGGCGTCTCGCGCGGCACGACGACCACCTGCCGGCGCTCCTTGAGGTTGACCTCGGCGGCCCGCTGCAGCAGGTCTTTCGACAGCCCGATCGCGATGCCGGCGCAGGCCGCCGTGCTCGCGGGCACCACGGCCATGCCGCGCACCGGGTACGAACCGCTGCTGGGTCCGGCCGCCAGGTCACCGGCGGGCCAGTGCCGCACATCCGCGCCGTCCAGATCACGGCCGAGCCAGGCGGACAGATCCTCGGCCCAGTGTGCGTCGCGGAACGGACGTCCGGTCTCGTCGAGGATGGTCAACCGGGCGGCTCGGGAGACGATCAGGTCCACCGGCTGCCCGGCGTCGAGTAGCCCGCGTACCACCGCAGCCGCGTACGGCGTCCCCGACGCCCCGGACACCCCGACCACCCATGGTTCACGCATGCCTCCAGCCTGCCTGGTCGCTGCCGGCCGCCGGGCAGCCACCCCGGGGAACAGGCTGGTATCGACCCCGATGTCCGGCCGGGCACCGACGGCCGGCCACCACCTGGCATGCTGCCCGAGGCCGAACGCGTGGGCTCGCGCAGGCGTGGCTCGTGGGAGAGGATCCGGGATGGCTGATCACACCCTGCCGACGCGACACGCTGACGAGAACCGGCCCGTACGGATCGCCACCGACATCCTGCCGGCGTTACGCGATGCCTGTCCGGTGCCATCCCGACAGTCCCCGTACGCCGATGAAGCGCAGCGCTGGCTGATGGGCTGGCTGCCGCAGACCGGGCTGCCGCTCGACGAGCCGACGCGGCAACGGCTGGCCGGCGCCCGCTTCGCCCACTACGCCGGGCGGCTCTACCCGGACGCCACCGAGGCCGACCTGCGCGTACTGTCCGCGTTGTTCACCTGGTTCTTCCTGGTAGACGACGCCTGCGACGGGCCGGGCCGGCTCGAACTGGCCGAGATCCGCGGGTTGCGGGACGGCGCCGTACTGCTGCTGCAAGGTCGTTCCCGGCCGCGACATCCCGGGCTGCGCGGCCCGCTGCGCCGGTTGCTGGTCAACGCCTGGCGGGAACCGCACCGTCGGATGCCGACCCGTTGGCGGTTGCGCTTCGCCGACGCGGTGGCCCGGCACCTCGACGGCACCTGGCAGGAGGCGACGAACAAGTCCCGCGGTCACGCGCCCGGCGTCAGCGAGTACGTCGCGCTCCGCCGGGCCACCTCGGCGGCGGACGTCTCCTATCCGCTCGCCGAATTCGTAACCGGTCGACCGCTGCCCGACGCCGTCTACCATCATCCGTTGCTACGCGAGGTGCGCGACCTCGGCAACGACCTGCTCTCCTGGTACAACGACCTCGCCTCGCTGGCCTCCGACGCGGCCACCTCGGGCGGGCACAACCTCGTCCTGGCGACGGCCACCGAGCGTCAGGTGTCGGTGGATGACGCGGTCGAGGTGGTGACGCGACGCTGGCACGAGTCGATGCGACGGTTCGTCGACCGGCGCGCGGCGGTGCCGTCGTTCGGACCGGCGCTGGACGCGGCCGTCACCACCCATCTCGACGGGGTCTCCCACGCCGTCCGCGGCACCATCGACTGGACCCTCGAAAGCACCCGTTACACAGGCCTCGTCAACGCCGGGTGAGTCAGGGGCGCAGGTCCAGGCGGGTCACCAGGTCGAGCAGGGCGAAGACGAACAGGGCGATGCTGACGAACCCGTTGGCGGTGAAGAACGCCCGGTTGACCTTGCTCAGGTCGTCCGGCTTGACGACCAGGTGCTGGTAGCCGAAGGCGATCGCGGTCAGCGCCAGCCCGATCCACCAGAGCCAGCCGAGACCGACGAGCGCACCGAACCAGAGGAGCAGCGCGAACGTCACCACGTGCGCGACGGTGGAGGCGTGCAGTGCGAACCGCAGCCCGTACCGGGCGGGCACGCTGTGCACCCCGATCTTCCGGTCCACCTCGGCGTCCTGGCAGGCGTAGATCAGGTCGAAGCCACCGATCCACAGGCCGACGGCGGCTCCGAGCACCCAGGCCGGGCCGGAGCCGGCGAACGTGCCGGTGACCGCGAGCCAGGCGCCGACCGGGCCGACCATCTGGGCGATGCCGAGGATCGCGTGCGGCCAGTTGGTGAACCGCTTGCCGTACGGGTAGACGATCAGCGGCACCACCGCCAGTGGCGCCAGCACCAGGCAGAGCGGGTTGAGCAGGGCTGCGGCGGCCAGGAAGAAGGCAAGCGCCACGCCCGCCCCGGTCCAGGCCGTCCGCAGGCTCACCGCCCCCGTCACCAGTTCCCGGTTGACGGTACGCGGATTCCGCGCATCGATCCGCCGATCCAGAATCCGGTTCGCCGCCATGGCAAACGTTCGCGCCCCCACCATCGCCACAGTGATCAGCGCCAGATCCCCCCACCGCACCCGCCCCCCGTCGACCGCCATAGCCGTCAACGCCGACAGGTAAGCGAACGGCAACGCAAACACCGAGTGCTCAATCGCCACAAGCCGCAGGAACGCCTTCACCCGCCCCCGCGATCTTGCACTTTCGGTCGGGGCAGAGCTGGACGAAGCAGACGAATCAGCGACCGAAACCGCAAGATCGCGGGAAGAAGAGGGGTCGCGCGGGGAGGGCGGGGCGGGGGTTGTCATCAGATGCCGTATTCCTTCCAGCGCTTGTCGACCAGGGAGACCACTTCGGGGGTCATGGTCATTTCCTCGGGCCAGCCTCGGGTGTAGCCCTCGCTGGGGAGCTTGCGGGTGGCGTCGATGCCGGCCTTGCCACCCCAGAACTGCTGGTACGAGGAGTGGTCCAGGTGGTCCACCGGGCCCTCGGTGATCAGCAGGTCACGGGCGTAGTCGACGTTGCCGAAGGCGCGGAACGCCACCTCGTTGTAGTCGTGCACGTCGCAGTCCTCGTCGACGATCACGATGAGCTTGGTCAGCGACATCATGTGCGCGCCCCAGATCGCGTTCATCACCTTCTGCGCGTGCTTCGGGTAGCGCTTGCGGATCGACACGATCGCGCAGTTGTGGAAGACCCCGGCGGCCGGCAGGTCGTAGTCGACGATGTCCGGGATGAGGAAACGCAGCAGCGGGGCGAAGATCCGCTCGGTGGCCTTGCCCAGGCCGTGGTCCTCCTGCGGCGGCTTCGAGGTGACGATCGTGTGGTACACCGGGTCGCGCTGCATGGTCATCGCCTCGACGTGCAGCACCGGGAACGGCTCCACCGGGGTGTAGAAGCCGGTGTGGTCGCCGAAGGGGCCTTCCGGCAGCCGCTCGCCCGGCTCCAGGTAGCCCTCCAGCACCACCTGGGCGTGCGCCGGCACCTGCAACGGCACGGTCAGGCAGTCGACCATCTCCACCCGCTCACCGCGCAGGAACCCGGCGAACAGGTACTCGTCGATGTCGGCGGGGAGCGGCGCGCTCGACGCGTAGCTGACCACCGGGTCGCAGCCGATCGCGATGGCGACCGGCAGCCGCTGGCCGAGCCGCTCGGCGACGGCGTGGTGCGCGGTGGAGTTCTTGTGGATCTGCCAGTGCATGCCGAGGGTGTTGTGGCTGTGCTGCTGGAGCCGGTACAACCCGAGGTTGCGCTTGCCGGTCTCCGGGTGCTTGGTGTGGGTCAGCCCGAAGTTGTGGAAGATCCCGCCGTCGCCCGGCCACACCTGAAGCCCGGGCAGCCGGTTCAGGTCGACGTCGTCGCCCCGGTAGATCACCTGCTGGCAGGGGGCGGTCTTCACCTTCTTGGGCGGCATCGACTTGAGCTGCATCACCTTGCCCAGGCCGCCCATCATGCCGGAGAAACCCACAGGCAGTTCCGGCTTGAGCATCTCGCCGATCCGGTTGCCGATCTCGTCCAGCGACTCGACGCCGAGCGCCATCGCGGTCCGCTTCTCGGTGCCGAACAGGTTGATCGCCACCGGCATCTCGCCCCGGGTCGGCCGCTCGAACAGCAACGCCGGCCCGTCGGCCCGCACCGTACGGGTCACCACCTCACTGATCTCCAGTGTCGGGTCGACCGGCACGCCGACCCGGCGCAGTTCGCCGGCGCGCTCCAGCGCGGCCAGGAAATCCTTCAGATCGGTGTAGGGAAACCCACGAGCAGCCATGTCAGCAAGTCTCCCCCACTGTGCTGCCGATCCGGCCGCCCGGGTCAGGTGGTGTGGGCGGCATGGTGTGCGTTGCACCACAGCCTGTGCCAGAACCGGGCGACAGCGACGGAACCCCGGTCACCTCGTTGTACGGCGTGTCCCGGGTGACGAACTGGTTCCGTACCGCCGGAGGTCGGCTGCGTGACAGTTGGCTGCTCGTGGTCGAGGTGACGCTGGCCACCACCGCCTCCTGGTTCGTCGCCAGTCGGCTGCTCGGCGGCCCACACGGCAGCGGTGACCCCTCGGCGTTCTACGCCCCGGCCGCCGCGCTGGTGCCGCCGGGCCAGGAACTCGAACCGACCCGCCTCTACGACGCGCTGATCGGCGGCTTCATCGCGTTGCTGATCACCCAGGTCGTCGGCGCGCAGTCGCCGCTGCGCCCGCTGGACACCGAGGGACGACGGACGTTCGCGGAGCTGTCCGGGGTGCTCGACGACATCCGTCAGGCGGTGCAGCGGCACGACGACCAGGCGGCCCGGTCCGCCTTCGGGCGGGCTCAGCAGTTGGACTCGCGCACCGCCGCGCTACGCCTGGCCGTGTCGGTCGCCGACGAGAACCTGCGCCTCGCGGTCTGGGAGCGGGGCAGCCGGTCCCGCGTCGATGCCGCCCGGTCCGCCGCCGACCACGTCGACTACGCGGTCCGCAACACCCGTACGCTGGCTCGCTCGACGGTGGTGCTGGCCCGGCTGCCGCAACCGCCGCCGCCGCAGCTCGGCACCGCGCTGGCCGGGCTGAGCCGGCTGGCCGGCTGCGCCGCCGCGGTGCTCACCGCCGTCGTCGCCGGCGACCGCGACACGGCCGACCGGCACGTCGACCGGGCGGGTGCGGTGGCGCTCGACACGGTCCGGGCGATGACGCCGCTGGTCCGGTACGAGCAGCCGTTGCCGGTCAGCACGATCGTCGGCCACATCCGGATGGTGGCCGTCGACCTGCTGCGCAGCGCCGGTGCCGACAAACCGGACGTACTCGACGGGATCGACGCCGCTCTCGCCCTGCCCAGCGGGCATCGAACCGGCGACAGCTGACCCGTCGACGCGGATCAGACGTCGGCGTACGAGTGCAGGCCGGTGAAGAAGATGTTCACGCCGAAGAGGTTCATCATCATCGTCGCGAAGCCCAGGATGGCCAGCCAGGCGACCAGGTTGCGCTTCACGCTCGGCGTCGCCCGTGCGTGCAGGTAGCCGGCGTAGATCACCCAGGAGATGAAGGACCAGGTCTCCTTCGGGTCCCAGCCCCAGGGCCGGCCCCACGCCGCCTCGGCCCAGACCGCCCCGGCGATCACCGCGAAGGTGAAGATCGGGAACGCGAAGGCGTGCAGGACGAAGGTGAGCCGCTCCATGCTGGCCGCCGCCGGCAGCCGCTTGGCCAGGGTGTACGGGAAGCTACGCTTGCCCCGCTCGTAGCCCGCCCGCATCAGGTACGCCACCGCCGGCACCGCGCCGAGCAGGAACAGCCCCGAGGCGAACACGATTGTCGACACGTGCACGATGAACCAGTACGAGTTGAGCGCCGGCACCAGCGGCACGATCGGCGTATAGAGCACCAGCTCGGCGGTGGCCACCAGCAGCACCATGACCAGGGTCAGGAACAGCCCGAGTCGGCGCAGCGACGGCACCTTCACCAGCACCACCAGCCAGGCGACGACGCCGATGAACGAGACCGTGAGCACGAACTCGTACATGTTGCCCCAGGGCATCCGCTCGGCGGCGATACCACGGGTGACCAGCCCGGCCAGGTGCAACGCCGCGCCCAGCGCGGTCAGCCCGACCGCGATCCGACCGGCCAGTACGGCGCGCCACGCCGTGCGCTGGGCCGGACCGGCGGGATCGGCGACCGGTGTGCCCCGCTCGGTCACCACGCCGCCACCGGCGCCAACCGCCGCACCGACCAGCTCGCGGGCGGGCGCGGTCACGGCCACGGCCCGGGAGTTGCCCAGGGCGTACTCGACCGCGTGACCGATCATCGCCAGCAGGTACACCATCGTGGTGATCGACACCAGCTGGTCGGAGAGTGCGGACATCACTTGGCCCCTTCTCGCGCGTCCGGTACGCCGTCGACCTCGTCGGCCGGCCGTTCGCCGCGCATCGCCGCCACCAGTTGGGCGAACTCGTCGGCGAACCCGGGATGCTCGGTACGCGGCAGGCCGCCCACCTCGATCAAACTACTACCGCGCGTCGGAGATCCGTCGGCGGGGTCGGCCGCATCAGCCGAAAGGAGCCGTACGAAGACCCGTCGACGCCTGACGAACAGCGACCCCATCAGCCCCAGCACCAGGCCGACCGAGCTGATCAGCAGCAGCGTCGTACCGGGGTCGTACCGCACGGACAGCACGATGTACGGCTCGGAGCCCAGGAACTCGACAGTCGTGCCGTCGTCAAGGGTCCAGCTCTCCCCGAGCCGCAACTCCTTCGCGCCGATCTCGGTGAGCCGGCCGTTGCGCACCTGACGCTGGTCGAGTTGGTACACCGAGCCGGGGATGCCGCCGTCCAGACCCAGGTTGCCCCGGTAGGCCACCAGGCCGAGCAGCGGGTTCTCCTCGGTCGGGTGCTCCGAGCGGGTGAACGGGGGCTCCTGGGGAGCGGTCGGCAGGTACAGCCCGTCGAAGGCCATCTGCAGGTCCGGCTTGCGCTCGCCGGTCGCCGGATCGACGTTGGCGTCCGGGAAGGCGGCCAGCCCTTCGCTGGTCAGCCCGAGATCACCGTTGCTGAGGAACGGCACCGCGCTGGTCTGGCTGCGACCGAACCGATCGGTGTAGCGGATCACCGGGGCGTACCCGTGCCCGAGCAGGTAGACGTTCGCCCCGTCGAGGCGCAGCGGCGAGTTGACCGAGAACTCCGCCGTCCGGGGCGGGTCGCCGTCCTCGTCCACGGTCACCTTCGCGTTGTAGAACGACGGCTGACCGGTCGGCAGGAAACGGGCGTCGAACTCGTCGAGTTGCAGGCAGAACCGGGGCAGGTCGTCGCCGACCCGCGGGCCGAGCTTCACCTCGGCGTACTGCTGGCGGGTGTTGCAGAAGACGTGGTCGGCACCGGCGACGAGCAGCCGGTTGCCCTGCCAGCCGTACCAGGAGCCGAGGGCGACACCGAGCAGCACCAGCACCATCGAGGTGTGGAAGATCAGGTTGCCGGTCTCCTTGAGGTAGCCCTTCTCGGCGGAGACCTCGTCGCCGCGGACCACCACCCGCCACCGACGACGCCGCAGCGCCTCGGCGACCGCCGCCACGCCACCGTCGGGCGCGGGCACCACCGTGTGCTGCGGCAGCCGACCGAGCCGCTTCGGTACGGCCGGAGGCCGGGCCCGCAGCGCCCGGACGTGGTCGACCAGCCGGGGCGTGATGCACCCGATCAGCGAGGTGAACAGCAACAGGTAGATCGCGGAGAACCAGACCGAGCTGAACGCCTCGAACGCGCCGATCCGATCCAGCCACGGGGCCAGATCGGGGTGCTCGGTGAAGAAGTCGCGGACGTCCTCCGGGTTGACACCGCGCTGCGGCAGCACCGAACCGGGGATCGCGGCGACCGCGAGCAGGAAGAGCAACACCAGCGCGGTACGCATGCTGGTCAGTTGCCGCCACGAGTTGCGCGCCAGGGCGAGCAGCGGGTTGGTACGGCGGCGAGGCGCCTCCGCCGGTGCGCCCGGTCGGTCGTCCACAGCGGTCATCAGATGCTCACCTGGAAATCGCCCACACCGATGGTGGTCTGCAACCAGATCACGACGTTGGTCCAGCCGCCGGTGACCAGCGCCAACCCGATCATGATCAGGAGTACGCCACCGATCCGGGTGACCCAGCGGCTGTTGCGCCGGATCGCCTGGAACACCCCGAGCAGCCGGTTGAAGCCCAGCCCGAAGACGACGAACGGAATCCCCAACCCCAGGCAGTACGCCACCGCCAGCACCACCGCCCGGTCGGTCTGCCCGCTGGTGGCGGCCATGCCGAGCACCGCGGCCAGGGTCGGCCCGGTGCACGGCACCCAGGTCAACGCGAACACCGCACCGAGTACGGGTGCGCCGAGCAGACCGGCGCTGGGCAGCCGGTTGATCCGCAGTTCCCGCTGAAGGCCGGGCAGCACCCCGAGGTAGCCCAGCCCGAGCAGCACCACGAGACCGCCGATGACGATCTCCAGTGGACGCTTGTAGTCGAAGAAGACCCGGCCGATGGTGCTGAACAGGATCGCGGTGCAGACGAAGACGACGGTGAAGCCGACGACGAACAGCAGCGTCCCGGCGAGCACCCGACCCTTCACCCCGGCCCGGACCCGTTCCGCGCGTACCACCGTGCCGACGCCACCGCTGCGCTCGGCTGCTGCGCCGTCGGCGGAGGTGGCGGTGTTAACAGGGGTCCCTTCCTCTACCGCAGGCGTTAACAAGGTGCCCTTCCTTGCACCTCTGCCTTCCAGGTCGGCGCCGGCCAGCCCGGTGACGTACGACAGATAGCCGGGCATCAACGGGAGCACGCAGGGCGACAGGAAGCTGACCAGCCCGGCCAGCGCCGCCGCGCCCACCGCGAGCAGCAACGGGCCGGAGACGGCGAGTTGCCCGAAGGTCTCGCCCATCAGCGTTGGCCGGACGGCGCGGGGGACTCCGCGGCGATCCGCTCGACGATGGGTTGCAGGCCCTCCTGCCGTACGGCCGCCCGGATCACCACCGCGATCCGACCCTCCCGGTCGAGCACGACGGTGGCCGGGATGGTGTTCGGCGGGATGTCCATGTCCAGGGCCAGCCGGCTGCCCGGGTCGAAGATGCTCGGGTAGCTGACCCGGCCCTCCTCGAAGGCGATCGCCTTGTCCCGGCTGTCCTGCACGTTGATGCCGAGGAAGGTGACCCCGGAGTCCTTGGTCGCCTGGTAGGTGCCTTCCAGGTCGTCGGCCTCCGCCCGACAGGGCGCGCACCAGGAACCCCAGAAGTTGACCACGACCACCTGACCACGCTGGTCGGCCACGTCGTAGGAGCCACCGGTGAGCAGCTCACCGGTGATCTTGGGGGCGTCCGAACGTTGCTCCGGACCGCACTCGACGATGCCGTTCGCGCTGTCACAGGTCGACTCACGCCCGCCGCCGGTGCAGCCGGTCAGCACCGCCGCCAAGGCGACGGCGAGCAGCCCGACGACCAGCCTGGGGGCAACCATCTCAGGCTCCCTTGGCCGTCCGGGCACCCGGCGACATCGCGACCAGGTGCGCGGCCGGTTCCGAGTAGCCGATGCCGACGACCTTCGCGCCGTCGAAGTGGAAGGTGGTCAGCGAGGCCAGCCCGCACTGGCGGCGGCGCGGGTCGTGCCAGAGCCGCTTGCGCTCGACATAGCGGCGCAGCGTCCAGATCGGCAGTTGGTGGGAGACCAGGACGGCCTCGCGACCCTCGGCGGCGACCCGGGCGGCGTGCAGCGCGGCAAACATCCGCTCGGCGATCGCCCGGTACGCCTCGCCCCACGACGGAGTGACCGGGTCGCGCAGCACCCACCAGTTACGCGGGTCGCGGAACGAACCGTCGCCGGGCGAGACCCGCTTGCCCTCGAACCAGTTGGCGCTCTCGATCAGCCGCTCGTCCACCCCGACGGGCAACCCGAACTGCGCGGCGATCGGTTCGGCGGTCTGCTGGGCGCGTTCCAGCGGGCTGGCCACCACGTGCACGACCTCGCGGTCGGCGAGCCCCTGCGCGGCGGCCTTGGCCATCTGGACACCCAGCTCGCTGAGGCGGAACCCGGGCAGTCGGCCGTAGAGAATGCCGTCCGGGTTGTGCACCTCGCCATGCCGAAGCACATGGACCACCGTCTTACTCACCGTGCTATCCCCCCGTACCTGCCGCTGCCGCCGCCGCGTTGGCCGCCTCCGGTAGGGCGGCGGCTATCTGCTCCAGGGCGGCGTCGTCGATCGCCGCCGACACGAACCAGGATTCGAACGCGCTCGGCGGGAGGTACACCCCGGCGGCGAGCATCGCGTGGAAGAACGCCTTGAACGCGGGCACCTGCTGGGTGCGGGCGCTGTCGTAGTCGACCACGTCGGCGTCGGTGAAGAAGATCGAAAACATGCTGCCCGCGTACGACAGTCGGTGCGGGACACCGGCGGCGGTCAGCGCGTCGCCGGCGAGCTTGCCCACGACGGCGGCGGTGTCGTCCAGCTTGCGGTAGAGCGCGTCGTCGGCCAGCCGCAGGGTGGTCAGCCCGGCGGCGCAGGCCAGCGGGTTACCGGAGAGCGTGCCGGCCTGGTAGACCGGGCCGGCCGGGGCCAGCCGCGACATGATCTCCGCGCGCCCGCCGAACGCCGCGGCGGGCAGCCCACCACCCATGACCTTGCCGTACGTCCACAGGTCCGCCTCGACCGGGTCGAGGCCGTGCCACCCGGAGCGGGAGACCCGGAACCCGGTCATCACCTCGTCGATGATGAGCAGCGCACCGTTGGCGTGCGCGATCCGCGCCAACTGCTCGTTGAAGCCGTCCCGGGGCGCGATCACGCCCATGTTGCCCGGTGCAGCCTCGGTGATCACGGCGGCGATGTGCTGACCCTCGGCGGCGAACGCCTCCTCGACAGCAGCGATGTCGTTGTACGGCAGCACGATCGTCTCGCTGGCCGCCGCACCGGTGACGCCGGGCGAATCGGGCAGGCCGAGGGTGGCCACGCCGGAGCCGGCAGCGGCGAGCAGCGCGTCCACGTGCCCGTGGTAGCAGCCGGCGAACTTGATGATCTTCGAGCGACCGGTGTAGCCACGAGCCAGCCGGATCGCCGACATGGTCGCCTCGGTGCCCGAGTTGACCAGCCGAACCTGCTCGACCGGGGTACGCGCGACGATCTCGGCGGCCAACTCCACCTCGCCGGGCGTGGGCGTACCGAAGCTGGTGCCGTTGGCGGCGGCAGCCTGCACCGCCGCGACCACCTCGGGGTGGGCGTGGCCGAGAATCAGCGGCCCCCACGAGCACACCAGGTCGACGTAGCGCCGGTCGTCGGCGTCGTACAGCCAGGGGCCCTCACCGCGAACCATGAAGCGGGGCGTCCCACCGACGGCGCGGAAGGCGCGCACGGGAGAATTCACCCCGCCCGGCACGATGGCGCGAGCGCGGTCGAACAGGGCCGCTGAGGCCGGCGCGTCGACCGGGTAGCGGTCGGATCCGGCGGAAGTCACCTCGGTCACGATGCCGCCATTGTGTCAGCGTCAACCTGGGGACCGGCAGGCACCCCGGAACGGGGTTACCAGGCTCACCTGCGAAAGGCCACCCCGGGCCGGTTCGCCTCGACAGGCCGGACGTGCGAGATCGCGATAGGCTGATCCGGTGGATCGTGCCGAACTGTCCATCACCGTACACCGAACGGGCGACGAAGCAGTCCTCCGCCTTGCCGGTGAGATCGACATGCTCACGGCCGCCCAGCTGTCGACCGTCGTCAACGAGGTCCTCGCCGAGCCGCCGCCCCGGATAGTGCTCGACCTGGGCGGAGTCACCTTCTGCGACTCGCAGGGCCTCGGCACCCTCGTCGTGCTCAGCCGCAAGGCCAGCCACGCCCAGAGCCTGCTGATCCTGACCAACGTCGGCGAGTTCCTGCTCCGCGTCCTGGACATCACCGGCCTCCGCAGCGCCCTGATGATCCGCAACGACGCCCCCACCCCCTAACCACCCCCCACCCCGCCCCGGCACCCCGCTCACGGCCCCAGGGGCCACAGCCCTCGCGCGCCCCGCCGATGCGGATGACCGCTGACCGAGTCCGGCGCCCACGGCCACGGCCACGCCCACAGCCCACGCGCGCGCCCACCCGCTGCGGATGACCGAGTCCGGCGCCCAGGGTCGTGGCCACGCCCTGACCGCCACGACTCCCGCGCCGCGCCCCACGCCCACGCCCACGTACGCCCACGTGATCTTGCACTTGTGGTCACCCTCACGCCGCCTTTGCCCCGTTATGCCCCGACGAAAGATGCAAGATCGCCGCAGGGAGGACGGGTGACACGACCACGTCCACGACCCTCACGTCGCGGCACCCGCGATCTTGCACTTGCGGTCGCCCTTATGCGGTCTTTGCCCCGCTACGCCCCGACGAGAAGTGCAAGATCGCGGCATGGAGAGCAGCGACGCGACCACGCCCACGCTCGTGACGGACTCCGCGATCTTGCGCTTGCGGTCACCCCTATGTCGCCTTTACCCCGTTACACCCCGACGAAAAGTGCAAGATCGCGGCGGGAAGGGCGTGACGCGCAAGGGCGAGGGCGGCGCGCGGGGGCGAGGGTGGCGGGGATGGTGGCGAGAGCGGGGGCGGCGGCGCGGTGAGAGTGGGGAGGGTGGGGTTAGTCGGGGGTGGGGCCCCAGCGGGCTTGTTCGAGGGTGGCCAGGGCTTGGGCGATGGCGTCGGGGTTGTCGTCGGCGGAGCGTAGGAGGGTGGTGGCCTCGTCGACGGCGTCGGTGAGCAGGCGCCACTGGGCGTCGCGCTCGCGGACCATCTCCGACTGGGCGGCCAACTGGCGGGTCTTGGTCCAGAGTTCCACGAAGACGGAGACCTTGGCCCGCAGCACCCACGGGTCGAAGGGCTTGGTCAGGTAGTCCACCGCGCCGACCGCGTAGCCGCGTAGCGCCAGTTGGGCGTCCCGGTCGGCGGCGGTCAGGAAGATGATCGGTACGTGTCGGGTGCGTTCCCGCCGCTTGATGTGGCTGGCCGTCTCGAAGCCGTCCATGTCCGGCATCTGGGCGTCGAGCAGGATGACCGCGAAGTCGTCGACCAGCAGTTGCTTGAGCGCCGCCTCCCCGCTCTCCACCGCCACCGACTGCACCGGCAACCCCTGGAGGATCGCCTCCAGGGCCATCAGGTTCTCCCGGCGGTCATCGACCAGTAGCGCCTTTGCCACCTGCGTCACGAGCCCTCCTCGGTACGGCTGCCACTGATCCAGGAGCCCATCAACTCGATCAGCTCGTCCAGGTCGACCGGTTTGGTGATGTAGTCACTTGCCCCCGCCGCGATCGCCGACTCCCGGTCGCCGGGCATCGCCTTGGCCGTGAGGAAGACGATCGGCAGATCGGCGAACCGGTGGTTGCGCCGGATCTGTCTGGTGGTCTCGTACCCGTCCTGGTCAGGCATCATGGCATCCATCAGCACGATGTCGACCTCCGGGTGCTCGGCGAGCAGGCGTACGCCGTCGTTGCCGTTGTCGGCGTAGAGCACCGTCATGCCGTGTAGTTCCAGCGCGCTGGTCAGGGCGAACACGTTGCGCACATCGTCGTCGACGATCAGCACCGTGGCGCCGTCCAGTTGGCGGGTCTTCGGTGCCTCGGGCTGCTGTGGCAGCAACTCCACCGGCGGCATCAGCAGCGACGACGGCAGGCCGGCCCGCTGCGGGGAGGGTGGTGCCGGGGCGACCACGGCGTCCGGCGCCAGCACGTCGGGCAGGTAGAGGGTGAACGTCGAGCCCTGGTTGGGTGCCGAGCTGACGGTGATCGTGCCGCCGATCAGCCGGGCCAGGTCGCGGCTGATGGACAGGCCCAGGCCGGTGCCGCCGTAGCGGCGGCTGGTGGTGCCGTCCGCCTGCTGGAACGCCTCGAAGATCAGGGACAGCTTGTCGTCGGAGATGCCGATGCCGGTGTCGATCACCGTGAACGCGATCACCTGACGGGCGTTGATCAACGCCGGTACGTCGAAGACCACGTGCTCCGGTGCCCGGGAGATGCGCAGCGTCACCGCGCCGTTGTCGGTGAACTTCACCGCGTTGGACAGCAGGTTGCGCAGGATCTGCTGGAGTCGCTGGGCGTCGGTGACCACCGCGGGCGGCAGGTCCTTGGCCACCCGTACCTGGAAGTCCAGGCCCTTCTCCTCGGCCTGCGGGGCGAACGCCTGCTCGACATAGCTGCGGATCTCGGCGAAGCGGACCTCGGTCGGCTCCACGTCCATCCGCCCCGCCTCGATCTTGGACAGGTCGAGGATGTCGTCGATCAGGCGCAGCAGATCCGACCCGGAGCCGTGGATCGTCCGGGCGAACTCGATCTGCTTAGGGGTCAGGTTGCGCTCCGAGTTCTCCGCCAGCAGCCGCGCTAACAGGAGCAGCGAGTTCAACGGCGTACGCAGTTCGTGGCTCATGTTCGCCAGGAACTCCGACTTGTAGGCCGAGGCACGGGTGAGCTGCTGCGCCTTCTCCTCCAGACCGAGCCGGGCCATTTCGATCTCCCGGTTCTTGGTCTCGATGTTGCCCTTCTGCTCCGACAGCAGGGTCGCCTTCTCCTCCAGTTCGGCGTTGGTGCGCTGCAACTCCGCCGACTGTTCCTGCAACTCGTGGGCCAGCCGCTGCGACTGGGCGAGCAGTTCCTCCGTACGCCGGTTGGCCTGGATGGTGTTGACCGCGATGCCGATGGTGGCGACCAGCCGCTCCAGGAAGGACAGGTGCAACTCGGAGAAGGGCGTGACGCTGGCGAACTCGATCACCCCGAGCAGTTCACCCTCGAAGAGCACGGGCAGTACGACCAGGTCGGCCGGTGGGGTGTCGGCCAGCCCGGAGCGCAGCGTGATCCGCCCGTCCGGTACGGCGCCGACCCGGATCGTCCGGCGGGAGAGGGCGGTCTGCCCGACCAGTCCTTCACCGGGGCCGAAGGTGACCTCGTGGCCGCGGGACACGTAGCCGTACGAGGCGGTCAGCCGCAGCCGCATCACGCCCTCGGAGTTGTCCGCCAGGAAGAACGCGCCGAGTTGCGCGTCGACCAGCGGCGTCACCTCCATCATGATCATCCGGCAGACCTCGCCGAGGTCGCGCTGGCCCTGCAACAGGCCACCGATGCGGGCCAGGTTGGAGTCGAGCCAGCCCTGCTCGGCGTTCTTGTGGGTGGTCTCCCGCAGGGTGACGATCATCTGGTTGATGTTGTCCTTGAGCTCGGCGACCTCGCCCTGCGCCTTCACCGCGATCCGCTGGGTCAGGTCGCCCCGGGTCACCGAGGTCGACACCTGGGCGATCGCCCGCAGCTGGGTGGTCAGGGTGGAGGCGAGCTGGTTGACGTTCTCGGTCAGGTCCCGCCAGGTGCCGGAGACCCCCTTCACCTGGGCCTGACCACCGAGCTTGCCTTCGATGCCGACCTCGCGGGCCACCCGGGTGACCTCGTCGGCGAACGACGACAACTGATCCACCATCGTGTTGACGGTGTTCTTCAACTCCAGAATCTCGCCCTGCGCGTCGACGGTGATCTTCTGCGACAGGTCACCGTTGGCGACGGCGGTGGTGACCGAGGCGATGTTCCGTACCTGGCTGGTGAGGTTCGACGCCATCGAGTTCACGTTGTCGGTCAGGTCGCGCCAGGTGCCGGAGACGCCCTTCACCTGGGCCTGACCACCGAGCTTGCCCTCGGTGCCCACCTCGCGGGCCACCCGCGTGACCTCGTCGGCGAACGACGACAGCTGGTCCACCATCGTGTTGACGGTGTTCTTCAACTCCAGGATCTCGCCCTGCGCGTCAACGGTGATCTTCTGCGACAGATCACCCTTGGCCACTGCGGTCGAGACCTGGGCGATGTTGCGTACCTGGCTGGTCAGGTTCGACGCCATCGAGTTCACGTTGTCGGTCAGGTCACGCCAGGTGCCGGCCACCCCGCGTACCTGGGCCTGACCACCGAGCTTGCCCTCGGTGCCCACCTCACGGGCCACCCGCGTGACCTCGTCGGCGAACGACGACAACTGATCCACCATCGTGTTGACGGTGTTCTTCAACTCCAGAATCTCGCCGCGCGCGTCAACGGTGATCTTCTGGGACAGGTCACCCTTGGCGACCGCGGTGGTGACCGAGGCGATGTTCCGTACCTGGCTGGTGAGGTTCGACGCCATCGAGTTCACGTTGTCCGTCAGATCCCGCCAGGTGCCCGAAACCCCCTTCACCTGGGCCTGACCGCCCAGCTTGCCCTCGGTACCCACCTCACGGGCCACCCGGGTCACCTCGTCGGCGAACGACGACAACTGATCCACCATCGTGTTGACGGTGTCCTTGAGCTCCAGGATCTCGCCCCGGGCGTCGACGGTGATCTTCTGCGACAGGTCACCCTTGGCCACCGCCGTGGACACCTGGGAGATGTTGCGTACCTGGCTGGTCAGGTTGCCGGCCAACTGGTTGACGTTCTCGGTCAGGTCCCGCCAGGTGCCGGAGACCCCGCGTACCTGGGCCTGACCGCCGAGCTTGCCCTCGGTACCCACCTCGCGAGCGACCCGGGTGACCTCGTCGGCGAACGACGACAACTGATCCACCATCGTGTTGACGGTGTCCTTGAGTTCGAGGATCTCGCCCTGCGCCGCCACGGTGATCTTCTGCGACAGGTCACCTCGGGCGACCGCCGTCGACACCTGGGCGATGTTGCGCACCTGGGCGGTCAGGTTGGACGCCATCGAGTTGACGCTGTCGGTCAGGTCCTTCCAGGTGCCGGCGACGTTGGGCACCTCGGCCTGGCCGCCCAGCTTGCCCTCGGTGCCCACCTCACGGGCCACCCGGGTCACCTGCTCGGCGAAGAGCCGCAGGGTATCGGTGAGCGAGTTCATGGTGTCGGCCAGTTCGGCGACCTCGCCCCGGGCGCTCACCGTGATCTTCTGGCTCAGGTCGCCCTTCGCCACCGCCGTCGCCACCTGGGAGATCGACCGCACCTGCCCGGTGAGGTTCGACGCCATGGTGTTCACCGAGTCGGTGAGGTCCTTCCAGGTGCCGGCGACGCCGCGTACGTCGGCCTGGCCGCCGAGCTTGCCCTCGGTGCCCACCTCGCGGGCCACCCGGGTCACCTCGTTGGAGAAGGACGAGAGCTGGTCGACCATGGTGTTGACCGTGCGGCCGATGCGCAGGTACTCACCGCGCAGCGGGCGGCCGTCGATCTCCAGCGCCATGTGCTGGGAGAGGTCACCGTCGGCGACGGCGACGATGACCCGCGCGATCTCGGTGGTGGGTCGACCCAGATCGTCGATCAACGAGTTGACGGCCCGCTGACCTTCCGCCCACGAGCCGTCCAACCCCTCTTCGTCCAGCCGCTCGGTCAGCCGGCCGTCCCGACCGACGATCCGGCTGATCCGCCGTAGATCCAGATGCTGCCGCTCCTGGAGCGACACCACGTCGTTGAAGGCGTCCGCCACCTCCCCGGCCGCGCCGGAACGCCGCGGAAGCCTGACCTTGAGGTCACCGCCGCGCACCCGGCGCAGCGCCTCCGCCAGCTCGGTGAGGACCGCCTCGTGGTCGGCGACGCTGATCTCCGCGGTCGCCGACTGTTTCGCCGTGGTCATCATTCCTCGCTCACCTCGGGGTCCACCGGCTCGCGCCGGGTCACCCCATCATTGTCCCCGTGACCTCGAAACCGCCACGACGCATCGCCGCCCGGGTTACGGACGCGAACCCCGATCGGTTTGGCACACCAGGGGTGGCGGTGGAGGATACGAGGGTGGCAGCGGAGGCGGGGCCCGCGGCGACCGGAGGCCCACACGAGCATGTACGACGTGTCCGGCTTCCGGCGGATCGTCGTACGCCGGCGGCGGCGCGGGCCGTCGTGCGGTCCGTACTCGCCGAGGCTGACCTGGACGAACTGCTCAACGAGGCACTTCTGCTCACCACCGAGCTGTCCACCAACGCCGTCGAGCACGCCCGCACCGAACTGGACGTCGAGGTAAGTGCCGACGCGGCCGGGTTAACCGTGACCGTGTCCGACTTCGCCTCCGGCCCGGTCGACGAACTCACCGTCGGGGTACGCAACGCGGCGACGGAGATCACCGAGGTCGCCGAACGCGGCCGGGGACTGCTGCTCGTCGATCACTTCGCCAGCCGCTGGGGCACCACCTACCTGCCCAGCGGCAAGGGCGTGTGGTTCCGGCTGGACCGGCGCAGCCCATCGGGGGACGCCCGGACGACGTCGGCCGGTGAGGCGGACGGCACCGCAGCGAGCACCGCGCCCAGCGCCGGGGCGATGAGCACGCTGATGCAGACCCTGCCCGATCCGTACGCCGAGGATCCGCTGCCCGACTTCGCCACGAACCTGCTCACCCGGGTGGCGGAGATGATCGGTGCCGCCGGAGGTGTGGTGCGACTGGATCGTGGCGACGGGCAGGGCACCCAGGTGCTCGCCCGGTACGGTCGGCAGCCCCGGCCCGGTCACGACCTGCTCCGGGTGCCGCTGGCGGTGCATCGCCCGTACGCCGGGGAACTGGAACTGGACGCCGCGCCCACCGCGTACGCCCGCCCGCTGGCGGTGCTGACCGCCGAGCGGCTCTCGCTGCACCTGGAGAACGACCGGCTGCGCCGCGCCGACGTACGCCGACAGGCCTGGCTCACCTTCCTCGCCGAGGCCAGCGAACTGCTCGCCCAGTCGTTGGACGTGGAACTGACCATGGCGCTCGTCCCGCAGCTGGTGGTGCCCCGGCTCGGTCAGTGGTGCGCGGTGCACACCACCGACGAGTGGGGACGGCTGCGTCTGGCCGCCGCCACGCACGCCGACGAGGCGATGCTGCCGCAGTTGCACACGACGCTGCGGGAATCGGGTCCCGACTCGATCCAGGCCCGGCTGCGGGAGGCCAGCCGCAACGGCACCCAGACGCCGCTGGGCGCGCCGATGGAGGGCTTCGCCGTACCGTTGATCGCCCGAGGTCAGCGCCTCGGCACCCTGGCGGTCGGGCGACACCAACGGCACCGACACGACCCGGACGAGATCGCGGTGCTGGAGGACGTGGCCCGCCGCGCCGCCCTGGCGATCGAGAACGCCCGGATCCACGCGGAACGGCGACGCATCGCCCAGACCCTGCAACAGTCGCTGCTGCCGCCGGTGCTGCCGGTGGTCGACGGCATCGGTTTCGCCGCCGAGTACGTCCCGACCGGCGGCGACGCCGACGTCGGTGGTGACTTCTACGACGTGGTGCCGCTGCCGGACGGGCGCTGGCTGGTGGTGATCGGCGACGTCTCGGGCAAGGGAGTGCAGGCCGCGGCGGTCACCGGGCTGGTCCGGGACGTGATCCGGGTGCTGGCCGGCGACGGCAAGCCGCTGCCCGAGTTGCTGCCCCGGCTCAACGAGACGCTTGTCGAGCGGGGTGCCGGACGGTACTGCACGCTGGCGTTGGCCGTGGTCGCGCCGAGCGAGGGCGATCGGCTCGACGTCGAGCTGCACCTGGCCGGGCATGATCGACCGTTGCTGCTGCGTTCCGGTGGTGGCCCGGCCAGCTTCGTCGGCAGCGGCGGCACCGCGCTCGGCCTGCTCGAAACGATCAGCTCACCGTCCTCGGAGATCACCCTCGGCCCTGGTGACTGCCTGGTCTTCTACACCGACGGGGTGACCGAGCGCCGCCGTGGCCGGGAGCTGTTCGGCATCGGTCGGCTGCGCGACGCCGTCACTCCGCTCGCCGGCTACCCCGCCGACGTGGTGGCGGCCCGGCTGCGCGCCACCGCGATCAACTTCTCGGTGGAGGAGCCGCGCGACGACATCGCCATCCTCGTCCTCCGCAACGACGCCGCCGGCTGACCGGCCGCGCCCGCTGTTGTCAGACGCCGCCGGTGACACAGCCTGTCCGGCCGCAAGACGCCGCGGCTGACACAGCCTGCCCGGCCGCCGACGCCGCGGCTGACGCAGGCCGACCGCTGTCAGAGGCCGCCGGGGAGTCGGCCGGGAGCGAGTCGGTGGCCCGGGTCGAGGTGCTGCTTGACCGCGCGGAGGCGGGCCATGCCGACCAGCTCACCCCAGAGATCGACGGCCCGCCGGACGGCCGGTGGCGCGGAGAGCACCACGCATCGGCCCTGCCGGGCCAGCAGCACGCTGCGGACGGCGGCCAGGATCGCCGCCACCCGGTCGGGCGCGAGCGAGCCGGGCAGGGCGGCGTGCACCACGCCCAGGCCGGCTGAGCCACGCACCGGAACCGGCGACCCGGCCGCGTCGCGCAGCGCGTACACCGCCGCGTGCAGGTCGGTGATCGGCACCTCCAGCCTCAGCGCGGTGTCGCCGGGGGCGAAGGGATAACTGCGCCACCAGGGCGGCGCCGATCTGGCCACCGTCGCGCGGGCACCGAGCAGCGACACCAGCCGGTCGCTGCGCTCCGCCACGTCGGAAGGGCCGCCCTCCAACAACACCACGAGCGAACCGGCACCGGCCGGGCTGGCCGGTGACCGCCCGGTCATGGACGGATGACGGGCCATCGCGGCCGCCCGCGCATCCCACGGCATCCGGTCCTTTCCGCCGACCGGCAGGTCCAGTTCGATCGCGGCCGGGTCGAGGCGGGCGGCGAGCACCGCGCGGATCAGGTCGTGCACCTCCAGCGGCGTCCAGACCGGTCGGGTCACCCAGACCCGGCAGGCCGGCATGGCCTGCACGCGCAGGGTGGCGCTGACCAGCACACCGAGCGCCCCCTCCGAGCCGCACAACAGCCGGGCCTGGGCCAGCCCGGCGGCACCGCCGTCGGCCTCGGTCAACTCCCCGTCGGCGGCCAGATAACGCAGGCTGACGAGCTGGTCACAGGCGGTGCCGTGCCGGTGCCGCAGCGGACCCGCCTCGTCGGCGGCGAGCACACCACCGATGGTGGCGCCGGGCGAGGGTGCGTCCACCGCGAGCCGCTGGCTGGTGCGTTCCAGGGTGGCCTGCACCGCCCGCAGTGGCGTGCCGGCGCCGACCTCGGCGGCACCCTGACCGGGCGGCCGATGCCCGATGCCGGCCAGTCGCCCGGTGTCGAGCATGATGTCGACCCGCTCGGGCGGGGCACCCCAGTCGATTTTCGTGCCGGCCCCGCGCGGGACCACGCTCAGGTCGTGCCGTGCGGCCAACCGGAGCACCCGGGCCGCCGCGTCGGCACCGCCGGGAACCGCCACCCAGCGGGCCGGCCGCCCGGCCACCTCGTCGGCGGGGCCGGCGAACCGGGCGAAGCGCGGGCCACAGATCTCGATCAGTCGGCGGGTGATGTCGAGGGCACCGGACGTGCCGGTGGAACGTGCTGGCACCATGTCGCGATCGTACATGTGTTCGAACGATTCGGTAGGTACTTGCTACCGACGGGAGCCGAGCAGTGCCGGTAACGTGACGCCGTGACCACCGAGACCCCCGCACCCGTGGCGAAGCGGGTACCCACCGAACGCGTCCACCACGACGACATCGTCGTCGACGAGTACGCCTGGCTGGCCGCGAAGGACGATCCGGAGACCATCGCCTACCTCGACGCCGAGAACGCCTGGACCGAACGGCGCACAGCCCACCTGTCCGGGCTGCGGACCGAGTTGTTCGAGGAGATCCGTCGACGCACCCAGGAGTCCGACCTGTCGGTACCGACCCGCAAGGGCGGGTACTGGTACTACACCCGTACGGTCGAGGGCCGGCAGTACGGCGTGCACTGTCGGCGGGCCGTACGCGACGGCGAGACCACGCCCCCGATCAGCGCCGACGGCGCTCCGCTGGACGGCGAGGAGATCCTGCTCGACGGCAACCTGCTCGCCGAGGGGCACGACTTCTTCGCCCTGGGCGCCTTCGACGTCAGCCCCGACGGGCGTTTTCTCGCCTACTCGACGGACTTCTCCGGCGACGAACGGTTCACCCTGCGGATCAAGGATCTGGTCAGCGGTGAGCTGCTGCCCGACGAGATCCCGGGCACCTTCTACGGCACGGCCTGGTCGACCGACGCCTCCGTGCTGTTCTACGTGACGGTGGACGAGGCGTGGCGCCCGCACCGGGTCTGGCGTCACGTGATCGGCACCGCCGCCGCCGACGACGTGGTGGTGCACGCCGAGGACGACGAACGCTTCTGGGTCGGGGTCGAGCTGACCCGGTCGGAGCGGTTCATCCTGATCGACATCGCCAGCAAGCTCACCAGCGAGGTACGGGTCATCCCCGCCGACAACCCGACCGGCGAACCCGCGGTGATCGCACCCCGCCGGCAGGGCGTCGAGTACTCGGTGGAGCACCACGGGCACCGGTTCCTGATCCTGCACAACGACGGCGCCGAGGACTTCGCCCTCGCGTACACCTCGGCGGACGCCCCGGGCGACTGGGTGCCGATGATCGACCACTCCCCCGGCACCCGGCTGGAGGCGGTGGACGCCTTCGCCGACCACCTGGTCGTCACGCTGCGCAGCAACGGCCTGACCGGCCTGCGGGTGGTGCCGCTCGACGGCGGGGACGCTCACGACATCGAGTTCCCGGAGCCGCTGCACACCGTCGGCCTAGACGGCAATCCCGAGTACCGCACGGACCGGCTCCGGCTGCGCTACACCTCGTTGATCATCCCCGACTCGGTGTACGACTACGACCTGGCGACCCAGGAACTGACGCTGCTGCGCCGCCGGCCCGTGCTGCCCGGCCCGGACGGTCAGCCGTACCAGCCGGAGGACTACGAGCAGCAGCGGGAGTGGGCGCTGGCCGACGACGGCACCCGGGTGCCGATCTCGCTGGTCTACCGCCGGGGTACGCCCCGCGACGGCTCGGCCCCCTGCGTCATCTACGGCTACGGGTCGTACGAGGCCAGCATGGACCCGTGGTTCTCCGTCGGCCGACTGTCCCTGTTGGACCGTGGGGTGATCTTCGCGGTGGCGCACATCCGGGGCGGCGGTGAACTGGGCCGCCGCTGGTACGACCACGGCAAGATGCTGGCCAAGAAGAACACCTTCACCGACTTCGTCGCCTGCGCCCGCCACCTGGCCAAGGCCGGCTGGACGGCCCCCGACCGGCTGGTCGCGCGCGGCGGCTCGGCCGGCGGCCTGCTGATGGGCGCGGTCGCCAACCTCGCCCCCGACGCCTTCACCGGCATCGTCGCGCAGGTGCCGTTCGTGGACGCGCTCAACACCATCCTCGACCCGTCCCTGCCACTGACGGTGACCGAATGGGAGGAGTGGGGCAACCCCCTCGCAGACCCCGAGGTGTACGCCTACATGAAGTCGTACACCCCGTACGAGAACGTCGCGCCGCTGGACTACCCGGCGATCCTCGCGATGACCAGCCTCAACGACACGCGGGTGCTCTACCACGAGCCGGCCAAGTGGATCGCCCGGCTGCGGGCCGTCGCACCACAGGGCGACTACCTGCTCAAGACCGAGATGGAGGCCGGCCACGGCGGCCCCAGTGGACGGTACGACTCCTGGCGCGAGGAAGCCTTCATCAACGCCTGGATCCTGGACCGCTTCGGCCGCGCCTGACCGGCCCTGTCGTCCCCTCTTCCGCGGCGCCGGCTGCTCACCCGCTGCCGGCGCCGCACCGCCCCCCTCCCAGGCCTGCTCATCACCCTCCCGGGCCTGCGCCACCACCCCCTCCCGGGGCCTGCGGCGCCACCTTCCTGGGCCTGCCCAGCCCTTCCCGAGCCTGCGCCGCCACCTTCCTGGGGCTGCACCGCCGCATGGCCTGCTCAGCGGTCCATGATCACGCTCGATCCCGGATCGAGTTGCCTCGCTCGCGCGCTCAACCACTCGATCCGGGATCGAGCGTGACCTTGGCGGGTGGGCGAAGGTCACCTGCGACCTCTGCCCTGACCTGCCGTGTGGTCCGGCCGGGAGGAGTCGGGAGCCGCCGGTCGCGGGGGCGGGCTTCCCGCTGGCCGCTTCGGGCTGTGCAAGCTGGTGAGGCTAGCGGCGCGGGGATTACCGGGCGGCACCCGCTCTGGCCGCGCGTCTCGCGCCGCCACGTGCTGTCCCGCAGCGGACGTCCGAGCAGGCGTCCCCGGCGGGCTCACCGCCAGACCGTCGTCGGCATACGTCAGCGCAGGCATCGTCGGCGAACTCACCACGGGTTGGTCGTCGCCGTACGTATGGACGGGTGCCGTTCGTGCGCTCGCGGACGCGCCGCGGGTGGCCTTGTGTTCTTCGTCGGCGCGCGGGCCCATGTCGTACCGGTCGGCGACCCAGTCGGCCAGCGCGACCATGTTCGCGACATCCTGCATCTGCCCCGGGTCCTCGTAGAGTTTCTGCAGGTGAGGATCGTTGGAGATGAGGTACGCGACGGCGATGGCCCGTTCCAGGCGCTCCTTCTCGTGCTTGAGCAGGTGCTCCCCTTCCTCGTTGAGGGTCGCTTTCCAGCTTTCAACCTGCGCTTCGGTGATGGGTTCCCGGGGTTCCGGTGCTGACTCACTCGGCGCAGGCGGCGACTCGTCGTCACCGGATGGCTGGGAGCTCTGCGCTTCATCGCCTGGTTGGTTCGCCGCGGCTTGCTGAGATTCGCGCGTCGGCTCACTGGGATCGGACCCCGGCGCACGTTCACCCGACGCCTGCCGGTCCTGCTGCCCGGCACCCGCTTGCTGCCCGGCACCCGCTTGCTCCCCAGCGCCGGCGTGCTCTGCGGCAGCGGCCGGTCGGGGTTTCGGCGCAGACTCGCTGATCCCGAAGTAGCGCAACATTCGCAGCAAGCGCAACATGCGCAGAAACCGGTGCACGGCAACGCGCGGCCAGCCTAACGGGCCGTCCTTCAGGTGACCGTTGACCAGGCTTGCAGCGACGTCACGGGCATCCTTGATCTGTTTCTCACTCAGCGACGGCGTGTTGTCGGCCGGACCACGCTCAGACCCGTTGTTCGCGCGGGCGTTTTCCAGCGCGAGCCGGAGATCCCTGTCCAGGGCGCGTTGCGCGGCGCGCAATCCGGGGGACGCTTCTGGGGGCAGCTCCGACATCTTTGTCCACATGCCGTCACCAACGGGCCGACATGCCGAGCGGTTCACGCCATCGGACTCCCGGCGCGGCAGGCAGGTAGGGCTGGGCATACCCCGGAAGGTGGGTTCAGTCGGCTGGGGTCGGGACAGTTCGTTCAATAGCGTCGTCGGCATGACATCGGTACCAGCGACCCACCTCGCCCAGGCTCTGCGCCATCGCCGATATCCGCTGACCAGTTGGCCGTGGCGAGCCCTGGCCTACCTGCTGACCAGTGTGCCGCTGGCCGGCGTACTCTCGCTCGGGTTGTTGGTCGTGGTGACGCCGCTGGATGAAGCTGATGGAGATCAGCGAGGGCGTACGAGATCGACGGTCAGGCGAAGGCGACGAGGTCGCGGCCAGCAGGTCGGCCGGCACCGCGGATCTGGACTGTGCCGAAGTGGCTGTCGAGCAGGTGCCCGCTACCGCTGAGCGCGATGACCCGCGCCGGTCCGCCCTGGGCGGCGGTGACGGTCATCCGCTGTCCGCGCACCATGGCCGTCTGCCTGATCCTCAGCAGGACGGCCAGTGCGGCGCAGTCGAGGAACCGCAGACCCTTCAGATTGAGCGTCAGGTGCGTGACCCATCGGGGCGCCAGCAGGCGTCCGAGGTCATGCTGAAGGTGCGTGATCGTGGACAGGTCGGCCTCACCTGTCATAGTCACGTACCGGGTGCCGGGCCGTACGTCGTAATGCTCGAAGCGCAGCAGTTCGTCCATGGGAAGACTCGGTCCCTGCCCTGGCGAAGGGCGTTCAGAGAGCCGGAGAGGTTGCCACCGTCAATCCGGGGCCGGGGAGGACAGAGCTGAAGCACGACAGTGCCGACCTCGACGTGGTGTTTAGGACACCAGCCGCAACGCTACCCGCGCCTGGCCGTCGCGGCCAGTTCCCGCCGCTCAGCAGTGCCGGCGCAGGGCCACCACGGCGACGTCGTCCTGGATCTCGTCGGGGGCGAGTTCGTCGAGCAGCCGCTGACAGAACCGGTCGAGGTCGGCATCGACCCGCACGGCGCTCGCCGCCAGCGCGCCCAGTCCCTCGTCGATGTTGACGTCACGCCGCTCGATGAGACCGTCGGTGTAGAAGACGATCGTCGCCCCGGGTGGCAGCACGAACTCCAGGTCGGCGGGGCGCGGTGCCCGTACCCCGAGCAGTGGTGCGGAGTGCTGCACGTACTCGGTCTTGCCGTCCATGCTGATCAACGGGGGCAGGTGACCGGCGCTGGCCAGCCGGACCTGCCCGGTGGCCGGGTCGAGCAGCAGTACGCAGATGGTGGCCAGTTCGGTGGGCAGCAGCGTACGCATCAGCTCGTTGACCCGGTGCAGGATCTCTCCCGGCTGGTGGCCCTCCACCGCGTACGCCCGCAGCGCGTGACGCAGCTCGGCCATCACCGTCGCGGCGTGCAGCGAGTGGCCCGCCACATCGCCGATCGCCAGCAGCAGGTGACCGTTGAGCATCACCAGCTCGTAGAAGTCGCCACCGATCTCGGTACGGGCGCTGGCCGGCTCGTAGCGGACGGCCAGATCGAGCCCGGCGATCTGCGGGATGCGTTGCGGGAGCAGGCTGCGTTGCAGGGTCACCGCGATGCGATGCTCCTCGTCGAAGGAGCGTTGCGCCTCGACCGCGGACGCCACCGCCTGCGCCAACTGGCGCAGCACCGGTGTCTGGGCGGTCTGCGTCGCGGTGGGCACCACGACGTAGAGCGGCGCCCGGTCGTCCCGCAGCCGGCCGGCGGCCACCGTCACCGTGTCGTCCGGTGGCCACTCCACCAACGCCCAGGCGGCTGGTTGTTCCACCCGGACGGTGGCGCCGATCGGGGTGTCGCTGTCGTCGACGACCCACGGCACGACGCGGCTCGGGGCACCCGGCCCGGCGCAGACCCCGGCCAGGCATTCCCCGTCGAAGGTTTCGGCGATCACCGCGGCGGGACTCTTGAAGATCTCCGCGGTCCCGGCCGCCGCCAGTTCCAGCAGTTGGTCGAAGTTCGGCGCGGCGTGCACCGCGACTGTGGTGTCCGCCAACCCGGTGAGGCGTTCGGCGAGCAGCTCGGCACGTTGCCGCGCCTGGTAGTAGCGGAGCACCGCGTGGGCGGTGGCGATCAGCTCCTCCGGATCGATCGGCTCCGCCAGGTACGCGTCCGCGCCCCGGGTCAGGCCCTGTGCGCGGTCGGTCGTGTCGATGGCGTGTGCCGACACGTGGATCACCGGCAGCGCGGGATGGGTCGACTTGATCCGCTCGCAGACCTCGAACCCGCTCAGGTCCGGCAGCCGTACGTCGAGAACGACCAGGTCGACGGGATCCACCTCGACCTGACGCAGGGCCTCGCTGCCGCTCTCGGCCTCGATCACGGTGAACCCGGCCCGCGTCAGCCAGTTCACCAGCAGGTAGCGCTTGGTCCGGCTGTCGTCGACCACCAGAACGGTCGGCGGGGTTTCCACGTCACGTACCGTTCGCCGGCAGCGAGACGGTGAAGGTGCTGCCCCGACCCGGCTCACTGGACAGTTCGAGCGTGCCACCGAGCAGAGTGGCCAGCCGCCGGGCGTACGGCAGTCCGAGGCCGGTGCCACCAGCCCGGGACGGCCCCGGCACCTGGTAGAACTCCTCGAAGACCCGCTCGTGGAACTCGGCCGGGATGCCGGCGCCGGTGTCGGTCACGACGAGCTTCCAGCTGTCGCCGGACCGCTCGGCGCGCAGCCGCACCTCGCCCCGGGTGGTGAACTTCAGACCGTTGTGCAGCAGGTTGCGCAACACCTGGGCGAGCAACATCTCGTCGGTACGGATGGTGGCGGGCGAGGGCGGTTCCTCCACCACCAGCCTCACGTCGGGGACGCTGTGCAGGGCCCGCAGGGTGCCGCGCAGCTGACCGAAGAGGGCACGCAGGTCCACTTCGGCCCAGTTCGGTTCGAGTCGGCCCGACTCCGCCTTGGCCAGGTCCAGCAACTCGTTGACCAGCGAGAGCAGATCCGAGGCCGAGGATCGGATGAGGCCCACCTGGCGTTCCTGCTCAAGAGTGAGCGGGTCGGACGCGGCGTCGGTGAGCAACCGGGCCAACCCGATGATCGCGGTCACCGGTGCCCGCAACTCGTGGCTGACGTTGGCCAGGAAGCGGCTCTTCGACTCGCTCGCCGAGCGCAGCTGCACCGACTTCTCGTCCAACTCGGCGTACAGCGCCACCACACCCCGGTTGGTCTCCTCCAACTCGTCGGTGAGCTGATGATAGAGCGCCAGCACGCCTCGGTTGGTCTGCTCCAGTTCCTCGTTGAGCCGCGCCAGTTCGTCACGTTGGCTGCGTACCTCGTCGAGGGCGGCGATCAGTTGCGAGTTCTGGGTGGCGAGTTCCTCCTCCGCGGTGCCCGGCACGCTCTGCCCGAGCTGGGCACGCAGTTGCTCGACACGCTGTGGCGTCAGCGCCTGCGCGGTGACCGGGATACGTCGCGACATCCTCACGACCGTATCCCCCGCTGCGGCCACCACGCTTAACG
Source organism: Micromonospora fiedleri (assembly GCF_016774385.1). Taxonomy (NCBI): domain Bacteria; kingdom Bacillati; phylum Actinomycetota; class Actinomycetes; order Micromonosporales; family Micromonosporaceae; genus Micromonospora; species Micromonospora fiedleri. The sequence goes on from NZ_JAETXL010000004.1 coordinate 188,113, forward strand.
TGTCCACCAGGCGTGCCACCGCACCGGACTGCGGCTCGTACCGCCGGTCGGGCAGCGGGCTGACCGGAACGAGGTCGACTCGCAGGTGTTGCCGGCCGTCCGGAGCTGCGGTGATGGCGAACAGCACGTCGGCGCCGCCGACGCCGCGCAGCAGATCCCGGGCCACCTCGCTCAGGGCGGTGGCGATCCGGACCTGGTCCTGACGTTCCAGGCCGACCGCGGCGGCAACCTCCCGGCCCCGCTGGCGGACCACGAAGATGTCCTGCTCCACCCGCAACGCCATCTGCAACAGCGGTTCGTGCTCCATCACCAGGGCCTCGCCACCAGTACGCCGGCGTCGTCGCGGCGGATGCCCGCGTCACGTAACAGCGTGGCGGCCACCACCAGCGGCGACCGCCCGGTCAGGCCGGGATAGTCGGCGAGCCGCCAGCGATCGACCACCCCGTCACTGTGCATGATCAGCAGGCTGTCGGCGTCGAACGGGTAGTCGTACTGCCGGATCGTCGGGCGTTGGTGCCCGGCGATACCGGGCAGCGAGACCAGCCCTCGCCGCCGGCCATCCCCGGTGGCCACCACGCCGCTGATGTTGCCGAGCCCGGCGTACCGCAGCAACCCGGCCGCCGGGTCCGGCTCGGCCACGGCGAGCGCCGCGCCTCGGGTGTGCGACAACGCCCGGTGCAGGTGGCTGACCACCTCGGCGGGGGCGGCCGCCGGGGCGGCCCGGAAGGCGGCGAGCGCGGCATCGGTGGCGGCGGCGGCCAGCGGCCCGTGCCCCAGGCCATCGGTGACCAGCACCTGACGGCGCTCGCCGATGCTCCGCCAGGCGTACCCGTCCCCGCTGATCGTCTCCCCGGTCAGCGGCCGGATGACTCCGCCCACCCAGGGTCGTGCGGTTTCCGCGTCGGCGAACACCTGCACGGCGATGACCGTTCCTCGACCCGGCTGCGAGTACGCGTCGAACCAGCTGGCCTGCCGGACGATCGCGCCCAGGCCGATGCCGAGCGTGCCGGTGGTCGAGTGGCCGTCGCGGGCGGAGTCGACGAGATCGATCATGCCCGGCCCGGAGTCGATCGCGACCAGTTCCACACCGGCGTCCAACTCGCGGCGTACGGGTCGAAGCAGCAGCAACCCGTCCTCGGCGTGCTTGATCAGGTTGCTGGTCAGCTCCGCCGCGACGATGGCCAGGTCGGCGATCCGGCTGTCGGGCAGGCCCAGCTGCTCGCCCAACCGTTCGGCGGCCCGCCGCAGGGCGCTGCCGGGACTGCCGGTCTCCACCCGGAACCAGGTGCCCCGGTCGGTGACCGGCTCGGCCGTCAACGGGACCACTTGGTGATCGTGATCCGGGTGCCCTGACCGGGGGCGGTCTGGATGTCGAACTCGTCGACCAACCGTCGGGCACCGCTGAGGCCGAGGCCGAGGCCGCCGCCGGTGGTGTACCCGTCGGTCAGCGCCAGCTCCAGGTCGGCGATGCCGGGCCCGGAGTCGGCGAAGACGATGGTGATGCCGGGGCGGCGGCCATTGTCCACTGCGGTCACCTCGACGGTGCCCCCGCCGCCGTAGACCAGGGTGTTGCGGGCGAGTTCGCTGGCCGCGGTGACCACCTTGGTCTGGTCGACCAGGGACAGCTTGACCGCCACCGCCACCGTACGCACCAGTTGGCGCACGCGTACCACGTCTTCGTCGCTGCCGACCGTCTGCGCCTGCGGTCGGCTCAGGTCGACTCCGCTGGTCACGGCGACGCCGTCGGCTCAGCGTCCGAGCTGTGGTCGAACTCGTCGTACTCCTGGTCGCGGTCGGCGGCGATGAGTTCCATCCCCCGCTCGACGTTCAGCGCGGTACGGATGCCGTTGAGCGACAACCCCAGCTCGACCAGTGTGATGGCGACCGCCGGACGCATCCCGACCACCACCGTCTCCGCGTCGAGCACCCGGGAGATCGAGGCGATGGTGGACAGCATCCGCCCGACGAAGGAGTCGACGATGTCCAGGGCGGTGATGTCGATGATCACACCGTGGCAGCCGGTGGCGACGATCCGCTCGGCCAGGTCCTCCTGGAGCGCGACGGCTGTCTGGTCGGACATGTCGACCTGGATGGAGACCAGCAGAATGTCGCCGATCTTGAGAATCGGCACCCGCTCCATCAGGCCTCCCGGCGCGGCTGGCGGCGGCCGGTCTCGACGCCGGTGAGCCGCAGCACGTGTCGCAGCGCGTCGGCGAGGCTGGCCTTGGTGGCGATGTCACCGAACTCGATGCCGAGCGCGACGATGGTCTGGGCGATCTGCGGCCGGATGCCGGAGATGATGCAGTCGGCACCCATCAGCCGGGCCGCCACCACGGTCTTCAGGATGTGCTGGGCGACCTGGGTGTCCACCGCCGGCACGCCGGTGATGTCGATGATCGCGTACGGCGAGCCGGTGTCGACAAGGGTCTGCAGCAGCCGCTCCATGACCACCTGGGCGCGGGCCGAGTCCAGGGTGCCGACCAGCGGCACCGCCACCACGCCCTCCCAGAGCTTGACCACCGGGGTGGACAGCTCCAGCAGCTGCTCGGCCTGGTCGGCGATCAGGCTCTCCCGGGTGCGCACGTAGCTCTCGAAGGTGAACAGGCCCATCTGGTCGACAAGCGTGCCGAAGGCGACGTAGTCGCGCAGCGTCCCGGCGCTCTGGTCGGCCTCCATCACGCTCAGCAGGGCGTCCTTGAGGGCGAACACACCGGTGGCGGTCTCGGCGGCGGAGAAGCCCTGGCGGGCCTGCCCCCGGGACACCTCCGCTAGGACTGCGCGCAGCTCGGTCGCCTCCTCGGCAGCCAGGTCGGTGAGCCCCTTGCCGAGCGCGTCGACCAGGGCCCGGTGCAGCTCCTGCACCTGCTGGCGCAGCTCGGCCTGGCTGAGCCGGCCCCGCAACTGTCCGGCGACGACCTCGGTCCACCGTTGCGTGACCTGATCGACATGACTGGTCAGCAGACCGGCCAGCCGGCTGCTTTCGTCAGCGCTCAGCGCCATGACATAACCCCCTCGACCTGGACCGGCCGGACTCTATCACCGAGCACCCGAAAGTTACTTGCCCCACGGCAAGCGAATGGCGGCAGCCACTCGATCTCGTGCCCGTTCTGCGTACCGGGGCTTCGGTGGGATAACGTTCCACCGATAAACAGGAGGTCTGGCGAATGTCCTTGACGGTGCACACGGAACAGCGCGGTGACGTGGTCGTAGTGGCGGTCGCGGGCGAACTGGACATGGCCACCGCGCCCCAGTTGCAGGACCAGATCACCGACCTGCTCGACAAGGGCCGCAGCCGGCTCGTCTTCGACCTGTCGGAGGTTTCGTTCTGCGACTCCACCGGCCTGTCGGTGTTCGTCCGCGCCAAGAACAGCTGCGACGAGGCCGGCGGAGTGGTGCGCCTGGCCGCACCGCAACGCGGGGTGCTGCGCATCCTGGAAGTGAGCGGCCTGGTGGAGGTGCTGCACACCTATCCCACCGTCGACCAGGCGGTGGCGGGCGAGCCCACCCCGGCCTCCTCCTGATTCCAGCCCCTCAGCGCTCGTCCTCGATGTAGCGAGGGCGGGCGATCACCATGCCCGCACCCGTCTGCACCGCGAGGGCGAGCAGCAGGAAACCGATCGGCGCCGTCCAGCCTCCGGTGCTCTCGTAGAGGATCCCCACCAGCAGCGGTCCCAGCGCCGCGATCACATATCCCGCGCTCTGCGCGAAGGCCGACAACGCGACAGTCCCGTCGGCGGTGCGGGCCCGCAGGCCGATGGTGGTCAGGATCAGAGGGAAGGCTCCCTGGCCCAGGGCCAGCAGCAGCACCCACAGCACCGCCGCGTCCCGGGGTGCGAGGGCCAGGCCCAGGTAGGCCAGCGTCGAAGCGGCGGTCAGCGCGAACACCAGCAGCCGCAGGTTCTTCAGCCGACCGGCCAGCGTCGGCATCAGCAGCGCGATCGGCACCCCGAGCGCGGTCACCGCGGCGAGCAGCAGCCCGGCGTCCTGCGGACGGAAACCCGCGTCCCGGAAGAGTTGGGCCAACCAGCCCATGATCGCGTACCCGCTGAGCGACTGCGCGCCGAAGTAGACCGCCATCGCCCAGCCGAGCCGGGTACGAGCGGGCCGGATGATCACGCGGGCCACACCGTCGCGGGTCGCCCGCCGCGCGTCGGTGCCGCGACTGCGCAGCGCCGCCGGCAACCACGGGAGTACGGCGACCAGCGCGAGCCCCGCCCAGACGCCCAACCCCGCCCGCCAGGAGCCGAAGGCGTGCGCCACCGGCACCGCAGCCGCCGCAGCCACCGTCGTGCCCGCGACCAACGCCATCGAGTACGCCCCGGTGACCAGCCCGGTGCGGTGCGGGAAGTACTGCTTGACCAGCATCGGCATCATGATGTTCGCCACCGCGATCCCGGCCAGCGCGAGCGCGCTGGTCAGCAGGAACACCACGGCGGACCCGGTGACCGCCCGCAGCACCTGACCGACGGCGAGTGCCAGCATCCCCAGCACCAGCAGACGGGCCGTGGACAGCCGGCGCACCAGCCACGGCGTGGCCGCCCCGAGACCGGCGAACGCGATGGTGGGCAGGGTGGTGACGAAGCCGGCCATCGTGCCGGAGAGCGCCAGGCCGACGCGTACCTCGTCGAGCAGGGCGCCGAGGCTGGTGACGGCGGCCCGCAGGTTGAGCGCCACCAGCAGCATCCCGACCAGCACCAGCAGGCCACCGTGGGCGCGAGGCGCGGTCGGTTCGCTTGTCACGGGTACGACCTCGGCACCCTGGGTGATCGAAGTGTCTGCCGTGGATGGCCCGTCGGCGGTCGTCGACCCGGCGGCGGTGGACGTCGGGACAGCGGGGGTGCCAGCGGGCGACGAGGGCATGACCTCGAACCTACAATCATGGGATGAATTCGGGCGAGAGGTTGTAACCAGTGCCACCGGCAGTTGATTCCGCCCCGGCACCGCAGTTGGCGAAGCTGGGCATCCCCGCCGCACCGCCCCGCGGGCAGCGGATCCAGGAGACGATCACCCAGCTGCGCCAGTGCATCCTGGCCGGCGAGTGGCCGGTGGGCAGCCGGATCCCGACCGAACCACAACTGGTCGAGGCGCTCGGCGTCGGGCGCAACACGGTGCGCGAGGCGGTCCGGGCCCTCGCGCACGCCGGGGTGCTGGAATGCCGGCAGGGCTCCGGGACGTACGTCATCTCCACCGACGAACTCGCGCCGGTGGTGGCCCGTCGGCTGACCGACGACCGGATGGCCGAGGTGATCGAGGTACGCCGCGCCTTCGAGGTGGAGGCGGCACGGTTGGCCGCTCGTCGGCGTACCCCTGCGGACCTGGCCGCCCTCGACGACGCGCTCGCCGCCCGCGAGGCGGCCTGGCGCGGCGGCCGGGTCGCCGAGTTCGTCGAAGCCGACGCGGCGCTGCACACGGCGGTGGTCGCGGCGGCGCACAACGGCATGCTCGCCGAGCTGTACGCCTCCATCGGCGCCGTCATGCGCCGCACCGTCACCCAGGCGATGGGCGGTGCCCTGACCCCGGACCGGCATGTCGACCACGCCCGCCTGGTGGCCGCGATCCGGGCTGGTGACCCGGATCTCGCCGCCCGGGAGGCCGCCGCCTTTCTGGAGCCCGACCCCGGGGCATAGGTTGGCCCCTGACGAACACGGGACCTCTCGGGAGTACGGATGCTCAAGGGCTTCAAAGACTTCATCATGCGCGGCAACGTCGTCGACCTCGCGGTCGGTGTCGTCATCGGTGCCGCGTTCACCGGACTGGTCACAGCCTTCACCAGTTCGTTCCTCCAGCCGGTCATCAACCTGATCGGCAAGGGCCCGGCCAGCGAGGGCGCCCAGTTCGAACTAGGGGAAAACAACCCGGTCACCTGGGGAGTCTTCGTCAACGCGCTGATCACGTTCCTGCTCACCGCGGCGGCGCTGTACTTCCTGGTCGTCTTCCCGATGAACAAGCTCGCCGAGCGCCGCAAGCGGGGTGAGGAGCCGCCGCCCGCCGCGCCGAGCGAGGAGGTCAAGCTGCTCACCGAGATCCGCGACGCCCTGGTCGCCGCCGGCCGCACCACGCCGGCCCAGCAGCGCAGCGCCCTGGACGACGTCCTCGGTTCGCGGGAGGAACCGCCCACCGGTCGCTGAACCCGGCATCCGCACATCACCCCTGGCGGGATTCCTGCCAGGGGCCACTCCGAGTCGAACACATGTTCGATAGAGTCCGCGCCATGGAGCAGCGAAAGCACTGGTGGAACGGGAAGTGGGGGCGCCTGGCCCGACGAGACGTCTTCCTCCGCACGGATGCCGACCGGTGGTACGTCGAACAACGAGCCGGCGGCGCCGAGGGAGTCTCCCGCTTCTACGAGTACGACACCCTCGACGACGCCGAGGAAACCATCCGCGCCCTGCTCCACCCCACCGACCCCTGGCGCGAACTCTCCCCCCGCCCCCACCCACCGCGTTGATCAAGAAGTTTGCGTCTCGATCGGGCCCAGCGCCGACGCAAACTTCTTGATCAACATGGTCGGGGGTGGGGTTTAGGGGGGTGGGGGAGGGGGAAGGGGGTGGGGATGGAGCAGCAGGGGATCGATCAGCGGGGGATTGTCTCGCGGGTGACCACGGGGATGCGGGTGGTGGATGTTGCCGGGCGGGACGTGGGGACCGTCGATCTTGTGCAGCGTGGTGATCCGAACGCGGTGACGGTGCAGACGCCGACCGCCGATCCGGGCGGCAGTCTGGACGAGTTGATCGAGTCCGCGACCCCCGAGGAGCCGGACGTCCCCGCCGACCTGGCCGCCCGGCTGCTGCGTACCGGTTATCTCAAGGTCTCCACCGACCTGGTACCGACCGGCGCCGTCTACGTGCTCGCCGACCAGATCGCCAGCGTCACCGACCACGAGGTTCTCCTCGACGCCCTGACCGCCGACCTCCCCGCCGAGGAGTGACCCCCACCCGCGCCCTAGCGGTCGACGGCCAAGGGCTTCGGACGAAGCCCTTAACGGTCGACGGCCAAGGGTTCGACGAAGGCCCTAGCGGTCGATCGCGTGATCAACGCTTTCCTGGCGCGGGGCGGGAGGCGCGGACGGCGTGGGTGGCTCGGACGGCGTGGGTGGTGCGGGAGTGGGCGGGGTGGTGGAGCGACGGCGGAAGATCAGGAGCATCAGGCAGCCGGCGATCAGTCCCCAGAATGCGCCGCCGATGCCGGCCAGGGATACGCCGGAGGCGGTGACCACCAGGGTGACGACGGCCGCCTCCCGGGCGTCGGGGTCGGCCAGCGCCGAGGTCAGGGCGGTGGCCAGCGCACCGAGCAGGGCCAGCCCGGCGACCGCCTCGATCAGCACCGGCGGGGCCCAGCCGACCAGGGTGGTGACCGCACCGGCCCCCAGCCCGAGCAGGGCCAGCCCGGCACCGTTGGTCACCGAGGCGATCCACCGGCGATTCGGGTCGGGGTGCGCGTCCGGCCCGGCGGCGAGGGCGGCGGTGATCGCGGCCAGGTTCACCGCATGTCCACCGGCCGGCGCGGCGACGAGGCTGGCCAACCCGGTGGCCCGCAGCGCCGAGCCGAGTGGCGGCCGATAGCCGTAGCCGACCAGTACGGCCGTGCCGGGCACGTTCTGCGCAGCCATGGTCACCAGGAACAGCGGCAGCGCCAATCCGATCATGGCCGGCAGGCTCCACTGCGGCACGGTCACCTCGATCACCGGCCGCAGTCCCCCGCCACCGCCGCCCGACGTGGTCAGTGCGATCGCACCGGCCGCCACCACCAGCGCCCCCGGCACCGCCCAGGGGCGGGCGAAGCGGTGCAGCACCAGCCAGCACACCAGCACCGGGGCAGCCAGCAGGGGCACCTCGACGAGCGCGCGGACCGGCGCGGTGCACAGTGGCAGCAGTACTCCGGCGAGCATCGCCCCGGCGATCGGTTTGGGAATCGCCGCGACGGCCCGGCCCAACACCGGGAAGTGTCCGGCGGCCACGATCAGCAGCCCCGAGACGAGGAACGCGCCGACCGCCGCCGGCCAGCCGCCGGGCATCGGCCCGGTGGCCACCAGCAGCGCCGCACCCGGCGTGGACCAGGCCACGCTCATCGGCAGCCGGTGGCGCAGGCCCAGCCAGGCGGCGCACAGGCCAGAAGCCAGACAGAGTACGAGCAGCCCCGAGGCAGCCTGACTCTCGGTGGCCCCGACGGCCCGCAGACCGGCCAGGACCACGGCGAACGAACTGGCGAACCCGACCAGCGCGGCCACCCCGCCCGCCAACACCGGTTGCATGCGACCCGCCATACCCTACCCTCAATCGTTCCGTTTACGGAACAGCGCTGTGTAGCACGATAGCGGGGTGCCGTACTCACCAGCATCAGGCCCCCTGACGGCCAACACCCCTGGTCAACCCGCCGCGGCCGACGACGATCCCGCGGCGATCGGACGCCGGGTCCGCGCCCTGCGCGAGGCCCGCGGAATCTCACTGTCCGCGCTGGCCCGGCAGGCCGGGGTGGGCAAGGCGACCCTCTCCGGACTGGAGAACGGCACCCGCAACCCCACCCTGGAGACGCTGTACGCGATCACCGCCCAACTCGGCGTACCGCTGACCGCCGTCCTCTCCGCACCGGCGAGCGGGGCGACCGTACGCGGGGCGGCGGTCAGCGCCACCCTGCTGGAGGTGTTCGAAGACTCCGACGTCACCTACGAGCTGTACCGCATGCGGGTCGCACCCGGCCCGGGCCAGCTCTCCCCCGCACACCAGGCCGGAGTCACCGAACATGTCACGGTCTTCACCGGCGTGCTGCGCGCCGGCCCGGTGGACGCCCCGCTGACCGCCGCCGCCGGCGGGCACCTCCGCTGGGCCTCCGACGTCCCACACGTGTACGCCGCCGTCGGCGACGAGGAAGTGACAGCCAGCCTCCTCCTGCGCTACCCCCGGAAGTAGCAGCCACAGCCCGACCGCCAGGTTCGCGGGTTCGTCGCCTGCGCCGGGAGGATGTCGCGCGCTCGCCGAAGTGAGCGCCGGCAGCAGCCGCGCACCGTATCGCCGAAACGGCGGGATCCGGAGCAGCGGGATACCCCCGTATCGGCGAAACGGAGTCGATCAGCGCTCAGCCGTCGACGACGGCGGTCGGTGGGGTGAGTCCGGCGGTTGGTGGGGTGGCGGTGAGTCGCTGGCGAACGGCCCAGAGCGCCGCCTCGGTACGGGAGGCCGCACCGGTCTTGCGCAGCAGGTTCGACACGTGCACCGTGACCGTCCGGACCGAGATGCCGAGGGCGCGGGCCACCTGCTTGTTGGACATCCCGGCGACCAGGCAGTCGAGCACCTCGACCTCCCGACCGGTCAACTCGGCCGCCGCAGCGACCCGAGGACCAGGAACTGCAGCGGCCGAACCAGGAACGGCCGGACCACCAGCGGTCGAAACAGCACCCGCCGGACCGAGAGTCGCCGCCGGACCGAGAGTCGCCGGACCGGCAGCGGCGGGAGCGGCAGCGGAGGAGGCGGGCGGGGTGAGGAGCGTGTCGGGGTCGGCGTGGGCGGCGAGCAGTTCGGTGAGGGCGTACGGGTTGCCGGCGGTGTGCTGCCAGACCCGGTGCACCAGCCGGGCGTCGGCGGCCGAGTCGGCGTACACCTGGTGCAGTACCTCGGCGACCTCGGCGGGGCGCAACGGGCCGAGATGCTGGCGCACGACGCCGCGTACCCCGCAGAGGCGGGCCAGGGTGCGGCCGGTGAGGGCGGGTGCGACCGCGTGTGCCGCGGGCCTGGTCGCGACCATCAGCAGGGCCGGCAGTCCGTCGGCGGTGGCGAGTTCGCCGACGAGGTTGAGGCTCGCCGGGTCCAGTGCGTGCAGGTCCTCGACCACGAGCACGGCCGGGCCGGTGCCGACCAGCGTCCGGACGGTCCGTACGGCGAGCCGGAGCAGGGTGCCGGGGGCGTAGCGTTCACGCGGCGCGGTGGGCTGCTGAGCGAGCCAGGCCAGCGCGTCGGCCGGAAGATCGAGTCGGCTGGTGTCGCGTCCGCTCAGTACGGCGGCCAACCAGTCGTACGGGGCGGGACTGTGCACCCGGGCGGTGCCGCTGAGCACCACGTCGGGCCGGGGCGTGAAGCCGTCCAGGGCGGCGGCGACCAGCAGGCTCTTGCCCACGCCCGCGCCGCCGGTGACGACCGCGACAGCCGGCGACCGGCGGTGACCGTCCACCACGGTGGACCACGCTCGGCCCAGCTCAGCGAGCTCACCGGCGCGCCCGACCATGGACACCGGCAACATTCCTCAACCCTACGCAGTAGTGCGTAGAGACGCGGGACAGGTCTTCTTGGCAAGCTTGACCCATGACGCTGATCCTCCGCTCGGCCATCCTCAACGACATCGGCCTGGTTCGGACCAACAACGAGGACTCCGCGCTCGCCGGCGAGCGCCTCGTGGCGGTGGCCGACGGCATGGGTGGGCTTCCTGCCGGTGAGGTGGCCAGCGAGATCGTCATCCGGATCCTGGACGAGCTGATCCCGCCCACCGCCCCGGATGCCGCCGCCGACGCGTTGCGCGCGGTGGTGAGCACGGCCAACCAACGCATCCATGCCGCGATCGTCGCCGACCCGGCCCGCGACGGCATGGGTACGACCCTGACCGCGGCCCTGCTCGCCGGGAACACGCTGGTGCTGGCCCAGGTCGGCGACTCCCGCTGTTACCTGCTCCGCGACGGTCGGCTGACCCAGTTGACCCGCGACGACACGTTCGTGCAGGCGCTTGTCGACCAGGGGGCGCTGACGCGGGACCAGGCCCGGCATCATCCGCAGCGGTCCCTGGTGACCCGAGCGGTGCAGGGCGCGGACGCACCGCCGACGATGGGGATGTTGACGATCGCTGCGGGCGATCGGCTGCTGCTGTGCAGCGACGGGCTCTCCGACTATGTGACCGACGACGCGATCGCGGCCACCCTGGGGCTGCACGCCGACCGCCACCAGTGCGGCGAGCAACTGGTCAAGCTCGCCCACCAGGCCGGCGCGCCCGACAACGTCACAGTCGTGATCTCCGACGTGGTCGACGACTGAGGCCGACCGCAGTCACCGGCCGGGTTCCATGGCCCGGCCGGCGGGCTCAACTAGGTAGTTGTGCCATCTAGGTAGCGCCACTAGGGTTCGGCGGGTGGATTCCGACCGTCGCGGGCAGTGGCTGCGGGGAGTGCTCGACCTCTGCGTGCTCGCCCTGCTGCGCGACGGTGAGTCCTACGGTTACGAACTCGCCCAGGCGCTCGACGCCGCGGGCGTCGGGCCGATCCAGGGCGGCACGCTCTACCCGGTGCTGCTCCGGCTGCAACGCACCGGCCTGGTCACCGCGCAGTGGCGGGCCGGCGAGTCGGGCCCGGCGCGCAAGTACTACCAGCTCACCGACGACGGGCTGGCCGCGCTGCGCCACGGCGGCAACGCCTGGCTGGCGTTCGTGGCACCGGTGAACGGTATCGTCACGAAGGGGGTCGACGGGTGAATGCCGACGAGTGGCTGCGGGTCTTCGCGGCCGAGTTGCACCAGCGTCGGGTGGCGGACGACGCCGCCCGGCACGTGGTCGCCGAGGCCGCCACGCACCTGCGCGAGGGCGGCGGCGACCCGTGGCTGGTCTTCGGCCCGCCGCAGGCGTACGCGGCCACGATCGTGGAGAGCATCGGCACCGCGCCCCGCCCGCGCCCCGGCCCGGTACGGCTGGACGCCCGGGGCATCACCAAGCGGTACGGCCGGCACACCGTGCTGCGGGACGTGGCGCTGACCGTACGGGCCGGTCAGATCGCCGCCGTGGTCGGTGCCAACGGCTGCGGCAAGAGCACCTTCCTGCGGATCTGTGCCGGGCTGGTCTCGCCGGACGCCGGTGCGGTGACCGTCTCCGGTCGCCTCGGCTTCTGCCCCCAGCAGGGCGGCACCGCCGACTTCCTGCTCCCCGACGAGCACTTCGTGCTGGTCGGCGCCGGTCAGGGGGTGGCCCGGGGACCGGCCCGACGCGCCGGCCGGGCGGCGGCCCGACAGCTCGGCTGGGACGCCCAGGGCGACGTGCTCGCCCGGCACCTCTCCGGCGGTACGCGCCAGAAGCTGAACCTGACCATGTCCACCCTCGCCGCCCCGGACGTGCTGCTGCTCGACGAGCCGTACCAGGGCTTCGACCAGGGCAGTTACGTCAACCTCTGGGATCAGTTGATCCGGTTGCGCGACGAGGGACGGGCCATCGTGGTGGTGACCCACCTGCTCAACCAACTCGACCGGGTCGACGTCGTACTCGATCTGACCACTGGCAACCCGGGAGGCCACTGATGAAGCCGATGCTCACCGTGGCCGAGATGACGTTGCGGGAACTGGCCCGGCGTCGGGGCGTACTGCTGCTTCTGCTGTTGATGCCGTTCGTCTTCTGGCTGATCCGGCGGGACTCCTACGTCGGGCAGTCGATCCGCGCGCTGCTGCTGGGGATCAGCTGGGCGGTGAGCACGGCGGCGCTCTTCGCCACCAGCGCCGCCCGCGAGCTGGAACCTCGGCTGCGGCTCGCCGGCTACCGCCCGCACCACCTCTACCTCGGTCGGATGCTCGGCCTGTGGCTGCTCGGGTTGGCCGTCTCGGTACCGTTCTTCCTGCTCACCGTTGTCGACGCGAACAACCTGCGGTACGCCGGGATCGCGGTGGCGATGCTCTGCTGCGTGGCCGTGGCGGCGCCGTTCGGCATGCTGATCGGTGCCCTGCTCCCCCGCGAGCTGGAAGGCACCCTGCTGCTGCTCACCGTCGTGGCCATGCAGATGCTGCTCGATCCGGCCAGTCCCGGGTCGAAGCTGACCCCGTTCTGGTCCAGCCGGGAGATCGCCACCTGGGCGGTGGACCACACCGACGGCGGCTACCTGACCCGGGGTCTGCTGCACGCCGTCGTGGTCACCACGCTGCTGATCGTGACGGTGGCGGGTGTGTTCGGCGTCCGGCTGCGGCGTCGCCGGCATCTGCACCACGTACCGCTTACCTGAGCGACGTCCGGGGGCAGATTTGTCGCCATTCACCGCCTAACATCACCAAAGTGCGTCTGAGATCCCCCGCCGTGGTCGTACTCGGCGTCACAGTCACCGTCCTGTCCGCCTGTGGGCCGTCCGTGCCCCGCGCCGATCCGCGCAGCGGCCAACCACCGGCGGTCGACGCGGCACCCGCATCGAGCGCAGCCGCCGCCGAGCAGAGCGGGCAAGCCGTGCCGCAGGCGGCCAGCGCCAGCCCTTCCGCCAGCGCCAGCGCGGTGCCCTCGGCGACCCCCACCGGGGGTGGCCGCAAACCGTCCGGCGGTGCGGTGGCCGTGCCGGCGGCGGGACAGGCGGTGGACACCTCGCGACCGACCCGTACGGTCGGCACCGGCACCCCGGCCAGCTGCACCTCGGCGGCGGTGGTCCGGGCGGTGGCGGCCGGCGGCATCATCACCTTCGACTGCGGCCCCGACCCGGTGACCATCAAGATGACGGCGACGGCCAAGGTGCGCAACGCCAACGGCCCGCAGGTGGTCCTCGACGGCGGCGGCAAGGTCACCCTCAGCGGTCAGGGCCAACGCCGCATCCTCTACATGAACACCTGCGACGCGTTGCAGGGCTGGACCACCTCGCACTGCCAGAACCAGGACCATCCCCGGCTGACCGTGCAGAACCTGACCTTCGCCGACGGCGACGCCACCGGCCAACGCACCGACGGCGGCGGCGGTGGGGCGATCTTCGTCCGGGGCGGCCGGTTCAAGGTGGTCAACTCGCGCTTCGTCGACAACCGCTGCGACCGGACCGGCCCGGACCTCGGCGGTGCCGCCATCCGGGTCCTCGACCAGCACGACAACCAGCCGGTGTACGTGGTCGGCAGCACCTTCGTCGGCGGCTCCTGCGCCAACGGCGGCGCGCTGAGCAGCATCGGCGTCTCCTGGGTGGTGCTCAACAGCACGCTGCGCGACAACGCGGCCGTCGGCGAGGGAGCCAACCCGGCCCGTTCCGGCACCCCGGGCGGCGGCAGCGGCGGCGCGATCTACTGCGACGGCAACGAGTTCTCGGTACGCATCGCCGGCACCACCATCGAGGACAACGACGCCAAGGAGGGCGGCGGCGCGATCTTCTTCGTCAGCAACGACCGCACCGGCACGCTCCGCATCGAGGACTCGACCCTGCGCCGCAACCCCAGCCACGGCTTCGAGACCTACCCGGGCATCTTCTACCTGGGCTCCGGCAAGCCCACCTTCACCCGCTCCACCCTGCGCTAGTAGGGGTTGCTGTGGCCGGCCGGGCGGGCCCGGACGAGCCCGGCCGGGCGACCGGGCAGGGTGGGTGTGGCGGACAGCGGCGGGCTGTCGGTGTGGGCACGATCGGCCATGCCGGCGACGAGTTCCTTGAGGGCGTCGACCGCGTTGACCCGGGGTCGCCAGCCCAGCTCGGTCTCGGCCCGGTGGCTGGACATCAGGGGTACGTTCAACGCCAGCTCCACCCAGCCGGCGTCGATCGGTTGCAGCCGGGCCCGCCAGGTCAGCGCCGCGGCGGCACGCAGCACCGGGGCGGCCACCGGCACCGTCCAGCCGTGGAAGTGCCGGGCCACCAGCTCCGGGGTCAGCACCGGGTCCGCGGCGACGTTGAAGGCACCGCGCGCATCACCCAGAATCGCCCGGGCGTACGCGTCAGCCACGTCGTCGGCGTGCACCGCCTGCATCCGCAGCCGCCGGTTGGCCGGCACCAGCGGCAGCCGTCCGTACCGCAGCAGCCGCACCGGCACCAGCGGCCCGAGGAAGTACCGCGCGATCTCGGTGCCCGCCTCCCGCTGAAAGATCAGCCCGGGCCGCAGCCGCACCACACGTAACCCCGGATGGGTCCGCTCGATCCCGTCGAGCATCTCCTCGACCGCCGCCTTGTCCCGGCTGTACGACGACTCGACCACCCCGGTCGCCGGCCAGCGCTCGCTCACCGGCGCGTTCTTCGGCCCCGGCGCGTACGCGCCGACCGACGAGGCGTACACCAGCGCCGGCACCCCGGCGCGCAACACCGCGTCGACCACCGCCCGGCTGCCGTCCACGTTGGTCCGGCGTAACACGTGCTGGTCGTGGCTGGGTTGGATCTGCCAGGCCAGGTGCACCACCGCATCGGCCCCGGCGAAGACGCCGGTCAACTCGTCCGCTGCACCCGGCAGACCGATGTCACACGAGTGCCACCGCACCCCGTCGTACGGCTCACCGGCCCCCGCATGGGGCAGCCGCCGTGCCACCCCGACCACCTGGATGTCGCGCTCGCGCCGCAACCGGCGCAGCAGCGCCGTACCCATGTTCCCGCTCGCCCCCACCACCACGATGCGCATGCCCGGTCCGTACCCGATAAGTGGCTTTCCAACCACGCGACGTGTCGGCGCCTTCCGGAGGCACCTCACCGGGCGAGCAGGGCACCGATCAGGCAGACGAAGGCGGCGACCGAACTGACCGCCCGGATCAGGTTCCACCGCACCCAGGGTCTCTCGAACCGACGTCGGATCGCCGCCAGGTCGGTGGTCCCGTCGACCGACCTGGCGGCGTCCAACTGATCGTTGAGCGGCACGTTCGACCGCATCGTTACAGCGAAGGTGATCGAATGGCAGACCAGTGCCACAACCAACCAACCCAGCACCGCGCCGCCGACACTGAGGTGACCGAGCACAGCCACCACCACCAACACCGGCCCACCGAGGAACACCGACAGGAACCAGCCGTTGAGGATCTTGCGGTTGATCGACTGCATGGCACCGATCAAGGTCCGATCGTCGGTCGCCCCCAGACCCGGCATCACCGAGCAGGCGTACGCGAAGAACAGCCCCGCCACAAGCCCGGTACTGAACGTCGCCCCAGCCAGTACGACGATGCGGATCGACTCCGGCATGCTCACCCTCCCCGTGTCGCAGTGCCGACCGGCCCGATCCTGCCAGCCGGATGCGAATCGCCTGTCGCGTCGCCCTTCTGGGGGTGGCTCCCGTTCGACCTGATGCAGCTGTCGGGTGCGCGCCTGGGGGCCTGAGCATCGCGCGCCGGGCCGTGGGGGTCAGGTAGCCTGTGGGCCGCGGGCCGCTAGCTCAATGGCAGAGCTGTGGACTTTTAATCCATAGGTTCAGGGTTCGAGTCCCTGGCGGCCCACCACACACCGCCGATGAGCTGCGATAAGGACAAGCGAAGATCGTCGGGCACAACGAGGGCGCAACTCAGATCCGATCTTGACCGGTGAAGGCTTCCCGCCACTCGCTGCCTGCCTGCCACAGAAGGCCGCCGACCAGGCCACGGGATGAGCCTTCTTCGGCATTCAATGGACGTAGGTATCCAACGTGATCCGCAGGTTGGCGGCCAGTGCCCGTGTCAGACTCGGCCGCGTGGTGTCAGCGGAGCGGTCGCAGCAAGCCCGTTCAGTGGTCGACCTGGTCACCGCGTGGGTGGCTGAGCGCGAGGACGTGGGTGGAGTGGTGGTCGTCGGCTCCTGGGCGCGCCAGGCCGCGCGCATGGACTCGGATATCGACATCGTCGTCCTCACTGACAACCCGCGTTACGCGGAGGCGAGCGTCTGGAAATACCTGCTCGATGGCGAAGTCGTCCGGTTGCAGCAATGGGGGCCACTCAGGGAAGTTCGGGTACGGCGTCGGTCAGGATTTGTGGTCGAAATTGGCGTTGTCCCGATGAGCTGGGCAGACACCGACCCGGTCGACCCCGGCACCCACCGGGTCATCAGTGACGGCCATAGCGTCCTGCATGATCCGGCAGGCCGGTTGGCCGCTCTCTCGGCCGCCTGTCGTACCCGGAGTGGGGCACACAGGGGTCATAAGACGCTGTGAAGCTCCGTCAACCCGCCACCAACGACCGCAGATCGAGACGCCTCGCGAGCAGGCATCGAGCGCGGTTGCCGCCGCTGGGACTCTTGGTCGGATACTGGCCGGATGGCGGAGGAGCAGATCGTCGGGTTGACGCGATGGACGATCCACGGTGAGCGGGTGGTGGATGGTAGTCGGCGGGCGCAGTTGAGCATCGCAGATGTCGAGTTGCCGGATGGGGTGCGGTTCGAGCAGTACGTGATTCGGGCGCCTCGGTCGGCGATGGTTGCGGTGCTTGACGGTCAGGGGCGGTTGTTGCTGATGCGGCGGCACCGGTTCGTATTCGACCGCTGGGTGTGGGAGCTGCCGGGCGGTTACGTGGATGAGGGTGAAGAGCCGGCGGCGTGTGCGGTCCGGGAGGTTGAGGAGGAGACCGGTTGGCGTCCGGGTGCGGTGGAGCCGCTGCTGGCGTTCCAGCCGTGGGTGGCGACCGCCGACGCGGAGAACCTGCTGTTTCTAGCCAGAAGTGCCGAGCACATGGGTACTCCGGTGGATGTCAACGAGGCTGAGCAGGTTGCCTGGATTCCGTTGGAGGAGGCACGGCAGCTCGTCTCCCAGGGCGAGATCGTGGGTGCCGGTACGGTGATCGCGGTGTTGGAGCTGGTCGCGCGTGAGGCCCGGGGTGAGTTGTAGTCAGCGGCGTTGGCCGAGGGTCGCATCGATCCGGGTGATGAAGTGTCGTACGGCTGGTCGGCGGCGGTGTGGCATGAGGTCCGTTTGCAGGTCGCGTATGTAGCGGACGGCGCGTGCGGACTTCAGTTGGGTGGTCAGGGTGAGGGCTTGGCCGCCGATGACGCTGGCGCGGTCGGGTTCGCCGTGGCGGGCTTGGGTGGTGGCCAGGAGTGCGAGGTTGAAGGCTTTGCCGCGTACGTAGCGTTCGTCCATGTGCAGGGATCGGGCGGCGAAGCGTTCGGCTTGGCGGTGTTGGCCGAGGGCGTTGAAGCAGTGGCCGAACTTGGCGGACAGGTATGCCTCGTCGAAGTAGCCGAGCCACTGCGGGTCGCCGCTGCGGTCGGCTCGGTCGAGGGCGTGTTCCGCCTGGTGTAGTGCGGTGGCGCAGGCTTGTTCGTCGCGGGCGGCGGCGTGGGCGTGGGCTTCCATGACCAGCGCTTCGGCGGTCAGCACGGTGATTCCGGCGCGGTGTGCGGTCTGTCGGGCGGCGCGGGCGAGGTCGACGGCGGTGGCGGTGTGGCCGAGGTAGGTGGCTTGGTGGCTCATCGCGGCGAGGATCTCGGCACCCAGGCCGGCGTCGTCGGCGTTTCGGGCTAGGTCGAGGGCATGGGTGAGGTAGCGCTGGGCGAGGCCGTGTTCGGCCATGTCGTACGCCTGCCAGCCGGCGAGTTGCGTCAGCTCGGCGACGGCGGTGAGCAGCTTGCGGCCGGTTGCTGGATCGTATCGGCCTTCGGTCATCAGGGGCGTGACCTCGTGGTGGAGGTAGCGGGTGACGTTGGCGCGGGCGTGGCCGCCGCCGTGCTGGTTGTCGAGTCGCCGGTAGGTGGCGGTCATCTCGCGGATGGTGTCGATGTCGGGCTGACCGACCTTTCGGCGACCTTCTTGTGTGACGGGTTGGGT
Source organism: Micromonospora fiedleri (assembly GCF_016774385.1). Classification (NCBI taxonomy): domain Bacteria; kingdom Bacillati; phylum Actinomycetota; class Actinomycetes; order Micromonosporales; family Micromonosporaceae; genus Micromonospora; species Micromonospora fiedleri. Next base: position 206,490 of record NZ_JAETXL010000004.1, read on the forward strand.
GCTGGTTGCGGTGAACCAGCGCAGGGCGGGCAGGGTGTACGCGGCGGAGCTGAATACGGTTTGGCGAAGCAGTTCTCGACGGTTCACGTCGCCTTCCCATAACTGTGCGGCAGCGCGGACGTCCTCGTGCCAGGAGCGGTTGGCCGGTAGATCACTGTGTCGGGTGTTCCGGTGGTCGGCCATGTCCGCGCGATATGACCGCTGGCGAGGCGCGAGGCCGAGCGTCATCCGTGCCTCGTCGGGCATGGCGCAGCCGTCGGCGATGCGTTCCAGCACGTCAATGGAGGTCACCTTCCGGCCGGCGATGATCCGACTGACGTAGCCCTGCTCCAAGCCGACGGCGGCCCCGATGCGGGTCTGACTCGCGCCCGTATGCCGAGTAAACAGCCGGAACAGGGCACCGATGTCGCGGGCAGCAAGAGCCGCGCGTATGTCCTGGCGCGACCAGAGGTCTTCGGGAACCCGTAAATGATCGAGCGGCACAGCGGCTCCAAGCGTCGTCGGACGACTACTCATGGTGCTCGATCTGGAGCCTAGGGATGTTGTCCGGGCAGGTCGAGGCCACTCATGTCACCGTGACATGACCAGCCGACATGGCCGCCGCGCCTGGTCCGGCGGAATCGTCTCGGACATGTTCTTCGATGCCGACAACGCGCTGGTGCTGGCGTGGGCAGACACTCGCCGCGACTCAGCAGCCTCCGTCGGGTCCGCCCTGCCGACACAGGGCGAGGAGGCGGGATCGTGACGCTCCGACCGAACCTGTACGTGCTGATCCGGTGGCTACTGCGGCAGCCCGAGCCACCACCGCCGCCGGGGACCGGACAGCGGTACCAAGACGCCGAGCAGGCGGCGGCTCAGCGACGGCTGCTCGACCAGGCCGCACGCCTGCGCTCCCACGGCAACCCCAGGCCGACATGGGACATGCCGACCGATCGACACCATGGGCCTGGGTCGGTGGAACTTCCGTGAGCAGAAACGTGGCCGGTTCAGCCGGCCGGTCAACTCCCAGAGGCCAGCGTGTCTCGTACGACGAGTACCTCTCCGCCACGGCGTTGACGTTCGCGCGGCGGCATCGGCCGGTCTGGTCCTGGCAGAAGTGGCGGCGGATCTGCCGCTGCGGAGCCGATCTGCCCTGCCACGCCCGGCACCGCATCCCCATCAACCGTGGCCACTGGCCGGGAGAGGAGGCGCAGTGAAAGACGACCAGGAGCATGTGATCCTGGCCGTACACGTCCGAGGGCTCGACGGCATGTGCGTCGGCTGCCGGGCGTGGTGGTCGCGGCTGGCCCCGTACCCGTGCTGGCAGGTGGACTGGGCCACCAGCCGGCAGGCCCGCGCGAGCGTCGCCCGATTCCTGAGCGGTGTACGGTGACCACCCACGGCCCGGTAATGCCGATCTGGAGCTGCGGCGGCTGCGACCTTCCCTGGCCCTGCCCCACCCGGAGGCGAGAGCTACGCGCGGAGTACGCGGGCGCTCCGGTGTCGCTGGCGCTCTACCTCGGCGTCTGTCTCGTGCAGGCCGCCGAGGACATGCCCTGGGCACCGGCTGGCGCGCTGCACCGACGGTTCATCGGCTGGGCCAGACAGCCTGCGGAAGTACAGCGGCGAAGTACAGCAATGGGCGACACGAGCCGCGTCAGCGGCGTACGGTGACCTTTGCGCTGGTGGCCTTGCCGTTCGCGTGGCCGGGCTTGCGGGCGATCACCGTGACGGTGAGCTTCTTGCCGCGCATCTTCGAGGTCAGCTTCAGCGTCTTGCCGGTCGCTCCCTTGATCAGCTTTCCGTTGAGCCGCCACTCGTACTTGTAGGAGTCCACCTTCGGCGACCAGGTGCCGACCAAGGCCTTGACCTTTCGGCCGACCTTGGGCGTACCGCTGATCTTGGGCTTCTTCGTCGCCTTGGGGGCCTTGCCCTTGGCGACCGCGGCGGTGGCCTTCGAGGTGGCCTTGCCGTTCGGGTGACCGGTCCGGATGGCGGTCACGGTGACCGTGAGCTTCTTGCCGAGCAGCGCGGCCGGAATCTTGAGTGATGCGCCGGTGGCGCCCTTGATCGCGGTGCCGTTCGCCGCCCACTGGTACTTGTACGAGGTGGCGCTGGGCGTCCAGGTCCCGGTGCTGGCCTTCACGGTGCTGCCGACGGCGACCGTGCCGGTGATCGTCGGCAGCTTCGTGGCCTTCGGGGCGGGCGGTGCGACGATCTGGAATCTGCTGCCCCACTTCACCGTGCGGCCGAGTTCGTCGTGCGGGGTGAGCCGGACTGTCGCCGGACCGGTCGCCACGCCAGTCAGGTCGACGTACACCTGCACCATCGAGCCGCCGCCGGTCAGGTGGTAGAGCTGCGCGGGTACCGGCTTGCCGTCGGAGGGGATGACCTCGATGAGGTCCTGCCTGTGCATGCCGTAGCCGGTCAGCTCCAGCAGGTGCACCTCGCCGGTGGTCACCGAACCCGGGGTGACGTGGTCGAGGGCGATCAGGCGGCGTTTGAGCTGGAAGCGGTGTTCGGTGACATCGGAGGTGCTGCCGGTGGCCGTCACACTCCAGAGGAGCACCTCGTGGGCGCCGTCCGTCGGCGGCGTCCAGGACACGGTCGCCGTTCCGTCCGGGCCGGCGGGAACGGCGATCGACGGTGCGCCGTTGATCCGGTACCGGAACTCCGTCGTGCCGGGCATGCCGGCGGTGAAGGTGAAGGTGCCGGGCCATACCCGGCCGACACCGTTCGACGGGAAGTCGGTCGAGGTGACCACCGGACGGTTGGAGACCGACCAGAGGATGATGGCGCTGTTCGTCTGCACCCCGGCGGCGTCGCGGGCGAAGATGTTGATGTAGTGGGTGCCCCTGACGGTGGGCATGAGTTGGAACGTGGCGCTGCCGTCGGCCGCCGGCGTCAGGATCTGTCGGCTGTTCTCGTCGGAGTTGACGGTGACCACGTACTCGACGGGGTTCGCCATGCGGGTACGGGCGATGAAGGTGGTCGGTGTCACCCAGCCCACACCGGGGATGCGCGACACGGTAGGCGCCGCACCGTCGACGGAATAGGAGACGTACCGGCTGGCGGAGACGGTGCCGTCGGCGCTGACACTGTGCACCAGGAGGTTGTCGATCTCATGGTGGACGGCTGTCCAGGTGAGGTCCGCGGTCCCGTCCGGGCGCGCGGCCACCGTGCCGGTGTTGTACGTCTTGTGCACCCGGTCGCGCAGGCTGTAGGTGTAGGAGACGACGTCCGGTCGACCCGGCCGCAGGCGTACCGTCCGCGACTCGCCGACCACCACCTTCGCGCCGTCCTCGCCGCGATCGACCAGCCGTGGGCCGTCGTCCACCTTGAACGTGTAGGCCGTTTCGCTCGGTTGCGGAGCCTCGGGGGTCACGTCCCGGACGTAGAGCGTCTGCAGACCCGCCTGAGTTGGGGCGACCGACACGTAGCCCAGGCGATCGACGGCCGGGACAGTGCCGGAGGGGCCGTCGTCGCCGAGCCGCCAGGCGAAGGCCACCGTGTCGGTGCCGTACGTCAGGAAACGGAAGGTGCCCGCCACCCCGATGGTGTAGTCGAGGTTGGGCGAGTTGGGATACATCGGATACTCGTCCGACGACACCGCCGGTGGGCGTACGGCCTGCTCGGATTGCAGTGTGGTCCCGGCTGCCGAGGCGGGTGTGACCACCGCTACGGCACCACCGGAGCCGGCGAGTGCCGTCACCGTCAGCAGTGCCACGATCCGTCGAGCTGAGCGCGAGCCGATGCGCATCCGTCCCCCATGTACCGACCGGGCGATGATCACCCGGGCAGGGTGATATTGACAGACGCCAGACGGTACGGACAAGGCGGATGTGTGCCCGCTCCGGTGGATTTCGACGTGGCGGATCCACCACACACTCAGAGGCCAGCCCTGCGGCCTGCCCAAAGCCAGAACGCCATAAGTGCCGTGCCAACCACGCCGATCGCGAGAATCCCCTCGCGGGGCAACTCGCGCGACACCGGTGCCGGGGCGCAGCCGGTCGGCCAGTAGTCCACCGTCAGGTCGCTGTGTAGTCGGGGCAGCCGGCTGCCATCGAACTGCGAACTCCTGAGGCCGCAGACGACCGCCCCGTCCGGGGTGTCGACTCTGACCAGGGCGACGAACGGTCGACCGATGCTGTCCTGTTCGATGGAGATCACGGTGGCCGGGCGCAACTCCCCGGTCGGCGAGGGCGGCCCCAGGTCGGCGAAGATCCCGGCCGCCAGGATCCACAGGGAGGCGAACAACCCCGCGACGGGCACTGCCGGATAGATGCGGGGGCGCATGACGGTGAAGTTAGTGCGAGCGGTCAAACCCTGAGCGTCATCGCGCCGTGGTCACTGAGCGACGGTGGGGAACCCGTCGGTGAGCGCCGCGATGGCGCGGTGGAGTCGGCCGGCGGCCACCGGGCTGGTGCCGTCGGTCAACGCCAGGTGGTGCAGCACTCCGGTCACGACCAGGGCCAGCGCCTCCGGGTCGGCGCTCGCGGGCAGCCGGCCCAACTGCTGCTCGGTGGTGAGGTAGCGGGCGATCGCCCGTTCGACCGGTTGCAGCCCGGCGTTGCCGTCGCCCAGCACCGACTCGACGCCGGCGGTGATGCCGGGTCGGTACGCCATCAGCCGGGTCATCGTCACCAGCGTGTCCAGCGGGAGCGCCTGGCCGATCTCGCTGAGGTTCTCGGTGACCGTCGCGCTGCCGGCGCGGGTCGGGAGCCCGGCCACTGCGCTTGCGAGTTGGAAGCTGCGGTCGACGGCGTAGCCGACGAGGAACTCGTCGAAGTTCGTGAAGTGGCTGAACAGCAGCCCGGTGGCGACGCCGGCCTCGCGGGTCACGGCCCGGCTGGTGAGCCGGCTCGGCCCTTCGCCGACGATGACGCGCTCCACGGCGGCGAAGAGGTGCTGCCGAGGTTCGGGGGTGGCGACTCCGCGCGGCATACCTCTGATCTTAGGCCCAGGCCGGGCGGCTTCAGTTGCCTCGCATGAGCAAGTGCTCATACTATTTGAGCGTACGCTCATTCTTGGGAAGGGATACCGCATGAAGCGAGCGGTGATCGTCGGCGCGGGCATCGCCGGTCTGGCCGCGGCTACGCGGCTCGGCCGCGACGGCTGGCGCACGACCGTGGTGGAGCGGGCCCCGGGCCGGCGCAGCAGCGGCTACCTGGTGAACCTGCTCGGGTCGGGGTACGACGCCGCCGAGCGACTCGGCCTGCTCCCCGCACTCTCCGACCGCGCGCTGGGCTCCTTCTCCACCGTGCTGGTTCACGCGGACGGCCGGCCGAAGTTCACCGTGCCGGCGGCCCTCGCCGAGGCCACCCTCGGCCCGCGCGCCATGACGGTGTTCCGGGGCGACCTGGAAGCCGCGCTGTACGACGCGGCCCGCGAGCACACCGAGTTCCGCTTCGGCACCACCGTCACCGCGATCGACCAGGACGTCGACCGGGTACGGGTCACGCTCAGCGACGGCAGCACCGAGGAGGCCGACCTGCTCGTCGGTGCCGACGGGGTGCACTCCGCCACCCGTGCCTCCGTGTTCGGCGCGCAGTACCGGGTCGACCTGCCGTACGTGGTGGCAGCGGTTCCGCTCGCCGAGCCGGTGGCGGAAGTGCCCGAGTCGTCGGCGACGACCTTCATCGGACCCGGCCGTACGGCCGCGGTCATCAGCCTCGGGCCCGGCAGATCCTCGGCGTTCTTCACCTACCGCTGCGAGGACCCGGGGCGGGAGGTGGCGCGGGGTGCCCTCGACGCCCTGAGGGCGGCCTTCGCCGACCTCGGCGGGGGCATACCCGAGGCGCTGCGGCAGCTGGCCGAAGATCCGACCGGCGCCTACTTCGACCAGGTCAGCCAGGTGGTCATGCCCAAGTGGAGCGACGGCCGGGTGGTGTTGCTCGGCGACGCGGCCTGGTGTGTCACCCTCTTCGCCGGGCACGGTGCTGCCCTCGCCCTGGCCGGCGCGGACCGGCTCGGCACCGCCCTGAACCGGCCCGACCAGGACATCCCGGCCGCCCTCGCCGGTTGGGAAGCGTCGCTACGACCGGAGGTCGTCAAGCGACAGGCACTCGCCCGTCGCGGCATGCACCAGTACGCCCCACCGAGCCGTGTCCACGTGTGGCTGAACGACGTCACGATGCGCGCGATCACCCTGCCCGGCGTACGTGGTGTGCTGCGGCGCGCGGTCGAACGGCAGAACGGCTGACGCGTCCGGTTGTCGAGGGCAGGCAGGATTGCAGTGTGGGTTGGCGGGAGCGGCGGAAGCCGCGCAGGCTGCGCAGCCGCTGGCTGCCCGGCTACTGGCTGCGCCACCCGCTGACCACGCTCGTGCTGCTTGTCGCGTTGCTGGCGGTGATCGTGCCGCTTGAGGTTCGGTCGATTCACCGGACCCATCGGCTGGACAACTACGGCGTGCAGACCGAGGCGACCGTACGCGAGGTGCATGCGCAGGGCCGGAACTCGTACGTGCTGCTCGCCTTCACCACCGCCGACGGCCGCCAGGTCGTCGCGGAGGTCACCGACTACAGGTGGCGCCCGGAACCGCAGGTCGGTGACGTCGCCACCGTGCGGTACGACCCCGAAGATCCACGACGCAACGTCCGCGACGTACGGATCGGTGCCGGCCACCTGGAGTCCGTGGTCGTCATCGCCGTGACGGTGCTGTTCGGGGTCGGCGGCGGCGTGCTGCTCTGGCGTACCCGGTCGGTGTGGCGGCAGAACGCCGAGGACTGGCGTTCCGGGCACCACTTCGCCTGACCCGGACTCAGTCGCGGGCCTTCTCCAGGCCGTCGAAGAGCAGGTCGAGAGTGAACTCGAACTCGACCTGGCTGTCGCACCAGCCGAGCGTCGGGTCGTCGGCGGCGTGCGCCTCGGCGGCCACCATCGCGGTCAGGTGGGGCAGTTGGGCGGCCATCGCGGCCAACTCCTCCTCGGCGGCCTCGACGTCGGTCTCACCGCCCGCCGACGCGGGCCGGAAGACCTCCTGGGCGAAGCCGAGCGCCAGGCTGCCGAACGCGTGTAGTGCCCGGTGGGCGATCCGGTAGGAGAAGCCGCCGTCGCGCAGCGTGGCGATGATGCCGTCGTAGTAGCCGTACAGGCCGGCGGGGATGGTGGGGCGGGAGCCGAGTAGCGCGGGCGCCCAGGGATGACGCAGCATCACCGTACGGGCGGCCAGGAACCGTTGCCGCAGGCGAGCACGCCAGTGCCCGTCGTCCAGTGTGGTGTCGACGGCTGCCTGGATCTCGGCGACGACCGCCTCGGCGAGCCCGTCGAGCAGACCTTCCTTGCCGGGCAGATGGTGGTAGAGGGACATCGCCTCCACACCGACCTCGGCAGCGAGGCGGCGCATGGTCAACGCGCCCAGCCCTTCGGCGTCCACCAGGGCGATCGCGGCGGACAGGGCCCGCTCCCGACTCAGCGGCTCTCGAATTCTCCTCGCACCCAATCCAGCTCCCATCCTCCCTTGACCTTACATCGTATGGTTGCCTTACACCGTAAGGCTCGGATGTCTCGCCGCGCTACCCCGACAGCGCACACCGAAGGAGCCGCCATGCCTCCGCTGATCCGCACCGCCCGTACGACCGGGTTGCTCTACCTCGGCCTGGCCGTCGCCGGCGCACTGGGCTTCCTGACCATCCGGCCCCGGATCTTCGCCGCCGGTGACCCCGAGGCGACCCTCGCCCACCTGGTGCAGAACGAGTCCCTGGCCCGCGTCGCGATCGCGCTCGAACTCCTTGTCGTGCTCGCCCAGACCGGCACCGCCGTCTGGTTCTACCGGCTGTTCCGCACCGTCGACGCCACCGCCGCCGGCTGTATCGCGGCCTTCGGCATGGTCAACGCCATCGCGGTCCTCGGCAGCGCCGCGCTCCTCGCGACCGCCACCGAGGTGGCTGCCCAGCCGTTCGGCGACGCCGCCGACACCGTCCAACTGCTGTATCTGGTCAGCGGGAACCTGTGGGTCGTGGGTGGGCTCTTCTTCGGCCTCTGGCTCGTACCGATGGGCTGGTGTGTGCTGCGGTCCGGGTGGCTGCCCCGCGCGCTCGGCTGGGTTCTCGTCGTCGGGGGCGTCGGCTACCTGCTCAACACGTTCGTCACGTACCTCGCCCCCGGCGCGGGGATGCTCGCGGACCTGCTGGTGGTCCCGGCGACCGTCGGCGAGTTCTGGATTCTCGGGTACCTGATCATCCTGGGTGTCCGCAGGTCGGCGCTGCCGACGCCGGCCGAGGCGCCGTGTCGTTGATCCGGTTGTGCCCGTTGCCCGCCGGTGACCACGGTGGGAGCGTCGACCAACCGGGAGGTACGCCGTGACCAGCGAACGCGAGACCGTCGAGGTCGAACCCGCCCTGTTCCAGGCCGTCTACGACTCGCCCGCGTCGCTGCCGGGCCGACACCGCTGGACCACCCCCGAGACGGACGTACGCCGGATCGAGAAGCTGCTCGGCATGCCGCCGCGCACCATCGGCGCTCCACTGTGGGTCAGCGGCGACCAGCCGGACTGCCCGAAGTGCGATCGCCGGATCACCTGGTACGACATCGTCTCCTCAGCGCTGAAGGGCGTGCACGACCCGATGATGATCGCGACGGTGATCCTCGGCGAGCGCCGCTACGTCAACACCGGGCTCCCCGACGCCATCGCCGGTGTCCGCTGCGCCGACTGCCGCACCCCGATCGAGGGCCTGCGCAGCTTCAAGTGCCACAACTGGGCGTACGCCTTCGAGGAACTGACCGCCGTACGGGAACGGATGGCGGGCGACTCAGCCCTCGGCGAGCAGCGACAGCCTCACTGACCCTTGGGGCGGCGGCCGTCCGGGGAGGGCGGTTCGGGGCCGAAGTCGGGCACCGGGGGCATCGGGCGGGTCACCGGCTCGTCGGCGGTGACCTGTAGCCGTTCGCCGTGGTGCCACAGCTCGATGCTGGTGTCGGTGGGGGCGTCGGGCAGTTCGTAGCGGGCCTGGTCGGCGGTGAGTGTGACCAGCAGCCGCTGGCCGTGCCAGCACAGGCTGAACGCCAGCCGCTCGATCCGGTCGGGCAGTCGGGGGTCGAAGGAGAGCAGCTCCCGGTCGTCGCGCATCCCGCCGAAGCCCTGCACCAGGGCCAGCCAGGCGCCGCCCAGCGACGCCAGATGCAGGCCGTCGCCGGTCTTGTCGCCGAGATCCTCCAGATCCTGCAACACCGACTCGGTGAACAGGTCGTACGCCAGATCGAGGTGACCCAGTTCGGCGGCGAGCACCCCCTGCGGACTGGCCGACAGCGACGAGTCGCGGACCGTGCGGGTCTGGTAGTAGGCGAAGTTGGCGGCCTTCTCCTCGGCGCTGAACTCGCTCGGGAAGCGCTGCATGGCCAGCACCAGGTCGGCCTGCTTGACCACCTGGTGTCGGTACAGCTCCAGGTAGGGGAAGTGCAGCAGGAGCGGGTAGTCGTCCTCGCTGGTGCCGGCGAAGTCCCACTCGGGCTGCTCGGTGAAGCCGGCGGACTGCTGGTGCACCCCGCGTTTGGCGTCGTATGGCACGGTCATCGCGTCGGCCGCGGCCCGCCAGGCGGTCACCTCCGCCGGGTCGACGCCCAACCGGGTCGCCGCCTCGGGGTGGCGGCGCACCGCGTCGGCGGCACCGCGCAGGTTCCGCCGGGCCATCAGGTTGGTGAACAGGTTGTCGTCGACCAGAGCCGAGTACTCGTCCGGGCCGGTGACCCCGGTGATGTGGAAGCGGCCGTCGTCGGTGTAGTGCCCGTACCCGGCCCACAGTCGGGCGGTGGACACCAGCAGGTCCAGTCCGGGACCGGCGAGGAAGTCGTCGTCGCCGGTGGCGGAGACGTAGCGCAGCACCGCGTCGGCGATGTCGGCGTTGACGTGCAATCCGGCTGTACCGGCGGGCCAGTAGCCGGAGCACTCCTCGCCCCCGATGGTGCGCCACGGGAAGATCGCGCCGGTCAGCCGCAGCTCCGCCGCGCGGTCGAGGGCCTGCGGCAGGTGCGCGTGCCGCCAGCGCAACGCCGATCGGGCCACCTCCGGCGCGACGTAGGTGAGCACCGGCAGGACGTAGCCTTCGGTGTCCCAGAGCACGTGGCCGTCGTAGCCGTTGCCGGTCAGCCCCTTGGCGGGGATGGTCCGGTCGCCGTCGGGGCGGCCCGCCTGGATCAGGTGGAACATCGCGAACCGGATCGCCACCTGCAACTTGTCGTCACCGTCGAGGAGCACGTCGGCGGTACGCCAGGCGGCGTCCAGGGCCGCGCGTTGTTCGGCGCACAGCGCGGCGAAGCCGTCGGCGCGAGCCGCCAGCGCGTCGGTCATCACCTCCTCGGCGAGGTCGTCCGGCGAGGCGCCGTCGACCGGCTGCCACTCGTACGCCGCGAACTTGGCAAGCGTGACCCGCTCACCGGGCTGCAGGACGCCGGTGAGGCTGAACCGGATCCGGTCCTCGGTCGCGTCCGCGCTGCTGGTGAAGTGATCCGGGGCTGTCGGGTGGTGTGCGACGGCGGCGGCGACCCGCTGGTCGCTGTGCTCGGTGCGGTGCACCAGCGCCCCGGCGCTGCCGTCGAGGTGCCGCACCTCGCCGACCAGTGGATCGTCGATGACGGCGGCGGCTCGTGGGTCGTCGGCGCGGTCCTCCACCCGCTCGTTGGCCAGCAGGTCGGCGCAGATCCTCAGCTCGACCGGCCCGTGCGGGGCTTCCACAGTCCACTCGACGGCACCCACCCGGCGGCGCGGCAGCGACACCAGTCGGGTGCTGCGGACCCGCACCGTGTGCCCGCCGGGCGAGGTCCACTCGGTGAGTCGTTCCAGCACCCCGACGCGCAGGTCGAGGACCTGCTCGTGGTGGTGCAGCGTCCCGGTGCGGACGTCCAGTGGCTCGCCGTCGACCCAGAGCCGGACGAGGGTGGCGTTCGGTGCGCTGATCACCGTGTCGGACAGCTGTGGGAAGCCGTGACCGTCTTCGGGGTAGTTCAGCTTGCGCCGCTCGTGGAGGCCGTTGAGGTAGCTGCCCGGCATGTCGCACGGCCGGCCCTCGTCGAGGGTGCCGCGCCAGCCCAGCCAGCCGTTGCTCAACGCGAACACCGACTCGGTCTCGCCGAGCCGGTCCAGGTCGTCGTGGGTACGCCGGATCCGCCAGCGCTCGTCGGCTTCCGACAAGCGTTCGGGGGTGCGCTGCAACTACGCCTCCTGACGCGGTTCGAACGGGGAGCATCAACAATTCCCCGCCGACCCGCTCACCACACCAGCAGCAGCGCCCCCAGGGTGCCGAGCACCAGGTACGGCCCGAACGGCAGGTGGGACGACCAGCGGGCCCGCCGGGTGACCAGCAGTCCGACGGCCACCAGACCCGACAGCATCACCGCGAGCAGCAGCCCCAGCACCGGGGTCGCCCAGCCGTACCAGCCGAGCAGCGCACCCGCTCCCAGGGCGAGTTTGGCGTCGCCGATGCCGAAGCCTCGGGCGCCGAACAGCAGCGTGGTGGCGGCGAAGAAGCCGGCCAGGCCGAGCGCGGCGGCGGTGGCGCGCAGCCAGGGTGCCGGCCCGGCGTCGACGAGGGCGGTCAGTCCGAGCAGCAGCCAGGTGCCGGCGGCGGCCGGCAGGGTGAGCCGGTCGGGCAGCCGGTGCACGGCGAGGTCGACGAAGATCAGCGGCACCGCGAAGATCAGCCACCAGGCCGCGGCGAGCAGTTCGCCTGCGGGCGGACCGGCCAGCAGCAGCATGGCGAGGGCGGCGACGGTGACCAGTTCGACGGTGAACGGCGGCGCGCCGATCCGAGCTCGGCAGGTGCCGCAGCGGGCGGTCGGGCCGAGCGCCGGCCAGGGCCGGTCGAGGCCGATCGGGGTGCCGCAGGCGTCGCATCCGCTGCGGTGGTCGGTCCCCGCCGGCACGGCGTGCCGGGCGACGGCGTACCGCAGCAGCGGGGTGAGCGCCAGCACGGCCATCGGCAGCCGGCGGCGGGCGGGGGGTGGGAGGTCGTCGGGCCGTGCCGACTCGGTGGCGGCCGGCCGGCTCACGCCGACCTCCCCGGCAAGGTGAATACGGTACGTAATCTGCCTGCTCGGATCCGCTGGTGATCCGATCGTTGCGAAACGGAACCCTGGTGGTCGGCGGAGACTCGGCCGAAATACGCGGCGCGCATAGATGGAATTCCCATGGAACGCAATTGGCGAACTCCTTGAGCGGCGAAACCGGGGGACGGATCGGGCAACAAGCCATTTCCCACCCCACCGGCACCCGCCTCGGCGCCACCCGCCCGACGGGCGATCCCATCGGGGCGCGGACCGCACCGATCCGGCGTCGACACGACCTCGGCAGGCCTCGGCAACCCTCCGGTAACCATCGAGCACCACCACCGTTCATGACTCAGAGTAGTCACATGAATTGCCTCTGTTGCATCGGCCGGCGTCAGCTTATGCTCGCCCCTTGGATGTGACGCAACCCACGTCCGACGGCCATAACCACCCAGGACAGTGCATTTGTAGAAGATCCGTTAGGGCAAATGCGACTGCGTATTGGACCGGCCCGCAAAGGACCATCCGGTCGCGCTGCCGCACGCCCGAAAACGGCGGCGACGCCGGTCGCCGGGTCGGTACCGAGGAGGGCACGAGGGTGCGAGCACGGCAGCTGAGTCGCTGGACGGCCGGTCTGGTCGCGGTGGCCACGGTCGGCACGACCACCGCCTGCGGCAACCCGCCGACGACAGCCGGCACCACCTCGACGGACCGGAGCCGGCCGGTCGGCAACGAACGGGTCGCCGAGGAGAAGGCCGCCGAGGAGGCGGCCCTGAAGGCGTACGCCGGATATCTGACCGCTTCCCGGTCGGCGAGCCGGCACAGCGACCCGCAGCACCCGGAGCTGACCCGGTTCCTCGCCGACCCGCTGCTCACCCGGGTCCGGGTGGGCTTGATAAAGGCCCGCGCCAACGGCGCGGTCAGCACCGGCACGCTGCGCTCCGACCCCACGGTGATCTCCGTCGACCTGGACGGCAAGCCACCCACCGTGGAGATACAGGACTGCCTCGACGCCACCGGCTACCGGCTGGTCTACGTCGCCGACAAGAAGGTGGTGCCGGGCACCCGCGGTACGCGGCACCTCGCCACCGCCATCGCCACCCGCTACCCCGACGGTCGCTGGCTGATCAGCGGTGGCTCGGCCCACCGGGACCAGCCGTGCTGACCCGGGCGGCGAACCACCTCGACCGGGCCTCGGCCGATCCGCGCCTGCTGCGCCGCCACCCGACGGCCGTCCGCCGGCTGCTGCTCGGCACCGCGCTGGCGCTGCTGCTGGTCACCGGTCCGGCGGTACCGGCCGGTGCCGCCGACCCCGGTGCCGAGTGCCCACCGGCCCAGCCCAACTGCAACGTCTGGGACGACGCCCCGGGCACCCCCGGTGGTGGGGGCAACGGCGGTGACAACGGTGGCGACAACGGTGGTGGCGGGGGCGGCAGCGGCGTCTGCCAGTGGCGGGGGCAGACCGTCCCCTGCTACCGCGAGGGCATGGGCTGGTTCAACAGCCAGGACGGCTGCTACTACCAACTCGCGCAGCCACAGGAGGAGGCACCTCCGGGGTGGCGGTGGTACACGGTCACCTGTGACGCGGTCTCCCTGGGCAGCGTGCAGAACAGACTGCTGGAGGAGCCACCGCCGGGCTTCGGTGCTCCGCCGGATCCGGAGGAACTGGCCCGCCGGGCGTTCGCCTCGATCACCCTGCTGGCACCCCGAGCGGCGGTCGCACCCCGCAAGGACATCGGCCCCGGTCTGGTCGGGCTGCCGGTCTGGATGTGGGCCAGCCGGGGCCCCACCTACTTCGGCCCGCAGAGCGCCTCCGCCTCCGAACGGGGCCTGACCGTCACCATCCGGGCCGAGGTCGACCGGATCGTCTGGGACATGGGCAACGGCGACCGGGTCACCTGCGACGGTCCCGGTACGCCGTACGACCGGCAGGGTCAACACGCCGGGAAGCGCTCCCCCGACTGCGGGTACCACAACGGCTACAGCACGGCCGACACGTACCTGGTGCAGGCGACGACGCACTGGAGTGTCACCTGGACCAGCAGCAGCGGCGTGACCGGGAGCATCGGTGGCGTCACCCGCACCACCGGCCCGGTGCGAATCCAGATCGACGAGCTTCAGGTGGTGACCCGATGAGCGTGGCGACCCGTAACGGACCCTCTCCGGTGGACGCGCCGGTCGCCCCACCCAAGGTGGTCCGGCAACGCCGGGTCCGCCCCGGACTGCTCGGGCTGGCCGTACTGCTGATCGCCCTCGGTGGGTTGGGCTCGGCGTTCGCGGTCACCTCGGTGCGGGCGACCGGCAGTTACCTGGCGGTCGCCCGGACGGTCGAGGTGGGCAGCGTGGTCAGCGCCAGTGACCTGGTCTCGGTGCAGGTGGCCGGCGGGCAGGGCCTCGACCCGGTGCCGGCCGGACGGCTCGCCGACGTGGTCGGCATGCGCGCCGCCGTCTCGCTCGCCCCCGGCACGTTGCTGACCATGTCGCAGCTCACCGACGAACCCCTGCTCGGCCCGGGGCAGCAGCAGATCGCCCTGGGACTGCGTACGGCCCAGGTGCCGGCACCCAAGCTTCGCCCGGGCGACCAGGTTCTGCTGGTCAGCACCCCCCGCGACGACAGCAGCAGCTCGTCCTCCGGAGTGACCCGGTTCACCGCGACCGTCACCGACGCGGTCAGCACGGACGGCCGCGACGAGGTGGTGGTCTACCTGGCCCTGGCCGTACGGGACGTGCCGGCAGTGGTGGCGATGGCCGCGCAGGACCGGATCGCGGTCGTGCTCACCAAGGCGGCCTGATGGCGATCATCGCGCTGGTCTCGGCCAAGGGCTCGCCGGGGGTGACCACCACCGCGCTGGCCTGCGCGCTGAGCTGGCACCGCCGGGTGGTCCTCGCCGAATGCGATCCGGCCGGCGGCTCGATCCTCGCCGGCTACCTGGGCGGCGCGCTGGACGGCCCACGCGGCCTCGGGGAACTGGCCGTCGGGGAACTGCGCGACGGCAACCTGGACAGCGCGTTCTGGTCGCAGCTGGTCGACCTGGACGCGCCGCGCCGGGAACGCCTGCTGCTGCCCGGTGTCGTCGACCCGGCCCAGGCCGGCAGTGTCATCCCGCTGTGGCAGCGGTTCGCGGACTTCTTCACCGGGCTGGAAGGCGGCGACCCGCCGTACGACGTGATCGTCGACTGTGGACGGCTGCACGTGGTCGGCACGCCGTGGCCGCTGCTGCGGGCCGCGTCGGTGGTGCTGGTGGTGACCCGGGCGCAGCTGCCCGACCTGTCCGGCACCCGCGCCATGCTCAAGACGCTCGAACGGGACTTCGCCGAGCATCGGGTGGAGCCCGGCACGCTGCGGCTGCTGCTGGTCGGCGACGGCCACGGCAAGGGCGAGATCAGCAAAGCCCTTCAGCTGCCGGTGATCGCCCGGCTGCCGCACGATCCGCGTACCGCCGGGGTGTTGAGCCTGGGCGGCACGGTGCGCGCCGGACGGCCGTTGCTGCGCGCGGCCCGCGAACTGGAGGTGCCGGTCGGCGCCCTGCTGGACCGGCGACGAGCCCGCCTGGCCTGGCCGGTCTCGCAGGGGGTGCCCGATGCGCTTTGAGCCGGTCTCCTCGGATCCCCGGCGGCAGCCGCCCGGCGCCACCTCCACCGCGCCGCCGCTGCCCGTGGCCAACGGTCGGCACTACGCCTCCATGCCGGTGCCGGTGTCGGCCGCGCCGGCGACAGCCGAACCGCCACCCCGGCCACGGGTGGACTTCCAGGTGGTACGGGAACTGCGCCGCCAGTTGAGCGAGCAACTCACCCGGTGGCAGCGGGGTCGGGAGTTCAGCGTCGACGAGGAGGACACCGAGCGGGCCCGGCTCGCGGTGCTCCTCGTCGCCGAGTACGCCGATTCGGTGCGCCGGGCCGGCACCCCGATGGCCGCCGGTGAGGAACGGCTGCTGCTCGACCAGGTCACCGCCGAACTGGCCGGCCTCGGTCGACTGCAGACCCTGCTCGTCGACGACACCATCGAGGAGGTCCACATCCTCGGCTGCGACCAGGTGCGGATCACCCGGCACGGCGGTGGCGTCGACTGGGTCGAGCCGATCGCCGACAGCGACGACGAGTTGGTGGAGATCCTCCAGGCGGCGGCCCGCCGGGCCGGCGCCACCGAACGCTCGCTGTCCACCTCGAAGCCGACCCTGGATCTGCAACTGCCCGACGGCAGCCGGTTGGCGGCGGTGTTCCTGGTCAGCCACCGCCCGTACGCGGTGATCCGTAAGCACAACACCCTCGACGTGACCCTCGACGACCTCGCCGGCACCCGTGGCGACCTGGACGAGATGATCGACCCGCTGCTGCGCGACTTCCTCCGCGCGTCGATGCGTGCCGGGCTGAACATCATGGTCGCCGGGCTGGCGGGGGCCGGTAAGACCACAGTCATCCGGGCGCTGATGAGCGAGATCCCGCCCGACGAGCCGTACGTGCTGCTGGAGGAGAGCCGGGAGTTGCTGCCGGCCCGCCGGACCGACCGGCACCGGGCGGTGATGAGCTTCGAGGCCCGCGAAGGCCACGGTGAGCGCGGGCCCGACGGTCGACCGGCCGGTGAGGTCAGCATCGCCGACCTGATCCCGGTGTCGCTGCGGATGGGCGTACTGCGGATCATCGTCGGTGAGGTGCGGTCCCGGGAGATCGTGCCGATGCTCCAGGCGATGACCACCAGCCGGGGTTCGATGTGCACGATCCACGCCCGTACCCCGGGCGGGGTCAGCGAGCGGATCATCGAGTTGGCGCTGGCCCACGGCCGGGAGATGACCGTCGACCAGGCCCGCCGGATGGCCGGCAACGCCCTGGACCTGATCGTCTACGTCACCGTCGAGGACGAGACCGGCATCGGCGGGCGCAAGCACCGGTTCGTCTCGCACGTCGAGGAGGTGATCGGTGTCGGTGACAGCAACCGGATCACCACCACCAAGGTGTTCGCGCCCGGCCCGGACGGCCGGGCGGTGCCCCGACACCTGCCCGAACGGGTGCGGGACCAGTTACTGCGGGTGGGCTACGACGCCCGGCTGTTGAGTCGCTGGATCGAGGCCGGGCAGGGTGCCTGGCGCCGCCCCAAGCAGACCCGACTCGGTCGGCGGTGAGTGGTGCTCGACAACATCGAACTTCTCGCCGTGGTCTCCGGGGCGGCCTGCGTGGCCGGACTGGTGTTGACGGTCGTCGCACTGGTCGGCACCCGCCGCCCGCCCGGCCCGGCACCGGGCGCCGGCCCCGGGGTCAGCCGGCTGTGGCGCGGCTCCGGCACCACCGTCCGCGAACAGCAGGCCCACCAGGCGCTGCTGATCGGCGCGGTGGTCGCGGGCGCGTTGGCCTTCCTGCTGACCGGGCTGCCGGTGGTCGGCCTGCTGGTCGCGGTCGCGGTACCGGGCACCCCGTGGCTGTTCTCGGTCGGCCGGGCCGAACAGCGGGCCATCGCCCGGATCGAGGCCGTCGGCGAGTGGACCCGCCGACTCAAGGACGTCTCCGCCACCGGGCAGGGACTCCAGCAGGCGATCATCGGCACCGTCGGCACCGCACCCGAGGAGATCCAGGACGAGGTACGGCTGCTCGCCGCCCGACTCCAGGCCGGTTGGCTGGCCCGCTCCGCCCTGCTGGCCTTCGCCGACGAGATCGGCGACCCGGTCTGCGACCAGGTGGTGGCGGCGCTCATCCTGCACCTGACCGACCGGGGTGAGCGGCTCGGCGACGTGCTCGGCTCGATCGCCTCGGCGGCGGCGGCCGAGGTCACCACCCGGCGGGAGATCGAGGCCAAACGCACCCAGCCCCGGTTCGCGGTCCGGTTCCTCACCGGGATGACCCTGGCCACCATCGCGTACGGGCTGTTCAACGCCGAGTACGTGCAGCCGTACGGCACGCCGTTCGGTCAGCTGGTGATGGCGCTGCTCGGTGCCGCCTTCGTCGGCCTGCTGGCCTGGGTGCGCTCGATGAGCCAACCGCCGCGACCGGCCCGCTTCCTGCCCGCCCCCGATCCCGACGAGGTGGTGGCGTGAACCTGCATCTCTTCATCGCCGTGGTCGCCGGGGCAGCGGTCGGGCTGGGCGTCTTCCTGGTGGTACGCGAACTGGTGCCGGCCACCCCCGCGCTCGGCCCGGCGTTGCGCCGACTGCATCCGCCGGCCGGAGTCGCCCGGCCCAGTCCCGCCGACCGTCAGCTGGAGTGGCTCACCGGTCTGGCCCGCTGGCTGCGCCCACCACACCGACAGCTCGCTCTGCTCGACCGCACCCCCGAGCAGTACACGCTCTCCCTGCTGCTCTCGGCGCTGATCGGCCTCGCCGCGCCGGCCCTGCTCAGCTTCACGCTGTTCGCCGTCGGCATCTCGCTGCCGCTCGTCGTACCGGTGCTGGGCAGCCTCGGTCTGGCGGCGCTCTGTGCCCTGGTGGCGCATCGGGCGGTGGTGACCCGCGCCGAAGCCGCCCGGGAGGAGTTCCGCCAGGCGGTCTGCACCTACCTGGACCTGGTGGCGTTGCAGCTCTCCGCCGCGCACGGGCCGGTGCAGTCGCTGGAGCGGGCGGCGGCGATCTGCGAGGGCTGGGTCTTCGAGCGGATCTCCGAGGCGCTGCGGATGGCCCAGATGCAGATGCACTCCCCGTGGGACGAGTTGCGTGACCTCGCCGATCGGATCGGCATCCCCGAGCTGGGCGATGTCGGCGCGATCATGCAGTCCTCCGGCAGCGAGGGCGCCCAGGTGCACGAGACGCTGCGCAGCCGCGCCGACTCGCTACGCGACCAGATCCGTACCGACAACCTGGCCCGCGCCGAGGGGGTGACCAGTCGGCTCGACATCCCCGGCGCGCTGCTGGTCTTCGTCCTGCTCGGCTTCGCCATCTACCCGTTCCTGGCCCGCCTCTAGGCCAACCCCCGTCAGCAAAGGAGCAGTTCGATGTCCGTCCTCACCTACCTGCAGGCCGCGCTACGCGCGCGGCTGGCCGAACTGGCCGGTGATCGTGGTGACAGCCCGGTGCCCACCGCCGTGATCATCTTTGGTCTGGTGACGGTGGCCCTCGCGGTTACCGCCGCCGCCCTTCTCGCCGCCGAGAACTGGATGGACGCCATCCCCGGCCCACCGGCCAACTGACGATGCGCCGTTTCCGGTTCGAGAGGTGGTGCCGGTGGGCCGTGACGCACCGGCACCACCGGCTACCCGGCGACGGTGAACGGGGCGGCAACCCGGTCGAGTTGGCCGTGACGCTGCCGGCGATCCTGCTGATGCTCTTCGCCTCGATCCAGGTCGCCGCGGTATTCGTGGCCCGCTCGACCGCGCTCAACGCCGCACAGAGCGGCGTCAACGCCCAACGGCTGTACGAGGCCGCCCCGAACGCCGGCGCCGAGCGGGCGACGAAGTTCCTCAAGCAGGCGGGCGACTGGCTGGTCGACTGGGAGAAGCCGGGGCCCGACTGTGTCACCGCGAACACCGATGTGACCTGCACGGTGACCGGTCGCGCCCTGTCGGTCGTGCCGGGCGTCAACTTCTCGGTGCGGCAGACCGCACACGGAACGGTGGAACGATGGACCGCACCATGAGCCGGGGCTCGGTGTCGATCGAGGTGGCGGTGCTGGCACCGGCCTTCGTGGCGCTGATGGTGCTGGCCGGGGTCGCCGGTCGTACCGCGGTGGCCAATGAGGCGCTGGAGGCCGCCGCCCACGACGCCGCCCGCGCGGCCTCGATCTCCCGGGACGCCACCACCGCCCGCCAGGAGGCCCGGGAGGCGGCCCGGCAGCAGCTCGACTGGCGCGGCGTGGCCTGCACCGGCGCCCCACAGATCACCTTCCGAGGTACGGTCGGCGGCCGCTCCACCACCTTCAACGCGGCGTTCCGCAGCCGCGTCGGGCAGGACGCCTCGGTCACCGTGGAACTCGCCTGCACGGTGTCCTACCAGGACATCAGGCTTCCCGTGCTGAAGAACATGCCGGCGGGCAGCCGGATCACCGCCTCCTTCACCTCGCCGCTGGACCGCTACCGGAGTCGAGGATGACCGCCGGCCGGGGCGACGCCGGGCGGGTGAGCATCTTCCTCGCCATCGCCCTCGTCGGGGTGCTCGCCATCATCGGCATGGCGTTCGACGGCGCAGGGCAACTGCGTACCCTCCAGCGGGCCGAGAACCTGGCCGCCGAGGCGGCACGGGCGGGCGGGCAGGCCATCGACCTGGCCACCGCCATCGAGGGCGGACCCAAACAGATCAACCGACCGCAGGCCCGTCGCGCCGTCGCGGACTACCTCGCCGCCGCCGGGGCCAGCGGCCACACCGTCAGCTTCCCGGTGGTCGACGGCGAGACCCAGATCCGGGTACGCGTCTCGGTCACCTACCGCCGGGCCATGCTCGGCCTCTTCGGCTTCTCCAACACCGTCACCGTCTCCGGTGAGGCGACCGCGCGGCCGCTGACCGGGCTCCCCTGAGAGAAGGAAGGTCGTCATGGCCGCATCGGGTGGTACCGCCGTACGACGGCTCGGTCGCATCCTGACCGGCTTCGGTGCGCTCGTCGTGCTGCTCGGCCTGCTGGTCGGCGGGCCGATCGCACTGCTGGCCTTCGCCGGCAACCCGCTGCCCGACCACGTACCGACACTGGCGGAGATCGGCACCACCCTCACCAGCCGCGACGACGGCCAGTTGTTCCTGCGGGCGCTGGCCCTGGTCGGCTGGTTCGGGTGGGCGACCTTCGCCATCTCGGTGCTCGTGGAGTTGGGCGCACAGGCGCTGCGCCGACCGGCACCCCGGCTGCCCGGGATGGGCCGCCAGCAACGGGCCGCCGCCGCCCTGGTCGGCTCGGTCGCGCTGATCCTCGTCGCCAGCCCGGCCGCCGCCGCCACCGCCGCGTACACCTCCGGGCCGTACACCGCACCCACCGCAACCGTCGCGTACGCGTCGCCGGCCCCCTCGACCACCATGGGTTCGCAGGCGACGGTACGGGCGGACCTCGATGCTCCGGTCTACCAGGTGGCCAAGGGCGACTACCTCGGCAAGGTCGCCGACCGGTACCTGGACGACTTCGACGACTATCGCAAACTCGCCGCCCTCAACGGACTCCGCAACCCCGACCAGATCCGCCCCGGCCAACTGATCACGCTCCCGACCGAAGCCAAGGACCAGGGCGTACGGGCACACGCCACCGGTCGGCTGGTGACACCGAAACGACCCTCGCCCGCACCGGTCGCCCCGGACAGCGGCGCAGGAACGCCCACCCCGACGAAGCCGGACGGATCGGGACCGGGTGGATCGGGGCCGGGCGGGACGGGGCCGGGCGGGGCCACGCAGGACGGGGCGACGCGGGGTGGCGCCTCAGGTCAGCCGGGTGGGAGCACGTCGCAGCCGGGATCGGCGACACCCGCTCCCGCCGCGCCCGAGGATCGACAGCCGACCGCGCCACGCGACAAGGTTTCCGACGACCACCCGCCGGTGGTGACGGTGGGCGCGGCCCGCGCCGGCGATCCCGACCGGGTGAACCGCCCCCTGGCCATCTCCGCCGTACTGGCCGTGGCCAGCATCGTCGGCGCACAGATCGGCGCCGTCCTGGGTCTGCGGCGACGACCCGTGACCACCTCGGCCAGCACCTGGCAGCACCGGCGCAGCAGCGCACCCCGCGAACTTCCCACCGGCCGACACCGCAAGGACTGACAGGTCGCCCTCACTCGTATCAGGGCAGGCGTGCCTCGAGCTTGCCGTTCACCACGCGGGTGGGCAGGATCTGCTGGTCGTTCGAGGACGGACCGTGCACCACCTCGCCACCGTTGAGGCGGAAGGTGCTGCCGTGCCAGGGGCAGACCACGCAGGCGTGGCCGTCGATCTCGCGTACCTCGCCCTCGCCGAGCGGCCCGCTCTGGTGGGGGCAGCGCTCCAGCATCACGGTCACGTCGTCACCGTGCCGGTAGAGGATCACCGACACCTCGTCGACCTTGCGGGTGACCAGTTCCCGCTGGGGCAGGCTGTCCATCTCGGCGATCGCATGCCACCCCTCGCTGATCAGGTGCAGGTCGGAGACGCTCACGTTCACCTGCGCACCCTGCTTGTACGCCAGATGCCCACCGATGTACGCCCCCGCACTCGCCGCACTGAGTCCGAGGAAGCCGAGCGTACGGCCGAGGCCGTGGCGACCCGACATCCGCGCGGCCAGCGAGCCCCCGTACAACACCAGGGCCACGCTGTTCGACGCGGCGTGCACCAGGCCGACCCGGCGCTGGTCACGGGCCAGCGCCGCCCAGTCGTTGAGCCCCGCCACCGCGGACGGCACGGCGCTGGCGGTGCCGACCGCGATCAGCGCGGTGGCCGCCCGCCGCTGACCCGGCAGCAGATCCAGTACCGCCGCACTCATCCAGGAACCGACCGTGACCTGCACCATCGCGGGGTGCAGCGGATGCCCCAGCCAAACCCCGTGCAGCAGATCCCGGACCCGCTGCCCCCGCAGGGTGCCCTGCACCGCACGCTGCAACCGATCACCGAACCGGTCAAGCCGGGAATTCTGCTCGATCTTCGTCAATAGCTCTCGCACAACTACCGACTTCCCGCCCTACCCGCCCCCAAACCGCCCGACAAGAACAACCTTCCCCAACCCACCCCACACCCCATCTCGACGATCTTGCACTTACGGTCGCCCATTCAACCCCTATGCGGCATTTGCGGGGACGACAAGTGCAAGATCGACGGCCCAGGTAGGGCTACCGGAGCGCCGGTCGGGGCGAGCAGGGCACGGGCCGCCACGGTCATCCGGCGTCGCTGCGGCACGGTGGCCCGCCTGGCGAACACGTCGTAGTCCTGCGCGGCCACCTCGTCGAGGATGCCGCCGTAGAGCAGGTACGAGGTACGGATGCAGGACTGTGAGCCGGCGTCCAGCAGGACCACCCCGGGCGCGGCGGCGGCGTAGTGCGCCTGAGCGCGGGTGACCTCGTACCGGATCAACTCCCGGACCGGCTCGGTGGCCCGACCGGCGGCCCGGCAGGCCAGCAGATCGTCGCGGGTCACGCCGAACTCGGCCAGATCCTCGTCCGGCAGGTACGTCCGGCCCCGGTCGAGGTCCTCGGCCACGTCCCGGATGAAGTTGGTGAGCTGGAACGCGAAGCCGAGTTGGCGGGCGGGCTCCCGGGCGGCCAGCAGGTTCGAGCTGCCCAGGATCGGCAGCATCATGGTGCCGATGACCGCCGCCGACCCCTCCATGTAGTCCAGCAGGTGATCGTAGGTGCGGTAGGACGTGACGGTCAGGTCCATCGCCATGCTCTTGAGGAACGAGGCGAAGTCCTCCCGGTCGAGGTCGAAGACGGCGATGGTGTGCAGCACCGCCGGCAGCAGCGGGTCGTCGACCGGTTCGCCGTGCAGCCCGGCCACGAACCGTCCGCCCCAGTCGTCGAGCAGCGCGGCCCGTTCGGCCGACGGCAGCGCCTCGGTGCGGTCCACGATCTCGTCGGCGTAGCGGGTGAATCCATACAGGGCATGGACGTGTCGACGTTTCCATGCGGGCAGCAGGCGGGTAGCGAGATAGTAGGTGCGTCCGTGCTGTCTGTGCAGGTCACGACACCGTTCGTAAGCGGCGGCGAGGTCCAGATCCATTCGCCCTCCTCAGAATCGACGCACCAATCGACGCAACATGAACCCTAGGGTACGCTCAGCGGCATGGCCAACGACCGACTAACGGGTAACCTCCTTCGCGTGTTGCCTGAACAGCCGGTCGGTGGAGATGAACCGATTCCGGCCGTCCTCGCGGCGTACACACGGGATCTCGTCACCGCGGTCGAGCAGACCCTCGCCGAATTCCTCGACGCCGAAGTCGACGCACTGGCCACGATCGATCCGGCCATGGGCGGATTCGCCGCCACGGCCCGCGACTGCGTCCTCGCCGGCGGCAAACGGGTCCGCCCGACCTTCGGCTATTGGGGTTGGCGCGGCGCGGCCAGCGGCGACGAGCCGCTGCACCGGGTGCTGCCCGCACTGGCCACGTTGGAACTGCTGCACACCTTCGCTCTGGTCCACGACGACGTGATGGACCACTCGGCGACCCGTCGGGGTCGGCCGACCGCCCATGTGGCCGTGGCCGCTCAACATGCCGCCGCAGGGCGCTGCGGCGACTCCGGCCGGTTCGGCGAGGCGGTCGCGGTGCTGATCGGGGACCTCTGCCTGGTCTGGGCCGACCAGTTGCTGGCCCGGGCCGCGCTGCCGGCGAACCGCCTGCTCGACGTACGCCGCGGCTACGACCGGATGCGGGTGGAGACGATCGCCGGGCAGTACCTCGACATCCTCGGCGAGGCCGCCCCGGAGAACTGGTCGGTCGACCGGGCGCTGCGGGTCGCCCGCTACAAGACCGCCAGCTACACCGTCCAGCGCCCGTTGCTGTTCGGGGCGAGCCTGGCCGGCGTGCGCGACGACACGCCGCTGACCGACGCGTACACCCGCTACGGCCTCGCCGTCGGCGAAGCCTTCCAGCTCCGCGACGACCTGCTCGGCGTGTACGGCGACCCGACCGCCACCGGCAAACCGGCCGGCGACGACCTGCGCACCGGCAAGCCGACCGCGCTGCTCATGCTGGCCCGCGAGCTGGCCTCGCCGGCCCAGCGGCAGGCGTTGGACGGCACCGGCTCGCTGCCGGGCGAGCCGGAGGTGGCTCGCCTGGCCGAGATCGTGTTCGACACCGGCGCGGTCGACCGGATCGAGCGGATGATCGACGAACGGGTCCAGGAGGCCCTGGACGCGCTCGCCACCGTCCGGATCGACGAGACCGCCCGCACCGCACTGTTCGGCCTCGCCAGCGCGGCCACCGACCGGAGGTCATGATGGGCGCACGATCGTCAACGGCGCGAACGGTCGCCGGGCGTACGGACCGGGTGGTGGTCGTCGGGGCGGGCCTCGGCGGTCTGGCCTGTGCCCTGCACCTGGCCGGCAGCGGACGGCAGGTGACCCTGCTGGAACGCGAGCCGGTGCCGGGTGGGCGGGCCGGACGGCTCAGCGTCGACGGCTACGAGTTCGACACCGGCCCGACCGTGCTCACCATGCCCGACCTGATCGCCGAGGCGCTCGGCGCGGTCGGCGAGGAGCTGTCCGACTGGCTCGACCTGGTTCCCCTCGATCCGGCTTACCGGGCCTACTACCCGGACGGGTCGACGCTGGACGTGATCACCGACACCGCCCGGATGGCGGCGGAGATCTCCCGGGTCTGCGGCCCCCGGGAGGCCGACGGCTACCTGCGGTTCGTCGACTTCGCGCGCAACCTGTGGCGGCTGGAGCGGGCCGACTTCATCGAACGCAACTTCGACGCGCCCACCGATCTGCTCACCGGCAACCTGCTCAAGCTGATGGCCACCGGCGCCTTCCGCCGACTGCAGACCAAGATCGACCAGTTCTTCCGCGACCCGCGTACCCGGCGGATCTTCTCCTTCCAGGCGATGTACGCCGGCTTGGCGCCGCACGACGCGCTGGCCATCTACGCCGTGATCGCGTACCTCGACTCGGTGGCCGGGGTCTACTTCCCGCGCGGCGGCATCCACGCGGTCTCCCGCGCGCTGGCCGGGGCCGCGGAGAAGCACGGCGTACGCATCCGGTACGGCACCACGGTGACCCGGGTGGAGACCGCGAACGGCCGCGCCACCGGGGTGGTGACCGCGGACGGCGAGTTCGTCCCGGCGGACGCGGTGGTGCTCAACCCTGATCTGCCGGTGGCCTACCAGGACCTGCTCCCACCGGCCCGCCGGCGCCGGCTGACCTACTCGCCGTCCTGCGTCGTGCTGCACGTCGGCTCGACCCAGGGGTACGGGCAGATCGCCCACCACAACATCCACTTCGGGCGCGCCTGGAAGGGCACCTTCGACGAGGTCATCCGCCGCGGCGAACTGATGAGCGACCCGTCCCTGCTGGTCACCAACCCGAGCCGGACGGACCCGGCGGTGGCGCCCGCCGGCCGGCACACCTACTACGTGCTCGCGCCCGTGCCCAACCTCGACCGCGCACCGTTCGACTGGCGCGGCGGCCTCACCGCCCACTACACCGACGAGCTGATTCTCACCCTTGAGCAACGCGGCTACGTCGGCTTCGGCGCGGGTGTCGAGGTGCTCCAGGCGATCACTCCGGCGGACTGGGCGGAACAGGGCATGGCGGCGGGCACGCCGTTCGCCGCCGCGCACAGCCTGTTCCAGACCGGCCCGTTCCGGCCGGCGAACCTGCACCGGTCGCTGTCCAACGTGGTGTTCGTCGGCTCGGGTACGCAGCCCGGCGTCGGAGTGCCTATGGTGCTCATCTCCGGCAAGCTCGCGGCGAGCCGGATCACCGGAGCGAGCCGGTGACGCCACGCGGCGCAACGCAGCCGAGCCTGAACAGAGGAATGCACTGATGTCCCCGTCCCGGGAGAGTCATCTGGTCGAGCTGGTGGACGAGACGGGTCAGCCCGTCGGCTCGACCACAGTGGCCACGGCCCACCAGCCACCAGGCCGGCTGCACCGCGCCTTCTCCGTGCTGTTGGTGGCACCGGACGGTCGGGTACTGCTCCAGCGCCGCGCCGCGATCAAGACCCGGTTCCCGCTGCGCTGGGCCAACTCCTGCTGCGGCCATCCGCAGCCCGGCGAGCCCCTGTCCGAGGCGGCCAACCGTCGGCTAGCGGAGGAACTGGGTGTCGGGCCGGTGCCGCTGACCGAGGTCGGCGTCCACGTCTACCAGGCCGAGGACCCGGCCACCGGGCGCGTCGAGGTCGAGTACGACCACGTCCTGCGCGGCGAGTTCCGGCCGGACGCGCCGCTGCACCCGGAACCGTCGGAGGTCGCCGAGCTGCGCTGGGCGGATCCGGTGACCCTGGCCACCCAACTGACCGAGGATCCCGACTCGTACGCCCCGTGGCTCGGCGGGGTGCTGGACCGGCTGTTGCACCCGTCGAGCCCGACCCAGCTACCCCCCAGCGACGCGTCGGAGCGGTCGGGTGGCCGATGAGGCGCTGAGCGCCGGGGCGGTCGCCCGGCGGCTCGGTGTCGCGGTCACCACGCTGCGCACCTGGCACCAGCGGTACGGCCTCGGGCCGAGCCAGCACGTCCCCGGCCACCACCGGCGCTACACCCCGGCCGACCTGGCTCGGTTGGAGATCATGCGGCGGCTCACCGCCGAGGGAGTCAACCCGGCGGAGGCGGCCCGCTGGGCCCGGCAGGCACCGGACCCGGTGTCCGCCCGCGCCCCCCGCTCGGTCCGGTCGACCACGGCGCGGGCCGGCGGTGGCGCGACCATTCCGGTACGCCGAGCCGGCCCGGTGGCTCGCGGCCTGGCCCGGGCCGCGATGCGGATGGACGCCGAGGTGATCAGCGAGACCATCGCCCGGTCGATCGCCACCGACGGGGTGGTCGACACCTGGGACCGGCTGCTCCGCCCGGTGCTGGTCGGCATCGGTGAGCGGCATGCCGCGACCGCCGCCCTGATCGAGGTGGAGCACCTGATCTCCAGGTGCGTGTCGGCGGCGTTCGCGGCGGTCGTGGCGGGCTGTCCCGCTCCCGCCGGGCAGCCACCCCGCATCCTGCTCTCCTGCGCCGACGAGGAGCAGCACAGCCTGCCGCTGGAGGCGCTCGCCGCAGCGCTCGCCGAGGTGGGCGTCAACCATCGGATGCTCGGTGCGCGGGTGCCGGTGACCGCCCTGCTGGACGCGATCGACCGGACCGGACCAGCCGCCGTGGTGATCTGGTCACACACCCGGGCCACCGGCGACCCGGCCCAACTGAGCGCGTTGCTCGGCGCCCCACGCCGACCGCTGCTGGTCATCGCCGCGGGGCCGGGTTGGCCGGCCGACAGTCTGCCCGCCGGGGTGGTCCACCCCGGCGGACTGGCCGAGGCGGTCACGCTCGCCGTCGCCGTACGCGACTCGCTGGACCGGTCCGCCGCGTCCTGACCCGCTCACCACGAGGACTGCCCCTACCCGCTGCTATCCGCCGAAAAGGGGTGAACTAGCGTCGGGGTTTGCGAACCCGAACCCCTCTCGGGAGCGACCCATGCGTCCTCGTCTGCTGCTCGCCTGCCTCACCGGGCTGACTCTCCTGCTGTCCGGCTGCGGCGCGGGCTCCGCCGAGCCCAACCCGACACCCGCCGACGCACCCCCGTCGGCCGCCCTGCCGGACCCGCCCGCCCCACCGAGCCCAACCGCCTCGCCGAAGCCCAAGCTGCGGCCGCTACCGGCCAAGCTGCCGGCCGGCCTGGTCCGCACCACCGGGGGCAAGAAGGTGGCGCTCACCTTCGACGACGGTCCGGACCCGGCCTGGACACCGAAGGTGCTGGACCTGCTGAAGGCAGCCAAGGTCAAGGCCACCTTCTGCGTGGTGGGTACGCAGGTCCGCAAGCATCCCGAGTTGGTCCGCCGGATCGCCCGGGAGGGCCACCAGCTCTGCAACCACAGCTGGAACCACGACCTCAACCTGGCCCGGCGACCGGTCGCCGAGATCCGCGCCGACCTGACCCGGACGAACCGGGAGATCCGACGTGCCGTTGAGGACGCGAAGGTGCCGTACTACCGGCAGCCGGGCGGCCGGTGGACCGCCGAAGTGGTCAAGGTGGCCAAGCAGTTGGAGATGCGCTCGCTGCACTGGACGGTCGACCCGCAGGACTGGGCCCGGCCGACCGCCGCCACGATCCAGAAGCGGGTGCAGCGGGCTGCCCGGCCCGGCTCGGTGGTCCTGCTGCACGACGGGGGCGGCAACCGGGCGGCCACCCTCGCCGCCTGCCCGAAGGTGATCGCCGCCCTCAAGCGCGACCACGGCATCACCCGGCTCCGCTAACCCCCTCCTGACCTGCGGTTTCAGGAGCGCCTGCGGCTGATGGCATACCGGTTTGGTCGTCCGGTCAGCCATCACGTATGCTTTCCAAGCCTCCGGCGGGGCCGGATGGGAGCAAGTCCGCACAGAGTTGCGAATGTGCAATGATGGCGGGGCCGCCCTCATCGTCTAGCGGCCCAGGACGCCGCCCTTTCAAGGCGGTAGCACGGGTTCGAATCCCGTTGGGGGCACGGTCCGGCTTCGGCCGGAGGCAACACCAGCAAGGTCCTGTGGAGCAGTTGGAGTGCTCGCCGCCCTGTCAAGGCGGAGGTCGCGGGTTCAAGTCCCGTCAGGACCGCAAGCGCTGACCGCCGCGCGCACCACGCGCGGCGTTCTGCGTATCGGGACAGGTGACCCAGTCGGCGGCGATCCCGCCGGGTAACATGACCCGAGCAGCACGGCCAGGTAGCTCAGTTGGTACGAGCGTCCGACTGAAAATCGGAAGGTCGGCGGTTCGACCCCGCCCCTGGCCACATAGCCTTTCGCCGGGCTACAGAGGTCCCCACCAGCGGAAACGTAGGTGGGGATCTTGCTGTATGCCCTCACTTCGCAGCCCTCGGGCACCTGTCGGTGCTCGCCGTCGGTGATGCGATCCGGGCCCTGAGCAAGCTGCGCAGTCGGACAGCAGCCGGTATGGTCCGGGCGTATGGGAGACCGGCCGCCCGACATCCGACAGGAGCACGAGCGGTTCGCGCTGCGGACCACGGCGCTGGTCCCCGCGCCCATGGAAGCCGTGTACGAGACGTTCACCACCAGGCTCACCGACTGGTGGGTGACGGAGTACACCTGGTCCGGCCCGGACGTGCTCGCCGAGTTGGGCATGGAGCCTCGGGCCGGTGGGATGCTCTACGAGATCGGCCCCTACGGCTTCCGCAACGACTGGGGTCGGGTGCTGATCTGGGATCCGCCCCGTCGGCTGGTGTTCACCTGGCAGATCGGCCCGGATCGGGCACCGGTGCCGGACCCGGCGCGGGCCAGCGAGGTCGAGGTGATTTTCACACCTGCGACGGCCGGCACCCTGGTCGAGGTCTCACACCGGCATTTCGACCGGCACGGCGAGGCAGCCGAGGGCTATCTGCAGGCGCTCACCGCCGGGTGGCACGAGTTGCTCTCCCGGTTCGCCGCGACCGCGGTCGCCGAGCCGGCGTGAGGCAGGGCCGGCCCGCACGTGGGAGCGTTCAGGTGGAGCGGTGCCGCAGGGTGGCGATGGTCGAGCCGGCGAGGGTGAGCAGGCATTCGGGCAGCAGGCCGTCGGCCGCCGCCGCACCGAACAGCGCCCGGGCCGTCTCCAGGTCGGAGTTGGCGTACGCGCTGACGAAGCGCGCCACCCAGCGGGCGTCGTACTCGGCCTGGTCGATACCGGGGAAGTCGAGCGCGCAGGCACCCGGGGGCACCGGATCACCGACCATGGTCGCGGCCAGGCACCACGCCACGTCGTACGCACCGGTGAGGCCGTCCCGGTCGACGACCGCGTCGAAGGTCCCCACCACGGCGTCGGAGTCTCCGTCGAGCGCCGAGCTGAGGATCGCGGTGGCGTCGGCAAACGTCTGCTGTGGCGAGTCGGTCACGCACCGCACAGTAGGCGTGCCGGTCAAGGCGACCGCGATCGTCACTCTCCGTACATAAGCTAGGCGACCTGCGGATAGACGGCCCTCCACGGTCCCGTCGTCCGGGTCGGCACGTTAGTCTGCGCAGCGGACCTTCGCGGAGGAAGGACGACAATGCACATGTCACGCGGTACGCGGGGCGCCGTCATGGCGGTCTGCGCCACGCTCCTGCTCGCCACCAGCGCTTGCGGGGATGACCAGCCCGAAGAGGCGACCGCCCACCAGGTGCGCCTCTACGGCACCGACGGCAACATGTCCAACTCGTACGCGGAGGAGCTGGGCGATCGAGCCAACCTGGTCGATGGCATGAAGGGCACCACCCCGCTCACGCCGCTGCCCGAGGACTTCAAGAAGCGGCTACTGTCCGTCGACCCGAAGTTGGACGGCTTCCTCTACGCCGCCGAGTCCTACGACGCGGTGGTGATCAGCGCGTTGGCCGCTGAGGTCGCGGGCACCACCGATCCGGCGGCCATCGCCAGGCAGATCGTCGGGGTCACCAACACCGGCACCCGCTGCGGGACGGTGGCCCAGTGCCTGCGCCTGATCCGCGAGGGTAAGGACATCGAGTACCGCAGCGTCTCGATCACCCGGGCCGGGTTCACCGACGTCGGTGAGCCGGCGACCGCCAGCTACGCCACCCTGCACTTCGACGGGCAGCAGCTCAACGACGCCAAGACCGAGTTCGTCGGCGCCGGTGACGAGTCCGCGGCCAGCAACAAGCGACCGCCGCGCGGTAACACCTCGTCCGCCGATGGGCCGCTCGTCATCGGCGGGCTGTTGCCCAAGACCGGTGACCTCGCGATCGCCTACCCGCCGCTGGCCGCCGGCGCGGCGCTGGCCATCAAGGAGATCAACGCGGCCGGTGGGGTGCTCGGCGAGGAGGTGGTCTGGGTCGACGGCGACGACGGCACCAACCCGGCGATCGCCAAGGCGACCGTCGCCCGGCACGTCGACGGCGGCGTTCACGTGATCATCGGTGCCGGTGGCTCCGGGATCTCTGCCGCCGTGCTGGAGGACGTGGTGAAGGCGGGACGGATCCTGTTCTCACCGTCGAACACCGCGGCGAACCTGACCGAGGTCGACGACCGGGGCCTCTACTTCCGCACCGCGCCGCCGGACGGGCTCCAGGGTCGGGCGCTGGCCGACGTGATCCTCCGGGACGGCCCGCAGAAGATCGCGATCGTGGCCCGTAAGGACTCCTACGGTGAGGGTCTGCAGGGCATCGTCCGGGCCGAGCTGGAACGGGCCGGGTTCGGCGGCGACAAGGTGAAGCTGCTCGGCTACCAGCCCGGCGAGGACGCCAACGCCGCGCCGATCGACTTCAGCGCCGGCGCCAAGGAGATCAAGGACTTCGGTGCCGACGCCGTCCTGATCATCGGGTTCGGTGAGTCCGCCGCCGTGGTCCGGGCCTTGGCGGACGCCAACGTACCGCTGGCGGCGCTCGCCAACAGCTGAGCGCACCCGCGACGGCCGCACCGACACCCGTCGGTGCGGCCGTTTCCGGTTGGCTCAGCGTCGCCGGTCGAGGAATTCGGTCATCCGACGCCGCTTCTCCTCGTCCTCGAAGAGCACCGCCTGGCTGACCAGGTCCAGCTGTGGGTGTGCGGCGGCCGGGGCGTCGACGGCGAGTTTGGTCAGCCGCAGCGCCAGCGCCGAGCCCTTGGCCATCTCGTCGATGAGCGCGTGCGCCGCCGGCAGCAGTTCCTCCGGGGTCGCCACCACCCGGTTGACCAGGCCGATGCGCAGCGCCTCCGCGGCGTCCACCCGCCGCCCGGTGAACAGCAGTTCCTTGGCCCGGGCCTCACCGACAAGCGCCGGCAGGCGGTGGGTCGCGCCGGCACCGGCCAGGATGCCCAACCGCACCTCCGGCTGGCCGAACACCGCCCGCTCGGTGCACACCCGAAGATCGCAGCCGTACGCCAGTTCGGCGCCACCGCCGAGCGCCGGGCCGTCGACGGCGGCGACGGTCGGCATCGGTAGCGCCCGGATCCGGGCGAAGGCCGCCGAGTTGATCGCGGCGAGAGCGTCCAGCCGGCCGCGCTCGCGCAGTTGGGCGATGTCCGCGCCACCCGCGAAGATCCCGTCCGTGCCGCCGGTCAGCAGCAGCATCCGGGGACGGGCCTCCAGTTCGGCGCAGACCTCGTGCAGCGCCGCGATGAGGTCGGCGTCGATGGCGTTGCGCTTCTCCGGCCGGTCGAGGGTGACCACCAGCCGGTCGGAAAGCTCCTCGACCCGCAGCCCGGCGCTCACCGTGTCGCTCCCGGCGCGGCGTCGGAGGCCGGATCGGTGGTCGGGGCGGCCGACTCGGTGCCGCCCGAGCGGACCCCGTCGACCCACTGGTAGAAGCCCTGGCCCGACTTCTTGCCCAGGCGGCCCGCCGCGACCATCTCCACCAGCAGCGGCGGCGGCGCGAACCGGTCGCCGTACGCGGCCTGGAGGGTACGGGCGATGTCGAGGCGCACGTCCAGGCCCACCAGGTCGGTCAGTTCCAGCGGGCCGATCGGGTGCCGGTAGCCGAGCGCCATCGCCTTGTCGATGTCGGCCGGGCTGGCCACCCCGTCGGCGACCATCCGGATGGCTTCCAGCCCGAGGGTGACCCCGAGTCGGGAGGTGGCGAAACCCGGCATGTCGCGTACGACGACGGGGTCCTTGCCCAGCCGGTCGGCGAGCGCGCGGGCCGCCTCGGTGGTCTGCGCGGCGGTGGCCGGGCCGACCACGATCTCCAGCAGCGCCATCGCCCAGACCGGGTTGAAGAAGTGCAGCCCGCAGAAGCGCTCGGGCCGGGCCAGTTCCCCGGCCAGCTCGGCGATGGCGATGCTGGAGGTGTTGCTGCCCAGCAGGGCGGGCTCCAGTCGCTCCGCCTCGGCCAGCACGGCCCGCTTCAGCTCCAGCCGCTCCGGTACCGCCTCGACGATCACCGCCGGTTCCGGGGCGACCTCGCCGAGCCCGGCTCGCAGGGTGACCGAGGCGCGGTTGGCGGCGGCCTGCTCAGCGGTCAGCTTGCCGCGCTGCACGGCCCGTTCCCAGAGTTGGGCGAGCCGTTCGACGGCCGCCTCACCACGGGCCCGGTCGAGCTCGACCAGCTCCACCGCGTAACCCGCGCCGGCTGCCACGTACGCGATGCCCAGGCCCATCGTGCCGGCACCGACCACGACGAATCGCTGCGTCATCGATACACCACCGCTCCGTGACGGCCCTCGGCTACCGCGTGGCCGATGGCGCGCGGGATCGCCGCCACGCCGGTGCCGGACCGTACCCTCCGCTCAGTCATGGTGCGACCCTATGCAGCACGATCATCGTCGCGTGCGTGGGGGCGGGCGAGATCGGGTAGGGACCGCTGACAACCAAGGGAAGGGACGAGCTGATGAGCCAGGCACCGGAGACCGGCACGGAGGCCCAGGAGACGGTCGAGACGCGCGGCGACGAGCGGGTCGAGTTGCTGCGGGCCGACACCAACAACGACGGCCGTACGGACGTCTGGGTGGTCGACACCGACGGCGACGGCAAGGCCGACCTGTTCCAGTTCGACACCGACGGCGACGGCAAGGTGGACGTCACGATGGTCGACATCGACGAGGACGGTCAGCCCGACGAGGTGGTCGACGGCGACGGTGGCCTCCCCCCGGAGCAGCTTCCCCCCACCGTCCAGGTCTGAGCTGTAAGGAAGGGCCCCCTGTTAACGCCTCCGGTATAGCAAGGGGCCCCTCTTAACGTTCTCGCCCGGTCAGCCGGGCAGGTGCAATGTGGCGAGGTAGTACGGGGCGTCGCGGTTGTCGATGTCGGCCAGCTGCCAGGCGGTGCCCCGGACCAGGTCGGCCAGTTCGTCCGGTGAGCAGACCAGGTAGTCGAACCAGGTGGTGGCCAGCTCGCGGTACCGCAGCCGCAGCCGTAGCTGCCCGCCGAGCCGGCCTCGACGCCGGTTCTGTTCGTGGTAGCCGGTGTGCACCGGGTCGCGGGTGCCGTACGGATCGGTGCCATGGGCGATCACCTGCGCACCGGGGTTGGCCATCGCGGCCAGCGCGGCGAGGAAGGCGGGTGCCCGTTCTCGCCCCTCCAACAGCCCCAGGTTGTTGCCGAGCAGCAGAAACGTGTCGTAGCGCCGCCCGCTCGCCGCGTGCTCGTCCACGGTTCCGTGCACCAGTTCCCGTACGCCCCGACGGCGACACACCGCGAGCGCGCCCGGTGAGACGTCCAGCCCGGTGACCGGTACGCCGCGCTCCTGCAGCAGCAGCGCGATCCGCCCGGCGCCGACGCCGATGTCCAGGGTGGTGCCGCGTACCCGGTCCACGGCCCGGTGGTCGTGCGGTTGCCACTCCTGCGGCCCGTCGAGGTACTGCGCGGCCGGCGCCCCGTTGATCAGCCCGTCGTCGCGTTCGATGATCTCGATGACCGGGCGGGGTACGCGCCCGCCAGCCAGCGGTCGGGGACCGATCCCGGTGGCCACCGCCAGCGTGTCGCGCAGCAGTTCCCCGAAGACGTCACCGATTCGTGGTTCTCCCGTCACACCTGCCACGCTATCGGCCTGCTCATTCCCCGTCCGCGCCCGTACGCTGAGGGGGTGACCACGTTGGACCGCCTCGCGGCGGAGAAGTACATCCTCCTCACGACCTTCCGCAAGGACGGCCGAGCGGTACCCACTCCGGTCTGGGCGGTTCGCGACGGCGACGCCCTGGCGGTGTGGACCGTCTCGGACGCCGGCAAGGTGAAGCGGATCCGGCGCAGCGGAGAGGTCACGGTGGCGCCGTGCGACGTCCGTGGCCGGCCGCACGGCGCGGCGGTACCGGCCCGCGCGACCCTCTACGACCCGGGGGCGACCGAGCACATCCGCGGCCTGATCAAGCAGAAGTACCGGATGATCGGTCGGCTGACCCTGCTCGGCAGCCGGCTGCGGCGCGGGCAGGGCGGGACGGTCGGCATCCGAATCGAGCTGACCGACCCGAGCTGACCGGACCGGGCGGGCTGCCTGCCCTGACACGCCGCAAGGGCGGCGGATCTGACGATCCGCCGCCCTTGCGCTCAGCTCTGTTATCTGTCGTGCAGTCAGTCCCCCTGGCGCTGCTGCGGGATCTGACCCTGCAGCAATGCCCTGACCTCCGACTCCCGGTAGCGACGGTGGCCGCCCAGGGTCCGGATGGCGCTCAACTTGCCAGCCTTCGCCCAACGGGTCACCGTCTTCGGGTCGACACGGAACATCGACGCCACCTCGGCCGGTGTAAGTAGCGGCTCTGGTTCGTGCGTTCGCGATGCCATCGGTCACTCCTCCACATGTATAGACATCGGCCGGGGTCCCGCCGGCCGACGCGTCTCCCATGGTCCGGCTAGTCCCCGATGTCCGACATGGGCCGAACGGCCGAACGTCCCTAGACGGACGGATGAACCATGCCCGATATATAGGACTTTTACACGCCAGAAGCCACCTTATTCGGACTCATGATCACGGTTCGTGATGCATCAACTACGAAGGAGCCTCGTGTTGTGGCCCGACAATGATGGACAATGCCCCACTAATTGCCCCGGCACGCCGGGCTAGTTGCACCGCTCCAAAAGTTGCACGGCACGCCACCGGGCGACCAGCTTGTCGTACGCCGCGGACGCCTCCTCCGCCTCGCCCTGGGACAGCCCGGCCAGCCCCGCCGCGACCAGTTCCGGCGAGTCGTCGTCCGCCAGTGTCTCGTCCGAGAGCAACTCGACCAGGCCGCCGTAGTCCAGCTCGACCACGGAACCCGGGTGGAACTCCTCCAACCACCGGGCCGCCTCCTCGACCGCCTCGGTGATCGGGGCGTCCCCGATCGACTTGCGCAGCACCGACAGCGCCCGCGAGGAGCGACGCCGCGCCTTGGAGATCTCCGTCCGGAACCGCAGCGCCCGACGCCCCGGCGCGGTCACGTGCTGCCGTTCCTCCGCCTCGAACAGCACGAACCAGCGCAGCGGCACCCCCCAGGTGGCGACCTGCTCGTGCACCCGGGGCACGCCACGCTCCAGCACCCGGGCGCCGCTGCGCCAGTCCTCCACCACCGCCTTGGCCTGCCCGGCCAGCACCGGCGGGACGAACGCGTCGGCCAGCACCGGTGGCACGCCGTCGCGCGCGCTCAACGCCGCCTCGGCCACCCGGATCCGCAGGTTCCACGGGCACACCAGCAGCGTCTCGTCCGTCTCCAGGACGTACGCCTCCTCGGGCAGGTCGGGCAGCCGGGTCCAGCCGGCGCCGAGCGCCTCGATCACCGAGGTCCGCTGCCGGCCCGGCCCTTCCACCGGCGCCACTGCCCGCCCCTGCTCGACGTAGCGCCGCCAGTACGCCTGGCGGTCCCGGTCGAAGGCGGTCAACGGCTCGTACACGCGCAGGTATGAAGCGAAGAGCGACGGCACGGCGCGATCCTCCCACGAATCGCAGGCCGAGCGTTGCTCGGCGTCATCGTGGCCGTGAATGGGTGCCCGCTGGACGGGACGAGGTGCTCGCGCAAGCAGCCCGAGGTCAGCCGATACTAGGCTCGCTACACCGGCAGTATCCCCGCCGGCCGTAGACCAGGTCCGCGTCCCACAAGGGCGCCCACCGACACAGGAGCCAGTCATGGGCGTATTCGCCAGCACCGACGACCCGGAATCCACCGGCCACGAGCAGGTCGTGTTCTGCCAGGACAAGCAGACCGGCCTGAAGGCGATCATCGGCATCTACTCCACCGCGCTGGGCCCCGCGCTCGGTGGCACCCGCTTCTACCCGTACGCCAGCGAGGAGGAGGCCCTCGCGGACGTCCTCGACCTGTCTCGCGGCATGGCGTACAAGAACGCCCTCGCAGGTCTGGACCTGGGCGGCGGCAAGGCGGTCATCTGGGGCGACCCGGCGCAGATCAAGACCGAGGCGCTGCTGCGCGCGTACGGCCGCTTCGTGGAGTCGCTGGGCGGGCGCTACTACACCGCCTGCGACGTGGGCACCTACGTACCGGACATGGACGTGATCGCCCGCGAGACCCGGTACGTCACCGGCCGCAGCGTCGAGCACGGCGGTGCGGGCGACTCCTCCATTCTCACCGCCTGGGGTGTCTTCCAGGGCATGCGGGCCGCGGCCGAGCACGTCTGGGGAGTGCCGACGCTGCACGGCCGACGGGTCGGCGTCGCGGGCCTGGGCAAGGTCGGCAAGTACCTGGTCGGCCACCTGGTGGAGGACGGCGCCGAGGTGGTCGCGACCGACGTCAGCCCGCAGGCGCTGGAGTGGGCCCGGACGACCCACCCGCAGGTCTCGCTCCTCGACGACGTCTCCGCGCTGGTCGCCGCCGACATCGACGTGTACGCCCCGTGCGCGCTCGGCGGCGCGTTGAACGACGACACGGTGCCGGCGTTGCGCGCGAAGGTGATCGCCGGCGCGGCCAACAACCAGCTCGCCCACTCGGGCGTCGAGAAGCTGCTGGCCGACCGGGGCATCCTCTACGCGCCGGACTACGTGGTGAACGCCGGCGGTGTGATCCAGGTCGCCGACGAGATCGAGGGCTTCGACTTCGAGCGGGCCAAGTTGCGCGCCACCCGGATCTACGACACCACCCGGGAGATCCTCCGGCTCGCCGACGCCGACGGCGTCCCGCCGGCGGTGGCGGCCGACCGGCTGGCCGAGCGGCGGATGGCCGAGATCGGCCGACTGCGCGCGATTCACCTGCGCTGACGACTCACCGGTGAGGGCGGGGCCGTTGGTCCCGCCCTCGACCGTCGTTCCCGGCTAAGCTGAGGATACGACGCATTCGTGAGGTTTCGCCCCGTGTCACGACCGTTCCCGGCATCGCTCCTTACCGGGTACAATGGGTGACGACCGCACGACCGCAACGCGCGGTGGCGGTCGACGGTAACCCGAGGTGCCGAACGGTGGCATCCCCATGTACCGTAAGAGCCACGAGAGATGCCTGACGTCATCGGGGCCCGCCTTCGGGCTGCCCCGCATTCTGTGCGAGGGGGTCGAGCCATGGGGCGCGGCCGTGCTAAGGCCAAGCAGACAAAGGTGGCGCGGGAGTTGAAGTACCACTCCCCGAACACCGACCTCGCCGCCTTGCAGCGAGAACTCGGCGGCGGCGGTAAGTCGGACCGCAACTTCGACGACGACTACCAAGAGTACGTCGACGATGACGAGGACCATGCCGAGGACGACCCGGACAAGTGGGTACGTCCGACCCGCTGACCCCCGGTCACATCTGAGCACGCGGTAACTCCCCGCGTGCTCACGTATGTGCCCGCTAGGCGGCGTAACACCCGACGATCCAAGGGCCTGCCACGCCCGGACACCCTCCGGCAGTGTGGCGGGCCCTTGGTTCAGCCCGGTCAGCGTGGCCGGTTGTTCCAGTTGTAGAACGTCGGGATGTTCTCGAAGTGGTTCCAGGCGCAGACCGCGCTGGCGCCGTCGCCACCCGCCACCTCTGCCCGTGACTGTCGCGCGACTTCGGCCTCGTGCAGCAGCGCAGCGAGCCCGGTGGCGGCCTCCCGCACCCGGGAGTCGACCTGGTCGGGTCCCTCGTCCGTCGCTCGCTCAGGCTCCCGGTGACTGGTGGTTTCGGGCATGCTCCAACACTCCCTCCAGTAGGCGGATCTTGCTGTTGCGGCAGTGCTCGGTCTCCGTACCGTCGAAACGCCCCAGCTCGAAGTAACGGTTCGCAGCGTGGCCTCCGCCACAGAAGCCGAAATAGGGGCACGACGAGCGGCACGCCTCCACCCCGGTCAGGAACTCACCCACCCAGGCCGTCCGCTCCGCCGCGTCGGCGAGGATCGCGTGCAGCGGGGTGGCAAGCACGTTTCCGCTGCTGAAATCGCCGTAGCGGGAGTCGGTGAAGCCGGCCAGCTCGGGTGAGAGCACCACGACCGAGCCGTCGTACGCGATGGTCGGGATCGGGTCGAGGCGGCGCGGCAGAAGATCATCGGCGGTGCCGTCCAGCACGGCCGCGGCGTACCGCAGCGACCACTCGACCTCGCGCAGATGGATCCGCGGCTGCCGACGCCAGGCGGCCACGAGTTCGGCCCAGAAGCCGGTCACCACGGCCGGATCGTGGGCGTTGGTCCGGGTGTTGACGCCCTCGGTCTCCTCGATGTTCACCCCGAGCACCTCGCAGCCCAGGTCGAGGCAGTAGTCGTACAGCTCCGCCGCCCGGCCGGGTGCCGGGTCGTTGACCACCGCGAGCGCCGAGAAGGGCAGGTCGTGCCGGCGCAACGCCGCCACCCCACGAACGATCCGGTCGTACGCGGGCCGACCGGACCGGGTGACCCGGTCGCCGTTGCGCTCCCGAGGGCCGTCCACGCTCACGCTCACCCGCATGCGATGCGCCACGAAGAACTCGCACCAGGCGTCGTCGATCAACGTGGCGTTGGTCTGGACGTGGTGCTCCACCTCCGGGCCGAACGGCGCCATCAGCGCCGCCAACTGCTCCCGACCGGCGGCGAGCGGCTCACCGCCGTGCCAGACCACGGAGAACCGCGCCGACGCCGCCCAGGGGTTCACCGAGGCGGCCACCGCCTCCGCCACGGCGACCGGCATCCGTCGGTCGGCCGCCCGAAACGGCAGGTAGCAGTAGGCGCAATCGAGGTTGCAGAGCGTGGTGGGCTGCATCACGACGTACGACGGGACGGCAGCCATGCCGCGCATCCCATGCAGTGACCGTCCCGGTGCAGCCATCGCCCTCCTCGTAGCAGTTGAAGGCTGCCGGGCACACCCCGGCAGGGCATGCCCGCAGCGTTGAGGGTGCCCTTCAGGCTAGGCCGCGATGGCCACTCGGGTGAAGCCCGGATCAGATGGCCGTGAGCTCAGCTCACGTCACCCGCGGGTGTGCTGACCGACCATCTGCACCTCGCCGGTGCCCTCGATGATCTCGCCCACCTGCCAGGCGTCGACGCCCCGGCCGGTCAACGTGGCCAGCGCCCGGTCGGCGTCCTCGGCCGAGACGATGGCGAACATGCCGACGCCCATGTTGAAGGTCGCCTCCATCTCCGGGTCCTCGATCCGCCCCTTGGACTGGATCAGGTCGAAGATCGGCTGCGGCCGCCAGGTGGAGCGGTTGACCACCGCGTCCACGTTCTCGGGCAGGATCCGCACCAGGTTGCCGGGGATGCCGCCGCCGGTGACGTGGGCCAGCGCCCGCACCTCGGCCTCGGCGATCAGCTTGAGGCAGTCCTTGGCGTAGATCTTGGTGGGGGTGAGCAGCTCCTCGCCGAGCGTGCGCTGCCGGCCGAAGTCGTCGATGACCACGTCCAGCCGCATCCGCCCCGCACCGAGCAGCACGTGCCGCACCAGGGAGTACCCGTTCGAGTGCAGACCGGACGAGCGCATGGCGATCACCACGTCGCCCACCTCGACCCGCGCGGAGCTGAGGATCTCGCTCTCCTCTACCACACCGACACCGGTGGCGGAGATGTCGTACTCGTCGGGACGCAACACGCCCGGGTGCTCGGCCGTCTCGCCGCCGAGCAGCGCGCAGCCGGCGTAGCGGCAGCCGTCGGCGATGCCGGCACCGATCTCGGCGACCTTGTCCGGCACCACCTCGCCGGTGGCGATGTAGTCGAGCAGGAACAGCGGCTCGGCGCCGCAGGCCACCAGGTCGTCGACGACCATCGCGACCAGGTCGATGCCGACCGTGTCGTGGATGTCCATCTGCTGGGCGATCACCAGCTTCGTGCCGACACCGTCGGTGGACGACGCCAGGATCGGGTTCTTGTACTTCGTGGTGTCCAGCCGGAACAGGCCCGCGAAGCCGCCGAGGTCGCCCATCACCTCCGGCCGGCGGGTCTCCTTCACCTTGGACTTCAGCAACTCGACGGCGCGGTCACCCGCCTCGATCGACACGCCGGCGTCCGCGTACGAGACGGAACGTTTGCGAGCCTGGCGGCCGCTGCCGGCAGTCCAGGGCTGGCGGTCGTTGCCAGCGCCGCTCGGGCTGCTTCCTGCGCCGCTGCGCTCGGACACGTGCGTCACGGTTCTCCCCTTTGTGGTTCTCGGCGGCGGTCGACGGTGACCGACCGCAGCCGGGCGATGCTACGGGCGGTTTGTGGTCGCCGAGATCTTCAGGTCGGAGCGCGGCGCGCGACGCGACCGGTTGAGATCGTCGTCAGTTCCCGC
Source organism: Micromonospora fiedleri (assembly GCF_016774385.1). Lineage (NCBI taxonomy): Bacteria > Bacillati > Actinomycetota > Actinomycetes > Micromonosporales > Micromonosporaceae > Micromonospora > Micromonospora fiedleri. Next base: position 247,912 of record NZ_JAETXL010000004.1, read on the forward strand.
AGCGGCGACGAGCGGAGGGACGGGCTGCTCGGCGGAATCACTGTCGTCCGAGTTGTGGGCGACCCGACGGCCGATTCCTTCGAGGACGTGCTTGCCGATCAGGTTGCCGACGGGAAGGTCGATCGGATACTCCCCGTCGAAACAGGCCCGGCACAGGCGGGTCTTCGGTTGCTCGGTCGCGGCGATCAGGCCGGGCAGCGAGACGTAACCGAGGGTGTCCGCGCCGATGGAGCGCCGGATGCCCTCGTTGTCGAGACCGTTGGCGAGCAGTTCGGCGCGGGTGGCGAAGTCGATGCCGTAGAAGCACGGCCAGGACACCGGCGGCGAGGAGATGCGGACGTGCACTTCCAGCGCGCCGGCCTCGCGGAGCATCCGGACGATCGCGCGCTGGGTGTTGCCGCGGACGATGGAGTCGTCCACCACGACCAGGCGCTTGCCGCGTACGTTCTGCCGCAGCGGGTTGAGCTTGAGTCGGATGCCCAGCTGACGCAGGGTCTGCGACGGCTGGATGAAGGTGCGCCCGACGTACGGGTTCTTCATCAGGCCGGCGCCGTAGGTGATGCCGGACTCCTCGGCGTAGCCGATCGCCGCCGGGGTGCCCGACTCCGGCACCGGGATGACCAGATCGGCCTCGACCGGGTGTTCCTTGGCCAGTTGCCGACCGATCTGCACCCGGGCCGCGTGCACGTTACGACCGGCGATGGTGGCGTCCGGGCGGGCGATGTAGACGTACTCGAAGAGGCAGCCCTTGGGCTCGGGGGCGGCGAACCGGCTGGACCGCAGCCCTTCGGCGTCGATCGCGATCAGCTCACCGGGCTCGACCTCACGGACCACGCTGGCACCCACGATGTCCAGTGCCGCCGTCTCGCTGGCCACCACCCAGCCCCGCTCCAGCCGGCCGAGCACCAGCGGGCGTACGCCGTGCGGGTCCCGCGCGGCGTAGAGGGTGGTCTCGTCCATGAAGACGAAGCTGAACGCGCCGCGCAGCTGCGGCAGCACCTCCAGCGCGGCCGCCTCGACGGAGAGATCCGGTCGACTCGCCAGCAGCGCGGTCACCAGCGAGGTGTCGTTTGTCGAACCGTCCGCGGTCAGGCCGCGGTCGGTCACCTCGCGCTGCAACTCGGCGGTGTTGACCAGGTTGCCGTTGTGTGCCAGCGCGATGGTCGTGCCGGAGCTGGTGGCACGGATGGTCGGCTGGGCGTTCTCCCAGGTCGACCCGCCGGTCGTCGAGTAACGGGTGTGGCCGATCGCGACATGGCCGCGCAAACTGGCCAGGGTCGGCTCGTCGAAGACCTGGGCCACCAGGCCGAGATCCTTGTAAACCACCACGCCGGAGCCGTCACTGACCGCTATGCCGGCCGCCTCCTGCCCCCGGTGCTGCAACGCGTACAGCCCGAAATAGGTCAGGTTGGCAACCTCTTCCTCCGGCGCCCAGACACCGAAGACGCCACAAGCGTCCTGCGGGCCGGGTCGTTGGGGATCAAGGTCGTGGCTCAGCCGGCCGTCGCCTCGGGGCACCTGCCGCTCCCTCTTGCTGGTCTGGACTGGCCTCGCGGAAGCCGAAGGGCCTGCTCCGCGCTGATCGGCCGGGACCACACTGTCGCCTGACAGTGTACGCGAATCCGAGTCGGCACATACAGTCACGTTGTCACCGCTTTAGGTCAGCTGAAACACGCGTCACTCCAGTTCGAGGGGCAGGTACGGGGAGAGGTCGGCCCGCGTCCCGCTCGCCCGTACGCGACCCTCCGTGACCGCCTGGGTCCAATCGAGTCGCCCGGTCGCCAATGCGAGCCAGGTTTCCGGATCCATCTCGACAGTGTTCGGTGGCGTACCGCGGGTGTGTCGCGGCCCCGGAACACACTGAACTGCACCGTAAGGTGGGACACGCACCTCCACCGATCGGCCGGGGGTGCGGTCCGCGAGGGTGGTCAACAGGGCCCTGACCGCCACCCGCAGGACCGACCGTTCGGGCGTGCGGCCCTCATCGAGCGCCGCCATCGCCGCCGCCACTACGGCGGACTTATCGTACGGAGAGGACACGACGGGACGATACGGCCTCGCCTCGCCGCGCGCGACGCTGGCCCTGGGTCGCGCCGATCCGCCCCGACAAGGCATAGTTGCCGACGGCGTATTCGTACCGTGATGTTCCCCCGGCCCGGCACCCCGCCCGGCCACGGAAAGTCAGTCCGGAAGGCGGTGGACGTGTCAACACACCGACGAGCCTGGCAAAAGCGGGCCGGTGTGGTCGTGGCGCTGGTTGTGGGTGCCCTGCTCGCCGTCCCCGCCACACCCGTCCTCGCCGCGGAGCCGCAGGTACAGATCACCGGCCTATCGTCCGGCACTCTCAGTCCAGGCCAGCGAGCGACTCTCTCATTCCGCGTAACGAACACGAACCCAATAGAAATCCCACCCGAGGGCGACGCGGTCAACATCAGGGTCAGCACGTCCTTTGGTGAACTCACGTGTGACGGTCGATGCGACTTCACCGAGGAGATCGGCCGCGGTCGGTCACAGAGCTACAGCGTGACCCTCGTGGCGGGCAACGTCGCTGCCGGTGACACGAAGTCCGGCAATGTACAGATCAGTGCCACCATCGGCGGCGAATCCGGCGGCGCCCAGCGCGAAGTCACGGTGCGTGGGCCCAACCCGCCGCCGACCACGCAGGCGCCGCAGACGGTGCGGTCTATTTCCGGCAAGGTGGTCAACCAGGCCGGTGACGGGGTGCCGAACGCGTACGTCCTGCTCAAGGACAGCGCTGGCAAGCAGTACGAGACCAACGCGAACTCCGACGGCAACTTCCGCTTCACCGGCACCAGCGAGCGGCCCATCGCTCCGGGCCGGATCGACCTCGGCGCGAGCGCGAACAGCGTCCGCGAGGTCGTGAGCTTCACAGCGAACGCGGGTCAGAGCGTCACCGGGCAGCGGATCACGCTCGCGATCCAGGCCTCGAACAGCCCGACTCCGACCCCCACCGCCAGCGAATCGGCGGTGCCGACGGAGGACCCGTTCGACGACGAACTCGCCGACGAGGTGGACGAGGCGCCGGCCGAGTCCGCGGCGCCTCCGGCCCAGGCCAGCAACGAGGACTCCGGCGGCTTCGGCAACTGGCTGCTGGTCCTGCTCGGTGGCCTCTTCGTGGCCGTTGGTGTCGGCACGATCGTGCTGCTCTGGATGAAGCGCAAGGAGAACGACGACGCCGAGGTCGACGGGGATGCGCCGGCCGGTGCCCCCGCCGGCGCGGTTCCGGCGGCACGAGGCTCCTTCGCCGGCGCGGACGACCAGACCCGCGTGGTCAGCCGGGTCGGCAACACTCCCGACCCGACCATGGTCGCCGGTGCCGGGATCAGCAACGCGCCGACGATGATGCACCAGCCGATCGTCGACGACGTTCCCCCGGACCCGTACGGCGCGCCGCCCGCACCGCCCTACGGCGCGGCGCCCGGTGCCGCGCAGGCCTGGTCGGGCGGTGGTTACGGCGACGAGCCCGGCGGCTACGGCGCAGCCGGTTACGGCAACGCGCCGTCGTCCGGCAGTGGCTACGGCACCAGCCCTTCGTCGGGGGCGGGCTACGGCGGCCGTGACTACGGCGCAGGCAGCGCCGGGGCCGACTACCCGCCGGCCGGTGGCGCAGCCGGCTACGGCGAGCGGTACGACGAGCCGACCGGCCGCTACACCGGCGACGAGACCCGCTACCCGACGCCCGCCGACCCGTACGCGACCGGGTTGTACGAGCCCGAGGCGGGCCAGGGCTACGGCAGTTCCGAGCCGACCGGCTACGGCCGGGGCGAACCCACCGGTGGCTACGGCCGGGGCGAACCCACCGGCGGCTACGGCCAGAGCGAACCGACCGGCGGCTACGGCCAGGGTGCGCCCGCTGGTGGGTACGGGCAGGCCGAGCAGCCTGGCGGCTTCGGCCAGGGCGGGTCGGCCGGTGGTTACGGTTCGGCTGATCGGGACTACAACCGGGGCGAGCCGACCGGCAGCTACGGCAACGGCAGCGGGTACGGGCAGAGTGAGCCCGCCACCGGCTACGGGCAGGGCGCGCCGGCCGGCGGATACTCCCCGAGCACGCCCGCTGGCGGGTACGGCCAGGGCGAGCCGACCGGCAGCTACGGTCGGACCGATCCCGTTGGCGGTTACGGCCAGAGCGAGCCGACCGGCGGCTACGGCCAGAGCGAGCCGACGGGTGGTTACGGGCAGGCTGCCGAGCCGACGGGTGGCTACCCGCCGCAGACCGGTGGGTACGGACAATCCGCAGGCGGCTACGCCCAGACCGGCGGGTACGACGATCCCGGCCGCTACGGCCAGGCCGGCTACGGCGGCAGCTACGGCGGGCAGGAGCCTCCGCAGCAGCGCACCGGCTACGACGGTGGCTACGACCAGAACACCGGCGGGTACGGCCAGGAGCCGCCACGCCAGCGTGGGGGCTACGACAACGGCTACGAGCAGGGCGGTGCGTACGGCAGCGACCCCGCACAGGCCGGCCATGGCCGGCCGGACGGCAGCCCCACGGAGCGCGGACGTCGGCTCGACTGGCTGGACGACTGAACCAGCCCCAGGGCAGGCGTAACAACAACGTGTGACGGGCGACCCACCGCGAGGGGGTCGCCCGTTCCGTGTGTATGCCGTCGGGCGGGTCTGGCCCTTCAGGCGGCGGGTGTGAAGACGCCCTGCCGCAGCAGTGGCACCACGGCCGAGCTGTCGACCCGTACGGCGATCTCGACGTCCTCGGCGAAGCCGCCCTCGATCAGTTCGCGGCCCGACACGGAGCCCCTGATCGCCGCGGGCACGTCCGGGATGCTGGCCAGCGCCGCAAGTGCCACGGCCGCTTCGACAGAGAGACCACCGGGAACCCCGGACAGCGCGTCCAGCACGCTCGCCGCACCGAGTTGATCCTCCACCGACGGACGCAGCGAGCCGTCCGGCCATTGTTCACCGGCGGCGATCACACCGATCGGTTCGTCTGTCGAGCCGTACCCCTGGGTCAGCAGCCAGCGCCCGACGGCGCGCGCGTTACGCAGGTTGCCCGCGACCACCGGTACGCCGGTGGCGCTGGCGGCCGCACTGATCGCCGAACCGTTCGGGGAGGGGAGCACCAGGTCGGCGACGACAGGTGCCCGGCTCAACGCGGCCGGCGACAGCGACCACGGATGTTCCGGCGTAACCTGCCGACGCCCGGCGGCGGGCACGGCACCGACCCGGCGCGCGTACTCGGCGGCCTGTTCTCCCCAGGGGAACGGGTGGACGCGTATTCCGCGCCCGACCGCCACCTCGACGGTGGTGGTGAACGACAGCACGTCCACCACCACCAGCACCGCGCAGACGCGGCCGAGTTCCGCCGCCCCCGCGAGGCCCCAGTCGAACCGGGCCCCGGAACCGGATTGGGCGTGAACGGACTCGGCCAACGCCTCAGCGCTCGTCGGCGGAGGGCTGCTCCTGTGCGGTGTCCTGCTCGATCGGCTGCTGGCGGACCGGCGGTGCCGCCCGCTCGACCGGCTGGTCCTCCTCGGGCGCCTCGACGCCGTCGGACACCGGCACAGCAGCCTCCGCGTGCGGCTCGGTGTCCTCGACCGAGGGAACCGGGTCAGCCTCGACCGGTGCCTCGACCGCGTCCACCGGCGCGGCCTCGACCGCGCTGTCCTGCGCCGTCAACTCGACCGGCTGCACGCCGCCGAACAGCGCCGGCAGCGTGGCGCTGTGCGCCTCCCGCAGCTCGTCCAGGCCGATGCGGAACTGGCCGTGCACCTCCAGCGCGCCGCCCGTGGAATCGGTGACGCCGATGAGCTCCCACGGCACGCCGTGCTCGGCGCAGAGCGCGGTGAACGCCTTCTCGTGGCCGCGGGGCACCGAGACCAGCACCCGACCGGCGGACTCGCTGAACAGGAAGACGAAGGGCATCGAGTTGACCTCGAAGCGCTCCGGCACCGCGATCCGCGCCCCGACGCCGTAGCGCAGGCAGGACTCCACCAGGCTCTGCGCGAGGCCACCGTCGGAGAGGTCGTGCGCCGAGCTGACGTGGCCGACCCGCGCCGCGGCGGCCAGCAGCTCGCCGAGCTGCTTCTCCCGAGCCAGGTCGACGTGCGGGGGTACGCCACCGAGGTGCTGGTGGGCCACCCAGGCCCATTCCGAGCCGGAGAGCTCCACGTGCGTCTCACCGAGCAGGAAGAGCTGGTCGTGGTCGCCGCTGGGCCGCGGGACGAAGCCCATCGCCACCCGCTCGGCGACGTTCTCCAGGACGCCGAGCACGCCGACCACCGGCGTCGGGTGGATGGCCGCCGCCCCGGTCTGGTTGTAGAAGCTGACGTTTCCGCCCGTGACCGGGATGCCCAGCTCGGCGCAGCCGTCGGCGAGACCACGGACCGCCTCGGCGAACTGCCACATCACGCCCGGGTCCTCGGGGGAGCCGAAGTTCAGGCAGTCGGTGACCGCGATCGGCGTCGCGCCGGTGACCACAACGTTGCGGTACGCCTCGGCCAGCGCCAGCTTGGCACCGTGGTACGGGTCGAGCCGGGCGTACCGGCCGTTGCCGTCGACCGACAGCGCCACACCCAGGCCGGTCCGCTCGTCGATCCGGATCACGCCGGAGTCCTCCGGCTGGGCGAGCACGGTGTTGCCCAGCACGTAGCGGTCGTACTGCTCGGTGACCCAGGTCTTGTCGCACAGGTTCGGCGAGGCGATCATGCGCAGCACGGTCTCGCGCAGCGCGTCCGGGTCGCTCGGCCGGGGCAGCGTCTCGGCCCGGTCGGCCTGGAGCAGGATCAGGTCGGCCGGCTCCCGCATCGGGCGGGCGTAGACCGGCCCGTCGTCCACCAGCGAGCCCGGCGGCACGTCGACCACCAGCTGGTCCCGCCAGGTGATCAGCAGTCGACCCGGCCGGCCGTCCGGCTCGGGCGCGGTGACCTCACCGATCGCGGTGGCCAGCACGCCCCACTTCTCGCAGGTCTTGAGGACGGCTTCGAGCTTGGCCGGCTCGACGACCAGCAGCATCCGCTCCTGCGACTCGCTGGCCAGGATCTCGTGCGGGTCCATCGACGGCTCGCGCAGCGGCACCCGCTCCAGCCAGACCCGCATGCCCGTACCGGCCGCCGCGGCGGTCTCGGTGAGCGCGCAGGTGAGCCCGGCACCGCCGAGGTCCTGGATGCCGGCGACGAGTTCGGCGTCGTACAGCTCCAGGCACGCCTCGATCAGCAGCTTCTCGGTGAACGGGTCACCGACCTGCACGGACGGGCGGCGCTGCTCGCTGCCCTCGGTGAAGGTCGCGCTGGCCAGCACCGACACACCGCCGATGCCGTCACGGCCGGTCTTGGCACCCATCAGCACCACGACGTTGCCGGGGCCGACGGCGGCCTTGTTCTGCAACCGGCTCACCGGCAGCACACCGAGGCAGAGCGCGTTGACCAGGGGGTTGCCCTGGTAGCAGGGGTCGAAGACCACCTCGCCACCGATGTTGGGCAGGCCGAGGCAGTTGCCGTACCCGCCGACACCGGCGACCACGCCGGGCAGCACCCGGGCGGTGTCGGGGTGATCGGCCGCGCCGAAGCGCAGCGGGTCCATCACGGCGACCGGACGGGCACCCATGGCGAGGATGTCGCGGACGATGCCGCCGACGCCGGTCGCCGCGCCCTGGTACGGCTCGACGAAGCTCGGGTGGTTGTGCGACTCGACCTTGAAGGTCACCGCCAGCTCGTCGGAGACCCGCACCACACCGGCGTTCTCCCCGATGCCGGCGAGCAGCCGGTCACTCGGCGGGGCCTTCTCGCCGAACTGGCGCAGGTGCACCTTGCTCGACTTGTAGGAGCAGTGCTCGCTCCACATGATCGAGTACATCGCCAGCTCGGACTGGGTGGGCCGACGGCCCAGGATGTGCCGGATGCGGTCGTACTCGTCGTCCCGGAGCCCCAGTTCGGCGTACGGCTGGAGTTCCTCCGGGGTGCCCTCGGCGCGCGGCACGGTGTCCACCCGGTCCGCCCAGTCGGCCTGCCCGGAGGCATGCCGGGCCGGTGCGGCGGCCGGATATGGCTGGACCGGCTGTGCCGGCGTGGCCGGGACTGCCTCCGGGGTCTCCCGTACCGGGTCCGGATGCGTAGTCATGACCTCTCCTCGTTGCGCTCGCCGCCGTACGGGCGGGTGAGCCGACCGATGATCCCGACGCGGACGGTCACGCCGGCGCCCCCACCAGGTGCTTGAGCACCGAGGTGAAGAAGCCGAGGCCGTCGAGGGAGGGGCCGGTGAGCGCCTCCACCGCGTGCTCGGGATGCGGCATGATGCCGACCACGTTGCCGGCCGGGTTGGTGATGGCCGCGATGTCCCGCTGAGAGCCGTTCGGGTTGACGCCGACATAGCGGGCGACGACCCGACCCTCGGCTTCGAGGGCGTCCAGCGTCGCGGGGTCGGCGACGTAGCAACCCTCGCCGTTCTTGACCGGGATCAACACCTCCTGGCCGGGCTGGAAGGCGTTCGTCCAGGCGGTGCCCGCCGACTCGATGCGCAGGATCTGGTCGCGGTTGCGGAAGTGCAGGTGCTGGTTGCGGGTGAGCGCGCCGGGCAGCAGGTGGGCCTCGCAGAGGATCTGGAAGCCGTTGCAGATGCCGAGCACGGGCAGCCCGCCGGCGGCGGCGTCGACGATGGTCTCCATCACCGGGGCGAACCGGGCGATGGCCCCGCAACGCAGGTAGTCACCGTAGGAGAAGCCGCCGGGCAGGACGACCGCGTCCACCCCGTGCAGCTCCGGGTCACCGTGCCAGAGGCGTACGGGCTGGGCGCCCGCGATCCGGACAGCCCGAGCGGCGTCCCCGTCGTCGAGCGAGCCGGGGAAGGTCACCACACCGACCCGCGCGGTCACGACCGGGCTTCCGCGGGCTCGTCGGCCTCGACCAGGTGGACGGTGAAGTCCTCGATGACCGGGTTGGCGAGCAGCTTGTCGGCGATCTCCCGGGCCCGGTCCAGGTCCGGTTCACCGGTGAAATCGATCTCGATGCGCCGACCGATCCGCACCGAGGCGACATCGTTGACACCGAGCCGGGGCAGCGCGTTTGCGACGGCCTGGCCCTGCGGATCGAGGATCTCGGGCTTGAGCATGACGTCGACGACGACGCGAGGCACTGGGCACTCCTGACTGTGTACGCAGTTGGGTGCCGACCCACAACGGGCGAGCGCAGCCAGCCTACCTGGCAGATGTCGCACCGGACGCACCGGTGGGAGGGCGTCGAGGCGCGGCTCGCGGCCACCCGCCTGGCCCTTTGGAGAACGATACGGGTTCGTTGCTGTCCCGATACGGCATTGTTGCCCGATCTCTCGGCGGGTCGCGTAACGCACCACATGAGGACGGCTCGGCAGGTCTTGACCGAAGGTGGACACCGAGCACTGTCGCACCGACATGGGGAAATCCGGCTGTTACATCAACTTGTTTGAATGAACCTCTTGTGAAACACCTCACCCAGCCCTACGGTACATCGTCAGACATCGATTTATCGGTGTCGCGGTGACGGACCACCCCCGCCCGTCACCGCAGGTCGACCCGGCCACCCGGGTCCCGCGATCCCCGAAGGAGCCCTACCGATGCGCATCCGATCCCTGCTCGCGGTCCTCGCCACAGCCCTGGCCGGCGTGCTCGGCGCCAGCTCCGGCGCCGTCGCCGCGCCCGTCGGCCCGTACATCATCGGCGGCGGGACCGTCTCCTCCGCGCCGTGGGCCGCGGCGGTGTTCAGCAACGGCTCGTTCACCTGCTCCGGCACGATCATCGCCCCGCAGTGGGTGCTGACCGCGCGGCACTGCCTCGGCGGCACCATGTCCGTGCGAGTGGGCAGCGTCTACTACGGCTCCGGCGGCGTCACCCGCACCGTCAGCGCCACCTACGGCCGCTACGACCTGGCCCTGATGCGCCTGTCCAGCTCGGTGAGCACCAGCTACGTCACGCTGGCCAACAGCAACCCGCCGGTCAACTCGACCAACACCATCTTCGGCTGGGGCATGACCTGCTACAGCGGCTGCTCCGCCTCGCCCCAGCTCAAGACCGCGTCGGTCCGGGTGACCAGCACCAACGTCACCGACGCGTACGGCGGGCAGGCGATCCGCAGCACCCGGATCAACGGCAACGCCTGGCGGGGCGACTCGGGCGGCCCGCAGTTCTACAACGGCGCCCAGGTCGGCGTCGCCTCCACCGCCGACGGCCAGAGCATCCAGAACTACGGCAGTGTCGCCTTCAACCGGGCCTGGATCACCTCGGTGGCCGGTGTCTGACCGAAAGCGTCCGATGCGGCGCGGAAGGTGGGCAACGCGCCCGCCGTCCGCGCCGCGCTGTTTTTCAGCATCCGAGCAGGTGAACGCGGCTCACGTTGCCGGGCGTCGGAGGCTGCCAGCATCGAAAACGTGCTGGTCGTGACGACGGATCAACTTCCCGGCTACGAGATCCGCCAGATCCTCGGCGAGGTGGTCTCCTCGATGGCCAGGACCCGCAACCCGTACCGCGAGGGCGTGAAGAACCTGCGCGGTGGCGCGTACGACCCGATGGCACCGGACAACCTCACCCGCTGGCGTACCGACTCGGTGGCCCGACTCGGCGAAGAGGCCCGCCGGCTCGGCGCGAACGCCGTGGTGGGGATGCGGTTCGACAGCCGCGACTGCGGCGAGATGTGGATGGAGATCTGCGCCTACGGCACCGCCGTGATCGTGGCACCCAAGGTCCCCGACGTCATGCCCCCCGACCAGCCACTCATCGCCGCCGAAACCGCCAACGACCCGTCCTTCGCCAGCACTCCCGGCGGCATCGCCGAACCCGCCAGCGCCCCCAACCTCCGCACCGCCGCCGAAACCCCCACCCGCGACAGCTAACCCACGCCCTGCCGCCCACGCGCTCGACCCGCGAGGCCCTGCCCCACGGCCCCTGCCCGCAACCCTCGCCTCGACCCTCCAGCCCCACGGCCCTCGCCCCGTCGATCTTGCACTTTCAGTCGCCGTTTTGCGGCTTTCGCTCGCTTACGCCCCGACAGAAAGTGCAAGATCGGCGCGCGGGGAGGGGGTGTGAAGGGAGTGCGGGTTCACGAAGTGCCCTCGCGCGCCCTGTCCGCAGCCCTGCCCGCGCGACGTCCTCACCCCTGCCCGCAGCCCTTGCCCGCACGATGCTGCGCGCGCCGATCTTGCACTTTGGGTCGCCGCTATGTGGCTTTTGTCCGCTGATGTCCCGACGGAAAGTGCATGATCGACGCGCAGGCTGGGTGCGCAGGGTGGAGCGGCGGGGCTGGGTGCGCGGGGCTGGGTGCGCGGGGCTGGGTGCGCAGGGCTGGGTGCGTCGGGGTGGGGCGCGCGGGGTGGGGGTGGGAGGGGTTAGAGGATGGGGGGTGGGGTGTAGGTGGCGGCTTGGGGGTGGGACTGGACGATCTTGGAGATGCGGGTGGTCACCGCCTGGATCTGGGCGGGGGCGGCGCCGACGAAGGCGGCGCGGTCGGCTACCAGGGCGTCGATCTCGGGGCGGGACAGGCCCAGGCGGGGGTCGGCGGCCAGGCGGTCGAAGAGGTCGTTGTCGGGGCTGCCCTGCTCGCGCATGGCCAGGGCAACGGCGACCGCGTGTTCCTTGATCGCCTCGTGGGCGGTTTCCCGGCCGACGCCTCGGCGGACGGCCGCCACCAGGATCTTGGTGGTGGCCAGGAAGGGCAGGAAGCGCTCCAACTCCCGGTTGATCACCGCCGGGTACGCACCGAACTCGTCCAGCACGGTGAGGAAGGTCTGGAACAGCCCGTCGGCGGCGAAGAAGGCGTCGGGCAGGGCTACTCGACGTACCACCGAGCAGGAGACGTCGCCCTCGTTCCACTGGTCGCCGGCCAGCTCACCGACCATCGACAGGTACCCACGGATGATCACCGCGAAGCCGTTCACCCGTTCCGACGAGCGGGTGTTCATCTTGTGCGGCATGGCGCTGGAGCCGACCTGGCCGGGCTTGAAGCCCTCGGTGGCCAACTCCTGACCGACCATCAGCCGGATCGTGGTGGCCAGCGACGACGGCGCGGCAGCGGTCTGCGCCAGCGCGGAGAGCACGTCGAAGTCGAGCGAACGCGGGTAGACCTGCCCGACACTGTCCAGCACCCGGTTGAAGCCCAGGTGTTCGGCGACCCGCCGCTCCAACTCGGCCACCTTCTCGGCGTCACCGTCGAAGAGGTCCAACTGGTCGGCAGCGGTGCCCACCGGCCCCTTGATCCCTCGCAGCGGGTAGCGGTCGATCAGGTCGGTCAGCCGCTCGTACGCGATGATCAGCTCCTCGGCGGCCGACGCGAAGCGCTTGCCCAGCGTGGTGGCCTGCGCCGCGACGTTGTGCGACCGCCCGGCCATCACCACCTCTGAGTACTCGTGCGCGTGCCAGGCCAGCCGGGCCAGCGTGGCCACCACCCGATCCCGGATCAGCTCCAGCGACCGGCGTACCTGAAGCTGCTCGACGTTCTCGGTGAGGTCCCGGGAGGTCATCCCCTTGTGCACGTGCTCGTGCCCGGCCAGCGCACTGAACTCCTCAATCCGCGCCTTGACGTCGTGGCGGGTCACCCGCTCCCGCGCCGCGATCGAGTCCAGGTCGACGTCGTCCAACACCCGCTCGTACGCCTCGACCACTCCGTCGGGCACCGACACGCCGAGGTCCCGCTGGGCCTGGAGCACGGCGAGCCAGAGCCGCCGCTCCAGCCGGATCTTCTCCTCCGGGGACCAGAGGGCGACCAGTTCGGGCGAGGCGTACCGGTTGGCGAGCACGTTCGGGATCGTCGTCACCCGCCCATTCTCCGGCACCCACCAGCCAGCCCTCGACCGCCCCTCACCAGCAGTGACGGTTCCCGGTCAGGGGTGAGGACGCGCGATAGGGCAGGAGCTAAGCAGGAGCGGGACCCGACACTCCTGGCGGACCCATTGAGCGACCGGGTCAGACTTCCGGCACCTCATTCACGGTCGCCGTCACCACCAGGGTCTTCGACTGCTTGCCGTGGGAGTTTCGTACGGTCAGCTGGTAGGTGTGCCGTTGCACGTCACCCCCGGCCCCTCCGCAGGGGAAAGTCAGCGTTTCACTGCCGGTGGGCGGGTAGTTGTCGGCGTACACGCCCTGACCGTCGACGGAGAGGGCGACGGAGTCGACGTTGCCGACCTTCCACTCCAGGACGACCGGCGTGCCGGGGATCGGGTTGACGTTCGTCCCGGCCGGGCAGGAGGGCTTCTGGGCAACCCGGAAGTAGGTGATGGTCGGCCCGGTGCCCGACTTCGCCCCGGACTGTCCCCCGCCGGTCGAGCCGCCCCCGGTCGAGTTGCCGGTGGAGCCGCCTCCCGTCGCACCACCGTCGGTAGAACCGCCGTTGGTCGCATCGACTGCGGTGGGCGCGGAAGCGGGAGTCGGCTCGGCAGCGGCGGTGGGGTCGGAGGCGTCGGTCGACTCGGCAGTTGCGGGTGCGCTGGGGGCCGCGTTGGAGGCGGACTCCGGGCTGGTGTCAGCGGACGTGCAGCCGCTGACCACGAGCGCGGCAGTCAGGGCGACGATGGAGGTGCGGAGCAGGGCTTGACCAGTCATGACCACTCCTTGGTAGCGCGCCGCCGGTGGCTCCGGGGCGCAGGCTGTGGTCCACAGTAGAGACGACTAACAATGCCTCCCGACCAGCTCAAGTCGGGGCATTGGCAACTCTGGTCGCGCCCTACGCAAAGTCACCGCGGCGGAGCGCGGAGAGGAAGCTGTGCCAACTGTCGGAGGCACAGATGAGTACGGGACCGGTGCGGTCCTTGCTGTCGCGGACGGCCACCCGGCCACTGCCATCGAGAATCGGTCCGGCCTCGACACAGTTGCCGCCGCCGCTCGGGCTCCTCGTGCTCACGTGCCAAGCCACCGGCGGCAGTAGTAGCGCGGATGCCGCCGTGTGCCTCATTGCCGTCTACTCCAACTGATCGATCAGTTCAGACACGAGTGCGAGCCCTGTCTGCGCGGGGAGAGCCAGCCCGCGAAGCCGATCGTAGGTCCGGAGCAAGGACTCCGCCATGCCACCTTCGATCACGATGTTGCCGGCAGGCGTCCAGATACACCCGGCAAGCGGATACGGCGGACGCATCTGGAAGAGGTTGAAGCTTCCCTCGGGGCTCGGATGCTCGCCTGCGGCGGACGGCAACACCAGCAGCTCGATGTGGCTGCGCACAGCCATCGTGGACAGGTGCTCAAGCTGCGCCCGCATCACGGTGGGCCCGCCCACGGTCCGGCGGAGGGCACCTTCGTCGATGATGGCAGAGAGCTTCACCGACTCGTCGCCGTAGAGTCGGCGCTGACGGGCGAGCCGGATCTCGACATAGCGGTTGATCTGCTCCTCGGTGGCGTCGATGTCCACCGCACGGATGATCGCCTCGGCATATGCCCTGGTTTGCAGCAGGCCGGGCAGCACGGCGACGTCGAAGGAGTAGATCTCCGTCGCCCGACTCTCTAGCCAGATCCAGTCGATCAGCGAGCCGACAACGTCGGCGGCAAAGCCGTCCCACCAGCCCTTCTGCCAGACATCCTTCGCCATGGTGGTCAGGTCGGCGCGACGCCGACCATCGTCCACACCGCAGATGTCGAGGTAGGCGAGCACTTCTGGCACGCGGGCCGCCACGACACCGGATTCAAGGCGACTGACGGTCGAGGCGTTGCGATTGATGTAGTCGCCCACGTCTTTGAGGGTCAGCCCGGCTGACTCGCGCATCTCCCGGAGCTGCTGGCCGAGCCACTGAGCGCGAAGTGTCGCCGCCTTCACCATGTCGCCTCCTTAGCTGCAACCCAAGAGTCTGCGAGAAATCCAGAAAATGCAAGCTTGCATGAACGCCGCCATGCATGCATGCTGCTTGTACGTGCAGTGATGGCGGCGTCACAGTCGCCAAAGAAGAGGGACCGGGGTGGGGCGGTTTGGCGGCCTCTCCCACTCCCGGTCCGGAACGAGTCGAAGGGAGCAGTCACGCTGGACGCACCCGGGGATCGACTCCCCTTCTGTCTACCACCGAACGCGCTCGGCGCGTACCCGGTGATGGGCGTGGCGTGTCCATCGTGGCCGCTCCCGGTCGTACTCCGGTGTCGGGTCGAGCCTGCCCGCACCGGTCCGTGACGGGGCGGGCGCACGCCCGCCGCCCGGCAGGTCCCCCGCCTGTGGCCGCAATCCCCCTGCGGCCCGGTGGCCGTGCCGTGCGCCCGCCCCTCGCCTGACAGGAGCGGGAGATGGGACTGACCGGCGGGCCACCGTTGCGGGTTGGCGCGGTGGTGGAGGTGCCCGAGCAGCACTACTGCTACGGCCTGGGCACGCTGACGTTGCGGATCGTGGAGATCGGTCGCCGGGAGCGGCACAGCGACGGGGTGTGGGTCCGGCTGCGCGGCGTCGATCTCGGCGATCCGCGCGGTCCACGGCAGCGTCGGGTGCTGGCCCGGCTCGACGCCGTACGGCTCAGTGTCGCCCCCACCTGGGTCGCGCATGTGCCGGCCCGACCAGGTTGGGACTGCACCGGCTGCGGGCGGCCGTGGCCGTGCCCCGACCGGCGGCGTCGGCTGTTGGATCGGTACGCGGGCGAGCGGGTTGCGCTCGCGGTCTACCTCGCCACCCAGCTGGTCGATGCGGTGTCGGATCTGCGCCAGGTGCCGCCCGCGAACCTCTACGGGCGGTTCCTGGGCTGGCTGCCCGACCCGGGCGACGACCGTCCGACCGGATCAACGCGAGTCGACACGCCGACGAGCCCTGACGATCAGCGTTCCAGGATGGCGGTCACGCCCTGGCCGCCGGCGGCGCAGATCGAGATGAGTCCGCGACCGCTGCCCTTCTGGGCGAGCAGTTTGGCAAGGGTGGCGACGATCCGTCCGCCGGTGGCGGCGAACGGGTGCCCGGCGGCCAGCGACGAGCCGTTCACGTTGAGCTTGTCGGTGTCGATCGCACCGAGCGGGGCGTCCAGGCCGAGCTTGTCCTTGCAGAACTCCGGCGACTCCCAGGCCGCGAGGGTGGCCAGCACCTGGGAGGCGAACGCCTCGTGGATCTCGTAGTAGTCGAAGTCCTGAAGGGTCAGGCCGGCTCGGGCGAGCAGCCGGGGCACCGCGTACGTGGGTGCCATCAGCAGGCCCTCGTCACCGTGGACGAAGTCCACCGCGGCCGTCTCCGACCAGGTGAACCAGGCCAGCACCGGCAGGTTGTGCTCGGCGGCCCACTGCTCGCTGGCCAGCAGCACCGTGGAGGCGCCGTCGGTCAGCGGGGAGGAGTTGCCGGCGGTCATGGTGGCCCGCTCGGCGTCCGGGCCCTTGGCGCCGAAGGCCGGCTTGAGGGTGCCGAGCTTCTCCAGGGTGGTGTCGGGGCGCAGGTTCTGGTCGCGGGTGAGCCCCAGGTAGGGGGTCATCAGGTCGTCGAAGAACCCCCGGTCGTACGCGGCGGCGAGCCGCTGATGCGACCGTAGCGCCAACTCGTCCTGCGCCTGCCGGTCGACGTTCCAGCGCAGCGCCGTCTGGGCGGCGTGCTCGCCCATGGACAGTCCGGTACGCGGCTCGGCGTTGCGCGGGATCTCCGGCTTGAACGGCTGGGCCGGGCGCAGCTTCGCGGCGATCTTCAGGCGCTCGCCGAGGGTCCGGGCGGAGTTGAGCTTGAGCAGGGTGCGGCGCAGGTCCTCGTTGATGGCGAGCGGGGCGTCGGAGGTGGTGTCGACGCCACCGGCGATGCCCACCTCGATCTGCCCGAGGGCGATCTTGTTGGCGACCAGGATGGCGGCTTCCAGACCGGTGCCGCAGGCCTGCTGGATGTCGTACGCGGGGGTGCGCGGGTCGAGCTTGGAGCCGAGCACCACCTCGCGGGTGAGGTTGAAGTCCTTGGAGTGCTTCAGCACCGCACCGGCGACCACCTCGCCGATCTGCTGCCCGGCCAGCCCGAAGCGGGCGATCAGGCCGTCCAGCGCGGCACCGAGCATGTCGGAGTTGCTGGCGCTGGCGTAGCGGGAGTTGGAGCGGGCGAAGGGGATGCGGTTACCGCCGATCACCGCGACCCGTCGAACGTTCTGCACGATCCGCCTCCTCGAAAGGGTTGCCCGCACCTTACTCACCAGTAGGCTACGCCTATGAGCGACAGGTACGCGAGCTTCGTCCAGTCGGGCGCCGGTCGGGCGCTGGTCAAGCGCCTCGGCCTGCCCGATCCGCCGCGGCTGCGCCGGTACGCCCCCGGCGAGCCCATTCTTCCCGGGCCGGTCCTGCTCGGCTCCGCCTCCGGCGGTCGCCTCACCGAACCGGTGGGCAGGATCCTGGCCGCCGCCGGGCTCGCCCTGCGCGATCCGGCCACCGCCGTGCCCGACCCGACAACCGGCCGTACGCCCGACAACGCCGCCCTCGTCTACGACGCTACCGGCATCACCGACTCGACCGAGCTGCGCCAGCTCTACGAGTTCTTCCACCCGCAGGCGCGGGCGGTGCAGCCCAGCGGTCGGGTGATCGTGCTGGGCACCCCGCCGAACGAATGCGCCACGCCCCGTGAGGCGACCGCCCAGCGCGCCCTCGAAGGGCTGACCCGCAGCATCGGCAAGGAGTTCGGCCGGGGCATCACCGCCCAGCTGGTCCACGTCACCCGCGAGGCCGACGAGGGCACCTGGACCAGCCTGGAGGCGACCCTGCGCTTCCTGCTCTCCGGCCGGTCCGCGTACGTCTCGGGTCAGGTGATCCGGGTCGGTGCCGGCCAGGCCACCGCGCCGGTGGACTGGGAGCGCCCGCTCGACGGGCAGGTGGTGCTGGTGACCGGGGCGGCCCGGGGGATTGGCGCAGCGCTGGCCCGGGTGCTGGCCCGCGACGGCGCGACCGTGCTGGCGCTGGACGTCCCGGCCGCCGGGGACGAGTTGGCCTCGGTGGCCAACGAGATCGGCGCGAGCGCCGTACAGCTCGACCTGACCGCCGCCGACGCGCCGACCCGGCTCGCCGAGTATCTGGCCGGCCGGCACGGGCGGGTGGACGTGGTGGTGCACAACGCCGGCATCACCCGGGACAAGACCCTCGGCCGGATGGACGCCGACCGCTGGAACCAGGTCATCGACGTCAACCTGTCCAGCCAGGAGCGGATCAACGACCTGCTGCTGGAGCGGGAGCTGATTCCGGCCGGTGGGCGGATCGTCGGTGTCTCCTCGATCGCCGGGATCGCCGGCAACCGGGGTCAGACCAACTACGCCACCAGCAAGGCCGGGGTGATCGGGCTGGTCGACTCGCTGGCCCCGGCGCTGCGGGAGCGGCGGATCAGCGTGAACGCGGTCGCGCCCGGGTTCATCGAGACCCGGCTGACCGCCCGGATTCCGCTTGTGGTGCGGGAGGCCGGTCGCCGGATGAACAGCCTCGCCCAGGGTGGGCTGCCGGTGGACGTCGCCGAGACGATCAGTTGGTTGGCCTGGCCGGCGTCCGGCGCGATCAGCGGCAACGTGGTCCGCGTCTGCGGCCAGAGCCTGTTGGGGGCGTGATGGCCCGGCGCAGTCCGCACGAGGAGCCCTCCGACGACCTGTCGGTCGGCGAGCTGATCGACGGGCCGACGGAGGCGCTGACCCCGGAGATCCTGGCCGCCGCGTTCGCCGACGAACGCCGTGATGTGGACGCCACCCAGGACCTGAGCAGCGCCGCCGCGCGCGCCGGTGCGGGCCCCGATCCGGGGGTCACGCAGGACCTGACCAGTGCGGCCGCGTCGGTCGTGGGGCCTGCTGCCGTCTCCGAGGCCGGGCAGCCGGCGGCTCGGGCCCGGGTGGAGCTGTCCCGGCTACCCGCGCCGGGGCCGCTGTACCGGCGGGCGTTGCTGGGCACGCTGCCCGGACTCGGCGGCCGGCGCGGTGCCGACGTGCCGGCGGTCGAGCTGGCGGTGGGTGGGGTGGCCGTGGATCCGCAGCGGCTGGCCGACTACGACCGGGTCTGTGGATTCCGGTTGGCCGACCCGCTGCCGGCGACCTTTCCGCACGTCATGGGCTTCCCGCTGGCGCTGCGCCTGATCACCGCGCCGGAGTTCCCGATCCCGCTGACCGGGGTGGTGCACATCGGCAACCGGATCACCGTGCACCGGCCGATCACGGTCACGGACCGGCTGGACTTCACCGCCTGGGCGGAGAACCTGCGTCCGCACGACCGGGGGCGGCAGGTGGATGTCGTACTCGTCGGCTCGGTCGACGGGGAGGAGGTGTGGCACGGCGTGTCGACGTACCTCTGGCGGCAGCGCACACCGAGCGGCGGTGAGCGGCGCGACCGGGCGGAGCCGCCCGCGCCGCCGGCCGCTTCCGCCCGGTGGCGGGTCGAACCCCGCATCGGTACGGAGTACGCCCGGGTCTCCGGCGACCACAACCCGATCCACACCTCCCGGCTGGGTGCGCGACTGCTCGGCTTCCCCCGGCCGATCGCACACGGCATGTGGACGAAGGCGCGGTGCCTGGCCGCGCTGGAGAGCCGCCTGCCGGAGGCGTACACGGTGCAGGTGGCGTTCAAGCTCCCGGTGTCGCTGCCCAGCACTGTCGCGTTCAGCGCCGGGCGGCAGGGTGACGACTGGGATTTCGCGCTGCATGACCAGCGGGGACGTCCCCATCTGGTGGGCACCGTCCGCTGACCGAGGGTCGGGCACTTGCCCGGCCCTCGTTTTCGCGCTAAGTTGTTCTCACATAGAGATGTTCTCGGAGTGAGAGTGACCCCATGGTGAATGAGCAGGACTTCCTCGCCGCGTACGACCCGCGGGACTATCCCGCCATCGCGGTCACCGTCGACGTGGTCGCCCTGACCATCCGCGACGGCGCGCTGCACCTGCTGCTGATCCGCCGCGGCGAGCAGCCCTACGCGGGTCACTGGGCCCTGCCCGGCGGCTTCGTCCGACCCGACGAGGACCTGGCCGGCGCGGCGCGGCGGGAGCTGGCCGAGGAGACCGGCCTCGGCGACGACCGGCTCGGCCGCGTACACCTGGAGCAGTTGGCCAGCTACGGCGCGCCCGAGCGCGACCCGAGGATGCGGATCGTCTCGGTCGCGCACCTCGCCTTCGCGCCGGACCTGCCCGACGCGGCGGCCGGCACCGACGCCGACGAGGCGGTCTGGCTGCCGGTCAGCGGGCTGGCCAACCGGGAGCTCGCCTTCGACCACCGCCAGATCGTCGCCGACGGGCTGGAGCGGGCCCGGTCGAAGCTGGAATACACCCCGCTGGCCACCCGCTTCCTGGGGCCCGAGTTCACCATCGGCGAGCTGCGGTCGGTCTACGAGACGGTCTGGGGGCAGCCGCTGCACGCGGGCAACTTCCACCGCAAGGTGCTGTCGGTGCCCGGCTTCGTGGAGAGCACCGGTGCGAGCACCGAACGCGGCGGCAGCCGAGGCGGCCCGCGGGCGCGGCTCTACCGGGCCGGTGACGCCCAGTTGCTGCACCCGGCGCTGCTGCGTCCGGCCCGCGAGGAGGCGGTGCGATGACCACCGCCGAAGCGATCCGGCTGGTCGGCGCGGCCCGCGACGACGAGGAACTGTTCGGTGTCGACGCACCGGAACGCCGCTACCGGGAACTGGTCGCCGCCCTGCACCCCGACCGGCTCAGCCTGGCCGGGCCCGGCCTCCAGGCCGAGGCCACCGCAGCCTTCGTCGAGGTGACCACCCGCTGGCGGAGCCGCCACGTGACCGAGCTGAACGGCTACCGCTGTGGCCGGCCGGCGCACTGCGGTGACCTCGCCGACCTGTACGACGTCGGCGACGACCGGCTGCTCAAGCTGCCCCGTGCCGCCAACGACAACGACCTGATGCTCCAGGAGGAACGCGCGCTGCGTCGGCTCGCCGAGCACGGTGACCCGCGCTGGCTGCCGTACGTGCCTCGGCTGGTCGACAGCTTCGCCCACCGGGACGCGGCCACCGGGGCGGAACGGCGGATCAACGTCATCGCCACCGCCCCCCGCCTGCACAGCCTCATCGAGGTGCGGCGGGCGTACCCGGACGGGCTGGACGCCCGGGACGTGGCCTGGATGTGGCGGCGGCTGCTGGTGGCGCTCGGCCTGGCCCACCGGGCCGGCCTGGTGCACGGTGCGGTGCTGCCGCCGCACGTGCTGATCGAGCCGGACGCGCACGGCGTCGTCCTGGTCGACTGGTGCTTCTCCACGGACACCGGCGGCGTCGTGCCGGCGCTGGTCCCCGACTACCAGGACTGGTACCCGCCCGAGGTCACCGATCGCCACCCCGCCGGACCGGGCACCGACATCGCCATGGCGGTGCGCTGCATGGCCTGGCTGATGGGGCGGCACGCGCCGGCCGAACTGCGCGCCTTCGTCAAGGGCTGCCAGCAGCCCCACCTGACCGCCCGCCCGCACGACGCCTGGCAACTACTCGGCGAACTCGACGAGGTGCTGGAACGCCTCTACGGCCCCCGCACCTTCCGACCCTTCACCCTCAACCCCTAAGGAGGCTGCCATGGGCAGCGGAATGTGGTCCACCGACGTATACGACGCCGCCGACCGGTACCGCCGGGCCACCGGCACCAGCGCGTTCGCCTACAGCGACAGCGGAGCCCGGAAGGTGCACCCGGCGCTGGACCCGCGCGACGCGATGCGGGAGAGCCGCGACTCCGCCGAGCACCCGCAGTCGACCCCGGTCGCCGTGCTCTTCGACGTGACCGGCTCGATGGGGCACGTGCCCCGTACGCTCCAGGCCAAGCTGCCGCAGCTGCTGGGTCTGCTGCTGCGTCAGGGGTACGCCCGCGACCCGCAGATCATGTTCGGCGCGATCGGCGACGCCACCTGTGACCGGGTGCCGTTGCAGGTGGGCCAGTTCGAGTCCGACAACCGGATGGACGACGACCTCGGCCGGATCGTGCTGGAGGGCGGCGGTGGCGGCCAGATGATGGAGTCGTACGAGCTCGCGCTCTACTTCATGGCCCGGCACACCGTCACCGACAGCTGGGAAAAGCGTGGCCGCCGCGGCTACCTGTTCATCATCGGCGACGAACTGGCGTACTCGAAGGTGAAGTCGGCCGAGGTGAGTCGGTGGATCGGCGGCGGCCTGCGCAAGGACATGCCGGTGCAGCAGATCGTCGACGAGGTGACCCGGCGCTGGGACACCTACTACCTGCTCCCCGCCGGCAGCCACTACGCCGGTAACCGCAAGGTGCTCGACTTCTGGCGCGGGCTGCTCGGCCAGAACACCCTGGAACTCGACGACCTGGACGCGGTCTGCGAGACCATCGCGCTCACCGTCGGCCTCGGCGAGCAGGCCATCGACCTCGACACCGGCCTGCGCGACCTGCACCGGGCCGGCTCGACGGCCACCGGCACCGTGTCGAAGGCGCTGGCCCGCATCGGCAACACCGGCCGACGCACCGAGACGTCCCGGCTGCCGGCCACCGGGACCGGCCGTGGCGGAGTCGTGCGGCTGTGAACGGGCTGATGACGGGCCGGGACGGGCTGGACGACGAACACACCATCGTGGTCGACCTCGGGTACGGCGACGCCGGGAAGGGCACGGTCGTGGACTGGCTCTGCGCGACCCGGCCGGTGCACACCGTGGTCCGCTTCAACGGGGGCGCGCAGGCGGCGCACAACGTCGTCCTGCCCGACGGGCGGCACCACACCTTCGCCCAGTTCGGCGCGGGCACGTTCCACCCCGGCGTGTGGACGCACCTGTCCCGGCACGTCGTCGTCGACCCGCTGGCGCTGGCCGCCGAGGCCGATCACCTCGCCGACGTCGGGGTGCCCGACGCGCTCGACCGGCTGACCGTGGACGGGGAGGCGCTGCTGGCCACCCCGTACCACCGGGCCGCGAACCGGGCGCGGGAGTTGTCCCGGGGAGCCGACCGGCACGGCTCCTGCGGGCTGGGGGTGGGTGAGGCCGTCGCGTACGGTCTCGCCCACCCCGACGAGGCGCCCCGGGTGGCCGACTGCCGCAGCCCGAAGCGGCTACGCCGCCGGTTGACCGCGCTGCGGGACCGGCTCACCGCCGAACTGGGCCCGCTGGACGCACCACCGGTCGACGACTGCCTGCCGGCCTTCACCGCCTTCGCCGAACGGGTCGCGGTCGTCGACCGCTCCTGGCTGGCCGGGGCACTGCGGGCCGGGCCGTGCGTGTTCGAGGGCGCGCAGGGGGTGCTGCTGGACGAGTGGCACGGCTTCCACCCGTACACGACGTGGAGCACCACCACCTTCGCCAACGCCGAGGCGCTGCTGACCGAGGCCGGGCAGGCGGGGGCGGCGAGCCGACTCGGGGTGCTGCGGACGGTCACCACCCGACACGGGCCGGGACCGCTGGTCACCGAGGATCCGACCCTGCCGCTGACCGATCCGCACAACCCGACCAACCCGTGGCAGGGACGCTTCCGGTTCGGTCACTTCGACGCGGTCGCGCACGCGTACGCCCTGGCGGCCGCCGGTGGGGTCGACGGCCTGGCGCTGACCCACCTGGATCTCGCCGAACGCGGCCTCGACCTGCGCATCTGCCGCCGTTACGAAGGGCTGGACCGGCTGTTGCCCGGCCCGCCCGGTGATCTCGACCGGCAGGCCGCACTGACCGCCCGGCTGCTGCGCGCCCGCCCGGTGTACGACGACGACTCGCCGTCCGACTGGCCGCAGGCGGTCGGCGAGGCGCTCGGCGCACCCGTCGTGCTCACCTCCCACGGCCCCACCGCCACCGACAAGAAGCTGCTCGCGAGGGTGTAAGGAAGGGCACCTTATTAACGCCTGGTGTAGAGGAAGGGCCCCTTCTTAACAGCCGGTGCCCCGAGCATGGAGGCATGGAAGCCGCGATCGACCTGCTCCGGCAGACCCTCACCTCGCCCTGGGTGTACCTGCTGCTGTTCGGGCTCACCACGGTCGACGCGATCTTCCCGCTGGTGCCGGCCGAGGCGGCGGTCATCACGGCCACCGTGCTCGCCACCGGCGGTGAGCCGAACCTCGCGCTGCTGCTCGTGGTGGCCACGCTCGGCGCCGCCGCCGGCGACCACCTCTCGTACGCCGTGGGGCGCGGCGGCGGCTCGCGCAAGCTCGACCACTCGCCGGTCGACAGCCGCCGCCGGGCCGGATCGGAGTGGGCCCGGCGGGCCGTGGACCGACGCGGCGGCATGATCCTGGTCGCCGCCCGCTATGTCCCCGGCGGGCGTACGGCGGTCACCCTGACCATGGGAGCGGTCCGCTACCCCGTGCGGTCGTTCCTCCTGTTCGACCTGATCGGCTCGGTCAGCTGGGCCTGCTACTGCGTGCTGCTCGGTGTCTTCGGCGGGCTCGCCTTCGAACGTCACCCGCTGCACGGGATCCTGGCGGGGATCGGTCTGTCGCTCGCGATCACCCTGGGGCTGGAGTTGATCCGCTGGCTGCGGCACCGCGCCCACCGTCGGGCCGCGCGCGGCACGGACGGCGAATGTTAAAAGGGGGCCCTTCCTCTACACCAGGCGTTAATAAGGTGCCCTTCCTTACTGCTCGGGCGGATGCCAGGTGACGCCGTGCAGGAGTTGCCCCGCGCCGAGCCAGGCGACGTTCATCATCCGGGTGGCGGTCTTCTCCGGGTCGGCCTCCGGGTGGTCGGCAAGCCAGTCACCGAGCGACTCGGTAGCGCCGACCAGGGCGTACGCGACCACTTCCAGTTCGGTTTCGGCCACCTCGCGCCCTTCGGCGCGCAGTGCGTGGTCGAGCATCCCGACGACCACCTCGACGATCCTCGCCCGCATCCCGGCCAGTTCGTCGGCGAACGCTCGTTCGGCCTGCGCCTGCCGGTAGAGCACCGCCCAGCCGTCGCGGTGTGCGCCGACGAACCCGAAGAACGCCCGCAGCCCGTGCCAGAGCCGTTCGTCGGCTGGCAGGCCGGGCACGGCGGCCCCGGCGATCGCCTCCATCATCCGGGTCGCCTCCCGGTGCAGGCAGGCGATGAAGAGCTCTTCCTTGGTGCCGAGATAGGCGTAGACCATGGGTTTGGAGATGCCGGCACGCTCCGCGACCTCGTCCATGCTGGCACCGTGGTACCCATGGCGGGAGAAGACCCGGACGGCCGCGTCGAGCATCTGTTGCTCGCGGACGGCCCTGGGTAAGCGCTTGAAGGTGGGCCTGGTGGACACCTTGCCAGCATACCTACTCACACGTAAGGTTACGCCTGAGTAACCACTGCCCGAGAGGTGCTTCCATGACTGACTTCGACCCGGCCAACTTCGCCAACGTCGGCCCGAAGGAGTTCGCTCAGCTCGTCAAGTCCACGCCGGACAGCAAGCTCAACGAGGTGATGTCGGGCGAGCTGCGCGGCAAGATCCTCGGTGAGGTCTTCGGCCGGATGCCGCAGCTGTTCCGGGCCGACCGGGCCGGCTCGACCAACGCGGTCATCCACTGGAACATCACCGGCGCCCCCGACGGCGGCACCGACACCTACGAGGTGGTCGTCGCCGACGGTGCCTGCACGGTCAACGAGACCCCGCAGCACGACCCGCGGCTGAGCCTGACCCTGGGCCCGGTCGACTTCCTCAAGGTCGTCTCCGGTGGCGCCAACCCGGTCATGATGTTCATGACCGGCAAGCTCAAGGCAAAGGGCGACCTGGGCCTCGCCGCCAACATCGCGAACCTCTTCGACATCCCCAAGGCCTGAGATGGTCGAGTTCTCGCTCGACCTGAACGAGGAACAGCGGGATCTGCGGGACTGGGTGCACGGCTTCGCCGCCGAGGTCGTGCGCCCGGCCGCGGCCGAGTGGGACGCCCGCGAGGAGACTCCGTGGCCGCTGATCCAGGAGGCGGCGAAGGTCGGGCTGTACGGCTTCGAGTTCCTCGCCACCTGCTGGGCCGACCCGACCGGCCTGTCCCTGCCCATCGCCAGCGAAGAACTCTTCTGGGGTGACGCCGGCATCGGCCTGAGCATCTTCGGCACCGGGCTCGCGGTCGCCGCGATCTACGGCACCGGCACCCCCGACCAGTTGGTCGAATGGGTGCCGCAGTGCTTCGGCGACGTCGACTCCCCGGCCGTCGCCGCCTTCTGTTCCAGCGAGCCGGAGGCCGGTTCGGACGTCGGCGCGATGCGCACCCGGGCCAGCTACGACGAAGCCACCGACGAGTGGGTGCTGCGCGGGCAGAAGGCGTACGCCACCAACGGCGGGATCGCCGGGGTGCACGTGGTGGTCGCCTCGGTCGAACCGGAACTGGGCTCGCGCGGTCAGGCAGCGTTCGTCGTACCGCCGGGCACCCCCGGGCTCAGCGCCACCCGCAAGCTGCGCAAGCTGGGCCTACGGGCCTCGCACACCGCCGACGTCTTCCTCGACGACGTCCGCGTCCCGGGTCGCTGCCTGCTCGGCGGCAAGGAGGCCCTCGACGAGCGGCTGGCCCGCGCCCGGTCCGGGCAGCGTTCCTCCGGTCAGGCCGCGATGCGGACCTTCGAGCTGTCCCGGCCCACCGTCGGCGCCCAGGCGCTCGGCGTCGCCCGGGCCGCCTACGAGTACGCCCTCGACTACGCCAAGGACCGGGTCCAGTTCGGTCGTCCGATCATCACCAACCAGGCGGTCGCGTTCACCCTCGCGGACATGAAGATGGAGATCGACGCGGCTCGGCTGCTGGTCTGGCGGGCCTCCTGGATGGGGCGCAACAACCGGCCGTTCACCGCCGGCGAGGGCTCGATGTCGAAGCTCAAGGCCGGCGAGGTCGCCGTCTCGGTCACCGAGAAGGCCGTCCAACTGCTCGGCGGGGCCGGCTTCCTGCGTGACCACCCGGTGGAGCGGTGGTACCGGGACGCCAAGATCTACACCATCTTCGAGGGCACCTCGGAGATCCAGCGCCTGGTCATCTCCCGGGCGATCTCCGGCATGCAGATCCGCTGACGAGCCCGGCCCGGCCACCGCCGCAGACCTCACGGTCGCGGCGGTGCCGCCGGTCGGCACCCCTTCAACGGGTGCCGACCGGCGCTGCGTGAGGGCCGATGCGGCGTGGGGCGGCGGGCGCTGCGTGGCGGCCGGCTGGCTCCCGATGCATGATCGAAAGGGCTTCGAGCCTTCCGGGCGAGCAACCGAAGGAGGTACGCGGTCGTGGAGCTGCCATTCATCGTCGCCACGCTGACCCGGCGTGGCCTGCTCGCCCCGGGTCGCCCGATCCGGGTCGCCTCCCAGCTCAACGCGCTACGCACCTGGGGCTGGAGCCTGGCCGGTGAACTTCGCCAGGCCGCCGCCCGCGACCCCGACCGGATCGCGGTCATCGACGACCAGGGCACCGAGCTGACCTACGCCGACCTGCTGGAACGCAGCCTGCGACTGGCCCGCGCGCTCCGCGCCGGACTGGGCGTGGCGGCCGGCGACCGGATCGGCGTGTTCGGCCGCAACCATCCCGGCCTGGTCGAGACCATCGTCGCCGCCACCCTGCTCGGCGCGGACGCGGTACTGATCAACACCGGCCTCTCCCCGGCACAGCTGACCACTGTGGCCGAGGAACAGCGGCTGCGCGTCCTGGTGCACGACGACGAGTTCGCCGAACGGCTCCTCGGGCTACCGGCCGACCTGCACCGCGTCGACGAACGGGCGCGGGAGGAACTGATCCGCACCGCCCTCCCCGGCCAACTGGACCCGCCCGAACGGGACGGGCGGATCATCGTGCTGACCTCGGGCACCACCGGGACGCCGAAGGGCGCCCGTCGCCCCACCCCCACCGGGTTCGGCCCGCTGGTCGCCATCATCGACCGGATCCCGCTGCACGTCCGCGACCGGGTGATGATCGCCGCGCCGGTCTTCCACACCTGGGGGTACGCGGCCCTGCAGGTCTGCCTCGCGCTGCGGGCCACCATCGTGCTGCACCGCCGCTTCGACCCGGCCGCCACCCTGGACGCCCTGGTACGACACCGCTGCCAGGCACTGTTCGCGGTGCCGGTGATGCTGCAACGCCTGATGGAGGTGCCACCGCCGGACCCCCGGCCGCCCCTGAAGATCGTGGCGGTCAGCGGATCAGCGCTGCCCGGCGGCCTGCCCTCGGCCTTCATGGACCGCTACGGCGACGTGCTCTACAACCTGTACGGCTCCACCGAGGCATCCTGGGCCTCCATCGCCGTCCCCGCCGACCTGCGCCACGCACCCACCACCGCCGGCCGTCCGCCGCACGGCACCCGGCTGGCGATCCTCGACGACGACGGTCGACCCGTCCCCGCCGGTCAGGTCGGCCGGGTCTTCGTCGGCAACGAGATGCTCTTCGAGGGGTACACCTCCGGGGCCGACCGGGAACGCCACGACGGTCTGCTGGACACCGGCGACCTGGGCCGACTCGACGCCGACGGCCGCCTCTTCGTCGACGGCCGGGCCGACGACATGATCGTCTCCGGCGGGGAGAACGTCTTCCCCGCCGAGGTGGAGAACCTGCTCGCCCAACTTCCCCAGGTACGCGAGGCCGCCGTCGTCGGCGTACCCGACCCCGAGTACGGTCAGCGGCTCGCCGCCTTCCTCGCCCTCTACCCCGGCGAGACCCTCGACGCCGACGCGGTCCGCGAATACGTCCGGCACTACCTGGCCCGCTTCTCCGTGCCCCGCGACGTCGTCTTCGTCAAGTACCTGCCCCGCAACGCCACCGGCAAGGTACTCACCGGCGAACTACGCGACTACATCACCGGCTGACCACCCGTCATCTCTGAGAGCCAGGTCCGACCGAAAATTGTCGTCGATCTCACCATGTTCATCGCGCTAGGCGTCGTCGTCGCCCGCCAGATGCTGCTCTCCCCATCGCGACAGCGGCACAAGTGCGGCGATCAACTCTTCGCCCGCGGTAGTCAGGGTGTACGTGATCTGCACGGGCGTGCTGGGGATCACCGTACGCGCGATGAGGCCACGAGCCTGAAGCTCTTTGAGTCGGACGGTGAGTTGAGAGTCGGAGATGCCGCCGATCAGGGCACGGTATTCCTTGAATCGACGTGCGCCGCGGACCGCCGCCATCAAGATCGATCCGGTCCAGCGGGCCCCGATGACGTCGATCGCGTTCAGAATCCGGTGGCACCCTTGCTCGCCACTCGGGAAGGGCAGAGGCTCGGTCACTTGTCGAAGCATAAGCAACCCCCAGCAGTCAGTTGCTCGGGTACGGCAGACAGGCCGCCACGGATCCGCCGACTCGGCGTCGGTCACCGCGCTGCCGCTGGGCAGCATCTCCCCCGCGACGCGCGGTGCCGATCAGGCCGAAACGCCGTCCGGCGTCAGTCCTCCGACGGGCGGAGAAACTCCAGCGTCTTCATCTCGAGGTTCCCGAACATCTGAGCATGGTAGGTCTGCAATGCGGGATTCTTCATGTGCGCGAGAAGATCTGCACCAGTTGACCAGCATTCGTAGAACGCATAGATGCCCGGCTCCTGGATGCTGGCGTGAACCGAGTACTGCCGGCACCCCTGCTCCTCGCGGGTCGCAGCAGTCATCGATTTGAGAGTCTGCTGCATATCGCTCTCGCTGCTGCCCGGCTTGAGCGCAGCCAGCGAAAAGATGGCTACAGGACTGGTCGAGGTACGTACCTCTGCCGGCACCAAGTCATCGGGATGGGTCTGATCGTTGCTGGCCATTCGGAGATCCTTTCACGGGGTTGGCGATTTTGAGGCAAGACCGAGGAATTCACGGTCCGGAGCTTCGTGATATGCATCAAAAATCGCGCAAGAGCAAGCGGAAAAGGGCGAGATTCCGAGCGGAACTCGACCGAAGGCAATTCTCCGCCGCCGCTTCAACCCTGGCAAAGGGCTCACGAGCTACTTCGAACCTGCAAGTAACTAGTGCACCTGCCGCCGCTCGGAGGTCATGCACGAGCTGCGCGAAGGTAGCCGGTTTCGCGGTCCAGCAACCGCTTGTCGGCGGGGTTGCGAACGGTGACATCGGAGTGTCGATCGCCGCAACCCCGCCCGACACGAAGGCCGACGGGCAGTCGGTGCTCGCGTCAAGAAGGTT
Organism: Micromonospora fiedleri; assembly: GCF_016774385.1. Taxonomy (NCBI): domain Bacteria; kingdom Bacillati; phylum Actinomycetota; class Actinomycetes; order Micromonosporales; family Micromonosporaceae; genus Micromonospora; species Micromonospora fiedleri. The sequence continues at coordinate 277,710 of NZ_JAETXL010000004.1, forward strand.
CGCGTCCCTTCCCGATGGCGGTGGCGATGCTGTTGACGCGGTCGGCGAGGAGGCCGAGTGCGCCGACGGCCCGGTCGACGGGGTCGTCCCCGGCACCGCCGAGGGCCCGGGTGCGTCGGAAGGCGTCCTTCACCTCGGCCCAGCGGGCGGCCTGCTCGTCAGTGAGCCGGCCGCGCAACTCGGCGAGTTTGAGCAGGTTCGCCTCCGCGCCTGCCGCCAGGGTCTGCGCCTCGCCCAGGTAGTGGTCGTCGATCACCGCTTCCAGCTCGTCCTCGGTGAGCACCGGGACGACTCGCTCGGCCAGCTTGTTCATGTTCCGGTACGAGCCCTGGAGCTGGAACGGCGGCTCGGTACGGGCGTCGTCGGACTGCGCCGCCGAGGCGATGTACGCCTGGTTGTTCGCCAGCACCACCTGCTGCACCCGCAGCAGCTTGCGCAGCACCGAGACGATCTGTTCCAACTCCACCGGCGGGTACGGATGCGACAGCTGATCGGGTCGTACGCTGTCGTCGCCGCGGGCCATCCGGACCAGCAGTTCCAGGTCGGCGCGGTCCCGCCCGGCGAGCGGTGCCAGCACCGGGTTGGCGGTCAGCGAGTTCTCGATGTAGCTGAGCGCGAAGACCTCCTCCCGGCCGGAGAGCACGTCACCGAGGTTCCACACGTCGGCCCGGTTGGCGAGCATGTCCGGGATCCGGAACCGCTTGCCCGACTCGGTGTACGGGTTACCGGCCATGCACACCGCGAACCGCTTGCCGCGCAGGTCGTAGGTGCGGGTACGGCCGTTCCAGACGCCCTCCATCCGGCGCTGCCCGTCGCAGAGCGAGATGAACTTCTGCAACAGCTCCGGGTTGGTGTGCTGGATGTCGTCCAGATAGAGCAGCACGTTGTTGCCCAACTCCAGGGCGAAGGAGATCTTCTCCACCTCCTGGCGGGCGGTGGCGTCGGGCGCCTCCGCCGGGTCCAGCGAGGTGACCTTCGTACCCAGGGCCGGTCCGTTGACCTTGACGAAGACCAGGCCGAGCCGGCTGGCCACGTACTCCATCAGGGTGGTCTTGCCGTAACCGGGCGGGGAGATCAGCAGCAGCAGGCCGGACTGGTCGACCCGCTTGCCGTCGCCGGTCGCGCCGAGCTGCCGGGCCAGGTTGTCACCGATCAGCGGCAGGTACACCTCGTCGAGCAGCCGGTTGCGGACGAAGGCGTTCATCACCTTCGGCCGGTACTCGTCCAGCCGCAGCCGGTCCCGTTCGGCGTCCACCAGCGCGTTGCGTTGCCGCTGGTATTCGCGGTACGCCGGGATCAGCTCGGTGCGGAAGGCACGGGTACGCGCCAACATCTCGTCGAGCCGTACGTCCAGCGTGGAGCCCTCGATGCGCGGGTGCGCGCCGAGCAACCCGCCGACGGTCTCCGTCATGGCGGCGGCGCTGTCGGAGCGGGGCAGCTCGGTGCCGCACAGCTCGACGGCGATCGCCTCCGGCAGGTCGTAGGAGGACAGGGTGCCGTCGTCGGTGGCGAGGAACGCGGTCAGCCAGGCGTCGACCAGCTGGTACCGGCCGGCCAGGTCGCCGCCGAGCGCCCGCAGGTCGTCGTCGAACTCCCGGGACGAACGGGACTGTGCTCCGCCGAGCGCCCGCCGGAACCGTTCCAGCATGGTCTGCGCCCCGCTGCCGGTGACGAACCGCACCGGCGGCGCGGACAGCTCCGCGAACAGGTACTCCCCGGCCAGCTCGGTCCCGCCGGTCGGCACGGGCAGCCCGGTCTCCCGCAGGAAACCGTCGATCGCGGTGGCCAGTTCCGCACAGAGCCGGTCGGCCGCGTCCTCGCCGTCGGGTCGGCCGAACCGTTCGCGGGCCCGGGCCAGCGAGGCGGCTCGCGCCGTCCAGGCCGTCCGGGTCGCCTCGTCGGTGCCGTACCGCCAGAACAGGCAGGCCACGGCCCGGTCGGCCGGTGGGTAGCGCAGCAGTCCCGCGCCGGCGTGCAGGCGCAGCAGCACCCGCAGGATCTCGGCGGCGTCGTGGTCGTGCACGCCGCGCTCGTACCCCTCGTCGTAGCGGGTCTCGGCGATCCGCCGGACCAGCTCGCGCAGGTCGTCCCCGTCGACCGCCGCGGTGTGCAGCGCGTCCAGGGTGAGCCCGTCGCGACCCGCCTCGGCGGCGGACAGGATCGTGGCGGCCAGGTGCTCCGCCCGGTACACCTGCGGCGATTCGGAGACCAGCAGCTGGTCCCAGAACCGGCGGGTCTGCTGGAACTGCTCGTCGCGCACCGGCGCGCGGTAGTCGGTGCCGGTCACCGCGACGGCCATCCGGCCGTCGTGCGGCACCACCGCCACGTCGATCGGCTGGGTGTTCACCGCGAACCGGTGCCGGCCCAGCCGGATCGTCTCGCCGCCGTCGGCGTACAGGTCGAGCCGGTCGCGCAGGCCGCGCCCGGCTTCCTGGCGGGCGGCGCGGACCCGGCCGTCCAGCTCCTCGGCCCGCACCGCGTCGCCGAGGGTACGCAGCTCCTCGACCACCGTACGCAGCTTGCCGACCATCGGATCGGCCGCGAAATAGGTGTTGATCTCGTCCAGTGAGCCGAGCGTCCCGGCCCGCCGGTGCACGCTGACCATGATCCGCTCGGCGGAGGCGACCAGCCGGTCGGCCCGACGGGACCGCTCGTCCAGCAGCGCCTGCTTGCGGCTGGAGAACGCCTCGTAGATGTCGGTACGCCGGGTGGCCAGCTCGGCGAGGAAGTCGTCGAACTCGCCGAACCGCGACTCCAGCTCCTCCACCCGCAGCAGCAGCCGACCCAGTTGCTCGTCGCACCGCTCGGCGGTGTCCGCTGCCGCCAGCGCACCGGCCACCGCCTGCCCGAGCAGCGCGAACTCGGCGGCGAACCCGGCCCGTCCCTCCACCGCGGCCAGCTCACGACGGCGCTTGTCGAGCACCGCGCGGGCCCGGTTGACCGCGCCCAGCACCTCCCCGACCCGGCCCAAGATCGCGGTACGCACCGTCGCGTCGGCGATGTCCAGCCCACCCACCACGTCGGTGATGGTCTGCAGGCCCTCGGTACGGGCGGCCAACTCGTCGCCGACCGTGCCGGCCTCGGCCACCGTGCCGATCTCGGCGGCCCGGGCGGCGAGCCGCTCCACCTCCTGCTGGTAGCCGGTGAACGCCTCGTCCCGGCGCAGGAACTCCACCGCCCGGCGGCCGGCCACCGCCAGTTCCTCGTCCAGCCGTCCGGCCAGCTCGTCGATCCGGGCGTGGTCGACGTAGCGCAGCTCGCGCAGCGTCTCCAGGTGTCCCCGGGCGCGCCGCAGGCCGCCCAGTTGGGCCACCCAGTCGTCGGCGGTCAGGGGTGCCTCGCCCCGGGCCCGGCGGGCCAGCGAGGCGATCTGCTCGGCGCTCGCCTCCACCTCGGCCCGGGCCCGCTCGGTGAGCGTACGAACCTTCTCGTGCTCCTCCAGCACGGCGGTGGCGGTACGCCTCAGCCCGGCCAACGGGGTGGCCAGGTCGCCCAGTTCGGACTCGCCGAGCCAGTGGTAGTGGTCCCCGATCCGGCCGCAGGCGGCGATCAACGCCTCGTACACCTCGGCGGTGGCGGTGCCCTCGACCATCCGGGCCGCCGAGAGTGAGTCGGAGATGCCGCGTACCAGGTCGGCGTTGCCGACCCGTTCCAACGGCCCGGTGCCGGCCGGCTGCGCGGCGGCGTACGCGTCGGAGACGTACGGCGTCTGCCAGATCTGCATCGGGTGGACCCGGGTCGGTTCCTCGGAGACCGCCCGGAACACCACCAGCGTGCCGTCGTCGAACAGCGAGAACCCGTGGCACGGGATCGGTGCGGCGACCTCCTTGCGGATCGCGTTGTACGGCAGCAGCAGCGAGCGCCCGTCTTCGCGGGCGTGGAAGACGTAGAGCACGTCCTCGCCGTTGGGCGAGCGCACCACCCGCTCGAATTCGAGACCGGCCACCTCGGCGTCGAAGGTCCGGGTGACACCGGTGGCGAGGTGGTAACCGCCGGGGAAGATGATGCCGTGGTCCTCGGGCAGCCGTTGGCAGGCGACCCCGATGCCGTCGAGCCGGACCACCTCACGGGTGATCGTGTTGAAGACCAGGTGCCGCCACTGCGTCTCCTTGTACGGCCGCAGCCGCATCAGGATCAACGTACCGACCCGGGCCCAGTGCACGTCGGCGTCGGCGAGGCTCTGCAACGGCTCGTCCACCGGCTCGCTGTAGATGCCCTCGCCGACCTCGGTGTTGTTCTCCACCTTGACGGTCAGCGTGCCGCCCACCGTCTCGACGAAGACCTCGCCGCCGATGGAGATGTGCGGGTGCCGGCCGAGGACGTGGTCCTCGCGGGTGGTCTCGATCCACTCGAAGTCGTGGCTGGGCGGGAAGACGTGATCCCGCTCGCCCCGGCTGTCCAGGTACTCGGGCACCCCGTCGACCCCGACCTGCCAGCGCAGCACCCGGATGTCCTCGGTGCGCGGCCCCGTCTGGAACACCGCCAGCAGTCGGCCGTCCACCCGGCGCAGTTGCAGCAGTCGGGCCTGCCGGTAGTAGCGGTACAGCTCGGAGAAGTCGCGGACGAACTGTGGGTGGCGCAGCAGGCCGGGCAGTTCGTCGTGGCCCGCCTCGTCGAACCGGAAGGCGTCCATGGCCGGCTCACGAACGAACCGGTGCAGGGAGAAGACGTCGTCGACGCTCGTCTCCGGCTTCAACCCGATGAAGACGTTGTAGCCGAACAGCATCAGCCCGCCGACGGAGACGATGTCCCGGGGTACGCAGTTGTGCTCGGTACGGATCCGCTCGGTGCTCAGCAGCCGCAGTTCGGTGCTGCCGAAGACCTCCAGCCGTCGGGCGTTGAGCGCCTCCGCCCGCCGGGCCAGCTCGGCGGCCTGCGTGGCGAGCCGCCTGCGCAGCACCTCGTAGCTGCCGTCGTCCAGTCCCGGGGCAGCGCCCGGCGAGCCGGTCGTCCCGTCTGCTCCGGCCGTCGGGACCGCCGCCTCCACTTCGTCGGTCAGGGGCGCCGGGCCCGGCCGGCCGCTGGGCGTACGCCCAGCGGCCGAACCGGTGGTCGGCTCACTCACCGGCGCGCTGCCGGGAGCCGGTCAGGGCGGCGACCGGAGTCTCCGCCACGCCCAGGCGCTGTGCGGCCTTCAGCAGCTCCTGGAGCTTGCCCTGGTCGGCGCCACCGGCGCGCATCTGCTGTGCCAGGAAGGCCGACAGGGTGAGGTTCTGCACGTCGGCGCTGTTCAGCGAGCCGATCATCCGGGTCAGGTCGTCGGTGAAGCTGGCGCTGCCGTCCAACCACGGCTTGGTCAGGTTCTGCGCCACGTCCGAGTGGGCCACGAAACCGTCCACACTCTTGCCGAACGAGATCGAGCTGAGCAGCCGGTCGAAGAAGACGCTGTCCCCGCCGACGATGTCGATGTTCGCCTTCTCCAGGCCGGTGGAGACCAGCTTGGCCTGCGCCTCGGCGACCTGCCGCTGGGTGTCCAGCCCGGCGAGGCGGACCTCCTTCTCAAGCTCCAGGCGCAGCCGGTACTCCTCGTGCTCCCGGGTGGCGTCGTCCAGCGCGGCCATCGCGGCGGCCTTCTCGGTGAGACCCTCGGCCTCGCCCTTCAGCTTCTCGCGCACCGCGTCGGCGGCGGCCAGCAGCTTCTCGCGCTCCACCGCGACCTCCGCGCGGCCGACCTTCTCGATCGCCTCGGCGCTGCGCTCCTGGACCTGCACCTCGGCCAGGCCGGCCGCGGCGGTCTCGGCCTGGACGCCCTCGGCCAACCGGATCTTCGCCCGGGTCTCCAGCTCGGCGGCCTGCTGCCGGGCCTCGGCCAGCACCAGTTGCTCGCGGGCCTTGTGCTTGGCGGCCGCCTCGGCGGCCTCCGCCGCCTTGATGTCCTTGACCAGGTTCTCCTGCGCCTCGGCCTCGGCCTGGATGATCACCGCCTGGCGGGTCCGCTCGGCCTCCTCGACCACCCGCAGCCGCTTGATGTTCTCCTCCTGCTCGGCCACGGTCTTCTCCACCGCGATCCGCTCCCGGACGACCTCGGCGATGGCCCGCTTCTCGGCCTCGACCTCCTTGTTCTTGGCGATCGTGCTCAGCTCGGTCTCCCGCTCCCGGCCGATGACCTCCAGCATGCGGTCCTTCTCGATCCGCTCGGTCTCGATGGCGATGACCCGCTCGCGGTTCTTCTCCGCGACCGCGATCTCGCGGGCCCGGTTCTCGTGCTGGATGCCCAACTGCTCGTCGGTACGGATGTTCGCGGTCTCGGCGCGCAGCCGCTCCTCGGCGCGTACCCGGGTGACCTCGGCCTGCTCGCGAGCCCGTACGGTCTCGATCTCGCGCTGCTGCTTGGCCTCGGCGTCTGCCTGCCGTCGCTCAAGCTCAAGGATCGCTTCCTTGGCGTCGACGTTCTGGCGGGTGATCTCCTTCTCCTCGCTGCGCCGGAACTCGTTGGTCCGGACGTTCTCCTGCGTGGTCAGCTCGGTGATCTTCCGGATGCCCTGGGCGTCCAGGATGTTCGCCGGGTCGAGCTGCGACATCGGCGTCTGCTCCAGGAAGTCGATCGCCGCGTCCTCCAGGCTGTAGCCGTTGAGGTCGGTGCCGATCACCCGGATGATCTGGTCGCGGAACTCGTCACGCTTGGTGTAGAGGTCGACGAAGTCGAGCTGCTTACCGACCGTCTTCAGCGCCTCGGAGAACTTCGCGTTGAACAGCTCCTGCAACGTCTCCCGGTCGCTGGCCCGCGCGGTGCCGATCGCCTGCGCCACCTTGATGACGTCCTCGACGGTCTTGTTGACCCGGACGAAGAAGGTGATCCGGATGTCGGCCCGGATGTTGTCGCGGCAGATCAGACCCTCGTTGCCGGTCCGTTCGATGTCGATCGTCTTGACCGAGATGTCCATGATCTCGGCCTTGTGCAGCACGGGCATCACGACCGCGCCGGTGAAGGTCACGTCGACCCGCCGGACCTTGGAGACGATCAGCGCCTTGCCCTGCTCGACCTTGCGGAACAACCGACTGACCATGAACACCACGCCGAGCGCGACGAGCAGGACGACGGCGAGGAGTACACCGATTCCGGTGGTGATGACTTCCATGGTTGGGCGCGCAGGCGGTCGACGCCGACGGCAGAAGCCGCAGGGGACGCCCGCGCATCCTCCTTTCGAGACGTCTCGGGGGCAGCGTGGGACAGGCCGGTGATGGGGGCGGCTGCCCCAGGGCAAGTCGGGGTGATCCGCGGGCGGCGCGGTTTCACCGGGCGGGCTACGTGGCGGAATGTCTCAGCGGATCGAAGGCGGGCCCGGCGGGCATCACCCAGAAGAACTCGCCCTCGGTGTCGTAGTCGTAGATCAGGGCGGAACTGCCGGCGGGCATCTTCTCCTCGCCCGGCTGCCGGACCTGCACCACCGCCGACGAACCGTCGGGCGCGGTCACCTCGGCCTGACCGAAGTCGGCGGTGACCGTGCCGGTCCGCACGACACACAGGCGCCCGACGAAGGCATGCCTCGTGGCGTCCGATTCGGCCGGGAAGAGCCGCCCCAGCGGTATGGCCACCAACCGGGTCACCAGCCACGCGCAGAACGCGGCAGCCAGCAGGACGCCGATCGAGACAAGCACCCGGGTGCCGGAACCGAAGCCCAGACCGTCGAGGAGCGCGGTGCCGGCCAGGCTGACGAACCAGGCGACGGCGACGAGCAGGGAGAAGATGATGGCGCTGGGCACGCCGCCGAGGCCGAGGCCGGCGAGGAACGTGCCGGCCCCACCGTCGACGTCCAGGTCGTCACCCAGATCCAGCACACCGGTCAACACCAGCAGCCAGTAGCCGACGACCACCACCAGCAGGAAGCTGAACAGCACGGTGGGAAAGCTGAGTGCCGCGCCGAGAAAACCGGTCACCGCGTCCTCCTCCCCGTGGTCGGCGAGGTCCCGACCACGATGATCGTGACACGGTATGTCAATGCTCACTGCGGCCGATCGACCCATTGCCACCGGCCGGATCGGGCAGATCAGCCGAGATTGGCTTCGATCAGTGCATCGATCGTCGCAGACCGTACCTCGGCCTGGTCCGCGGTCACGGCCAGGAACAGGGAGCTGCCATCCGTCCGCCACGCCGTCAGGTACGCCGTCGACGTCACCGGGTCGTCCGTCGTCAGCACCTGGGCGCCGCTCGGCACGGTGACCTCGCGTGGCGTTCCGGGCAGGCCGGTCGGTGCGGTGAAGTCGAACACCGCGATGACCCGGGTCACCGGGCCGCTGCCCTCGTACGCCGCCCGGGTTCCGGTCGGCACCAGCTGCGGTTGTTGCGACTTGAGCACCGCCTCGGTGGCGTCGACCGACCCCAGATAGGGCGGCAGTCCCCGCAGATCGGGGGCGACCGGGCCGGCGGAATCGGCCGGGCTGGCGGAGGTCGGGCCGGTCGGCGGCACCGCGCTGCGCTCGGCGACCATGACGCCGACCGCCCCGATGCCGACCACGGCGGACAGGGCCAGCCCGACACCGGCGGTCTGCGCACGGCGACGCCGACGCAGTCGGGCACGCACGCCCGGCAGCGGATCCGGGGCGGCCGGATAGTGGTCGGGGTCGGAGTTCCAGACCTCAAGAAGGGCCTGCTGCACGTCGCTCATCCCGCTACCTTCCGATCGGCACCGGCGTGGGTGGGCAGCCCGGCGCGGATCGCGCCGAGGGCCCGATGACGCAGCGAACGGACCGTGGCCGGGCGTCGTCCGATGGCTTCGGCGATCGCCTCGTCGGTCATGTCGTCCAGATAGGACAACACCAGCACCACCCGCTGCAGGGGAGGGAGGCCGGCCAACATCCGGCGGAGTTGGTCGTGGTCGTCGACGCGGCCGAGGCCGCCATCGGCGACCAACGGGCGTACGGGTGCGACGATCCGGGCTCGGCGGACGAGCGTGCGCATCCAGCTGATGTGCAGTCGGACCATCACGGTCTTCGCGTACCCGATCGGGTTGCCCTCGGTCAGCAGGCGGTGCCACGCACCGGCCATCCGCACGTAGGTCTCCTGGAGAAGATCCTCCGCCTGATCAAAATCAGCAGCGACCGCACGCGCATACCGCCGCAACGCCGGTGTGGACTGGCGCACGAACATCTCGAACTCGTCGGCTTCCATCCCACCTCCCCTCGCCACTAGTACGCCGCGGGCACGGCGATCTGTTGCAGGCGATCCGGTCGACCGACCGGAAATGCTCACGCCGGCAGCAGTGACGAGACCAGCACCGCCAACGCGGCCAGGTAGCCGACCAGGAGCACCCTGGTGACAGCCGTCGACCGGTGGCCCCACTCCAGGTTCCAGCCGCCGGAGTCGTCGAAGTGCAGGGCCGACGTGGTCATCAGCGACCGGCCCAGACCGAATCCGACACCGGCGGCGACGGCCGTCAGCGGCGTGGCGAAGAGCAACAGCACCACCGCGGTCAGGTACGCCAGCCCGCTGGGCAGGTACGTCCGCACCCCGGTGCCCATCTCCAGACCGAACTGGAAGGGCCCCGCGAACCGGCCCAGCCGGAAGACGCTCTCCGGCACCAGACGCTTGTTCTCCGGCAGCGGGAAGCGCAGCACGCCGAGTTCACGCAGGGTCACCACCAGGGCGGCGACCAGCACGATCCCGATCCGCACCGGCGGCGGAAGCGGGGCTCGCAACACGGAGCCGACCAGCAGCAGGGCCGCTGCGCTGACGAGGCCGCCGGCGACGAGCCCGAGGCAGAAGTAGAGAGCAGGGAGACCTCGCCAGACCGGCGAGCTCAGCACGGCGGCTGAGTTCCTGCTTCAAGTGGAGCCGCTGGTGGCGAAGCCGGCCGTCAGAGCCAGGCCCGCCACGAGCCCGACCGTGGGCCACCATCCGTCGTACCGAAGGCCGGCTGCCGCCACGATCACGGTCAGGCCGACCACCCAACCCATACCGGTGTACGGATGCCAGAACCGCCGCCGCAGCACGGCACTTCGGGACCCGGCCATGGTCAGTACCGGCAGATGGTGAAGTAGGTGTTCGTCGTGCCGCCGGCCGAGACCGTGGTGTTGCCGTCCGAACAGCGCCACCAGACACCGTCGGGAGTGGTCCACCGCCACGCGTTCTTCTTCGTCGTCGCGCCGCAGGAGTTCGAGACCGGCTTGTAGGTGTAGGTGACCGGCTCGTCCCGCACCGTGCCGGAGCGATGCCATCCCGAGGCGCAGTAGGTGCTGCCCCGGTACGCTCCGCCGAAGCAGGCAGCCGCCCTGGCGGTGTGCGAACCCACGTTGTCCTTCTGTGGCGTGTAGCCGTTCGGGAAGGCGTCCTTGCAGTCGTTGCGGTCCCAGCCGGTCAGGCCGCCGGGCCCGGTCTCGGCGTGGGCCGGCGACGAGAAGCGGGAGGTGGCGGACGCCACGAAACCACCCACCGCGAGCGCGCTGAACGCGATTCCGCGCAGGACCGTCCGACGCTGCGGCTTCACCCGCAGTCTGGTCAGCGCCCTGCTTCGCGGCGCGTCGGACGCAGCGACGGACAGGTCGGGAATCTGCTCGAACGTCAACGTCATGACGCACTCCCCTCGCGGTGCACGATCTTCTTCCGCACCAGGTCGAACTGCCGCTCGGCCGACCCGACGTCGACCGGCAACGCGAGATCGACCACCCGGCCGTCGGCCCGGACGGCCATCAGCACCGGCGGGCTCAGATGGGCGATCTTCTGCCACTCGTCCCGGTCCGACACGACGTCGAACTCCTGCCGGACGGCCTCCGGCCACTGCTCGACGTCCTCGTAGGTGAGCAGGACCGGGCGGACTCCCGCAGCGCCGGCCAGTTCGGCCAGTCGCGCCGTCACGGCACCGCACAACGGGCAGCCGGTGTCCGAGGCGAGCACGACGCGATCCGCGCCGTCCGTCACCGTGGCCCCCAGCACCAGATCGGGCCCGGCGGACGAGTAGCTGACCTCGCGGACCACCAACGCGCGGAGCATCCGGACCTCCCGCAGGAGCGCCCCGACCGCCAGGAACAGGATGAGGATGACGATCCAGTTCAGGATGGTCAGCGCCACCGACGGCGACATCAGCCGACCGTCCAGGAAATGTTGATCTGCTCCAGCCAGGCGAGCTTGTCGGCATCCGACACCGCGTCGTCGGCGTCGGCGAAGACCACCTCCGCCATCGCGGACGGAAAACCGAGGATGTACGTGTAGTCGGTCAGCTGGGCGGCCGACGTGACGCCGGGCAGCGGCGACCGCCACACCTCACCGAACATCGTCCGGGCGCCCTGATGGCGCGGCTGAAGACCGGCGGCGTGGGCGGGCCCCGGGATCGACACCGAACCAAGCCCTTCGGCGAAGAGCGCGATGTGCTCGCTCATCGTGCCGAGCAGCGTCTCCCGCCTGGGTCTTACCACCATTCCACGCACCTGGTCGGCGATCTCCAACGTGGCGAAGAGTTCGACAAGCCTCTCGCGGCGCGGTGCCGGCCCACCGAACACCGTCATCAGCTCGTGGTAGTCACCGATCAGCGTGGCGACCGAGGTGTGCTTGTCCAGCGACTCCGACACGACGACCTCGCGACCGTGGACGAGGAGGCGGTCGACCGGATTCGCGGCGACCATGTAGGTGCAGGCGAAATCGTGATAGCCGCGAGGTCCGATCTGGAATCCGCGCCCGTAGGCACCACTGGCGAAACGAACGTGGGCCGCGACGCTTGTGACCCGAGGAAGTTCGGCCAGCTCGACATTCACCACCGCGGCGCTGGGCGCCACCAACTCAAGACTCTGACCGGGCACTTGATCTCCCTCCCTGGTGGCAGACCGTAGCAACAGCGCTGGCCGACGGGTGTCCTGTGTGGCGGGTCGGCATCACCCGTACGCGCCGTGAACTCGGATGCTGCTTCGGGCTATCCGCCCCCGAGCATCCATATCGCCAATGCGAGCCGCTGAAATTCGGTGGATAACCGCCGACGAGGTCGACTCGACCTGATCTTTCAATGTTCCTGGCGCTTCGCCGTTTTTCGCGGGTGAGAGCGAAACCACAACGCGGTGATCGAACGATCATCCGCCCGTTGACGTCGACCGTTGCAGGGGCATGCCTGGTCGTCGGCCGGATGCCGACGAGCACTCCCACCGAAGGGACACCAGCGTTGCGTCCAGGTCAGGCATTGCGCTTCGTACGATCTCGTCGTCCGCTCGCCCGGATCGCGCTCGTGCTCGCGGTGGTCGTCGCCCTGACCGTGGCGGCTGCGGCGACGGTCTACGGATGGCCGCTGCGGAGTGCCGAACTACAGCGCGCCGAGGCCGAAGTCCTCGATTTCGAGTCGGCGAGGCAGCGGGCGACGCAGATCATCGCGGCAGAGACAGCCGACACCGAGGTGGACCCGGGCTGCCGCAGCCAACTGCTGACCCACGACACCAGAAGCGCGAAGGCCGTGTTGCTGTTGCACGGCTACACCGGCTGCCCCGAACCGTTCAGCGATCTGGCCAAGCTCTACTTCGAACAGGGCTACAACGTGTGGGTACCCCGCGCCCCACGACACGGCCTGCACGACCGGACGGCGCACGCGACGGTGCGGGCCGACGAGTTGACCGAGTATGCGAACGCCGCCTTGAACCTGACCGCCGGACTGGGCGACGAGGTCGGGGTCGTGGGCCTCTCCGGTGGTGGGATGCTCGCCACCTGGTTGACCGGGCACCGTCCCGACGTGGTGAGCCGGACGCTCGTGCTGTCACCCTTCTACAAGCCCAACGCCGCACAGGCGCCCGGCTTCGCGATCAAACCCCTCATCGTGCTCTACGGGTTCGGCATCCTGCCCGACCGGACCAACTCCAACGGCTTCTCGTACGCGGCGTTGTCGCAGTACCTCCGACTCGTCCGGAACTTCAACGCCGACCCGAAGAACCCCAACCTGCGCGAGATAGCCGTGGTCACCTCCGCCAACGACGACCTCATCGACCATCAGGAGGCGATCGGCATCCCCCGGGCGATCGCCGATCGCAACGGCATCACGCTGTCGACGTACGAGTTGCCGCGCGACTCCGGCATCGGCCACGACATCGTCAGCCCGAAGGTCCTGCAGGGCAGAACCGACGAGCTCAACCGGCTCTATCTGGATCTCTACGAGGGCACCGCGCGTCCCTGACCGCCCCTCAGTCGATCCCGGTCCCCGCCGTTGAGCCAGGACGGGGCGGGGGTGTTCCCGACCTGTCGGCGACGGCTCCGCCGCTGACCAGCTCCGGCACCAGCCACCCGGCTGCCGCCGTCACGGCGGCGGCCAACCACAATTCGAGTCCCGGTCGGATCACCGCACCGCCTTCTGCCGCCGTGCCCACCGACCCGACCACGGCGGCGGCTGCGGTGGCGGCTGCGGCGAAGATCAGTGCGCGGATCACCACCGGGAGTCCGGTGGATCGGCCACCCGCCAGGCAGCCGCAGGGTGTACCGGGGCGACGCCGTCGAAGCACCTCGGCGTAGCCCGCCAGGACGGCGTAGGTGACCGCGAGCAGGGCGTATCCGACCGTCGACAATTGCGGTACGAGCAGCACGACACCAAGGACCACGACGGCGACACCGACCTCGGTGGCACCCAGCAGCCGACCGGTCCAGATCCGGACGACGGACGGCAGCAGCGCCTGCCGGGCCAGCAGCGCCCGGACCCGCTGCGGGCGGGCGGCATGGCCGACACCGGCCACGAACAGCAGCAACGCACCGCCCAGAGCCACCACGGTCACCAGCGTCGACAACCCACTCACCGTGCCTCCTCAGTCCGGCCAGCACCAGATCCACAGGTCCAGGTGGGCATGGAGGGTGTCGGGGCGCCACCGACGGTCCTGAAGTGAACCGGCGGTGTGCAGCGACGGTGCCGCCGCCTGCACCGACTCGGCGAACCGGTGTGTGCGGCGGTCAGCGGGGGACGACGACTCCCCCGTCGATCGCGACAGCGGCGATGTCGGAGCGGTGGTGTGAGCCCTCCAGCGTCACCTCGCGTACCAACTGGTAGGCGGCATCGCGCGCGGCGGCCAGGTCCGCGCCGGTGGCCGTACCGCAGAGGACCCGGCCGCCGGCGGAGAGCAACGCGCCGTCGTCGGCCCGGCGGGTGCCGGCGTGGATGATCCCCGGACGGTCCGCCCCGGTGATCACGTCACCGGTACGCGGCGTGGCCGGGTAGCCCTTGGCCGCGACCACGACGGTCACGGCGGCACCGGCGCGCCAGCGCAGCGGCGGGTGGTCGGCCAGCGTGCCGGTGGCGGCGGCGTGCAGCAGCCCGGCCAGCGGAGTCTCCAGCAGAGCCAGCACCACCTGGGTCTCCGGGTCACCGAAGCGGGCGTTGAACTCGATCACCCGAGGACCCTTGGCGGTGATCGCCAACCCGACGTAGAGCAGACCGGAGAACGGGGTGCCCCGGCGACGCATCTCGGTCAGCGTCGGGTACACCACGTCGCGCATGACCTCGTCGACCAGACCGGCCGGGGCCCAGGGCAGCGGAGCGTACGCTCCCATGCCGCCGGTGTTCGGGCCGGTGTCGCCGTCGCCGACCCGCTTGAAGTCCTGCGCCGGCAGCAGCGGCACCGCCGCCTCGCCGTCGGTCACCACGAACAGCGACACCTCGGGGCCGTCGAGGTACTCCTCGATCACCACCCGGCCGCACTCCTGTGCGTGCTCCAGCGCCGCCGCCCGGTCGTCGGTGACCACGACGCCCTTGCCGGCCGCGAGCCCGTCGTTCTTCACCACGTACGGCGGGCCGAACTCGTCGAGCGCCTTACCGACGCCCTCGGCCTCGGTGCAGGTGTACGCCCGAGCGGTGGGCACACCGGCGGCGGTCATCACGTCCTTGGCGAACGTCTTCGACCCCTCCAGCCGGGCCGCCTCGGCGCTCGGCCCGAAGACCGGGATGCCCTTGGCGCGTACCGCGTCGGCGACCCCGGCGACCAGCGGCGCTTCCGGCCCGATCACCACCAGGTCCGCCGCCACCTCGACGGCGAGCGCCGCGACGGCACCCGGATCGACGATGTCCACCGACCGCTGCTGGGCGACCCCCGCGATCCCCGGGTTACCCGGCGCGCAGATCAACTCGGAAACGGACGCATCCTCGGCAAGCCGCAGCGCGAGCGCATGCTCCCGCCCCCCGCCACCCAACAACAAAACCCGCACGACCCGGCATCCTACCCACCCCCACCCCCACCCCTGTTGATCAAGAAGTGTGCGTCTCAGATCCGGCTCCCCGAGACCAAAACCTCTTGATCAACTCCGCGGATTGCGGAGGGCTTGGCGGACGGCTTGGGGGATGTAGTCGGGGCGGAGGGTGTCGGCCCAGGTGAAGCGGAGGATGCGCCAGCCGGCGTTGACGAGGCGGTTTTGCCTGAGGCGGTCCTCGTAGAGGGCTTGGGGGGTGCGGTGTGGGTCGCGGCCGTCGGCCTCGGCGATCAGCCGGGCGGTACGCCAGCCGAGATCACCCACGCCGAGGAGGTAGCCGTCCTGGTCGCGTACCTCCAGTTGCAGTTCCTCCGGCGGGACACCGCCGTCGACACACCGCAGCCGGGACCGTGTCTCCAGCGGTGACTGCGCCCGGCCGTCCGCCTGGGCCAGCCAGGTCCGCGCCGCGACCGCGCCCCGCCGCCCCCTGATCAGGGCGGGGATCATCGCTAGATCATCATCGGTCAACAGCTGCCGGTTGAGGGCGGAGTCGAGAAGGCAGACCGCCGGGTAGCGAGGGACCCGAAGAATGACATCCGCGACGGTACGGATCGCGGTCGTGACCGGAATCCCGGCGACCGTGTCGACCTCGGCTGGATCGAGGGTGAGCTGGTGCACCACCAGATCGGGGTCCCTGGCGCGCTGCGGGCGCGGTCGGTCCACCGGCACGGAGACGTGGATCTGGGAGGTGGCCCGCAGACCGGCGATGGTGTGCAGCTCGGCAGCGGTGTCCAGGACCGCGACCGCCCCGGGCCCCAGGCTGTCCACGGCCGCACGGATCCTGCCCCGCCGCAGCCCGAGCACATCCCGCTCGGCATTCGGCACGAAGCGCCCCCGGGCCACCCTGGTCCAGCGCCCCGATCGGACGAAATGCCGAACCTGATCCCTGGTGTACCCGACCGACAGCGCCTGCGCCGCCGTCACCACCCCGTCCCGCCCAGCACTCAGCTGGCACAACCGCTCGAATTCGCCCACCCACCCAACCTGCCGTACCCCCACCCCACCCCGCCGCCCCTGTGGATAACCCCAGAAACCCTGTGGATAACACCCCAAGGCGGCACCCGGAGGCGGAGTTGATCAAGAGGTTTGCGTCTGAAATCGCCGCTGGTCAGACACAAACCTCTTGATCAACACAGAAAGGGGAGAGGGGGCTAAGGGAGGAGGGGGTGGCGGGTTACGTTTTCTTCGCGGCCGGGGCCTACGCCTACCACTGAGACCTTGGTGTTGCAGAGTTCCTCGATGCGGGCGATGTAGCGCCTCGCGTTGTCGGGGAGGTCTTCCTCGGTTCGCGCCTTGGTGATGTCTTCCCACCAGCCGTCGTGCTCTTCGTAGATCGGGGTGGCGTGGTGGAAGTCGGTCTGGGTCATCGGCATGTCGTCGACACGCTTGCCGTTGATCTCGTAGCCGACGCAGATCGGGACCGTGGCCAGGCCGGTCAGCACGTCCAGCTTGGTGATCACCAGGTCGGTGACGCCGTTGAGGCGGCAGGCGTAGCGGGCGACCACGGCGTCGAACCAGCCGCAGCGACGCTCCCGGCCGGTGGTGGTGCCGTACTCGTGGCCGACCTTGCGCAGGTGGGCGCCGTTGTCGTCGAACAGCTCGGTCGGGAACGGACCGGAGCCGACGCGGGTGGTGTACGCCTTGCTCACCGCGATCACCTTCGTGATGGCGGTCGGCGGGATGCCCGCGCCCACGCACGCCCCGCCGGCCGTCGGGTTCGACGAGGTGACGAAGGGGTAGGTGCCGTGGTCCATGTCGAGCATGGTGGCCTGGGCACCCTCCAGCAGGACGGTGTCGCCGCGGTCCAGCGCGTCCCAGAGCATCGAGCGGGTCTCCGCGATGTACGGCCGCAGCCGCTCCGCGTACTCCAGGTACTCCTCGATGGTGGCGTCGAGGTCGATTGCCTTGCGGTTGTAGACCTTGAACATCACCTGGTTCTTCTCGCGCAGCGCGAGTTCCAGCTTCTTGCGCAGGATGCCCGGGTCGAGCAGGTCCTGCACCCGGATGCCCATCCGGGCGACCTTGTCGCCGTACGCCGGGCCGATGCCCCGGCCGGTGGTGCCGATGCGGGAGCTGCCCAGGTAGCGCTCCACCACCCGGTCCAGCGCCCGGTGGTGCGGCATGATCAGGTGCGCGTCGCCGGAGATCCGCAGCCGGGAGACGTCGACGCCCCGTTCGGCGAGGCCGTCGATCTCGCTGAGCAGCACCTTCGGGTCGACCACCACACCGTTGCCGATGACGATCACGGCGTTCGGGGACAGCGCCCCGGAGGGCATGAGGTGCAGGGCGTACTTCTGGCCGTCCGGCGTGATCACCGTGTGGCCTGCGTTGTTGCCGCCCGAGTAGCGGACGACGTAGTCGACCCGCTCACCCAGCTGGTCGGTAACCTTGCCCTTGCCCTCGTCGCCCCACTGAGCGCCGATGAGCACGATCGCTGGCATCTTCTCGCCTCCAGAAGGCTCGGGTGCCAGATGGCGACCGGTCAGCGAGCCCGGGGTGTCAGGTTAACAAGTAGTGACGGCTCGACCGGCAGGGGTCGCGCAGACAAAGCAGGAGGAGCTACCCGTGTACGACGTGGTGCTGCTCACTCTGGGCTCGGAGCGGGACGCTTCCGGGGCCGGGTGCGGCAGCGGCGAAGCCTGCTGTGGCGGCGACGTGGCAGCGACCAAGGACCGCGACGACCGCTGCGAGACGCCCCGCGTACCGGTGTTGGCCTGTGCGGACGCGTTGACCGCCCGAGGCGCCCGGGTGGAGGCGGTGACCGCCCGCTCGGACGCGGAGATCGACGACGTGCTGGCCCGGCTGGACGGCCCGGCCCGGCCCGACGGCCTCACCTGGCCCGACCCGGATTCCAAGATCCGCCTGGTGGTCGCTGTCGCCGGTGACGCACAGTTGCGCGCCGTGCTGCGCCGGCTGGTCCGGCGGTACGCCCCACCGCCCAGCCGTCGCCCGGCGGACCTGGCCGGCAACCGGACCGTGCCGGACCTGCCGCCGATCGGCGTACTGCCGCTGGACCCGGCCCGCAGCACCACGCACCGCGACCTGGCCGCGCAGCTCGGCCTGCCCCGCGATCCGGCCGCGGTGGCCGCCGCGGTGCTCGACGGTACGCCCCGACGGCTCGACCTGCTGCGCAACGACGGTGGTTCGGTCACGCTGGACGGCGCCCTGCTCGGCGCCGCGAGCGAGGACGGCCGACCGCTGCACTGGCGCGGCCGGGTCGAGGTGGACGACGCCGTGCTCTCCGACGGCGACGATCCCCTGCTGGCCTGCGTGATCGGCAACGCGGGCGGTTACGCCCGGCTCGACGACGTCACCCTGCTCGCCGACCCGGACCCGAGCGACGGGCTGGTCGAGGTGGCGGTGGCCGTACCGGTGGTCACCCGGTCGCGGCTGGGCCGTCGGCGGGTACGCCTGGAGGTGCGCCGGGCACGGGGTCGGGCCGCCTCGGTGCTGCCTCGCGACGAGGCCGCGCTGCCCTACCTCGACGACGGTGTGCAGGGCGAGTTGACCCGTAAGCGGTCCTGGTGGACCGAGCCGGGCGCCTGGGCGGTCTGGACGCCCTGACCGCGTCCCGCACCGGCGGCCGAGATCGTCCGGTGGGCCTATCCTCGGCTGGAGGACTGGGGAGGAACCGTGGTGGACGAGAACGCCGACCGGGTGCACGTGCCCGGCCAGCATGGGGTGCCGGAACGGGACATCGAACCACTCTGGCCACCCGACCAGATCGACGGCTTCGGCACGTCGGGGTGGGACGCCCCACCGCCCGCCCCGCCTACCGCTCCATCGCCTGTCGCCCCACCGCCCGGCGGCCGACCGGCGACGTCACCCGGTGACTACCCGCCGGCCACCCACTCCGCGACGCCGGGCGGATATCCGGCCGTCCCGCCGTCGCCCGCCGACTACCCGTCGCTGACCGGCGGTGGGCCGCCCGCCACCGGCTGGGCACCGGCGCCGCCCACCCCGCCGCAACCGGCCGTTTCCGCTGATCCGGATCCGGGTCCGGCCGCCAGCGCATGGGGGCCGGGCAACGGCGGCTCGTTCTCGGCGCCGCCGACCGCATCCGGACGAGCGACCCCGGTCGGGCCGCCGCCGGAGTCCGGCCAGGTCAACCTGGACCTGCCGTTCACTCTCGATCCGCCGACCGCCCTCGCGCCGAGCAGGGACAGTGGGCCACGCGCGGTGAGCGACAACGGTCCGGCGGAGCGGGGTGACACGCCCGACGCCGTGGCGGACTCCGCGGCAGCGGAGAGCGGCGACGCGACCTCGACGACCCGACCGACGGAGTCACCGTGGGCGCAGCCGCCACAGCGGTCCGGTGTCGCCACCCCACCGGAGAACGGCGGCACGGCCGAGGCTGCGGTCGGTGTGCCCCGCCCCACCTGGGCCGGGCCGGCTCAGCCACTCCCGCCGGTGCCGTCCGCGCCGCCGGTGTCCGGCACTGCGGTGCCCCAGCAGCCCGGACCGCATCAGGCGGCTTTCCCGCCGCCCCAGCGCGGAAGCTTCCCCGTGCCACAGCACGGTGTGGCCACACCCCAGCACGGCGATCCGGTGCCGCACCCTCCCGCACCGCACGGCGAGCCGCTACCGCACGTTCCCGTACCTCAGCAGGGTGTCGTGGCGGGTCCCGAGGCGTCCGTACTCCAGCCGGGGCCTTTCACGGGCGCGGTGCCGCCGCCGGCTGACGTCAGGGCACCTGCCGCGCCTCACCCCGGGCCGGGCGCACCCCAGGTCACGCCGCCGTACGCGGCACCACCCGGGCCCTTCCCGCCGCAGCCGGCCTGGCAACCGGCCCCCTGGCAGCAGCAGGGCCCGCCGGCGGTGTCACCGCCGGTGCCGTACCAGCCGACGGAGCCCGCGCCCCGGACCGGGTACGCGGATCAGGGCTGGACGCAGGAGACGGGTGGCGCACCCACTGCAGAGGACTTCGCGCGACGGCGGCAGGTGCGCCCCACCGACCCGGTCGCGACGATGGGCGTACGCGCAGTGGTCAACAAGACGGGCCTGGTGAAGCTGCCGCCGGGCCGGCACGAACTCGAACTCAAGCGCGACATCGAGATGGTGCGCCGCAACTTCGGCGGGCTGCGCCAGGTCACCGTGGTCAACCCCAAGGGTGGTGCCGGCAAGACGGTGGCCATCCTGCTGCTCGCCATGACCTTCGGGCAGAAGCGTGGCGGTTACGTGCTGGCCTGGGACAACAACGAGACCCAGGGCACCCTCGGCATGCGCGCCCAGCAGGACTTCCACTCCCGTACGGTGCGGGACCTGCTGCGCGATCTGGGTCAGTTCCACGGTGCGCACGGCCGGGTCGGCGACCTGTCGCAGTACGTCCGCTCGCAGGGCGAGGGGATGTTCGACGTACTCGCCTCGGACGAGTCGGCGACCGGGGGCGAGATGCTCACCGCGGCGGCCTTCGGTGAGATCCGCGAGGTGGTCAGCCGGTTCTACAAGTTGATCTTCGTGGACACCGGTAACAACGTCCGGGCACAGAACTGGCAGGCCGCGATGGACGCCACCGACCAGTTGGTGGTCACCATGTCGGCCCGTAACGACTCGGCCGAGACCGCCGCCCGGATGCTCGACCACCTGGAGCAGAGCGGACGGCAACGGCTGGTCCGGCAGGCGGTCACGGTCGTCTCCATGCCGCCGTCGCGCAAGGAGATCGACCTGCCGGCGATCCAGGAACACTTCGCCGCGCGTACCCGGGCGGTGCTGCTGGCACCCTACGAGCGGCTCATCGACACCGGCGAGCCCATCCGCTACGCCGGCCTCTCAGCGGCCACCCGCGACGCCTGGCTCAAGATCGCCGCAGCCGTCGCCGAGGGCCTGTAGCCCGAGCAAGTCCCCGCGCGAGCGAGTCCCCGCGCGAGCGCGGGCGGGGAGCTGGCGCGCTCGATCCGGGATCGAGTGGCTTCCAACGCGGGGGAGACCACTCGATCCGGGATCGAGCGCGATCATGCTGGTGGGCGGCGTCACCGCGGCGCTCAGGGCAGGTGGGTTGCTGCGGTGAGAGGCGGCCCGGGGGTCAGTTGCTGGCGAGGGCGTCGGCGGCGGCCGGGTCGCAGTCGCGGAGGAACTGGGCGCAGCGGGCCGCCTCGTCGGCCTCGCCGATCTCGTCGGCGGCCCGGGAGAGCACGTACAGGCAGCGCAGGAAGCCCCGGTTCGGCTCGTGCGACCAGGGCACCGGGCCGTGCCCCTTCCAACCGTTGCGGCGCAGCTGGTCCAGGCCACGGTGGTAGCCGGTGCGGGCGTACGCGTACGCCGCGACGGCCTGATCCTGCGCGAAGGCCCGGGTGGCCAGCACGGCCCAGGCGGCGCTGTGGCTCGGGAACCGGGCCGCCGCCTCGGCGTACGCCTCGTCGCTGCCGGCCTGCTCCGCCGTGGCCAGGGCGGCGTCGGCCTCCTCGTCGGCGGGCAGGAGCGTGGCGGGTGGCTCAGGTAGGAGGTTCTGCATCGTCCCATTCAACCCGCATCGACCGGCGCTACGCGAGCGGGTCCGGCAAGCCGGCTGGCTGAACGGCCGAGAGGTCCGTCACGCCTGCGGCCCATGCCGCCAATCGGAAAAATCCATTACAACTGAATCTCCGGAGCCTCCCCAGGAACCGGATCTGCGGGAGCCCGGCCAGGCCGCCGGGCTCCCGCCCAACGGCGCCGACGCTCCCGTCCAGCGGCGAGCAGGCCGACGTCGGGCCGGGGCAGGTCGGCGCGGGTTGAGCCGGCGGGGCAGGATGATCAGGTGCCGACTCCACCCCCCGCGGACGTCATCGAGCCGCACACCTGGACAAACGAGATTCAGACCCGGGCCGAGTTCGACCGGCGGCTGGCCAGCGGAAGCCTGGTCGGCCTCACCGTTCAGGGACTTCGGCTGGATCTCGACCCGGTCCCCGACTTCACCGCCGTCGAGGTGGCCGGGACGCTCTTCGTCGGTTGCCGCTTCGCCTCCCGGCAGGTCGGCGCCGACCTGGTCCGGCGTGGCGCGAACGTGGTGCCGCCGTTCTCCGGGCTGCCCTACCCGACCCAGCCGCCGCACCTCTACACCCCGGAGGAGCTGGCCGCCGGCTTCGCCGAGGGCGGGTTCGAGGCGATGTACGACGCCCGGGTGTACGCGCACTTCCGGGCCCACGGCGGGGCGCTGCCCGACGTCCGGGAGGCGCTCGGCCAGCGGCTGCACGACCACGGCGTGGACAACGCCCTCGCCGATGCCACCCGTGCCTGGCTGACCGCGCACGGGCCACAGTCGGTGGTCGGCGTGATGGGCGGGCACGCGGTACGCCGGGGCAGCCGGTCGTACCGGATGGCCGCCGTGCTCGGCCGGGAGCTGGCGCGGGCGAACCGGCTGGTGGTCACCGGCGGCGGGCCGGGCGTGATGGAGGCCGCCAACCTGGGCGCGTACCTGTCGACCCGCCCGGCCGAGGATCTGACCGCCGCCATCGATCTGCTCGCCACCGCACCCGACTTCAGCGACCACGACCGCTACACGGCGGTGGCACTTCGCGTCCGGGAACTGTTCGGCCGTTCGGTCACCCCACCGCCGGACGGCACCGAGCCGGCGACGGCGTACCAGGCCGACTCGACCGAGCTGGCCACCGGTGACCTGGACTGGGCCCACTGCGGCGGGCTGGCGGTGCCGACCTGGCTCTACGGCCACGAACCGGCGAACCTGTTCGCCGGCCGGATCGCCAAGTACTTCTCGAACGCCATCCGGGAGGACACCATCCTGCGGCTGGCCCGGGGCGGGATCGTCTTCGCGCCCGGCCGGGCCGGCACGGTGCAGGAGGTGTTCCAGGCGGCCACCAAGACCTACTACGGCACCGACGGGGCCAGCGGTGCCTACGTGTTCCTGGACCGTGCCTACTGGACCGAGGAACTGCCGGTGGAGTCGCTGCTGCGTCCGCTGCTGGCGACCTCGCCCTTCGGTGACCTCTCCGACACCGTGCACCTCACCGACGACGCCCACGAGGCAGTCCGCCTGCTGCTGCGGTAAGGAAGGGCACCTTGTTAACGCCTCCGGTAGAGGAAGGGCCCCTTGTTAACAAAGCGACGGCGGTCAGGCTCCGGGAAGGAGCCTGACCGCCGCCGTCGGGACGTCTAGTACGTCACTTGGTCATCGTGGTGCCGGTCGAGCGCAGGTGCTCGCAGGCCTCCGCCACGCGGGCGGCCATGCCGGCCTCGGCGGCCTTGCCCCACACCCGCGGGTCGTACATCTTCTTGTTGCCGACCTCGCCGTCGACCTTGAGTACGCCGTCGTAGTTGCGGAACATGTGGTCCGCCACCGGGCGCGAGAAGGTGTACTGGGTGTCGGTGTCGATGTTCATCTTCACCACGCCGTAGTCGAGCGCCTCGCGGATCTCGGACAGCAGCGAGCCGGAGCCACCGTGGAAGACCAGGCTGAGCGGCTTCTCCTTGCCGTACTTGGCGCCGACCGCCTCCTGGATGTGCTTGAGCACCTCGGGGCGCAGCTTGACGTTGCCCGGCTTGTAGACGCCGTGCACGTTGCCGAAGGTCAGCGCCGCCATGTAGCGGCCCTTCTCGCCCAGGCCGAGCGCCTCGACCATGGCCAGGCCATCCTCGACGGTGGTGTAGAGCTTGTCGTTGATGGCGTTCTCGACACCGTCCTCTTCACCGCCGACGACGCCGACCTCGATCTCCAGGACGATCTTGCCCTTGGCGGCCTCGGCGAGCAGCTGCTCGGCGATCTCCAGGTTCTCCGCCACCGGCACGGCCGAGCCGTCCCACATGTGCGACTGGAACAGCGGCTCCTGGCCGGCCTTCACCCGCTCCTGCGAGATGGCCATCAGCGGCCGGACGAACTTGTCCAGCTTGTCCTTCGGGCAGTGGTCGGTGTGCAGCGCGATGTTGACCGGGTACTTCTTGGCCACCTCGTGCGCGTACGCGGCGAACGCCACCGCGCCGGTGACCATGTCCTTGATCGAAGGGCCGGAAAGGTACTCGGCGCCACCGGTGGAGACCTGGATGATGCCGTCGCTCTCCGCGTCGGCGAAGCCCTTGAGCGCCGCGTTGAGCGTCTGCGACGACGTCACGTTGATCGCCGGGTACGCGTACCGGCCCGCCTTGGCGCGGTCCAGCATCTCGGCGTAAGCCTCGGGGGAAGCGATGGGCATGTCGAACGCTCCTTACTTGCCGCTGTCGGCCGTGCGGCCGCTGTTCTCCTTGCGTGCCGGTTTACGGCGCCTGATACCACTGGGCACGCCGGACCGCGCTGTCCTCCGCGGGCAGTATCCCGTAGCTCGTGCGGCCGGGCACAACCGGCCCAGCGCGCCGAGCGCTCACCGCCGGTCCGTCGAGTCGGGCACGATGACGCTGATCAGCCAGGTGGCCACTGCCATCACGATGGCGCCCCAGAAGGCCGCCCAGAAACCGTTCACATGGAACGGCAGTTTCAGCACCCCGGCGACCCAGTCGGTCAACAGGAACAACAACGCGTTGACCACCAACGCGAACAGGCCGAGAGTCACCAGGTAGAAGACGCAGCCCACCACCTTGATCAGCGGCTTGAGCACCGCATTGATCACCCCGAAGATCAACGCCACGATGAGCAGGGTGAAGGCGGTGTCGTAGCCGCTGCGTCCGGTCACCTCGACTCCGGGCACGATCAGCGTGGTGACCCACAGTGCCACGGCGGTGGTCGCCAGTCGGATGAGGAAGCCCACGTCCACATCCTGGCATCGGGGCGGCCACCGGCGGGTCGGTTCGGCCGACTGACCTGCGGTCACGGCGTACCCTCACGCGCCCGGCAGGTCGGTTGCCAGCGAGGTGCGGGCGCAGCCCGTACCGTGGGTGGGTACCGTCCACCGACTACCCGGAGGCATCGAATGGGTCAGCCTGACGAGGACTTCGCCCCCGGCGACCACCTCAGCCCGGAGGAGCGCGATCTGGAGGCTGAGCCGGCCGACGCGATCGAGCAGGCCGCCGTGGTCGACCCGACCCGGGCCGACGACGAGCCGCACCGCGGCTTCGAGGTCGACGACTGGGACGCGATGGAGCAGGCCCGGGTGGTCGCCGCCGACGAGGACGACTACCGCTGATCGACGGGTACCGCAGCGTCGGTGCAGGACCGGCCGAAAACGGGACGACGCAAGATCGGCGGAGCTGACACCATTGCCCGGTGCTGCTGACCCTGACCACGACGCACCGACCGGCGACCGATCTCGGTCACCTGCTGGTCAAGCATCCCGACCGGACGCACGCCTTCGACGTGCCGGTCGGTACGGCGCACGTGTTCTATCCGCATGCCGACGAGGCGCGGTGCACCGCCGCTCTCCTGCTTGACGTCGACCCGGCGAAGCTGGCCGCCGCGCGGGGCCGGGGCCGTGGGCGGCAGCCGACCGCGACCCCGGAGAGCTTCACCCTCGGGCGGTACGTCAACGACCGGCCGTACGCCGCGTCCAGCCTGCTCGCCTCGGCGCTGTCGCGGGTGTACCGGTCGGCGCTGCGCGGCGAGTCCCGGGACCGGCCGGAGTTGGCGGCCACCAGCATCCCGCTGGAGATCCGGGTGCCCGTGCTGCGCTGCCGGGGCGGTGCCGAGGTGGCCACCCGACTGTTCGGCCCGCTCGGCTGGACGGTGACCGCCACCGCCATCACGCTCGACGAGCAGCACCCGCAGTGGGGCGAGAGCCGCTACGTCGACCTCACCCTCACCGGCACGCTCCGGGTCGCCGACGCCCTCAACCACCTGTACGTCATGCTGCCCGTGCTGGACGACGCCAAGCACTACTGGGTGGCCCCGGACGAGGTGGACAAGCTGCTGCGGGTCGGTGCCGGTTGGCTCGCCGGCCACCCGGAGCGAGGGCTGATCGTGCGTCGCTACCTGGCCCACCGGCGGGCCCTGGCCGGTCAGGCGTTGGAGCGGCTGGCCGCGCAGTGCCCCACCGACGAGCC
Organism: Micromonospora fiedleri; assembly: GCF_016774385.1. Lineage (NCBI taxonomy): Bacteria > Bacillati > Actinomycetota > Actinomycetes > Micromonosporales > Micromonosporaceae > Micromonospora > Micromonospora fiedleri. The sequence goes on from NZ_JAETXL010000004.1 coordinate 303,736, forward strand.
GGGCCTCGAGGACGGCGCGGAGGACCGACCGGCCCAGGCACCTCGGGCGTCACTGGCCGCCCGGCGTCGGGAGGCGGTGCACGCCGCGCTTGTCGAGGCCGGTGCACAGCGCGTACTTGACCTGGGCTGCGGCGGCGGTGCGCTGCTGGCCACGTTGATCGGGGACCGCCGGTTCACCGAGATCGTCGGCACCGACGTCTCCACCCAGGCGCTCGGCCTGGCCGCTCGCCGGATCCGACTGGACCGGCTGCCCGAGCGGCAGCGCAACCGGGTCACCCTGCACCAGTCCGCGCTGACCTACCGGGACGAGCGGCTGCGCGGGTACGACGCCGCCGTACTGATGGAGGTGATCGAGCATCTCGATCCGCCTCGCCTGCCGGCGTTGGAGGACGCGGTCTTCGGTTACGCCCGACCGGCCACGGTCGTGCTGACCACGCCCAACGTCGAGCACAACGTCCGGTACGAGGGTCTCGCGGCGGGCGCGTTCCGGCACTCCGACCACCGCTTCGAATGGACCCGTGCCGAGTTCGCCGAGTGGGTGGACCGGATCGGTGCGACGTACGGCTACTCCGCCGTCGTACGCGGTGTCGGCGACGACGACCCGCAGGTCGGCGCGCCGACCCAGCTGGCCGTGTTCACCCGAACCTGAGTGTTAACAAGGGTCCCCTGCTCTACCGGAGGCGTTAAGAAGGGGCCCTTCCTTTCAAGGAGGCGTGGTGGCGGTACTGGATGTTCCGGAGTTGGCGCTGGTGGCGCTGGTCGGCGTCTCCGGGTCCGGCAAGTCCACGTTCGCCCGCCGGCACTTCGCGCCCAGTCAGGTGCTCTCGTCCGACGCCTTCCGGGCGATGGTCGCCGACGACGAGAACGACCAGTCCGCCTCCGCGGACGCCTTCGACGCGTTGCACTACGTGGCGGGCAAGCGGCTGCGGGCGGGTCGGTTGACCGTGGTCGACGCGACAAACCTCCAGCCGCACGCCCGGGCCGCCCTGGTCCGGGTGGCCCGCGAGCACGACGTCCTGCCGGTGGCCATCGTGCTGGACGTGCCGGAGGCGCTGGCCTGGGCGCGTACCGAGGCCCGGGCCGACCGCACCTTCGGCAAGCAGGTGCTCGCCCGGATGTCCCGCGACCTGCGCCGGACGTACGCGCAGCTGGCTCGGGAGGGCTTCCGCAAGGTGCACGTGCTGCGAGGGGTCGACGAGATCGACACGGCGCAGATCCGCTTCGAGCGGCTGTTCAACGACCGGCGGGAGCTGACCGGGCCGTTCGACATCGTCGGTGACGTGCACGGCTGCCGCGCCGAACTGGAGTCGCTGCTCGGTCGGCTGGGCTGGCAGCTGCACCGCGACGAGGCGGGTCGGGCGGTGGACGCCACGCACCCGGCGGGGCGTACCGCCGTGTTCGTCGGTGACCTGGTGGACCGCGGCCCGGACTCCCCGGGCGTGCTCCGCCTGGTGATGGGCATGGTCGCGGCCGGGCACGCGCTCTGCGTGCCGGGCAACCACGAGCAGAAGCTGCTGCGCAAGCTGCGCGGGCGCAACGTGAAGGTGGCCCACGGTCTGGCGGAGACGCTTGAGCAGTTGGCCGCCGAGCCGGACGACTTCAGCACCGAGGTGGCGACCTTCGTCGACGGCCTGGTCAGCCACTACGTGCTCGACGGCGGCCGGCTGGTGGTGGCGCACGCCGGGCTGAAGGAGGAGTACCAGGGCCGGGCCTCCGGCCGGGTACGTGCGTTCGCGCTGTACGGCGAGACCACCGGCGAGACCGACGAGTACGGCCTGCCGGTGCGCTACCCGTGGGCGCGGGAGTACCGGGGCTCGGCGACGGTGGTCTACGGTCACACCCCCACCCCGGAGCCGGAGTGGGTCAACAACACCATCTGCATCGACACCGGCTGCGTCTTCGGCGGCCGGCTGACCGCGCTGCGCTACCCGGAACGGGAACTGGTGGCGGTGCCGGCGGAGCGTGAGTGGTACGCCCCGGTCCGCCCGCTGACCGCCGCACCGGCCCGCCCCGACGAGGTGCTGGAGCTGACCGACGTGGTCGGCCGACGGCACGTGGAGCACCCGTACGGCTCGCTCACCGTGCCGGCGGAGAACGCCGCCGCCGCGTTGGAGGTGATGAGCCGCTTCGCGGTCGACCCGCGCTGGCTGGCCTGGCTGCCGCCCACCATGGCACCGTGCTCGACCTCGAAGTTGGACGGTTACCTGGAGCACCCGGCGGAGGCTTTCGCCGACTACCGGGCGGCCGGGGTGGACCGGGTGGTCTGCGAGGAGAAGCACATGGGCTCCCGCGCGGTCGTGCTGGTCTGCCGGGAGGCCGACGGCGGCCCGTTCGGTCCGGGTGGCGGGGTGGTGCACACCCGCACCGGTCGGCCCTTCTTCGGTGACCCGCTGGACACTGAACTGCTCGCCCGGGTGCGCACGGCGGTCTCCGCCGCCGGGCTCTGGGAGGAGTTGGACACCGACTGGTTGCTGCTCGACTGCGAGCTGCTGCCCTGGTCGGCCAAGGCCGGTGGCCTGATCCGCGAGCAGTACGCGAGCGTCGGCGCGGCCGGTCGGGCGGCGCTGCCGGCAGCGTTGGCGGCGTTGGACGCGGCGGCCGCCCGTGGGCTGGATGTCGGTGTTCTGCGCGATCGGGTGGCCGGTCAGCGTGCCGACCTGCTCGCCTACTCGGCCGCCTATCGCGCGTACGTACGCCCGACGGAGGGTCTGCGCGGCGTGACCCTGGCACCGTTCGCGGTACTGGCGGGACGGAAGGCGAGCTACGCCGACCGCGATCACGGCTGGCACCTCGCCCTGGCCGACCGGCTCTGCGCGGCGGACCCGGAGTTCTTCACCGCCACCCGTCGTCAGGTGGTCGACCTGTCCGACACCGAGGCGGTACGCGAAGCCACCGACTGGTGGCTGGCGTTGACCGCGGACGGCGGCGAAGGCATGGTCGTCAAGCCGTACGCCGGTCCGGCGGCCCGCAGCGAGCGGGGTTCCCTGCTCCAGCCGGGCATCAAGTGCCGGGGGCGGGAGTATCTGCGGATCATCTACGGCCCGAGCTACACCGAGCCGGCCCAGTTGGCCGCGCTGCGGAGCCGGTCGCTGGGTCGCAAGCGGGGGCTGGCCCTGCGCGAGCACGGGCTCGGCCTGGCGGCGCTGGATGCCCTGGCCGATGGTGCACCGCTGTGGCGCCGACACGAGCTGGTCTTCGCCATTCTGGCCTGCGAGTCCGAGCCGGTCGACCCTCGACTGTGATCCGGTCGGCCGACCCTCGACGGTGACCGGCCCAGGCCGTCGGATCACGTACCGGTAGCCTGGGTGGCCGCGCCGGAGGCCATTCGGTCAGGCCGGGCGACCGACAGGACGGATTCTTCGTGGCATTTGGCGAACGGTTGGGGCACGGGGTACGCGGCGCTGCCATCGGTGTGGCCGAGGCGGTACCAGGGATCAGTGGCGGAACGATCGCACTGGTCACCGGCGTGTACGAACGGGTCATCGCCTCTGCCGGCCACGTGGTGAGCGCGATCCGGTTCGCCGCGTCGGACCTGCCGCGCGGGCGCGGCGGGATCCGCGCCAGGCAGCAGCTTCGCCAGGTGCACTGGGAGGTGGTCGTCCCGCTGCTGATCGGCATGCTGCCGGGCCTGCTGATCGCCGCGAAGACCCTCGAACCGCTACTCACCGACTATCCGGAGCAGACCCGAGGGCTCTTCCTCGGGCTGGTACTCGCCTCGGTGCTGGTGCCGGTGTCGATGGTGGGCGCACCGTGGCGGCGCAAGGAGATCGCGGCCCTCGTCCTCGCCGCGGTGGGCGCGTTCGCGCTGACCGGTCTGCCGCAGGCCACTCTCGACCCGCATCCGCTGGTCGTGCTGGTGGCAGCGGCCATCGCGGTCTGTGCCCTGGTGATGCCCGGGGTGTCCGGGTCGTTCCTGCTGCTGACCGTCGGCCTGTACGAGCCGACGATCACCGCGTTGAACGACCGCGACTTCGGCTACCTGGCGATTTTCGCGACCGGCATGGTGATCGGCCTGTCGCTCTTCGTCAAGCTGCTTCAGTGGCTGTTGGAGCAGCACCGCCGGATGACCCTCGCGGTCATGTCCGGTGCCCTGCTGGGCAGCCTTCGGGCACTCTGGCCGTGGCAGTCCGACGAGCGGACCCTCCACGCGCCGGGCGACAACATCCTGCCCATCACCGCGCTGTTCCTGGTCGGCATCGCCGTGGTCACGGCGATGGTCGTCGCCGAACGTCGACGGTTGCGCCGCGCCGCCCAGGATCTCACCGAGGAGGCGTACGAGACACCTCAACGGCACTGACACCCGCCGTCTGGTGGCTACCCGTGGGCAGCCACCAGACGGCTGCGAGTCAGCGAGCCTTCTTGGTGGCCCGCTTACGCGGCGGGGTCAGCAGGTCGGCGATCGTGGCGATCGCGCTCGGGACCAGTCGGTAGTAGGCCCACACACCGCGCTTCTCCCGCTCCAGCAAGCCGGCCTCGGTGAGGATGCGGAGGTGGTGACTGACCGTCGGCTGGGAGAGGCCGAGCGGTGCGGTCAGATCGCACACGCACGCCTCGCCCTCGGGCGCCGACTGGATCAGGCTGAGCAGCCGCAGCCGAGCGGGGTCGGCAAGGGCCTTGAGGACCCCCGCCAGCCGCTCGGCGTCGGCGCGTTCGATCGGCTCACCGGCAAGCGGCGAGATCTGAGGCATAGTCATTTCGGCCAACGCAGTTCCCACGTATTCCATCCTTCCACCAGCAGCATCGATCCGCCTGCATATCAGCAGATCCGAATCGGCAAACTTTTACGCCACAAGGCCGAGGTCAGCCAACGTATAGGCCGCCCGATAGGGCAATCCGGCGGCTCGCACCGCATCGCCGGCACCACGATCAACGATAACGGCCACCCCCACGACATCGGCCCCGGCCTCGCGAAGAGCCTCGACGGCGGTCAACACACTTCCACCTGTGGTGGAGGTGTCCTCCACCGCCAGCACCCGACGACCGGCCACATCAGGGCCTTCGATCCGTCGCTGAAGTCCGTGCGCCTTGCCGGTTTTGCGCACCACGAAAGCGTCCAACGGACGCCCGGTGGCGTGCAGCATCGACAGGGCGATCGGGTCAGCTCCCAATGTCAGACCACCCACTGCGTCGTACGACCAGTCGGCGGTCAGGTCCCGCATCACCCGGCCGACCAACGGGGCCGCCTGGTGATGGAGCGTGACGCGCCTGAGGTCGACATACCAGTCGGCCTCCCGCCCCGAGGAGAGCACCACCCGGCCGTGGACCACAGCCAGGTCAGAGATGAATTTACGCAGGTCGTCGTGGTCCCCCATGGGGGTAGAGGGTACTGCGCACACCTGTGTGCCGCGTGCGCGGGCTACCTGCGGCAACCCGTCCGGGCGACCGATGAGTGACGATGCCCGTTACACTCGGTTAGCCGCCACCGTGATTCGAGTGATCCACCCTCGGGGCGGTCGTTTCCGGCCCACGGAGCTGCGTCAGTCAGCCGCGGTCCCGGCCGATGCGGCCACGGGTGTCCCGGGCGACCCGGTCGAGCAGGCCACGCGGCGCGTGCCGCAGGCCCGCCACGGCCAGCTTGTACTTCCACGACGGAACACTGACGAACTTGCCTTTTCCCAGGTCACGTAAGGCATCGTCGACCACGTCGGCGGCGTTGAGCCACATCCATTCCGGGGTTTTCGACATGTCGATGCCGGCTCGCTGATGAAATTCGGTACGCGTGTAGCCGGGGCAGAGCGCCATCACCCGTACGCCGAACGGGCGCGCGGACTGGCCCACCGACTCACTGAAGTTGGTCACCCACGCCTTGCTCGCCGAGTACGTCGATCCGGGCATGAGCGCGCCGAACCCGGCGACGGACGAGACATTAATCACTGCCCCGTTCCGCCGTTCGGTCATCGTGACCAGCGCAGCAAGGGTGAGCCGCATGACGGCGTGCACGTTGAGCCGGAGCAACCGGGTCTCGTCCGCCACCGACGATCGCAGGAACGGCGTGTTCAGACTGATCCCCGCATTGTTGACAAGCAACTCGACGGGCGGGGTCGCGGCGACTCGTTGCTCCACCTGCGCACAACCGTCGTCAGTGGACAGGTCGGCGGCGATGGTCTCGGTCTCCACGCCGTACCGGCCGGTCAGCTCGGCGGCCTGAGCAGCGAGCCGGGTCCCGTCCCGGGCCACCAGCACCAGGTGCCACCCGTCGGCGGCCAGTCGACCGGCGAAGGCCGCTCCGATGCCTGCGGTCGCTCCGGTGATCAGCGCCCAGCGACCGGCGGTCGGCTGGTCGGACGGCACGGTCACGGGACTGCTCACCTCGGCGGATAGGAGGGCGGCGGCGCTGCCCCGGGCGGCGGATAAGGCTGGTACGGCGGTGCGCCGCCCGGCGGAGGCGGCGTCGCCGCAGGTGCCGAGCGGCGGCGGAACCAGGGACCGACCGAAGGCAGGGCCAGCAGTACGGCTACCACAAGGTAACCGAGCACCTGGGCGACCGAAAGGGTCACGGTGAGCGGAATCCACCAGGGCGGGTAGCCGTCCGCGGCCAGACCGAACAGCTCGGTGAGGGACGGATCGTTGCGGAGATTCAACGGTGTGAAGTACTGGATGAGCTGAACCAGCAGGCCGCAGCAGCCGAACGACACACCGAAGCCGGCGATCACCCAGGTGCCCACCCGGGCACCGGATCGGCCTGCCGCCACACCGAGCGCGAGGCCGGCGAGCAGGAACCCGGCGAGCGCACTCACCACCGTCGACAGCAGGACCGAGGTCCGCAGGAGGGTGGCCATCGCGTCGATCTCACTGCCGCTCTGCGAACTGCCGGCGGCCGCGGCACGCAGCCGGTCGCCGATGCCGCCGAACGCGATCAGGCCCGCCAGCGCGTAACCGAGGGCACCGAGCGCCATCACCGCCAGCACCGCCACAGCGAGCCGGACCGCGGCAGGCCGACCGACCGGCACCTGTTCGGGGTACGACACGACGAGTCCCTCCGGTAGGCGTTCGGGAAGCAACCTACTCGGAGGGACCGTCACAGTCTCGGCGGTTCGGGCGTGTCGAGGCCCCGGCGCGGGCCGTCCGGGCCGGACCGGGGCTCGACCAGCCGATCAGCCTCGATCAGTTGGAGTTGCCGCTGGGCGGCTGATCGCCCGGTTGCCCCGGCGGATTCTGGCCGCCCTGCTCGCCCGACGGGCCCGAGGACGTCTGTCCCGGGATCGGCGGGTAGCCGGGCTCACCGGACTGTTGCGGCGGCTGGCCGGGCGTCGCCGGATAGCCGGGCTCGGCGGACTGGCCGGGCGCCGCCGGATAGCCGGGTTCACCGGGCTGGCCGGGGTAGCCCGGCTGACCCGGGTAACCCTGCTGGCCCGGGTAGCCCGGCTGGCCGGGCTGGCCAGGCTGGCCAGGGTAGCCCGGCTGAGCCGGATAACCCGGCTGGGCCGGGTAGCCGGGGTAGGCGGCGCCGGGAGTCGGCGGCTCCCACTGCGCCGCCGGCTTACGGAAGAACTCGTTGGCCTTCGGCAGCGCCAGCAGGATCAGCGCCACCAGCAGCGAGATCAGGCTGATCACGCCGAGCAGGATGCTGACCGGAGTCGCCCAGGAGGGCAGCGCCTCCTCGACCCGGCGCTGGATCTCCTCCGCGCTGGGCATGTCCCCGCTGGTGTCGCTCGGCGTGGCAAGGCCACCGCCCAGGCTGCCCAGCATGTTGAACCCGTTGCAGCAGAACAGGATGCCGCCGACGATCCAGGTGGCGATCCGCGAACCGTTCTTGCCCCGCAGGTTCACCAGGCCCAGACCGGCCAGTGCCAGCGCCGCCGCCAGCATGAAGATGGAGGTGCCGACACCGACGGCGACCGTCAGGTCGGCGATCCCCTCCAGCCCTTCGGCGCTGCTGCCCTGCAGGGCCTCCTCCATCGCGTCGCGGACGGCGCCGATGGTGGCCAGGGTGATGATCGCGCTGATCAGCTGGCAGATCGCGAACAACCACAGCAAATAGGTGGATAGGGTTACCACACCCGGCCGAGACCGGGTCGGAGTGCTCTGAGGATCAGCCATCTCTCTCCTTCTCGGGAACGCGCTTCACCGTATCGGCACCAGACCAGTTCGGCACGCCTGAGGTGCCGGCCGCACCGCGCGTCACCTGCGGCAACGGCGGTCGATCAGTCGAGATGAATCCATGCTTCGGCGCGAAGCGACCACCGACGGGCTCAGGATTCGGCGAGCCGGTTGGCGGCGTACGCACCGACGGTGGTGCTGTCCAGCACGCAGCCGGTGGCGGTCTGCAGCTGTGCGGGATCGGCGCGCAGCCCGGCCCAGGCCGCCTGTCCGGCTGCCGGATCGAGCCGTTCCAGGAGAGTGGCCGCGTACACCCGGGCGGCTGGTGTGCCCGTCGACAGCAGGCGTTCGAGCTGCCCGCGTACCTCTTCGGGGCGGTCGGCCGCCAGCTCCTCGATCCGCTGGTAGGCCTCGGTCTCCGGCAACATGGTTCCGGCCAGCCCCACCCCACCGAAGGTGACCGTCTCCGCGTTGGCGAGGGCCGCGGCCGCATCCGCCAACTCGTCGTGCTGTCGTCCCATCGCGAACATGTCTCCATCCTGACCCGGACCCACGGGCGGCGCACGCCCTGTTCCGCGGGCGACCCGCGCCGCTGACGACGACGGGCCCGCGTCGCGAGGACGCGGGCCCGTGGTGGGTGGTTCGGCGGTCAGGCGGCGGTGACCGATAGGCCGTCCTTGGTGTCGGCGAGGTCGACCCGTACGGTGTCGCCGTCTCGGATCTTGCCGGCGAGCAGCGCCTTGGCGAGCTGGTCACCGATCGCGGACTGGACCAACCGGCGCAGCGGCCGGGCACCGTAGATCGGGTCGTACCCGTGCTCGGCGAGCCAGGTGCGCGCAGCGTCGGTGACGTCCAGCGTCAACCGGCGGTCGGCGAGCCGGCGGCGCAGCCGGGCGATCTGGATGTCCACGATGGCCCGCAGGTCGTCGCCCTGGAGGGCGGCGAAGACCACGATGTCGTCGAGCCGGTTGAGGAACTCCGGCTTGAAGTGCGACCGGACCACCGCGAGCACACCCTCACGCCGCTGCTCCTCGGCGAGGGTCAGGTCGCTGATCACCGACGATCCCAGGTTCGAGGTGAGGATCAGGATGGCGTTGCGGAAGTCGACGGTACGCCCCTGACCGTCGGTGAGCCGGCCGTCGTCGAGCACCTGGAGCAGGACGTCGAAGACGTCCGGGTGGGCCTTCTCCACCTCGTCCAGCAGGATCACCGAGTAGGGCCGGCGGCGTACCGCCTCGGTGAGCTGGCCACCCTCCTCGTACCCGACGTAGCCGGGTGGGGCACCGACCAGACGGGCCACCGAGTGCTTCTCGCCGTACTCGCTCATGTCGATGCGGACCATGGCGCGCTCGTCGTCGAAGAGGAACCCGGCGAGCGCCTTGGCCAGCTCGGTCTTGCCGACACCGGTCGGGCCGAGGAAGAGGAAGCTGCCGGTCGGACGGTCCGGGTCGGCGACACCGGCCCGGGCACGGCGTACCGCGTCGGAGACCGCGCCGACGGCCTCGGCCTGGCCGACGACCCGCTCGCGCAGCGACTCCTCCATCCGCAGCAGCTTGGCGGTCTCGCCCTCCAGCAGCCGGCCGGCGGGGATGCCGGTCCAGGAGGCGACCACGGCGGCGATGTCGTCGGCGCCGACCTCCTCCTTGAGCATCGCGCCGTCGGCCTGGAGCCGGGCCAGCTCCTCCGCCGCCTGCTTCAGCTCGTTGTTCAGCGCCGGGATGCGGCCGTAGCGCAGCTCGGCGGCGCGTTCCAGCTCGCCGTCGCGCTCGGCCCGCTCGGCCTCGCCACCGAGGCGCTCCAACTCCTCCTTGGCGGTGGAGAGCTTGGTGATGTGGGTCTTCTCCAGCTTCCACCGCTCGGACAGGGCGGTGAGCTGCTCGCGCTTGTCGGCCAACTCCTTGCGCAGCCGTTCGAGGCGCTCGGCGGAGGCGGCGTCCGGCTCCTTGGCCAGCGCCATCTCCTCGATTTCGAGCCGGCGGACCGCCCGCTCGATCTCGTCCACCTCGACCGGCCGGGAGTCGATCTCCATCCGGAGCCGGGACGCCGACTCGTCGACCAGGTCGATCGCCTTGTCCGGCAGGAACCGGTCGGTGATGTACCGGTCGGAGAGCGCGGCGGCAGCGACCAGGGCGGCGTCGGTGATGCGTACGCCGTGGTGCACCTCGTAGCGCTCCTTGAGCCCGCGCAGGATGCCGATGGTGTCCTCGACGGTGGGCTCACCGACCAGCACCGGCTGGAAGCGGCGCTCCAGGGCCGGGTCCTTCTCGATGTGCTCGCGGTACTCGTCGAGCGTGGTCGCACCGACCATGCGCAGCTCACCGCGGGCCAGCATCGGCTTGAGCATGTTGCCGGCGTCCATCGAGCCCTCGCCCTTGCCGGCACCGACGACCGTGTGCAGCTCGTCGAGGAAGGTGATGACCTGCCCGTCGGAGTTCTTGATCTCCTCCAGGACGGACTTGAGCCGCTCCTCGAACTGCCCCCGGTACGACGCACCGGCGACCATCGCGCCGAGGTCGAGCGAGACGAGCTTCTTGTCGCGCAGCGACTCGGGTACGTCTCCGGCGACGATGCGCTGGGCCAGGCCCTCCACGATGGCGGTCTTGCCGACGCCCGGTTCGCCGATCAGCACCGGGTTGTTCTTGGTGCGCCGGGACAGCACCTGGATCACCCGACGGATCTCGGAGTCCCGGCCGATCACCGGGTCGATCTTGCCGTCGCGGGCGCTCGCGGTCAGGTCGACCCCGTACTTGGCCAGGGCCTGGTAGGTCTGCTCCGGGTCGGCGCTGGTGACCCGGCGGTCCCCGCCCCGCACCTTCGGGAAGGCGGCGACAAGCGTCTCCTCGGTGGCACCGGCGGCCTTCAGCGCCCCGGAGACGGCACCGCCGACCCGGGCCAGCCCGGCCAGCAGGTGCTCGGTGGAGGTGTACTCGTCGCCGAGCGGGCGGGCGATCTGCTCGGCCGCACCGATGGCGTTGACGAACTCACGGGCCAGGGTCGGCTCGGCGATGCTGGAACCCCGTGCGGCGGGCAGCGCGTCGAGGGCCCGCTGGGTGACTCGGCGCAGCTCGGCGGGGTCGGCCCCGACGGCGCGCAGCAGGCCGGCAGCGGTCGAACCCTCGGTGTCGAGCAACGACAGCAGCAGGTGCCACGGCTCCACGGTGGCGTGCCCGCGCTGGTTGGCCAGGGCGACGGCGCCGGTGATGGTCTCGCGGCTGCGGGTGGTGAGGCGTTCGGTGTTCATGGGCTCCCCTGGATCGGCGTGTCCACTGGTACCGACAGAACCAGAGTTGAGTCTATTCCGCTCAACTCTAACGGTGTGAGCTATCCCACGCCAACAGCGATTCAGGTCGTCTCCAGCACCACTTCCACCCAGCTGCGGTCAGCGATGTGCCCGATGCCGAGCAGCATGGTCTCCGACGTGCCCGCGAACAGGGTGCCGTCGGGCAGCCGTCGCAGGTAATGCCGGTCGGTCAACGGCCAGCGGGGCAGGTCGACGTACCGGCCGCCGAGCAGCGCTCCCGCGCCCCGTGAGCTGACCACCGCCACCACCCCGGCGCCCAGCGGAACGGCTCGGCCGGCTCCCGGCTGTCCCTCGGCGCGTACCCGCTGCCAGGAGGCGCCTTCGAGTCGCCACAGCGCCGGAAAGCTGATCCGGTCCGGCCGCTCACCGATCAGCCAGAGCTCGCCGGCCACCGGCTCCGCCCGCAGCAGCCACACCTCGCCGTCGGGTGCGGGCAGTGTGGTCGGCTCCCAGCTGCGCCCCTCGTCCCAGGAGATCGCCGCGTACGGCCGGCCGTCCTCGCCCGCCCCGGCCGCCACCAGCGGCCCCTCGTACCGGGTGCCGTCCCGCACGGTCACCGCGTCACCGAGGGCCACCGCGTTCAGCGCGGGCAGCGGCGGTTGGGTGGCCAGCGGACGCAGCGTCCGGCCGGTCCAGCGGCCGACCTTGCCCGTCTTCTCGCTGATCTGGAACCTGCCCTGGGTGGCCCGCCACTGCGGGGGCGCGACGTCACCCGGGCTGTGCCGGAAGGTCCCGCCGTCGTCGGTGGACGTCCACCAGCCGTACGGTTCGGCCCACAGGGCCAGCAGTCCCGGCGCGGTGTACAACTGCTGGTTGTCGGCCACCGGCTTCGGGTGCCGCAGCCGCTGCCAGGAACGTCCCCCGTCGCCGGTGGACCAGAGCAGGGCGGGACAGTTCCGGCCGGGTGGCTGGCCGTCGCAGGAGCCGAAGAGGGCGTAACCCCGCAAGGCGTCGACGAACTCGACGTACGGCCGGTCGTACTGTCGCGGTACGGCGAGCCGACTCCCGCGGACCTCCGCGATCTGCGGCGGACTTGACGGCGCCGCGCTCGACGGCACCGGGGTCGGCGTGGGCGGCGGGCGGCGGATGTCTCCGATCGAGCAGCCCGCCAGCGTCGGCACCAGGGCGGCCATCGCCATCCAACGATGTCGGCGGGTAGTCATTCAGCCTCCGTCACGGAAGTAGCCTGAGCCCTGTTCGTGGCATCAGGCCGCCCTACCGGGCGTCGGGGTACGCCACGACATGATGACGGAGTCCGGCCATCGGCTACCGCGGGTCGGCCGTCCGGAGGATGCGGCCCGGCCAACGGGCGGAGATTTGCTTCCGGGAGGGGCTACCCGTACTGACCGGTACCGCGTTACCGTGTCGCCCCAGCAGCCAGGGTTCGCGGAGAGCGGACGACGCCCCCGCGGGCAGAGCGGAAGGTTGGCCGGTGAGCGTGCAGGAGTCAACGTTCCACGGCTTCGCCAACCCCGTCGACCCGTCCCCGGCGGAGTTGCGGTCGTGGGCCTACAACCCCGATTCGGTGCCGTTGACCTCCATGCCACCGGACTGGGACCTGCTGGTCTCCGGCGACCGGCTGGTGATGACGCTGTTCGACCTGGCCATGGACCCGACCTGTCCGGCGCGACGGTTCGCCCTGCACTGCCTCTACATCTACGCCGCGGACGGGATCCGGACGAACTTCCGGGCGCATCCTCGGCGGCGCTTCCGCAAGCTGGTGGACCAGGCCGAGCGCAACGGTGACGAGATGATGCGTACCTGGGCGCACAACAGCCGGGTGCTGCTGACCCGTCCGGAGCTGTTCGTCTACCGCGAGTGGTGTGAGGGCGGCCTGGTCCGCGAGGGCCGCCGACTCTGATCCTGCTCAGGGCAGGCCGTCAGCTCCGCGCCTGCTCAGGGCAAGGGCGGCTGGGTGGCCGGTCGACTCGGTGAGGTGAGCTCACGCGAACGGGCCGGGACCCCCCGTGGCTCCCGGCCCGCACGTCGGCGGATCGTCAGTGCGATCCGCCTCGCTCGCGTCGATGCTGGTCGGTGCGCGCCTGGCCGGCGCCGTGACCGCCACGACCGCTCTGCACAGGCCGAACGCTCCGGCTGCCGCTGGCATTCCGGTCGCCGGGCCTGTTGGTGTCGCCGCCGAAGCGGCCGGACTTGACCTGGTCGGAAAAGCGGCCCTTGGTGAGCCGGTTGAACCGTTCCCGTACGTTCTCGGCCAGGTTGTCGAGCCGGTGCTCCGCCGCTTCGGCCACCTTCTTCGCCGAATCCGCCATGGCTCCCCCCGCCGAGTCCGGATTGGGATAGTTAGACCATTAACGTGGAGGCTAACGAAGACAACCTGTCTCCCGCTCGGATTTGCCGAAACAGGTCCGAAACGAATTCCTCCCGCCGGAAAAAGTGATCGCGCTCGATCCTGGATCGAGTGGCCCGGCGGTCGTGCCGGGCCACCCGATCCGTGATCGAGCGCGATCTTCGAACTGGTGGTCAGCGGTCGGGGTTGCGGCGGGGACGCCAGACCACCAAGGCGGTGGAGGTCTGGTTGGTCGGCACCAGATCGCGACCGGGGAAGCGGGCCAGCGACTCCAGTTCGGCCATCCGCCGGTACGCGGCCTCCAGCTCGGCCTCCAACTGGGCGACCCGGTGCTGGGCCTGCTCCAACAGCCGTTCCAGACCGATGATCCGCTTGATCCCGGCAAGGTTGACCCCGTCGTCCTGGCTGAGCCGCTGCACCTCGCGCAGCAGCACCACGTCCCGGACGCTGTACCGCCGCCCGCCACCCGCTGCCCGGCCGGCCTGAACCAGGCCCAGCCGGTCGTACTGACGCAGCGTCTGCGGGTGCATCCCTGCCATCCGCGCCGCAACCGAGATCATCAGCACCTTGGCCTCGTAGGCGGGGTCATCCGAACCGACGAACCCGTCCATGCCGCTCACCTCCGCACCGCTTCACCGAGTCAACTGAACCGACGCACCCGGGCGTCGAGATGTTCCCGAGCCGCCGGCGGGGTGTGCGCCGCGAACGTCTCCAGGGCCGTCCGCGCCTCGTCGGAGATCCCGGCGGGCACCACCACGTCCAGCGTGACGAGCAGATCGCCGGTCTGCCCGTCCCGGCGACTCACTCCCTTGCCCCGAGCCCGCAGGACCCGCCCGCTCGGCGTACCCGGCGGCACCCGCAGGGTCACCGCGCCGTCGAGGGTCGGCACCCGCAGATCCGTGCCGAGTACCGCCTCGGTGAAGGTGATCGGGACGGTCAGGGTGAGGTCGTCGCCGGTGCGCCCGAACAGGTCGTCGGGCCGAACCTTGACGTGCACGAACAGGTCACCTGCCGGGCCGCCGCGGGTGCCCGGCTCGCCCCGGCCGGCCAGCCGGATCCGCTGGCCGTCGGCCACCCCCGCCGGGAAGCGGACGTTGAGCGTACGGGTCTTGGTGACGCCGCCGGTGCCCTGGCACTCCGGGCACTTCTCGTCGACGACGGTGCCGACGCTCTGACAGTTGCGGCACGGCTCGGAGAAGCTGAAGGCACCCTGGTTGCGGGTGGTCACCCCGGCACCGTGGCAGACCGGACAGGCCCTCGGCTGGGTGCCCGGCTTGGCACCATTGCCGTGGCAGGTGTCGCAGACCCCGGGGGCCCGCAGCGTGAGCGGCAGGGTCACGCCCCGCACCGCGTCGTCGAAGTCGAGCGCCACCTCGGTCTCGACGTCCCGCCCGCGCGCCGGACCGGGCGCACCGCCCCCGGCGCCGCCACCCTGGCCGCCCGTGAAGATCGAACTGAACAGGTCGGAGATGTTGCCGCCGGCGAACCGACCGCCTCCGCCGGGAGTTCCCCCGCCGAACAGGTCGGAGACGTCGAAGGGCATCCCGCCGGGCTGGCCCGGCTGGCGGGCGCCCCGGCGGAACGCGCCCGAGCCGAACAGCGACCGCATCTCGTCGTACTCGCGGCGCTTGGTGTCGTCGCCCAGCACCGCGTACGCCTCGGAGACCGCCTTGAAGCGCTCCTCGGCCTTGGGGTCACCGGGGTTGTGGTCCGGGTGCGACTCCCGGGCCAGCTTCCGGTACGCCTTTTTGATCTCATCAGCGGAGGCGGTCTTCGCCACGCCCAGGACCGCGTAGTAGTCCTTCTCGATCCAGTCCTTGGAACTCAACGTCCACCTCCTCCCCACTGCCGGGCCGGGGCCGTCCCGTCCGCCGTCGATCGGCGGACGGGACGCCCCCGGTCACCGTCGCGCACTATTCCGGATCGGCCACCGCGACCATCGCCGGCCGCAGCAGTCGCTCGCCCATCTGGTAGCCCCGTCGCATCACCTGCACGCAGGTCGGTTCGGTGACGTCGGGCGAGGTCTGGTGGGCCACCGCCTCGTGCCGCGTCGGGTCGAACGGATCGCCCTGCTCGCCGAAGGGAGTCAGGCCGAACTTGCCCAACGCGGCGATCAGCTGCTCGGCCACCGAACCGAACGGACCGACCAGGTCGCCGTGCTCCCGGGCCCGGTCCAGGTCGTCCAGGATCGGCAGCAGCGCGGCCAGCACGGAGCCGGTCGCCTGCTCGGTGACCAGCCCACGGTCGCGCTCGACCCGCTTGCGGTAGTTGGCGTACTCGGCCGTGACCCGTTGCAGGTCCCGGGTGCGCTCGTCAAGATCGGAGCGCAGCGCCGCCAGCTCGGCACCGAGCCCGCCGGTCGCCCCGTCCGACGCCTTCTCGGTCGTGGGCTCGCCGACCGGACTGGCCGGAGAGTCCACCACCGGTGGCCCGTCGGTGGCCGGTTCGCTCAACGCGGCGGCCTCGACCTGGATGGCGTCGACCACCACCTCGGCATCCTCGACCAGACCCTCGGCCGGAACATCCGACCCGGCGTCGGCAGCCGCGCCCTCCGGCTCGGAGGTCTGGCTGATCTTGCGGTTGTTGCGGATGACGACTCGCGGCGCATCGCCGGCGGCCGGCTCCGACGCCGAGCCACCCGGCGCCGACCCGGTGTCACCCGGGTCAGCGGCTCGTGGCTTCTCCGTCATACGACTACCTCATCCCTCTGCCCGTGAGCCTGCGTCGTCCGGACCGTCACTTCTTGTCCTCGTCGACGATTTCCGCGTCGACCACGTCGTCGGCACCGGGCCGCGCGCCGGCCTGACCAGCGCCGGCCGCACCGGCCGCGCCAGCGGCACCGGCACCACCAGCAGCGCCGCCTGCCTCAGCCTGCTCACCCTGCTGGGCGTAGAGCAGCGAGCCCGCCTCCTGGGAGACCTGCGCCAGCCGCTCGTGCGCCGACTTGATCTTATCGATATCGCTGCCACCGAGGGCACCACGCAGCTCACCGAGGGCCTCGTTGAGCTTCTCGCGGTTCTCGGCGGGGAGCTTGTCACCGTTCTCGGCGAGGAACTTCTCGGTCTGCCACTGCAGGGCCTCGGCCACGTTGCGGGCCTCCGCCTCGTCGCGACGACGCTTGTCCTCCTCCGCGTGCTCCTCGGCGTCCCGGCGCATCCGCTCGATGTCATCCTTCGGCAGCGAGGAGCCGCCGGTAATGGTCATCTTCTGCTCCTTGCCGGTGCCCAGGTCCTTCGCGTGGACGTTGACGATGCCGTTCGCGTCGATGTCGAAGGTGACCTCGATCTGCGGCACGCCACGCGGGGCCGGCGGAAGACCGGTCAGCTCGAAGGTGCCGAGCTTCTTGTTGTACGCGGCGATGTCGCGCTCGCCCTGGAAGACCTGGATCAGCACCGAGGGCTGGTTGTCGTCGGCGGTGGTGAACACCTCCGAGCGCTTGGTCGGGATGGTGGTGTTGCGCTCGATCAGCTTGGTGAAGATGCCGCCCTTGGTCTCGATGCCCAGGCTCAGCGGGGTCACGTCGAGCAGCAGGACGTCCTTGACCTCACCCTTGAGCACGCCGGCCTGGAGGGCGGCGCCGACGGCGACGACCTCGTCCGGGTTGACGCCCTTGTTCGGGTCCCGGCCGGTGAGCTGCTTGACCAGGTCGGTCACGGCCGGCATCCGGGTCGAGCCGCCGACCAGGATCACGTGGTCGACGTCGGCGACCTTGATCCCGGCGTCCTTGACGGCCTGCTCGAACGGGACCTTGCAGCGGTCCAGCAGGTCCTGCGTCATGCGCTGGAACTCGGCCCGGCTCAGCGTCACGTCCAGGTGCAGCGGACCGGCCGCACCGGCGGTGATGTACGGCAGGTTGATGTTGGTGGTGGTGGCGGCGGACAGCTCGATCTTGGCCTTCTCGGCCGCCTCCTTGAGCCGCTGCATCGCCATCTTGTCCTGCGACAGGTCGATGCCGTGCTCGCCACGGAAGGTCTTGACCAGGTGATCCATGATCCGCTGGTCCCAGTCGTCACCGCCGAGCAGGTTGTCACCGCTCGTCGACTTGACCTCGATGACGCCCTCGGCCAACTCCAGCAGCGACACGTCGAAGGTGCCACCACCGAGGTCGAAGACCAGGACGGTCTGCTCCTTGGAGCCCTTGTCCAGCCCGTACGCCAGGGCCGCCGCGGTCGGCTCGTTGACGATCCGCAGCACGTTGAAGCCAGCGATCTCACCGGCCTCCTTGGTGGCCTGACGCTGGCCGTCGTTGAAGTACGCCGGGACGGTGATCACCGCATCGGTGATCTGCTCGCCCAGGTAGGCCTCGGCGTCCCGCTTGAGCTTCATCAGCGTCCGGGCCGAGATCTCCTGCGGGGTGTACTTCTTGCCGTCGATGTCGACGGACCAGTTGGTGCCGATCTCCCGCTTGACCGAACGGATCGTCCGGTCCGGGTTCGTCACCGCCTGGCGCTTGGCGACCTCACCGACGAGCACCTCGCCGTTGCGGGCGAACGCGACGATCGAAGGGGTCGTCCGCGAGCCCTCAGCGTTGGCGATGACGGTGGGCTCACCGCCCTCCAGGACGCTGACGCAGGAGTTCGTCGTGCCGAGGTCGATACCGACCGCACGTGCCATCTTCGCTTCCTCGCTTCGTAACGTTGGGCAGGTGACGAGCACCCCCGTCGCACCGCCCGGCGGGCGCCGCCCGCAGCGACCCCACCTCAAGTTGAGTGAACTTGACTCAATAGTGCCACGCCCACCGCAATCGTCAAGTCAAGGTTGAGTCGAGTCGGCGCAACTCACCGCTCGCTACTGACCGGTTGTCTTACCTTGTGTCGGTCGGGCACGCTTTAGCGGTGACGACGAACGGCGATCCCGCCTCACTCTCCGGCGCGCCCGCCGTCGCAGCCCGCACCGGCCGTACCGACGCCGGGGAGGACCGGCCCGCCGCCGACGACCGCCTGCCCGACGCCCTGTCCGGCCTGCGTGCCGCGATCGGGGCCGCCACGTTCCCGCTGGTGCTGCCCTCGGCCGAGCCCGCCGAGCGGATCGGCGCCGCGCTGGCCGACCAGCTCGACGACTACCTGCTGCCCCGGCTCACCCGCCTCGACGCGCCGCTGCTCGTGGTGGTCGGCGGATCCACCGGCGCCGGCAAGTCGACCCTGGTCAACAGCCTCGTGCAGGCGCGGGTCAGCGCCGCTGGGGTGCTGCGCCCCACCACCCGCTCACCCGTACTGGTCTGCAACCCGGCCGACTCGTCCTGGTTCCGCCGGGGCGAGCTGCTGCCCGGCCTCACCCGTACCAACCAGCCCAGCGACGACCCGCGCAGCCTGCACCTGGTCACCGCCCCCGCGCTCGCCCCCGGCCTGGCGTTCCTGGACGCCCCCGACATCGACTCGGTGGTCGACGCCAACCGGGCGTTGGCCGGTCAACTGCTCGCCGCCGCCGACCTCTGGCTCTTCGTGACCACCGCCGCCCGCTACGCCGACGCCGTCCCCTGGGGACTGCTGCGCGGCGCGCGGGCCCGGGGCGCGGTGATCGCCATGGTGCTCGACCGGGTGCCGGCCGAGGCCACCGACGAGGTGGCCGGGCACCTCGCCGAGATGCTCGCCGAGCAGGATCTGGGCTCGGCGCCGCTGTTCGTGCTGCCGGAGACCTGGGTCGACGGGCAAGGGCTGCTGCCCGCCCGGGTCACCGCGCCGCTGGCCGACTGGTTCGCCCGGCTCGCCGCCGACGCCGACGCCCGCTCGGCGGTGGTCCGGCAGACCCTGGGTGGCGCGCTGATCGCGCTGCAACCGGCCGTGGAGAGCCTGGCCGCCGCTGCGGACGAGCAGGTGGCCGCTGCCGACGCGCTGGACGATCGGGTACGCGCCGCGTACCGGGCCGCGAACCGAACGGTCGAGCAGGGGCTGCGCGACGGTCGGCTGCTCCGCGGTGAGGTGCTGGCCCGCTGGCAGGAGTTCGTCGGCACCAGCGACTTCTTCCGCAGTCTGGAGGCGCGGATCGGCCGGTTACGGGACCGGCTCGTGGCCGCGTTCAGCCGACGTCCGGCACCCGCCGCCGAGCTGCGCGAGGCGATCGAGTCTCAGCTGGTCACCCTGCTGCGGGCGGTGGCCGCCGAGGCGGCCGAGCAGGCGTACACCGGCTGGAAGGCTCATCCGGCCGGGGCCGCGCTGCTCGTGCCGGACCTCGCCCACCACGGCGACGACCTGCCCGAGCGCGCCGAGCGGCTGGTCCGGGACTGGCAGCGGGGCGTGCTGGAACTGGTCCGAACCGAGGGCGGCGACCGACGGTTCGTGGCCCGTACGGCCGCCTACGCGGTGAACGCCACCGGGTTGGCCGTCATGATCGCCGTGTTCGCCTCGACCGCGTTCATCCCGACCGGGCTGGAGGTCGCCACCGGCGCGGGCACCACCCTCGCCGGGCAGGCGGTGCTTCAGGCGATCTTCGGTGACCAGGCCGTGCGGACGCTCGCCGACAAGGCCCGGGCGGACCTGCTGGAACGGGTACGCGCCCTGCTGGACACCGAGGCCGCCCGCTTCCTCACCCGGACCGAGCAGGCCCGGCCGGCGGACCAGACCGCCACCGCGTTGCGCCAGGCCGCCGAGCGGGTGGAGGCGGCCAGGCTGGCCAGCGGCTTCGCCGACGCGACAAGCGCCCGGGAGCGGCTGTGATGGGGATGGGCGGACGCCTGCGTGAGGCGTTACGGGCCGACGGCCGGGTCGACGCCGACCAGTTGGTCGCCCGGCTGGAGGCGATCCGCCGGTTCCTCGGCATCGTCGACGGCCAACTGCCGGACACTCCGCTGGTGCCGGCACGCACGCTTGTCGAGCGGGCCGGCACCCGGCTGTCGCTCTCCCGCGACCACACCGTCGTGGCGCTCGCCGGTGCGACCGGCAGCGGCAAGTCGAGCCTGTTCAACGCGATGGCCGGGATGGATCTCTCTCCGGTCGGGGTGCGCCGACCCACCACCGGCGTGACGCACGCCTGCGTGTGGGGGCCGCTCGACGGTGGCACCCGACTGCTGGACTGGCTCGGCGTACTGCCACGGCACCGGTTCGTCCGGGAGAGCCTGCTGGACGGCGACGACGAGTCCACACTGCACGGGCTGATCCTGCTCGACCTGCCGGACTTCGACTCGGTGCAGCACTCGCACCGGCTGGAGGTGGACCGGCTGCTCGGCCTGGTGGACCTGGTGGTCTGGGTGGTCGACCCGCAGAAGTACGCCGACCGGGTGGTGCACGACAGCTACCTGCGCGAGTTCCACCGGCACCGCGACGTCACAGTGGTCGTGCTCAACCAGGTCGACCGGCTGCCCCCGACCGATGTCGACCGGGTGGTGGCCGACCTGCGCCGACTGCTCGACGCCGACGGGCTCGACGGGGTGCCGCTGCTGACCACCACGATCGCCGACCCGGCCGGGACCCGGGGGCTGCGCGGGGCGTTGGAGCGCAGCGTCGCCGAACGGCAGGCCGCACTGCGTCGACTCTCCGGTGACGTGGACGCCGTGGTCGCCGCGCTGGACGAGATGGTCGGCGCGCCACGCCCGGCGTTGACCACTGACGACCCGGCGCTGGCCGCGCTGGATCGGGCGCTGGTCGCCGCGGCGGGCGTACCGACGGTGGCAGACGCGGTCGAGCAGGCGTACCGACACCGGGCCGCCGCCACGACCGGATGGCCACTGGTACGCCTCTGGCGGCGGCTGCGTCCCGATCCGCTGCGCCGGTTGCACCTCCCCGACCGGTCGGGCGATCCGCGTGACCCGGCGGAGAGCCTGGTCGCCGCGACATCCGTGCCCGAGCCCAGCGTCGCCGACCGGTCCGCGCTCGGGCTCGCGGTCCGCACGGTGGCCGAGCGGGCCGGCACCGGCCTGCCGAGCGCCTGGCCGAACGCGGTCACCGCGGCGGCCCGGTCCCGGCTCGTCGACCTGCCGGACGCCCTGGACCGCGCGATCGCCGACACCGACCTGGGGATGGACCGGCCCCGCCTCTGGTGGCGACTGGTCGGCGGGTTGCAGTGGCTGGTGACCCTGGCCGCCGTGGCCGGGCTCGGCTGGCTCGCCCTCGGCTACGCGCTGCGGGCCCTGGGGTTGCCGGAGCTGCGTCATCCGATGGTCGGTGAGGTGCCCGTGCCGACCCTGCTGCTGCTCGGTGGGCTCTTCGCCGGGCTGCTGATGGCGGCCCTGACCCGGCCGGTGGCACGGTGGGCCGCCCGGCGGGCCCGACAGCGCGCCGAGGCCCGGTTGACCGGCGCGGTGACGAAGGTCGGCGAGGAGTACGTGCTCACACCGGTTCGGACGGTGATCGCCGCGCACGCCGACGCGCGGACCGTCCTCGAGGTCGCCCGGCATCGCTGAGCGACGCCGCACGTCTGCTCACCAGTCATCGGGCCCCGAGCGGCGTAGTGTCGGGTCATGGCCACGCCACAGACCCCGTACGAAGCGGTGCTGCACGCCGCCCGCGACGTGACCAAGCTCGACACGGCCCTCGACGCGGAAATGCTCGGCGCGGCCCTGCTGGGCAGCGTGTACGAGGTCGCGGAGACGGACCGGGAGACGGCCGTACGCGAGTTCGTGGCCGGTTTTCTCGCGGCCACCTCGCGACGGCGGGCTCTCGCCGCCACCACCGTACGCGCCGTCTTCGCCGCCCTCGTGCCGGACGCGAAGGGCGCGGACCGGGTCCGCCCCGGCGCTGCCGCTCCGGCCTGGTCGGGTCACCTCGGCCGGGTGCACCTCACCGGCACCTGGGCGTACGGCGACGTCTACGGCGACCAGACCTCCTACCTGGCGACCTTCGCCTACGACGACACGGTCGGCGGGCCGGAACATGCGCTGATCGCGTTGGTCGACCACAACATCGGCATCGCCAAGGACGTCTTCGTCGGCGGGCCGGCGAGCCGGATCCTGGCCCAGGTCCGACAGTTGTGCGCCGAGGACGAGCTGACCTGGTTCCGGGAGGAGGATCCGAGCCGGATGCGGGGCGAGGTGAGCCGGCATCTGGCGGTAACCGACCACCTGGGGCAGTTGCCCGGGACGACCTCACTGGCCACGGATCGGGCGCTGGTCGGGGCACGGCTGGCGATCCTGCCGGCCTGGCAGGGTGCGGTGCCGGTGCTGTCCGACGATCCGCTGCCGGCAGCCGTACGGGCCGACGAGATCCGACGTTTCCTCGCCTCGCCGGAGGCGAACCGGGCGGGCTTCGACGACGTCGACGGTGCCGAGTTGGCCTCGCTGCACTTCTGCCTGGGCCTGCTGCTCGACCACGCGGCCACCTTCGCCGACGCCGACCCGCTGCGCTGGAGTCCGACCGTGGCCGGGTTCTTCCTGCTCGACTGGGTGCACCGTCGGGCCGTACTCGACATGGACGACGCGGCGATGCTGCCCCGGGTGCTGCGGGCCTGGGCCGCGTACGCCGCCCGCAGACGTGGGCTGCCGGAAACGGCCGCCGCCGGTACGGACACCGCGATCGCCGAGATGGTGCCCGAGTTCGTCCGGCTCTACGCCACCGGCGAGCGGCGCAGCCCGGCGACCGCGGCGGTGGCGCAGTTGATGGCCGACGGGGTGGACCCGGACGATCCGGCCGCCCTCGACGCCTGGATCGACGCCAACCGGCACCGCCTCTCCGACGACGGCTGACCGCGGGCCGTGGCGAAGTCGTCACGGCGACCGCACTCGGATCGCCCCGGGTCAGCGCAGCACGGTGAAGACCACGGCCGCGACCAGGCCACCGAGGACGCCACCGGCGAGCACCTGGGCGGGGGTGTGATCGCCCAGCCGCACCCGTGACCAGCCGACCAGCCCGAGCAGCGGGGTGGCCACGAGCACCCAGACGCCGAAGGTGACGAGCAGCACCGCCAGCGTGCCGACCGCGACCGCGGAGTGGATCGACATCTTCCACCACTGGCTGACCGTCACCGCGACCACCAGACCCACAAGTCCGGCGGCGACCAGGGCCAGCACGGGTCGCGGCGCGCCGAGCACCGCGAGCAGGGCCAGCCCGGCAGCCACCGAACCGAGCCCGAACAGCAGTGGAATCCGCCGCTGTTCGCGTACCCGGACGTGATGATCGGTGAGTCGGCCGCGACGCACCCCGCCGACGATGTACGCCATCGGGAGCAGGCTGGCGAAGACGACCGCGACCAACCCCCAGCCCACACCGCTCAACCTGCCCTGGGCGCTGTGCCAGCCGATGACGACGGTGAGCAGGGAGACGAGGACGGCGGGCGCGGTCAACTCGGTGACGATCCGGGCCAGTCGCAGCCCTGGGCCGGGCCGGGCCGCAGCGACGTCGTCAGCGACCAGGTCACGGTCGACCAAGATCAGACCCCCGCTCCGCTCCGGCCCGTCGACAGCCTTCTCACCGTACCGTCGGTGACCCGGTGCTTCCCTAGTGATCCGGAGTGGGGCAGGCCGGCTTGCCCGAGCTGCTCGGACCCGCCGAGGCGCTGGGCCCGTCGGGCGTGGCGGGGTCCCGGGGCAGGTGGGGGTTCGCCGACGTGGACGGCTCCGTCGTGGCAGGCGAGTCGGTGGCGGGTGGGTCGGTGGCGGATGGGTCGGTGCTCGCCGACGGGTCGGTCGGGTCCGGCGGTTCCGCCGATGCGCTCGGCCCGGCACCGTCCGGGTCCGGCGAGGCGGACGGGCTCGCGGGATCACTCGGCACGGGCGGGTCAGTCGGGACCGGCGGTGGCGAGGTGGGTGTGGCCGGCGGCGCGGGAGTGACTCCCGGCACCGGCCGGGTCGGCGTGGGGTGTGGAGTCGGCGTCGGGCGCGGGAGCGGCGCGGGCACCGGGCTGGGCGGCCGAGGTCGGGGTTCACTGTCCGGTAGCTCCGGGCGACGCTCGGGTGTCAGGTCCACCGACGTCGGACCCGGGTCGGGCCGGTCCACCGGGTCGATCGGCGGGGCGGCCGGAGCGGTCGACGGCACCGCCGTCGAGGTGGCTGTGGGGGCGCCAGTGGGCGGCGGCGGGATCACCACCGGCCCGATGGACGGCGTCGGGATGAACGGCGTACCGCTGTCCGGCAGGGCGGTGCTGCCCACCGTCGCCGAGCCGGTGCTGATCGCGGCGAGAACCGGCATCGAGGCCGTGCCGGCGAGCAGCGCCACGGTCAGCAGGTAACCGCGGGACGGACCGGCGGTGCGTACGGCGCGGTGGGTACCCACCACCCGGCGGTAGCTGCCGGGTGCCCGGTGCCGGCCGGAACTCCCGGCGCCCTCGTCTGGTTCCGACACCACGCACTCCTCGTCGTCGCCCGGGCCTGGACCGTGATGAGCTGCCCCGGCGGACCGCCGAGGGGATCGGGGTCCAGCCGGAAACAGCGTCGGTCAGCGACTCCGGGTCAGCCAACCCCCCACCGCGTGTCGAAACGCTCATATGGCCGAATGGCGACAAATCACCACCGGAACGTCCGGGCGTCATTGGAGCCGACACCTCGGCATTTCAGGTAACGAACCGGACCGGCCTGGGATGCGGGGCAGGCAGGGTGTGGGGCGGCTCACCTGTGATGCGAATATGGAGCCACGACGGCAGCGCAGCCGTGACCTCCGCGCACCCACGCGGTAGGCGCGACTGGGCGCCGGCGCTCCCGAACCGGGTTCGGCCATGAATCCGGCTCAGGCCGCGCGGCAACCCCCACCGGGGCTAGGCGCGGTCGCCAGGAACCGATCCCGGCACCAGCCGGGGCGGGCTCACGAGTCGCGCGGCCGGGTGACCCCCCGGTGCCGACGCAGACACGACAGGGAGAGACGGATGGCAAAGGGCGACCCCGGGGCCAGCACCCGCGGCCGGCGAGCCGCACCCCGATCCAGGAAAGCCGCGACCGGCGATCCGGAACTGGTGCAACTGCTCACCCCGTCGGGTGAGCGCATCGACAGCGTCACCGGCCCGGACGGCGTCGAGTACCGCGTCGACTTCACCGACGAGGAGTACCGCGGCCTCTACCGTGACCTGGTACTCGTGCGGAAGTTGGACGCCGAGGCCACCGCCCTGCAACGGCAGGGCGAACTGGGCCTGTGGGCCAGCCTGCTGGGCCAGGAGGCCGCGCAGGTCGGTTCCGGACGGGCGCTACGCGCCCAGGACATGGCCTTCCCGACCTACCGGGAGCACGGCGTCCTCTACTGCCGTGGCATCGATCCGATCATGCCCCTGGGCCTGTTCCGCGGCGTCGACCAGGGCGGCTGGGATCCGAACGAGTTCAAGTTCAACATGTACACGATCGTGATCGGGGCGCAGACCCTGCACGCGACCGGGTACGCCATGGGCGTCGCGATGGACGGCAAGACCGGCGGCGAGGACGGCGAGGCGGTCATCGCCTACTTCGGCGACGGCGCCACCAGCCAGGGCGACGTGAACGAGGCATTCGTCTGGGCCAGCGTCTTCAACGCCCCGCTGGTGTTCTTCTGCCAGAACAACCAGTACGCCATCTCCGAGCCCCTGGAGCGGCAGACCCGGGTTCCGCTGTACCGACGGGCCGCCGGCTTCGGCTTCCCCGGTGTGCGGGTGGACGGCAACGACGTGCTGGCCACGTACGCGGTGGCCCGGCACGCGCTGGACAACGCCCGCAACGGGCAGGGCCCGAGCCTGATCGAGGCGTACACCTATCGGATGGGGGCGCACACCACCTCCGACGACCCGACCCGCTACCGCATCGCCAGCGAGGTCGAGGCCTGGCAGGCCAAGGACCCGATCGCCCGGATGAAGGCCTTCCTGGAACGGGAGAAGATCGCCGACAGCGACTTCTTCGCCGAGGTCGACGAGCAGGCCCGCCGGGAGGCGATCGACCTGCGCGAGCGGGTGCTGGCCATGCCGAACCCGGAGCCGGTCACCATGTTCGACCACGTCTACCCCAACGGGTCGCCGCTGCTCGACGAGCAGCGCGCGCAGTTCAACAAGTACTTCGACTCGTTCGAGGGGAGCGCGCACTGATGGCCACGGAGACGCTCACCCTCGGCAAGGCCCTCAACGTCGGCCTGCGCAAGGCCCTGGAGAACGACCCCAAGGTCGTCATCATGGGCGAGGACGTCGGCAAGCTCGGCGGCGTCTTCCGGATCACCGACGGGTTGCAGAAGGACTTCGGCGACCAGCGGGTGATCGACACGCCGCTCGCCGAGTCGGGCATCATCGGCACCGCGGTCGGCCTGGCCATCCGGGGCTACCGGCCGATCTGCGAGATCCAGTTCGACGGCTTCGTCTACCCGGCGTACGACCAGATCGTGTCGCAGGTGGCGAAGATGCACTACCGCTCGGGCGGCAAGCTGCGCATCCCGATGGTCATCCGAATTCCCTTCGGTGGCGGCATCGGTGCGGTGGAGCACCACTCGGAGTCGCCCGAGGCGTACTTCGCCCACACCGCCGGGCTCAAGGTCGTCTCCTGCGCCAACCCGCAGGACGCGTACGTGATGATCCAGCAGGCGATCGCCTCGGACGACCCGATCGTCTTCCTGGAGCCGAAGCGGCGCTACTGGGAGAAGGGCCAGGTCGACCTGGACGCGCCGCTGTCCGAGGCGTACCCGCTGCACTCGGCCCGGGTGGTACGGCCCGGCACGGACGCCACCCTGCTGGCGTACGGCCCGATGGTGCGCACCTGTCTGGACGCGGCGACCGCCGCGGCCGAGGACGGCCGCAACCTGGAGGTCGTCGACCTGCGCACGCTCTCCCCGCTGGACCTGGGTGCGGTGTACGAGTCGGTGCGGCGCACCGGTCGCGCGGTGGTGGTGCACGAGGCACCGTCCAACGTGGGCCTGGGCGCGGAGATCGCCGCCCGGATCACCGAGGAGTGCTTCTACTCGCTGGAATCCCCGGTGCTGCGGGTGACCGGCTTCGACACCCCCTACCCGGCCGCCCGGGTGGAGGAGGAGTACCTGCCCGACCTCGACCGGGTGCTCGACGCCGTCGACCGCACCTTCGGCTGGTGAGCGGCATGTCCCGGATCAAGGAGTTCAACCTTCCCGACCTGGGTGAGGGCCTGACCGAAGGCGAGATCCTCGCCTGGCTGGTCAAGGTGGGCGACACCATCGAACTGAACCAGCCGATCGTCGAGGTGGAGACCGCCAAGGCGGCGGTGGAGATCCCCGCGAAGTGGGCCGGTCAGGTGCAGGCGATCTTCCACCCGGAGGGCACCACGGTCGAGGTCGGTACGCCGATCATCGCGATCGACACCGACCCGGGCGCCGGACCGGTCGACGATCTGCCCGCGCCCTCGGCGGCCTCGCTGGCCGCCGTCGACATCGCCCCGGCGGAGGGCGCGGTCGAGCCGGGCCTGATCGGCGGTCCCGCACCGGGTGGTCGTACCGCCGTCCTGGTCGGTTACGGCCCGCGCACCACCGCCGCGAAGCGCCGTCCCCGCAAGGGCGCGGCCCCGGCCCAGGCCACCACCCCGGCCGCGCCGGCCCCGGTCGTTGCGGCTCCGGCGCCGGTGCCGGCCGCGCCGGTGCCGGCGGTGAACGGCAACGGTCACCACGGCGGACCGGTGCTGGCCAAGCCGCCGGTACGCAAGCTCGCCAAGGATCTCGGCGTCGACCTGCGTACGCTGACCGGCTCGGGCCCGCTCGGCTCGATCACCCGGGAGGACGTCCAGCAGGCGGTGGCGGCGGCGTCGTCGGCTGCGGCCGAGCCGCTGACGGTCGGCGCGGCGGCCACCTCCGCCGCGAGCTTCGGTGCCGACCGCGAGCAGCGCATCCCGGTCAAGGGGGTACGCAAGCTCACCGCCGAGAACATGTCCCGCTCGGCGTTCACCGCTCCGCATGTCACCGAGTTCCTCACCATCGACATGACCCGGACGATGAAGGCGCTGGACCGGCTGCGTGGCCGGCGGGAGTGGCGCGACGTACGGGTCTCGCCGCTGCTGCTGGTGGCGAAGGCGGTGCTGCTGGCGGTCAAGCGACACCCGATGGTCAACTCGACCTGGGCCGGCGACGAGATCGTCGTCAAGGAGTACGTCAACCTGGGCATCGCGGCGGCCACCGAGCGCGGTCTGATCGTGCCGAACATCAAGGATGCCGGCCGGTTGACCCTGCGGGAGTTGGCGGACGCGATGACGGACCTGGTGCAGACCGCCAAGGCCGGCAGGACCTCGCCGGCTGCCATGTCGGGCGGCACGCTGACCATCACCAACGTCGGTGTGTTCGGGGTGGACACCGGGACCCCGATCCTGCCGCCGGGGGAGTCGGCGATCCTGGCCTTCGGGGCGGTACGCGAGCAGCCCTGGGTGCACAAGGGCAAGGTGAAACCACGCATGGTGACCACCCTCGCGCTCTCCTTCGACCACCGGATCATCGACGGTGAGCTGGGTTCGAAGTTCCTGCGCGACATCGGTGACTTCCTCACCGACCCCGAGGCGGCACTGCTCGCCTGGACCTGACGCGCTGCGACGACGGCCGGTGTGCCACGGGTGAACGCCCGGCACACCGGCCGTTGCCGTTGAGTGAAGAATGCCGGTCCACATCGCACCCCACGCCTAAGATTCGTAGGCTCGTGGCGCAGCTCACCTAATAATCGATGGATGTTGGCGAGGTTTTGCTGTTCAATAGAGACATCAACGGGCCGACAACCGAATAGCTAGCAGGAGAGAACACCATGAGCATGATCGAGCGAATCCGTAGCCGCCGCGACGCCAACCGCCGCGCCCGGGCCATCGAGCGGGCCCTGCGCTCCGCCAGCTCGCCGGCCGTACGCGACGAGATCCTCGTCATCGCCCAGCGTCACATGCACTGACGCCCACGACGTTTATTCACCTCCTCCCCGACGACGACCCGCCCGGATCACCGGGCGGGTCGTTGTCATTGCGCCCATGCCCTGACACCGGGATACCGCCTCGCCCCAGCGCCCGGTACGGTGGGGCACGGTCGTCATCCCCGGCCCGGGAAGGTCGATGCGATAGATGCGAATCGACACCAACCGGCAACGGACAGTGATGATTGGCGCTCCCCGGATGCGCCCCGGTGACCACCGGATACGGTGCGGGGGGAGCCGGCACGGCCGGCACGCCGGCACCGCCGGCTGCCCGGCCGAGACGATCGGCGACGGCGGCCGACATGTGATGGAGGAGGCGCACGCATGACGTCCGAGGGCCCGCACCACCCCGGCCACGAGCCGGACGAGGTGCCGCCGGGCGGCGGCGGATCGGCGCCGTACGGCGACCGCCCGGTTCAGCAGGAGAACGGATACGGCGCACCCGCCCCGGACCTCGGCTGGGCCCCCCCACCGCCGGCCCGACCCGACCAGGCCGCTCCCGCCTGGGCGAGTCAGCCGGGTGCCGGCTGGGGCAACCAGCAGGCGCCGAACTCCGGCACCTGGACGCCGGCTGCCAGCGGCCAGGCGTCCTGGAACCCACCGGGCGAGCAGCCCGCCGCCAACTGGCCGGCAGCGTCCACGTCGGACCAGCCGGCCTGGGCCAACGCTGGGCAGAGCAACCCGGCCTGGGGTGGTGCCACCACATCAGAGAGCACCCAGCCAGCTGAGTGGACACCCCACCAGACCTCGTCGGACCAGTCCGCCAGCAGCCAGTCAGGCTCCCCACCCGCCAGTTGGCAGGGCAACCAGCAGCCGGAGTGGAACTCCGCCCCCCGCCCGGCGGAGCAACCGCCCGGCTGGGCCGCCGGCGCACCCGAGTCGGCGCAGCCGGACTGGGCGCAGGCGAAGCCTCCGCAGCCCGACTGGGCGCAGGCCAACTCGCCTTCGCAGCCCGATCGGGCGCAGAGCAACTCGCCCGCGCAGCCCAACTGGACGCAGAGCAGCCCGCCTGCTCAACCGGACTGGGCGCAGGGCAACTCCCCCGCGCAGCCAGACTGGGCGCAGGGCAACTCCCCCGCGCAGCCAGACTGGGCCCAGGCCAAGCCCGCCCAGCCCGACTGGGCTCAGGCCAACCCGCCGGCGCAGCCGGACTGGGCGCAGACCAGCCCAGCAGCCCAACCGGAGTGGGCGCAGGGCGGTCCGTCCGCGCAGCCGGACTGGGCTCAGACCGATCAGGCCGCGACGCGCGGCGAGCCGGCCGCCCGGGCCACCGCCCAGGTGCCACCGGCCGACCCGGCACCGCAGCAGCATTCCGCTCCCGGCGACCCGGCCCGCGCCGGTGCCTGGCCGGGCGAGCAGCAGGAACAACCCGGTTGGGCCGTCGGTCAGGGACGCCAGCCGGAACCGGCTGGCTGGGCTCAGGACCAGGCCCCGGCCTGGACGCCCACCGAGGCTGCCAGCGGATCGGCATCGCCGCTGCCGTCCCGCAACGCCGCCGACCGCGCGCCGCTGACCGAGATCGAGCCGTGGGCACCCGGCGAGGCCTGGGGTGGCGGCGGGGCACCCGAGGCAGGGGCGTCCCGATCCGACACCGGGCGTGCCGAGGAGAGCCCGGTGTACCAGCCCGCGCCGGCACCCGGCATCTCGCCGGCCAACATGGTTCCGCTGCCGCCGCAGGAGCAGCGGGTCCCCGGTGCCAGCCTGGCTGCGGCACCCCCGGCCGACTATTCCGCCCCTGGCCAGTACCCCGGCGACCAGTCCACGCCGGGTCAGCGCCCCGGTGCCGACCAGCCGGCCGGCAGCTGGGGGCAGCCCGAGTCGCGGCCGGACGAGCCGAAGTCGCCGGCTGAGGCGTCGATCCCCGCTCCCCGTACCTCGCCCGAGTCGGTCGGTCGGGCCACCCCGCCGACGGCGGCGGCCGGCGGCGTCTCGGCCAGCGCGTCGGTGCCGACGGCCAGCCGGGTCACCCCGCCGGCCGACCACACGGCCATTCCGACCAGCACGCCGGCACCTCGGGTGTACGGCCGGCCGGCCCGTCCGGAGCCGGAGGAGCCGGTCCAGGAGCGCGAGGAGCAGCCCCAGCCGCCCCGATTCGGCCAGGGCCCCGAACCACGCTTCACCGATCACGAGCAGGCTGGACCGGCCGCCTTCACCGGCGCAGCCGCTCCCGCGTCCCCGGCCTTCCCGCCGGGCCTGCCCGCCTTCGCCGACGCGCCGGCCACCGATCGGCCGGTCAACGGCGTCAAGCCGCACCCCGAGCCGGAGCGACCGGCCGACCGCTTCGGTGGCCCGGCCGGTGATCCCTTCGGTGGCCCGGCCGGTGACCCGTTCGGCGGCGCGGCTCGTGACCCGTTCGGCGGCCCGACCGACCGCCCCGGCGTCACCTACGGTTCCCCCGCCCGTCCGGAGTCGGGCCCGGACCACACGTCGGCCTTCCCGCCGGGGCCCCAGGCGAACGCGCCGTGGAGTCCGGGCACGCCGGCAGCCGAGCCGGAGCAGGGCCGCTTCGACGCGTTCAAGCCGGTCGCCGAGCCGGCCGCCGACGCGCCGCCACCGAAGGTACGCAACGGCCGGGTGCTCGCCGCGGTGCTGGTCGCCGCGGTACTCATCCTCGCCATCCCGCTCGGCCTGCTGCTGCTGCTCGGCAAGTTCGGCGGCTCGGACGACAACGCCTTCGACCCGGCGGTCGGCTCCTGCGTCAAGCGCTCGGGCGACTCCGCCGTCGAGGCGGTGTGCGGGGAGCCGGAGTCGTTCAGCGTGGTGTCGAAGGTCGAGTCGAAGGACAAGTGCCCCGACCCGGCTCTGCCGTACGTCGAGCTGCGCGGCGACGTGGCCAACCCGGTGCTCTGCCTGAAGAACTCCGCCGGCTGATCGGCTCCGTTGCGCCGGAATTGCGGTATCCAAGCCGTCGGGATACCGCAATTCCGGCGCAACTGTGCGGATCACCGGGAGATCACGCCCAGCGGGCCGGCGCGGCCTGCGGTACGGCACGATGGGGGTATGAGTGCACGCGTACGGGCGCCGGAGCTGCGGGGTCGGGGTTGGCTGAACACCGGTGGACGCGAGCTGACGCTTGCCGACCTCCGCGGCAAGATCGTGATCGCCGATTTCTGGACGTTCTGCTGCATCAACTGCCTGCACGTGCTTGACGAACTGCGCCCGCTCGAGGAGAAGTACGCGGACGTCCTCGTCGTGATCGGGGTGCACTCGCCGAAGTTCGAGCACGAGAAGGACCCGGTCGCGCTGGCCGACGCCGTCGAGCGGTACGGCGTGCACCATCCCGTACTCGATGATCCTGAGCTGGACATGTGGCAGCAGTACGCGGCCCGCGCCTGGCCGACCCTCGCGGTGATCGATCCCGAGGGCTACGTGGTGGCCACGATGGCCGGCGAGGGTCACGCCGAAGGGTTGGCCCGGTTGATCGACGACCTGGTCGCCACCCACGAGGCCAAGGGCACGCTGCACCGGGGCGACGGCCCGTACGTCCCGCCGGCGGAGCCGCAGACCACCCTGCGTTTCCCCGGAAAGCTGCTGGTCGGGCCGGACGGCACCCTGCTGGTGTCGGACTCCGCCCGGCACCGGGTGGTCGAGTTGGCCGCCGACGGGGAGACGCTGCTGCGCACCATCGGCACCGGCAGCCGTGGCCGGGTCGACGGTACGGCCGACACCGCGACCTTCTCCGAGCCACAGGGGCTGTGCCTGCTCCCGCCGCACGTGGCCGAGGTGGCCGGCTACGACCTGGTGGTCGCCGACACGGTCAACCACCTGCTGCGCGGCGTACGCCTGAGCAGCGGTGAGGTGGTCACCGTGGCCGGCACCGGGCGGCAGTGGCGCTCCACGGTCGACGACCACGCCCACGACGCGCTCTCGGTCGACCTCTCCTCGCCCTGGGACCTCGCCTGGTACGACGACAAGGTCGTCATCGCCATGGCCGGCATCCACCAACTGTGGTGGTTCGATCCGATCAAGCGGACCGCCGGCATGTACGCCGGCACGACGGTGGAGGCGCTGCGCGACGGGCCGCTGGCGGAGACCTGGCTGGCGCAGCCGTCCGGGCTCGCCGTCTCCGCCGACGGCCGTCGGCTCTGGGTCGCCGACAGCGAGAGCAGCGCCATCCGGTACGTCGAGGACGACGTCATGGGTACGGTGGTCGGCCAGGGCCTGTTCGACTTCGGTCACGTGGACGGTCCGGCGGCGCAGGCGCTGCTCCAGCATCCCCTGGGCGTCTGCGCGCTGCCCGACGGTTCGGTGCTGATCGCGGACACCTACAACGGGGCGGTGCGGCGCTACGACCCGGCGACGGACGAGGTGTCGACAGTGGCCACCGAGCTGGCCGAGCCGAGCGACCTGGCGCTCACCCCGGAGGGTGCGGTGCTGGTGATGGAGTCCGCCGGACACCGGATCACCCGGTTGGCTCCGGGTGCGCTCTCCGCCGTCGGCGCGAGCACCGTCGACGGCCCGCGCCACCGTACCGAACGCAAGCCGACCGACCTGGCGGCCGGTGAGGTGACGCTCGACGTGATCTTCACCCCGGCGCCCGGGCAGACGCTGGACGAGACGTACGGCCCGTCCACCCGGCTGATGGTGTCCGCGTCCCCGCCGGAGTTGCTGGTCGAGGGGGCCGGCACCAGCACCGAGCTGTCCCGTCGGCTGGTGCTCTCCGACTCGGTGACCGAGGGCGTGCTGCAGGTGACCGCCCAGGCGGCCACCTGCGACGCCGACGTCGAGCATGCGGCGTGCCACCTGACCCGACAGGACTGGGGCATCCCGGTACGCGTCGCCACCGGCAGCGCGACCCGCCTCCCCCTGGTGCTGCGCGGCCTCGACGCCGGCTGACGCCGCATCGGGCGGATTGTTGACAGGGGGCCCCTCATCTACCGCAGGCGTTAACAAGGTGCCCTTCCTTTCACCTCAGGTGAAGGGGGTGGGGGTGGCACCGGCGTCGATGAGGGCGGCACGGACGAGTTCCGCGGCGGCCACCGCGCCGGGGCTGTCGCCGTGCAGGCAGATCGAGTCGACGACGCACGGGAACACGCTGCCGTCGGTGGCCACCACCGTCTGCTCGGTGGCCATCCGTACGGCCCGGCGGGCCACCTCCATCGGGTCGGTGACCAGGGCGTCGGGCGAGGTACGCGGCACCAGTTGCCCGTTGGGCAGGTAGTTGCGGTCGGCGAAGCCCTCGGCCACCACCCGCAGCCCGGCGCCCTGGGCGAGTTGAGCCAGCACCGAACCGGGCAGGCAGAGCAGGGGCAGTTCCGGGTCGTAGTCGTTGACGGCGGCCACCACCGCCGCCGCCTGGGTCTCGTCGCGGGCCGCCGCGTGGTAGAGCGCGCCGTGCGGCTTCAGGTAGCGGACCCGGGTGCGGTACGCGCGACAGAAGGCGTCGAGCGCACCGAGTTGGTACAGGACCTCGTCCCGCAGTTCCGCGAACTCGTACGCGATGTGTCGGCGGCCGAAGCCGGCCAGGTCGCGGTAGCCGACCTGGGCGCCGACGGCGACCCGGCGTTCGGCGGCGGCGGCGCAGACCCGGCGCATCGTCACCGGGTCGCCGGCGTGGAAGCCGCAGGCCACGTTGGCCGAGGTGACCAGGTCCAGCAGTGCCTCGTCGTCGCCGAGTTGCCAGACACCGAAGCCTTCACCGAGATCAGCGTTGAGGTCCATGGAACCTGACGGTAGTGCCTGGTCTGGCCTGGGCGAGCGGGGTCACGTCGTCCACCACGGCGATGACGGGATATCCGCCGGTGGTGGGATGGTCGGCGAGGAAGATCAACGGCTGGCCGTCCGCCGGCACCTGGACCGCGCCGAGAACGACACCCTCGCTGGGCAGTTCCCCGAGCACCGCGCGGGGCAGCGGTGCGCCGGTCAGTCGCGCGCCGACCCGGTTGCTCAACGGACTCACCGTGTACGCCGTGCCGTACAGCCGGTCGAGCGCCACGGCGTCGAACCAGTCGTATCGTGGCCCGAGCCGGGCGGTCAGGTGCAGTTCCTGCGGGTGCGCCATCGGCACGGTGACGTCGACCGGGGCGGGTGGGCCGACCAGTACGCCCACCGGCAGCCGGTCGCCGTCGCGCAGTGGCGCCGGTCCGAGTCCGGCGAGGGTGTCGGTGGCCCGGCTGCCCAGCACCGGATCCACCGCGATGCCGCCCGCCACCGCCAGCCAGCAGCGCAGACCCCGTCGGGCGGGACCGATCCGCAACACCGCCCCCGCCGGTACGGCCAGCGGACGACCGGTGTCGCCGGGCCGCTCGCCGACCCGGACGTCGACCTCGGCCCCGACGACGGCAACGGTGGTGGCCCGGGTGAGGCGCAGTGCGCAGCCGGTCATGGTGATCTCCAGGCCGGCCGCCGGTTCCGGGTTGCCGACCAGCCGGTTGGCCAGCCGTAACGCCTCCGGGTCGAGCGCGCCGGAGCGGGGGACCCCGAGGTGCGCCCAGCCGGGACGGCCCAGATCCTGCACGGTGGTCAGCGCCCCGGCGGTCAGCACCTCGATCTCGCTCATGTCGGCAGCAGGCGCACCGGGGTGCCCGGGGTGAGCCGGGCCGGCGGGTCGGCGCGCACGTCGAACAGGGCCAGCGTGGTACGCCCCACCAGCAGCCAACCGCCGGGTGAGGCGGTGGGGTAGATCCCGGCGTACGGGCCGGCCAGTGCCACCGAACCGGCCGGCACCCGGGGTCGCGGCGAGGGCAGCCTTGGCACCGCCAGTTCGGCGGGGAGCCCGGTCAGGTAGCCGAAGCCGGGTGCGAAGCCGCAGAAGGCCACCCGGAATTCGGTCTGCGCCATGCGACGCACCACGGACGGCACATCCGTGTGCCAGAGTGCCGCCACCCGGGGCAGATCCTCCCCGTCGTACGTCACCGGCACCTCGACCGGTTCGGCGGCGGCCGACGTGGTGAGCGGCGGCGTCGGGGTCCACGTCCTGATCGCGTCGGCGGTGGCCGCCGGGTCCGGTACGCCGTCGAGCAGCACGGTGGCCGCCGCCGGAACGATCTCGGTGGCCACCAGGTCGCCCCGCTCCCGACGACGCCACAGCTCGGCCCGCCACCCCTCCACCAGGGCGGGGTCCACCGGCTCGGCCGGGTTGGGCGTGTCGGGCGCACGGTCGGCGGGTGCGGCGAAATCGAGGAGCAGGGCGTGCCCACCGACGCGTCTGATCCGCATGCCCACTATCCTTCCGGACCGGGGCACCCGGACGCGTCATCCGCCCGTCCGCAAGCGTGACCCGTTGCACTACCCGAAAGTAACCTACGCTGCCGTAACCTAATGATGTGACGACCTCAGCACCGTCCCGGCTCAAGCCGGTCGACATCGGGAAACCCCGGATGCGCGGCTGGCTGCACACGTACGCGTTCTTCGTCGCCGTGGTCTGTGGCATTGTGCTCTGTTCGATCGCCGCCGCCCGACCCGGCTGGACACCACTGATCAGTTGCGCCGTCTACAGCTTCACCGTCTGCGGCCTCTTCGGCACCAGCGCGCTCTACCACCGTCGCGTCTGGTCCACCCGCGGCTTCCAGGTGATGCGGCGGATGGACCACTCGATGATCTTCCTGTTCATCGCCGGCACGTACACGCCGTTCTGTCTGCTGCTGCTCGACAACCGCGCCACCGTGACCATGCTGGTGGTGGTCTGGGGCGGCGCGCTGGCCGGCGTGGCCCTCAAGATGGTCTGGCCGCACGTCTCACGGTGGGTCTCCGCGCCGCTCTACCTGGCGCTCGGCTGGGTCGCGGTGGTGATCCTGCCGGACATCCTGCACCAGGGCGGTGTCACGGCGCTGGTGCTGCTCAGCGTCGGTGGCGCGATCTACACCGTCGGCGCGGTTTTCTACGCGCTGCGCCGGCCGAACCCGTGGCCCACCGTGTTCGGGCACCACGAGTTCTTCCACGCCTGCACCCTGGTCGCGGCGATTTGTCACCACATCGCCATCTACTTCGCCCTCTTCGCCTGACCGCACGCCAGGGGGGGTCGGTGGGCGAACCCACCAACCCCCCGGTTCGCGTACGCGGATCAGACCGTGGGACCAGGCCGGCGCACCTCGCGGTACTCCTGCACCACCCGGTCGTCCTGCACCGGTACGGCCCGGTCGGCGACCACCCGCTCCTGACGGACCGGGGTGACCACGGTGCGTCGACGCGAGTTCCAGAAGTAGAGCGTCACGAGCAGGCCGGCAACCCCGGTGAGCATCAGCACCCAGCCGACGACGCTCAGGTTGAGCCAGCCGAGATCCGCCTCCACGGCGAACGCGAAGATCGCGCCGAGCGCGATCAGGAAGATACTGCCACCGATGCCCATCTCTCGTCTCCTCGGCTATCGAAGCTGCATTCCACTTCGCCGCGGCCATCGATGAGGTTGCGGCATGCCTGGACTTACCCCGGCACGGAGATCGCCAATCGGGCAAGCTGGTGACATGAGGGACGGCGCGGTGCAGGAACGGACGCTCGTGCTGCTGCGGCATGCCAAAGCGGAACCGCCCACGGCGGATGGTCTCGACATCGAGCGCCCACTGTCGGCGCGGGGACGAGCCGACGCCGCCGCAGCCGGCGCCTGGCTGGCCCGGCACGGGCTGCTGCCCGAGGTGGTGCTCTGCTCGGCGGCGCTGCGAACCCGACAGACCTGGCACGGCGTGGAGATGGGCATGACCGGGTCACCCCCGGAGAGCGGCCCGGCCGGTCCGGTGCCGGAGGTCCGTTACGAGCCGGATGCGTACGAGGCACACCCGGAGGATCTGCTGACCCTGGTACGACGGGTCGAGCCGACGGTCGGCACGGTCCTGCTGATCGCCCACAACCCGGGCATCTCGCTGCTGTCGGAGCTGCTCGACCCACAGCGGGCCGACCCGGACGGGCTGCGCACCAGCGACCTGGTGGTGCACCGGAGCACGCTGCCGTGGGCGGACCTGGCTCACGGTACGGCGGCGATCAGCGCCCGACACACCGCCCGAGGCTGAACCACACCCGAGGCTGAACACGGACGCGCCGAGTCAGCGGGAGCCTGTCCGTCCCGCTGACTCGGCGCGCGTGTCGTCTCAGCTCGGTGGTGCGGTGGGCGGCGGCGGATCGGGAGGTGGCGGCATCATCGCGGTCGGATGAGACAGTCGGTTCTCCTCCACGATCAGCGTCCTCGCCCGCTTGCGGCGATCCTGCCAGAACCAGAGCGTGGTGAGCAGGACGCCCAGGCCGGCCAGGATGAACACCCAACCGACCGCGCGTAGGTCGACCCACCAGACGTTTGCCCGAATGGCGAAGGTCAGGATCGCACCGATGGCGATCAGGAAGATCCCACTACCAATGCCCATGTGCGCGGCACTCCCCCGTGCGGTTGCTCTGGGCGTACGTTGACTGGCTCGCGACGGTTACCCGTCCGAGCCGGGGTTACCCGCGCCGCGCCGGGCGAACACGCCGACGGCCGGCGGGCAAGTACGCCCACCGGCCGTCCGGAGCCGCTGTACGCAGATCAGAAGATCTCCTCCGGGAGGTCCATGATCTCCAGGTCGGTGCCCTCGATGATCCGCCGGTCGGCGCCGATGCGCGGCAGCACCTCGCGGGAGAAGAACCGGGCAGCTGCCACCTTGCCGGTGTAGAACGCCTTGTCCGCCGCCGAGACCTCACCGGCCAGCGCCTTCAGCGCCACGTCCGCCTGCTTCTGCAGCAGCCAGCCGACCACCAGGTCACCGATCGCCAGCAGGAACCGCCGGCTGGCGAGCCCGACCTTGTAGAGCGCGCGGGCGTCGCCGCCCTGGGCCTCGCCCAGCCAGCCGGTCAGCACGCCGAGGATGGTCTGGATCTCGGTCAGCGCCTTGCCGAGCGCCTGGCGCTCCTGCTTGAGCTGGCCGTTGCCGCCCTCGGTGGTGATGAACTCCTGGATCTCGGCGGCCACCGCCATCAGGGCCTTGCCGTTGTCCCGGACGATCTTCCGGAAGATCAGGTCGAGGCTCTGGATCGCCGTGGTGCCCTCGTACAGAGTGTCGATCTTGGCGTCCCGGACGTACTGCTCCAGCGGGTAGTCCTGGAGGAAGCCGGAGCCACCGAAGGTCTGCAGGGACTCGTGCCCGAGCAGCTCGTACGCGCGCTCCGAGCCGACGCCCTTGACCAGGGGCAGCAGCAGGTCGTTGACCCGCTTGGCCAGCTTGGTGGCCTTCTCGTCACCGGCCGCCTCGGCGATGGCGACCTTGTCCTGCCAGGAGGCGGTGTAGCAGACCAGCGCCCGCAGACCCTCGGCGTACGACTTCTGCAGCAGCAGCGAACGGCGTACGTCGGGGTGGTGGGTGATGGTCACCCGGGGGGCGGTCTTGTCCGTCGACTGGAGCAGGTCGGCGCCCTGCACCCGGTTCTTGGCGTACTCCAGGGCGTTGAGGTAGCCGGTGGAGAGGGTGGCGATCGCCTTGGTGCCGACCAGCATCCGGGCGTACTCGATGATCATGAACATCTGCCGGATGCCGTCGTGCTTGTCGCCCATCAGCCAACCCTTGGCGGGCACGCCGTGCTCGCCGAAGGTCAGCTCGCAGGTGTTGGAGACCTTCAGGCCCATCTTGTGCTCGACGTTCGTGGCGTAGACGCCGTTGCGCTCGCCCAGCTCGCCGGTCTCCTCGTCGAAGTGGTACTTCGGCACGACGAACAGCGACAGGCCCTTGGTGCCCGGGCCGCCCACGCCCTCCACGCCGACCGGGCGGGCCAGCACGTAGTGGACGATGTTGTCGCTCAGGTCGTGCTCACCGGAGGTGATGAAGCGCTTCACGCCCTCGATGTGCCACGAGCCGTCCGGCTGCGGGATGGCGCGGGCCCGACCGGCGCCCACGTCCGAACCGGCGTCCGGCTCGGTGAGCACCATCGTCGAGCCCCACTGCTTGTCGACGAAGAGCTTGGCCCACTTCTTCTGCCGCTCGGTGCCCTCGACGCGCAGCACGTGCGCGAAGGACGGGCCGGAGGCGTACATCCAGATCGGGGCGTTCGAGCCGAGCACCAGCTCGGCGAGGGCCCACCACAGCATCCGGGGGGCGTTGCTGCCGTCCAGCTCCGCGGGGAGGTCCAGCCGCCAGAACTCGGAGTCCATGAACGCCTGGTACGACTTCTTGAACGACTCCGGCAGCGGCGCGGTGTGCGTGGCCGGGTCGAAGACCGGTGGGTTGCGGTCGCTGTCGGTGTAGCTGGCAGCCAGGTCCTCGCGGGCCAGGCGGTCCATCTCGGCGAGGAAGGTGCGCGCCGTGTCGACGTCGAGGTCGGTGTACGGCTCCTGGCCGAACGCCCGGTCCGCCCCGAACACCTCGAACAGGTTGAACTCGAGGTCCCGAAGGTTGCTCTTGTAGTGGGTCATGCCGCTGGCCCCGCTTCCGGACAGGTGTTACCGATCAGTAACCCCGACTGTATTACTCGCGGGTAGACAGCGACAAGTCGCTCGCCGAAGTGACAGCAATTACACACGATCGAACACGGCCGTCCCGGTCAGCTCTCGGTCGCGCCGACCTCCCAGCTCGGCACCACCGCGGTCACACCGCTGGCGGTGCCCGTGTACTCCATCAACACCAGCGCTATGTCGTCGTCGAGCCGGCCGTGCACCCACTCCTTGAGCGCGGTCTCCAGCGACGCCAGGCCGTCGGCGACCGTCCCGTGCCCGAGCAGCCGCCAGGCCCGGTCCGCAGTCGGGAAGAACTCGCCGTCCCGACGCGCCTCGCCGAGACCGTCGGTGAACAACAGCAGGCGATCGCCCGGCTCCAACCGCTCCACCCGGGGACGCACCACCGGCATGAAGCCCAGCGGCGGCGCGGGAGCGGGCGGCTCCAGCGGGATCACCGCACCACCGCGCAGCAGCAGCGGAGCCGGATGCCCGCAGTTCACGATGGTCAGCGTGCCGCCACGCTCCTCGACCAGCGCCGCGGTGACGAAGTCCTCGTCGCCGACGTTGCGGGCCACCGCGCGGTCCAGGTCCGCCACCACGGCCCGCAGGTCGGCCCGCTCGTAGGCCACATGCCGGTACGAGCCGAGCACGATGCTGGCCAGCCGGACCGCCTCCAGCCCCTTGCCGCGTACGTCTCCGATGATCATGCGTACGCCGTACGGGGTTTCGATCGCCTCGTACAGGTCGCCACCGATCTCCGCCCGCGCGGTGGAGGAGATGTACCGCCCGGCCACCGACAGGGCACCCACCCGAGGGCCGAGCGGGCGCAGCACCGCCTGCTGGGCGACCGCCGCGAGCTTGGACAACTCGGCGATCTGCTTGGCCTGCCGCTCTCGTACCGAGGCCACCGCCGCGGCGATGCCGGTGCCCAGCACGATGCCCGCCACGGCGACCGCGGTGGACAACGACAGCGTCCGCTCGGCCAGCGCGAAACCGGCCCCGAGCAGAGATGCCACCGTGCCGGCGCCGAGCACCACCCGCCAGGACGCCAACGCGGCGGCCAGGAAGGGAGCGGCCACCATCAGCGCGATGTAGTTCGCCGCCCGGCCGTCCGCCAACTCCACCGCCGAGACGGTTGCGAGCAGAACGAGGGCCGCGCCGAGGCCGGCGCGGGATCCGGGGCTCAGCGGGCTACGGCCCGGCTGGAGGAGTCGCGTGCGTACGTCCGACAGCATGCCTGATAGATGTGAACGAAAGCACGAACCTGACCCGTCGTACGAGCGGACTCTGGCCACCAGGATCGTGGGCCAGAGCCGATCGCCGGCCGGCACCGGCTCAGCCGAGCACCTCGTACCGGACCTCGATGTGGCCCAGGTCGAGCGACGCGATCTCGGCGAACGCGGCCCGGGACAGGTCCAGGCAACGGCCGGCGATGAACGGACCCCGGTCGTTGATCCGGACGGTGATCGACTTGCCGTTGGCCGGATTGGTCACCCGGACCTTGGAGTTGAAGGGCAGCGTCTTGTGCGCGGCCGTCATGTCCTCCGGGTTGAACGTCTCGCCGTTGGCGGTCATCTGACCCTGCCAGTAGAACGACGCCCCGCACGAACCGGTCTCCACCACCGATCGTGCCGTCGTCTTCTTCGCGGTGGGCGTCGGCTTCGTGCTCGGCGTCGGCTTGGCGCTGGGCGTACGCGGCTTGCTGCGCGACGGCGCCTGCGCGGTACGGGTCGGCGTCGGGCTCGCGGTCGCGCTCGGTGAGGCGCTGGCGCTCGGCGAGCCGCTGGCCAGGTCAGGCGTGGCGGAGCTGGGCAACAGCTCGATCGCCGCCGGCCGCACCGGCTCCGACCCGGCGGTCAGCCGTACGGCGCCGACGGTGCCACCGACGGCGAGCGCGACGGCCACCACCGCGCTGGCCGCGATACCGGCCGGCGAACTGATCCTTCGGGTACGGGTGTGCCTACCAGTCACCGGCCCGGTCCTTTCCTCAACAGATCAAATCGGGTCGGACCATAACGAGAGAAGCACTTCCGAAGTCAACGTGATCATGGTGGTATGCCCGGAATTGCGGCGATACCTGAAGCCGATCATCCGACCCGCGATCGGCCGGGCGGCCCGGTGCCCGCTGACGTC
This sequence comes from Micromonospora fiedleri, assembly GCF_016774385.1. Lineage (NCBI taxonomy): Bacteria > Bacillati > Actinomycetota > Actinomycetes > Micromonosporales > Micromonosporaceae > Micromonospora > Micromonospora fiedleri. Next base: position 346,549 of record NZ_JAETXL010000004.1, read on the forward strand.
CCGGCGCACCATAGGAGGATGTCCGCCGAGCTCAGCAAGCGTCTCGTCGAGTTGTTCCGTTGGGTCGACCCGGGCCCGGACGCGAGCCACCTGGTCAGCGACGTCTCCGGCTGGTGGCGGGACCCGACCGTCCTGGCCGAGTTGGGCCCGGCACTCGTCGCACCGTTCCGGGCGGCCCGCCCCACAGTGGTCGTCGCACCGGCGGTCACCGGTTTCCTACTCGGCCCGCTGGCCGCCACCGCGCTCGGCGTCGGCTTCGTGCCGGCCCACAAGCCGGGTGACGGACGGCTGCCCGCCGGGCCACTGACCTGGGCGCAGAGTCCGTCCGACTTCCGTGGTCGGCGCGTCGACCTGGCGGTGCAGAGCCGGCACCTGAGCGCGGGCGACCGGGTGCTGGTGGTGGACGACTGGGTCGCCACCGCCGCCCAGGTCCAGGCCCTCTACGACATCTGCGCGTCCCTGGGCGCGGAACCGTTGGGCACCTCAGCGGTGGTCGTCGACTGCCCGCCGTCCGTCGCGACCACCCTCCGCATCCACGCCCTCACCACCCTGCCCGAGTGAAAGGAAGGGCACCTTATTAACGCCTCAGGTAGAGCAAGGGCCCCTTGTTAACACCCGCGCCCCGCCCACACCCGCGCCCCGCCCACAGCCGCACCCCGCCCGCACCTCAGCTCAGCGGACGAAGCCCTCGACCACGGTGCAGACCCGGCCGAGCGCCTCGGCCGAGTGGGCCAGCGGCCCGGGCACCATCAACGCGTGATCGGCGGCCGGGATCTCCAGCACGTGCGGAGTCAGCCGCCGGGCGGTCGCGCTGTCCCAGGACGAGTCGGCCGTACCGCCGACCAGGATGAACGGGGCGGTGGCCCGGCGCAGCGCGTCGACCAGCTCCGCCCGGTGCAGCAGCGGGGTGAGCCAGACGGCGGGCAATCCGCGCGCCGCCGCCAGCGGCGCGGCCAGCGTGCCGAGCGACTTGCCGACCAGCAGATCCGTGCGTTCGGACAGGGACGGAGCGACCTGATCGCACACCCACCTGCCAATGGTGTCGACATCGAAGTCCTCCGGCACCTGCCAGGAGATCCCGTGCAGCCCGAAACCGGCCCGCCGCAGCGCCTCACCCAGATAGAGGAACAGTGGGTACCGGGTGTCGTAGCCACGCCCCGGAATGAGCACCGCACGTCGGTCCGCCATGGACATCTCCTTCTTGTCGGGCATCGACCGTACCGCCAGAAAAGCCGCGGCGGCATGGCCGAAGCGTCACCGGGCACCCACCGGCTGGTCGGCCGGTACCCTCGGCAGGATGTGGCCACGGATCGGTGACCTGCGCACCCTCGCCCTCGGTACCCCCGGCGAGCTGCGCACCCACCTCAACACGCTGGTGCTCAACGGGGTGAAGACCGCAACCGCCGGCCTGCTCGACGAGTACGCCTCGGACGGCGAGGAACTCGAACACCTCGGCGAGCGGCTGGCCCTCGTCGACGACCACGACGCGCTGCTGGGCGTCGTCGAGGTGACCGACGTGCAGACATGCCGCTTCGCCGAGGTGCCCTGGGACTTCGCCCGCGCCGAGGGCGAGGGCGACCGCTCGATCGAGGAATGGCGGGCCGGCCACGCCGCCTACTGGGCCCGCATCGGCACCCCGGTCACCGACGACACCCAGGTCGTCTGCATCCGCTTCCGCCTGGTCAGCGCCGGTGAGGGCGGCATCGCCACCGGCGACCTGAGCACCTGACCCCCGGCGTCCTCAGCCTCTCAGCTGCGGCAGGAGGCGGGTGGCGACGTCCGCGAGGATCGCCTCGTCACCGGCGTACCAACTGCTCTCCCGAGGCCAGTGCGTGATCACGTCGGTGAAGCCCAACTCGGCCGCCCGCCCGACCTGGTCGGCGAAGAACTGGGCGCTGCTCAACGAGAAGACCGGAGCCGCGTCCAACGAGAGATAGCGGTCCAGCGCGTCCGGGTCACGCCCCTGCGCCGCCAGCACCGAGTCGAACCGGGCCACCGTCTCGGCCACCCCCGCCCACCAGGCGTCGAGGTCGTCGCCACCGGTGCCGATGGTCACCCAACCCTGCCCGTACCGGGCGGCGAGCCGCATCGAACGCGGTCCGTTGGCGGCGACCACGAACGGCACCCGTGGCTGCTGCACACACCCGGGGTTGTTGCGCGCGTCCACCGCCGCGAACCAGTCCCCGCGCCACGTCGTACCGTCCTCGCGCAGAATCGCGTCGAGCAGTTCGGTGAACTCGGCGAACCGGTCCACCCGCTGCCGTGGCGGCAGCGTCTCGCCACCGAGCACCGCCGAGTCGAAGCCGATGCCACCCGCGCCGAGCCCGAGCAGCACCCGCCCGTCGGAGACATCGTCGAGCGCCGTCACCTGCCGGGCGAACGCCGCCGGATGCCGGAAGTTGGGCGAGGCCACAAGCGTCCCGAGCCGGATCCGGGAGGTCACCGTCGCGGCGGCGGTCAGCGTGGCCATCGAATCGAACCAGGGCCCGTCCACCAGATCCCGCCAGCCCAGGTGGTCGTACGTCCAGGCGTGGTCGAACCCCCACTCGTCGACCTGCTGCCAGCGGTGCCGGGCCACCGACCAGCGCTGGTCGGGCAGAATCACGATGCCAATCCGCATGATCACCAGGGTACGGCGACGCCGTTCATCGGGCGCCGCACCATCTCGACTCCTACTTGCGGTTCCGTCGCGCCATCCAGAAGCCAGCGACAGCCGCCGCGGCGAGCGGCACCAGACAGCACAGGCTGAGAATGAACAGTTGCCACGGCTTGATCGCTCCCATGGCCGGCAGCGTATCGACCGTCGACCACCTACCCGCTCCGACGCTCGTCTCGTCCCGCTACGCCCGGCCCGGTCGCCGTCCTTCCGCCGGCTGATCTTCCGCAGGCTGCCTGGCCCAGCCGATGAACCGTCGGTGCAGCGCCCCGGCCTGCGCCCAAGGCATGTCCTCGGCGGCCTGGACAAGACAGACGCCGAGGTAGAGGGCCAACGACACCGGCGCACCGGCATACTCCGCCCGCAACTCACGCCGCCGCGTCGGGCACGGCCACGGCAGGTCACAGCCACCACAACTCCAGATCGGCAACACCGGCCCGTGGGTACTCACCGCACACCCTCCAGGAACCGGGCCACGCTCGCGCGGGCCTGCCGACTCGTCGCCCACTCCACCTGCCAACACGGGTACGGCACCAGCAGCGCCCACCACACCCGGCAACCCGCACACATACCGTCGAGCCCTCGGACGTGTACGGCCAGAATCAGCCGCTCCGGCCCGCCGGTCACTGCTCGCTCTCCTGCGGCCAGTGACCACGGTTGATCGGGATCCGATGCCGGGCACGACAGGGCAGGTCGGCACCGCATCGACAGACGCGTCGCCAGCGCTGCCAGGACCACACCGGCCGATGCCGCCGCGCAAACGTCAACGCGGTAGCGGAGAGATACTCGTCGTACGAAACACGCCGCACGTGGCCTCGCTCGCCGATCACGAGGGCGCTGTTGTCGCCGCCCCCTGGTTGAGGGGGACACGGCGACCAGGCGTTTGTCGCACCGCCCGCCGCATCCCGTGAGCAGAAAGCTACGGCCGGTGGCGAGGCGGAATGGGTAAGGTTCCTACCCCTGGATCACGGCACGAGCCCGACCTTGACCGCGAGGTCACGGGCGTCATCTCGGATGGAACGCGGCCCGTCGAGCAGGTCCAAGGTGATCTGGCGGGCGTACCCGTTGAAGCGGATCGTCTCCGGAGCCGACTCGTACGCCTTCCGCAGCGTCGCCACGGTCGCTTCCTTGTCGTCCTTGCCGTAGTGCGCCCGCGCGACCTCGATGAGATGGCGTGCCCGACGTGGCCGCGACGGGATCGCCGCCGCATCATGACGACGCGCCTGCCGCACCGCCTCGCCGGATTTCTGCAACTCCACCGCCACGGTCACCGCGTGGGCGCCCATGATGACTCGCGAGAACGACGTCTGCGGCTGGTAGAAGCCCTCGGGCAGGCGCTGAGCCACCTGGTCCGCACGGTCCCAGTACCGCCAGGCCCGCCCTTCCTCACCGGCACGAGCAGCGGTGTACGCGGCCTCGAAGTTCAGCGCACCCCACAAGGCCAGCAGATTCGTGCTTCCGTCGGCTGCCCGCGACTCCAGGGCCGACAGCACGTCAAGCGTCACCGCCATCGCGGCGTCCCAGTCACCGGCGTCCCGATGCACCTGGCACAGGAACCACCCGGCACACGCGATCGCCTCCGGTTCCCCGGACTCCTGCGCCGCGACCATCGCCCGATCCGCCACCCGCCACAGCAACTCGGCCGCGGGCTGGTACGCGATGAACATCTGCGCCAGCCCGAGCGTTTCCGCCAGCAGGGCCTGCGCCTGCCGCCGCTGCTCACCGTCGTACGCCAACACGGCCCGCTGCCCGTCGCGCAGCAACCCCGGCAACAACCCGCCCAGCACCGTACGGTGATCCGACGCCTGATGCCGCGCCCGCCACGCCACCGCAAGCCGCTCCCTCAGAACGGCCAACGACTCCGCCGGGGTGTCGTCGGAGAGCGGGATGCGGTTCACGGCGTCCCGAACCGACGCCAGTGCTGGATGCTCCGGCCCGTTGACCGCCGCAGACCGGTCACCCAGTTCCACGGCCAACACCGACACGTCGATCTTCAGGGCACGTGCGATCCGATCCAGCATGTGAATGCGTGGCGGCAGGATGCGATCGGTCTCCACTGCCTTGACCCACTCGGCGCTACGACCTACCAGCCCACCCAGCACCGCGCGAGTCTTCCCGGACCGCTCCCGGTAGACCTTCAACCGCTGCCCGAACGTCAACTCCGGCAAGGAATCCACCCGGAACCTCCTCGCGTAGCGCGGGATGCACCACCGACCCATCGGCCGCAATCACGCCCCACGCTACCGACCGGCAGGCCACCCCATAACCCCTCACACGCGCAGCCTCCTGCATCCTCGCGTGGCACGCTCGGCCATCGTGGAATCGATCTTGACTGCGAGGACACGGGCATCCTCTCGGATGGTTACGGCCCGTCGAGCAGGTCCAGGTACGCACAGCGTGCGACTAACCCATGAGATCACGGAGCTGGTGATCAGTCGCCTGCGTCCCTCAACGTCGAGCAGTTCGAACGCGATCTCCTCGACACGGAACAGAACCTCATCTCCACGGTCTGGTGGCATTCGGCGTATGGCTCACAGTCCTGAATCGGTCGCAGTTCCAGCCCGAGGCCGCTATCGGTCCCCGTAGTGGTACCCGCAGGTGAGGATCTCGACGTCGTCCTTGATGATGCAGTTGTCGATGCCGCGCTCGACGAAGGTTGGCTGATTTCCTACCCGACGACGAGCATCAGGTCACGACGATCAGGTGGCTGAGCTACACGCGTTGCTACTGGTCGGACTCTCTCCAGGCAAGCCTCCGTCAAGACGAAGCGTTGACACGTCCTGGCAGTCACGCTCGGTGCGGTTCGCCTACATGAGGGGTGTGAGACGTGATTACCTGACGAACGGCGGATGTCGAAGTAGCTCGCTCGTTGGATACTGTGACGCATCGGCCCGGCGTCCCAGGATGGCGAGGTACGTCCGTGTAGCGTAGTGACACTAGGGGATATATCAGGCGAATACGGGCACCTTGGACGATTGAGAGGCCAGCAGGTGGTTCGGCGTGTGTACAGAAATCCACCGATCGAGGAGGCCATCTGCCAGGTTCGTTACGCGGCCCCAGTGGAGTGGACCGTTGCGACGCCCGGGCAACTCTTCGAGCGCTTTAAGGAACGGTATCCTGGAAAACCAAGAGTTCAGCGCCCCATCCAGGCAAACCTCGCGTCTGGGACGCAGGAAGAAGGCCCTTCCTTCTCTGTAGCTCCCGGCCCGGCTCGCATCCAACTCCGCTCGGGGGATGGCCGACGCCTCCTTACCGTAGGAGCCGATGTTGCCGGCGTGGTATCCCTACGCCCCTATGAGGGCTGGGAGCATTTGAAGCCGCGTTTCGAGCAAGACATGAGGGACCTATATGGATTTTTCGGTATCGCAGAGATTGCAGGCGTTAGCGCAAGATATATCAACCGAATAAAGATCAAGCAGGTCCCTGTCAACCTCAGCGACTACTTCCACCACTTCGCCGTAACGGCTATCGACTCTCTACCCTTTACTGGCGGCGTAACTGGATTCTTCTACAGATCAGAGCTCCAGGGATCAGACAACACCAAGCTGGCACTAACCTTGGCGTCAATCGAGTCAGAAGATGACACTGCTGATTTCTTGCTCGATATCGATGTTATCAAGGATGAGTCGATGAACCTTCCGGCGGCAATGGAATTGATCGACCACCTCAAGGAACAAGAGAACGCGGTTTTTGAAGCATTAATCACCGATCAGGCGAGGGGGTTGTTTGAATGACAAGTTTCACCATGAGAGCTGCCCGCGCTGTGGCCCCATATGCGCTGACTGTTTCGTCTCTAGTGCCGATGGCTCTTCCGCATCGGGGTCTTGAGGAGGCGCTCAACGAGCGCGACCAAGCGATGGTTCGTTCGTGGAACGCTAGCATGCTTCCGACCATGGCGTGGGGGCCACTGGAAGAGCTGACAACTCATCTCCTTTCCGATGTCAACTTCCAGTGAGGTGATCTCAGCAAGATTCGGGTAGGTAGCGGTATTCGAAGTGAGTCAGGTGTAGCGCGGCGGCGACGATCTCGCCGATCCGGCGTGGGCTGGCGGTGGTGTGGCGGAGCGTTTTCCAGCGTCCGGTCAGGATGGCGAAGCCGCGTTCGCCTTGCCAGCGCAGGCCGCGTAGCAGCCGGTTGTAGGCGCGGTTGTCGGGTGCGAGTCGGCTGCCGTCGGCGGGCTGTTTGATCGGTGTCTTGATGCCGTGGCCTGCGCTTTCGTAGCCGGAGTCGGCCAGGGTGGGCAGGTCGAGTTCGGCGGCGGACCAGTTCAATGCGGCGGTGACACCGAGTTCGCGGGCGCAGCTGGTGTCGTGCAGATGCGCGGGCATAGCCTGCGAGGTCCAGATCGGCAGCCCGTCTGGGCGCATGATCGCTTGGATGTTCGCGCCGAAGTCGCGGTGCTTTCCGGAGTACCAGGCGTCGATGGTCTCGCCCTTGACCGACAGGGTGGTCTCGGTGAGGCGGTCGCAGTCGAACAGCTTGCCGTCGAGGATCACGTGCGACCAGCCGTCGTCGGCGGCACGGCGCAGCGCGGTGTGTAAGTCGCTTGCTTGCGCGGCGAGTACCGCGATGCCCTCGTCGCGGTAGCGGTACGCGGTCGCCCGGGAGATCCCGAACCCCGCGCCGAGCAGGGCCAGGTCCTCGCCCTTGCGGAACCAGATCAGCACCAACAACGCCTGGTAGAAGCAGGTCAACGCGCGAGTGCCGCGCCGGGTCCCCTTGGCTCGACGCTCGGCGGCAAGCAGCCGGCCGAGATGCTGCACGAGTTCCCTCGGGACGTCGACCATGGCACGATAGGCAATCACGTGGAGCCCTCTCGAAGACGTGTTTCTGTCGCAAGGACGTGTCTATCGATGGCTCCACGCCTGTTTCCATCACCGCCCGACTCGACACCTTCGCCCGTGTCGTACTAATCAACACTTTTGCGCTGCTGAGATCACCTCAGTGGTTCGACCAGGACGTCATCGACTACGACTTTGCTATCCGCGAAGAGGCGTTTGGTGAGGTCGAGATTTTTGAAGACATCCTAGTTGAGGAGGACGCTCCTCTGATGCACCGAATCTCAGAGCCAGACCTAACGGCAATCAAACTGTTTGCAGAGTAGGGCGAGGGTAGTGGCGCTAGATTGGTACGAAGTGGTACAGGACGAGGAGCAGTTAGAGCAGGGAGATGTGCTCCATCTTGCGGCGCCGCGTGTCGTCCACGACATCACTCAGCCTGGTCGTATCTCAGTGCAAACCCTTCGTGGCACTTGGGTGGTTCTTAGCCAATCTTGCGACCTCGAGAATAACAAGATCCCCCAGGTCCTGCTCGCCTCTGCGCTAAGATACAGCGATTTTGCGAAGCACGATCAGAACGGCCGGCGAACAGAATTCCGGAAGGCTCTTACTCAAGGTGTCGCCATCGCCTATTCCCTACTGCCGGAATTCGATGGCCCGCCCGCCATTGAGTGGACAATCGTGGACTTTCATCATCTCCGACTTATGGACAAGGCTGCTGTAGAGGAAGCGGCTCGGAAGATGGGGAATCGCTTGCGGCTTAATTCCCCCTACAAGGAACAGCTTTCTCAATCGTATGGCCGATATATGATGAGGGTTGCGTTGCCACAGTCAGCGCGTGACTTTGAGAAGGTCAAGCCGGAATGAGGCGTGAGTAGGCAACGCAAGCAGCCAGGGCGCAAGTGGGGCGACAAGGCCGTGATAGGGATGCGGCGCGTGAATCCGGGCAGACCCCTGGCCTGCCCGGCACCCGGGGGCCTGCAGGGCTGTCGCGCAGCGACGCGAAATGCCTTGACCTTGGAGCGGCTGCCCCGCATACGGGCTCTTCGAAGTTAAGCGGGGTTGAGGTGTCCGCGGTGGCGGCGGATTGTGGCGGTGCGGGTGCGTTGCCGCTGGTTCTCGGGGTTGCGGAATCCGTAGGCATCGCGGGCGACGGTTTTGATGACGCGGTTGGTGCCTTCGGAGCCGGCGTTTGGTGATGCCGGTGTGCAGAAACGCGAGGATTTCGGGCCACCAGGTCTCGATCGTGGTGGCGAGCCGGTGCAGTTCGAGCAGGTCTTCCTTGGTGTTCCAGGCGGCCAGGATCGGTGCGCCGATCTTGGCAGGCAGGTTACTGAGCGTGTCGGTCAGCCGGTCGACGTGCTCCGCACGCATGCGGGCTGCTGAGCGGGTCAGCCGGTTGCGTTGCTGCCATTCCGGGTCGCTGGCCCGGCCGCGGCGACCACGGTGGGTCATGCGGGGGCGGAAGGGCTCGACAAGCACCCATTCGAGGAGGCAGGTGAGGTTCCACAACGCTCGCTGCTCGGCCTGGTCCTCAACCAAGTCGCCGAAGTCGTTGGTCAGCTCATCGGTGCGGGACAACCACTCGAACAGCACCAGCGCCTCGTCGTGGCTGAGCCTGACCACAACCTCGTCCTGGTCCACAGCCCGAAGTGTAGGTACCGCGCTGATCTACCAACACGCGACGGCGGAAGCTGACCGCGCCATCGTTCAGGCGCTGCACGAAGGCCCTGGCTGGGACTCGCGTCCTGGCCAGGGCCTTGATCGTGGAGCGGGTGACGGGAATCGAACCCGCACTGTCAGCTTGGGAAGCTGATGTTCTGCCATTGAACTACACCCGCAAGCGGGACCACTGTACCTGAGTCACTGCCCCCGTGCACCCAGGCACCCCGCCCGCCACCCCAGCCGGCGGGCCAGCCCACCGAGCGGCAAGAAGTTTCAGGTCAGCAACATATGCCCATTCTCAAATCTATCGATGGGTTGTAACGTCTGCCCCACGTTTTCCGCACGGCGCGACACAACCCCCCGGTCGCGTCGACAGAAAGAGGTGGGCTTATGGGACTCCGTCCCGTCCTGCTGAACCGGCGCCTCGCCGGCATCGCATCGACGTCACTGGTCATGGCGCTCGGCCTGGTAACGGTGGGCGCGCTGCCGGCCGCCACCATCTCCGCCAGCCCGGCGATGGCCGCCGGGCACGCGCACGCCGACGAGGAGTGCGCGGACCCGACCGGCAGTGCGGCCCGGGTCCGCGGTGGCGGTGTCCTCGCGCATGACCCGAACGAGCTGACCAAGAGCCAGGTCCTTCAGCGGGAGGCCGAGTTCGCCGACCTGCTCCAGGAGCGGGCCAAGCGGGTCGGTCAGCGTAACCTCGGCACCCAGGCCGCCGCCGCGTCGGTCACCATCCCGGTCGTGGTGCACGTGATCCGGAGGGACACCACCCGCGCCGGCGGAAACATCCCCGACTCGATGATCCAATCGCAGATCAACGTGCTCAACCAGGCGTTCAGCGGGGCAACCGGTGGGGCGGCGACCGCCTTCGCCTTCCAGTTGCAGAGCATCAACCGGGTCACCAACACGTCGTGGTACCCGATCCGGCAGGGCACCACCGCCGAGCGGCAGATGAAGACCCAGTTGCGGGTCGGCGGCAAGAACACGCTGAACATCTACCTGGGGGCGCTGAGCAACAACCTGCTCGGCTGGGCGACCTTCCCGCAGACCACGCTGAACAGCATGGACGGCGTCGTGGTGCTGAGTGAGTCGCTGCCCGGCGGCACGGCCACCAACTACAACCAGGGCGACACCGGCACCCACGAGGTCGGGCACTGGCTGAACCTGTACCACACCTTCCAGGGCGGCTGCTCCGGCTCGGGTGACCAGGTCTCGGACACCCCGGCGGAGGCTTCCCCGGCGAGCGGCTGCCCGACCGGTCGGGACACCTGCTCCGCCCCGGGCCTCGACCCGATCACCAACTTCATGGACTACTCGTACGACTCCTGCATGTACCAGTTCACTCCGGGCCAGGCCAGCCGCATGATCAGCGCCTGGAACACCTACCGAGCCGCCTGACGCGAGCCCTTCGGCACGTACCGCCTCCGGTGCCGGTCCCGTTCGACGGGGCCGGCACCGGCTGGTGTCAGGCCGCGCAGCGGGCGCGACGGGCGGAGTGGGCCGCCAACGACGCGGGCCGCTGCGCCTGCGGGGCGGTGGCTGTCGGATCGAGCCAGACCTGGACGGCCGGCACCCCGCCGTGCTCGCCCGGCACGTCGGAGTTGGCGTGGCCGCGACGGCTGAGCATCGCGACCTCGATCGTGAACTCGAACAGCCGCCAGTCGACCTGCGGCGCGGCGCGGGCGGCAAGCGCCAGGCGGGCCACGGTGGCGTCGTCGGTGACCGGCCAGGCCCGACCGGCGACGTACGCCTCGTCGTCGCTCTCCTCCGGCGGGAAGGAGTGCAGGGCATAGCGGCCGTCGCGTTCCAGGTCGCGCCGCTTCGGCGAGTCGATCACAAAGCAGTAGAGACCGTCGTCGGTGATCACCGGGGAGACCGGGTGCACCCGGGGCCCGCCGTCGGCGCGGACCGTGGCCAGGTAGCCGAAGCCCGGGCCGTACTGCTGCATGAGAAGGCGGATCTCGTCGGCGAGTCGAGGCTCGTCAGCGGCGAATTCGGACCAGGAAGCCATGTCGACATCTTATCGAACATACGTTCTAGACAGGTAGCGCGACACGCAGGTCAGCCATATCGGTATGGTGTGGCGATGCTGCTCTCCGACCGCGACCTGGTCTCCGAGATCAAGGCGGGCACGCTCGCGCTGGAGCCCTTCGAGCCCACGCTGGTGCAGCCGTCCAGCATCGACGTACGCCTGGACAAGCTGTTCCGGGTCTTCAACAACCACCTCTACACCCACATCGACCCGGCGACCCGGCAGGACGACCTGACCTCACCGGTCGAGGTGCCCGACGGCGAGCCCTTCGTGCTGCACCCGGGCGAGTTCGTGCTCGCCTCCACCCTGGAGGTCATCTCCCTCGGCGACCAGTTGGCCGGTCGACTGGAAGGCAAGTCCAGCCTGGGGCGCCTGGGCCTGCTCACCCACTCCACCGCCGGCTTCATCGACCCCGGCTTCTCCGGGCACGTCACGCTGGAACTGTCCAACGTGGCGAACCTGCCGATCACCCTCTGGCCCGGCATGAAGATCGGTCAGCTCTGCATCTTCCGGCTCTCCTCGCCGGCCGAGCACCCGTACGGATCGGCCGTCTACGGCTCCCGCTACCAGGGGCAGCGCGGGCCGACGCCGAGCCGGGCCTGGCAGAACTGGCGCACCTGGCCGACCCGCTGACCACGCCAACGCCAGGCCCACGCCTCCGGCAGGACCACGCCAACGCCAGGCCCAAGCTCAGCCAGGACCACGCTCAGCCGGGTCGGCCGAAGCTGTGGATGGGGCTGGTGTCCATCCGTTTCATCTTCACCGGCTGACCGGCGCGGGAGGCGTGCACCACCCAGCCGTCACCCACGTACATGCCGACGTGGTGCAGATCGCGGTAGTAGAAGACCAGGTCACCCGGGCGTAGGGCGCTGCGGCTGACCGACGCGGTGACCTGACGCTGCCGGGCCGCGTTGTGCGGTAGCGCCACCCCGGCCCGCGCCCAGGCGGCCAGCATCAGACCCGAGCAGTCGTACGCGTGGGGTCCCTCGGCCCCCCACACGTACGGCTTGCCGATCTGGGCGCAGGCGAACTTCACCGCCACCCCCGCCGGCCCGCCCGGATAGCCGGCCGGGCAGGGCGCCGGACGCAGCGGGCCGCCGCCTCCATTGCCGTACGCCCGCAGCCGGAGCCGCTGCAACCGGTCGATCTCGGCGTCGATCTGGCGGCGCTTCTGCGCGAACTCGGCCTCCGTACGGGCCAACTGGTCGATGGTGCGCTCCAGCCCGGCCTTGGCGGTGGTGAGTTCGTCGCGCAGTTCGCTCGCCTCGCGTACGTCCTGTTGCTGGAAGTGGGCGTAGCGGTCGAGCAGGCCGATCTGCTCCACGACCTCGCCGGGCGACCTGCTGTCCAGCAGGGCGTTGACGGCACCGACCGTGCCGCCCTTGTACGCCCGTGCCGCCAGCGCGCCGACCCGGGTCATCGCCGCGTCGACCTGCTGCTCAAGCGGTGCGATCCGAGCGGCCAGGGCGTCGGCCTCCCGGCGCTTGCCGGCGAGATCCTGCCGGGTGGCGTTGTGGCGTTCGATGAGTGGTTCGAGCCGGTTCCAGTCCGCGTCGATCTGGCGCTCGATGGCGTCGACCGTCGGCTCGGCGTGGGCCGCCGTCGCGCCGCCGGTCAGCATGACGGCGGTCGCGGACAGGGCGGCGAGTGCGGTGGTGCAGCGGTACCAGCGGGATCGCGGCGCAGCCGTCGTCGGGCCGGGCGTCGCCGGCCGTGCTGACGGTGGCCGCGGGGCATGGTGTGCCACCGGGCTCCGTACTCCTTCTTCCCGTACCGCCTACCGGGTTAGCTGACGGGTTCGGGCGGGAAGGGAGCGCCCTACCGCGGTGATCGCGGATTCACCCCGGGAACCTGGATCCCCGGCTCGCGCAAGCGACTCGGCGGTGTCGGACCGTTACCGCCCCTGGTGGACGGAACTGCCATCGGACCCGACGATTGCCCAGCGTAGGGACGATCCCCGTCGATACGCAACACATCCACACCATCACTCACGGTGCACAAATCCGACAACGAACAGGGCCCCCGGTCGCTTGACCGAGGGCCCTGGTGATGTTCCTGTCTGCTCGCTCAGCCGGGTCGGCGGAACCCGGCGATCGGCATCGTGGTGATCGGGGAGACGTTCACCGGCTTGCCCGCTCTGGGTGCGTGCACCATCAGATTGTTGCCCAGATAGAGGCCGACGTGACTCAGGTCACTGCGGAAGAAGACCAGATCGCCGGGGCGGGCCTCAGACCTGGAAATGGCCTTGCCCTCGTTCCACTGCGCACCGGTGAAGTGCGTCAGGTAGATGCCGGCGGCCTTGTACGCGTACTGGGTCAGCCCGGAGCAGTCGAACGAGTTCGGGCCGGTGGCACCCCAGACGTACGGCTTGCCGACCTGGGCGCAGGCCACCTTGATGGCGGTGCGGGCCGCCGCGCTGACCACCCCGTTGATGGTCGGGCAGTTGGTGGTCTTGACCGTGGTCACCGGCAGCGACCGCTCAAGTTGCTTGATCTTGGCATCGATCTGCTTCTTCTTCGCCGCGAGCTGCTTTTCCTTCGCCTCCTGGTCGGCGATCAGCGCGTCGAGCTTGGCCTTCTGCGTGTCGTACTTCTTGCGGACCTTCATCACGCTCTCGAGCTGCTGGCGCTCGTACGCCGCCAGCCGCTCCAGCATGGCCATCTGCTCGCCGAGCAGGTCCGGCTTGGCGTTCAGCAGCACCGCGCCGATTTCCTGGGACGGTCCGTTCACGTAGTACCGCGAGGCGAGGTCCGCCACCCGGTTCATGGCCAGTTCGGCTTCCAGGGCCAGCGGCTGGATCTTCTTCTGCAGGTCGGCCGACTTCTTCCGGTTGACCTTCAGCTGCGACCGCACCTTGTTGTACTGCTCGATGGTGGGCTCAAGCTGCTGCCACTGCTTGTCGATCTGACGCTCGATCTCCTCCACCGAGGGCTCGGCGTGCGCGGGGGCGGAGAGCAGGCCAGCGCCGACTGCGGCGGCAGCCACCAGGACGAGCAGACGGTGAGCGGCTCTCCGCAGACCACCTGGACGGCTCGACCGTCCGGGCACGTGACGATGGAGGGGCATGGTTGCCACCGGCAGCGACTCCTTTGCAACCGACCGCCGGGTGTCCCGCGGGCGGTAGAGGGGCGGAACAGACGACCTACGGCGGTCGGTGCCCAACATTAGGGAAGGCACCGGGCGGAATCAAGGCGACCAACGAACGATTCACGTTTGCGCGACCGGTTGCGCACAAAGGGTGTCGATCATTTCGTTATAGTCACGCGGGTAAATATGAATACGGGGTACGACGGACCACGTGAGCCCGCCGTACCCCGTAGCTGTTCAGGCCTTGCTCAGCTGCCGACCGGCTCGCCCTCCTCAGCGCCCCGGGCCTGCTCGGGGCGGACCGACCGCAGTAGGACGCTCGCCACATCGACCACCTCGACCTGCTCGCCGGCGCCCTTGCCGTTCACTCCGTCGGTGAGCATCGTCGAGCAGAACGGACAGCCGACGGCGATGGTCTTCGCCCCGGTGGACATGGCCTCCTCGACCCGGTCCACATTGATCCGCTTACCGATCCGCTCCTCCATCCACATCCGCGCGCCACCGGCGCCGCAGCAGAAGGAGCGCTCGCTGTTGCGCGGCATCTCGGTGATCTCGCCGGCGCCCAGCGCACTGCCCAGCACCTCACGCGGCGGGGTGAAGACCCGGTTGTGCCGCCCGAGGTAGCACGGGTCGTGGTACGTGACGCCGCCGTCGACCGGCTGCACCGGGGTGAGCTTGCCGGTGGCGACCAGATGCGCCAGCAACTGGGTGTGGTGCACCACCTCGAACTCGCCGCCGAGCTGGCCGTACTCGTTGCCCAGGGTGTTGAAGCAGTGCGGACAGGTGGCGACGATCTTCCGCTTGGCCTTCTCGCGGCCGGAGAACGCCTCGTTGAGGGTCTCCACGTTCTGCTGAGCGAGCATCTGGAAGACGAACTCGTTGCCGATGCGGCGGGCCGGGTCACCCGAGCAGGTCTCGCCCTCACCGAGGATGGCGAAGGAGACGCCCGCCTCGTTCAGCAGCGTGGCCACCGCGCGGGTGGTCTTCTTGGCCCGGTCCTCGAACGCACCGGCGCAACCCACCCAGAACAGGTACTCGAAGTCGTCGACCTCGCCGACGCGCGGCACCTCGAAGTCGAGGCCCTTGGTCCAGTCCTCCCGGGTGTTCTGCGGCGCACCCCACGGGTTGCCCTTGTTCTCCAGGTTGCGCAGCATCACGCCGGCCTCAGAGGGGAAGCTCGACTCGATCAGCACCTGGTAACGCCGCATGTCGACGATGTGGTCGACGTGCTCGATGTCCACCGGGCACTGCTCGACGCAGGCACCGCAGGTGGTGCAGGACCAGAGCACGTCCGGGTCGATCACACCGCCGGCCTCGGCGTCGCCGATCAGCGGCTTCTCCGCCTCGGCGAGCGCCAGCACGTCGACGTGGGCGAGCTGCGCGGCGGTGGCCTTCTCCTCGCCGGTGAGGTCCTTGCCGCCGCCGGCCAGCAGGTAGGGCGCCTTGGCGTACGCGTGATCCCGCAGGCTCAGCACCAGCAGCTTCGGCGACAGCGGCTTGCCGGTGTTCCACGCCGGGCACTGCGACTGGCACCGGCCGCACTCCGTGCACGTGCTGAAGTCCAGCAGGCCCTTCCAGGTGAACTGCTCGACCTGAGCCACCCCGAACTGGTCCTTCTCGGGGTCGGCCTCCTCGAAGTCCAGCGGCTTGCCGTCGCTCATCATCGGCCGCAGCGGGCCGAGGCCGGAGCCGGCCGCACCCGGCTTGCGCTTGAAGAAGATGTTGGGGAAGGCCAGGAAGCGGTGCCAGGCCACACCCATCGTCACGTTCAGCGAGATCACGATGAGCCAGGTCATCGAGATGGCGATCTTGATCAGGGCGGCGACGCTGACCCCGGACTGCCAGTCCGGCAGCGCCGAGCCGACCGCGTGGCTGAGCGGGGTGGCCCAGGTCGGGTACTCGAAGTGATCGGTGGCGACCTTGAAGCCCCGGATCAGGAAACCCATGATCAGTACGGCGAGGACGACCGCCTCGACGAAGTAGCCCTGCCACATCGTCGACCCGGTGAACCGCGAGCGGCGACCGGCCTTCGTGGGCCGGTTGGCGAGCCGGATCGCGATCAGCACCACGATGCCGACGATGCCCAGGATGCCGATCCACTCGGTGACCAGGCCGTAGAGCGCCCAGCCGCCGATCAGCGGCAGCCCGCCGGTCGGGGACACCACCTCGAAGTACGCTTCGAGCACCAGCAGCGACAGCACGATGAAGCCGACCATCACGAACCAGTGCGCCGCGCCGACCACGCTCCAGCGCAGCATCCGGGTGTGCCCGGCGGTCTCCGCGAGCATGGTCCTGGTGCGGCTGGCCTTGTCACCGAACCGGGACGGGTCGGGCTGACCCAGCCGGATCACGGCCGTCATCTGCATGACCGCGCGCACCGCAAGCCACACCGCAACGGCGGTGATGGCGGCCGCGAGGATCGTGGTGACGATCTGGACGCTGCCCATCGAGTTGGCCTCCCGGTCTGCTGCCTGGCGAGCGGCTCGGCGACCGGGTCGGAGGTGCGTACGCGACCTCAGCCGCCGCGCACCTCGAACCGGACCGGTCGATGACCGTCCCGCTCGGTCATGCAGTGCAGCCTACGCGCAAGGTTACCCAGCAGTAACGTGAGTCTTCTCGCACCTGGGCCACGCCGCCCTGCGCCCACCCTAGGAGGCAGCCGCAGCATCCGCGCGACGGGGCCCTCGACGACTCACCCGGCGCTGCCGGATGAGCTGTGGATCAGCGCCAGCGAGACAGCAGGATCAGCGAGCCGACCATCGCGCCGAAACCCACCGCCAGGTTCCAGTACCCCAGCTCCATGACCGGGTACTCCTGCTCGGAGAGGTAGTAGACCACCAGCCAGCCGATGCCGAACACGATCAACGACACGGCGGTGACCGGCAGCCAGATCGGGCTGGGCTTGCGCGTCGCCGCTGTCGCCGCCGGGCGGACGTCCGTGGGCGGGGTGTACACCTTCTTCTTGCGGACCTGAGACTTGGGCACGACGCTCTCCAGAGGGGTTACGACCTCGTCCGGCCTGCAACCGGGCGCGAGGGCGACGGTCCATGGCCAATAATGTTCGAGAGCTAGCGTAGTCCGGAAGCCCCGCTCAATCCACGAATGGGGGCCAGACCGTTGCCCGGCAACCCGGGAACGGACGACGGACGAGGGCCACCACGACCGTACGGATGCGGTCGCCGGGGCCGGAGACAGGGGGAAACGGGTCGTGGAGTACACGTCCGGCGCAGCCTCGTGGCAGAAGGTGGTGCGGCGTCTTGTCGCCGGCCTGCTGCGGCGCGGGCGGCGGCGACGCCCTGGCTGGTCGATCGGCGTACCGCTGATCGCCGCCGCCGCTGGCCTGCTCTTCACGACCACGGCCACCACCGCCGGCGGCACCGCGCTGCGTGAGGACCGCCGCCCTCAGCTCACCGAGCTGATCGAGGACCGCCGGGAGCGGGTGGCCCTGAACGAGGAGCGAGCGGCGACGCTGCGCCGGGAGGTCGAGAGCCGTACGACCGACCTCGCGGACTCGGACACGCCGATCAAGGAACAGCAGGAGCGGGCCACGGAGAACCTCGCGGTCGCCGGCTTCACCGCCCTGACCGGTCCCGGGCTGACGGTCGAGCTCAACGACGCGCCGCAACTCGGCAAGCTCCCCGAAGGGGCCAGCAACGACGATCTCGTCGTGCACCAGGGCGACGTGCAGGCCGTGGTGAACGCGCTCTGGGCCGGCGGTGCCGAGGCCATGTCAATCATGAATGTCCGCGTTCTGGCGACCAGCGCGGTACGCTGCGTGGGTAACACCCTGCTGCTGCACGGCCGGGTGTACTCCCCACCCTTCAAGATCGTGGCAATTGGCGATCCCGGCGCGCTTCGAGCGGCCCTCGCCGCTTCCGAGGGAGTCCGGTGGTTCAGGAACGCGGTGGAAAACTACCAACTCGGGTACTCCGAGCATGCTTCCACGGTCACCGTGCCCGCATTCGAGGATTCCACCACCCTGCGCTCGGCAACGGTGCCAGAGTGAGGCCGTCATGCGTGATCTAGTCATCAGCACGGTGCCGGGGCCGAAGCACCGTCATGAGTGAGCGTCCCGACGGTCGCCACCGCGACCAGGCCGACGAGGCGACCGCCTTCCTGCCCCGCGTCGACCGAGCCGAACCGACCCCCACCCGTCCGGCCAACGCCTGGCCCGAGCCGGTGCCGCCGCGTCCGTCCACGCCGGCGCGTAACGACGGCCCACTCCAGAACACCGGGGTACCGCTGCCGTCGGGCCAGCCGGACATCCCCGTCGGGCCGACGCCCTGGCGAGGAGCGTTCGAGCCGAGTCGGCCGACCGACACCCCCCAGCCGCCCGCGAGCGCCGCGTTCACGCCGCAGCGACCCCAGAACGGCGTACCCGCCCCGCAGGCCCCTCAGGCCGCACCGCAGCCGTCAAGCGCGCAGCAGTGGCCCACCACGCCGTACCGGCCCGACGGGCGGCAAGCGCCCAGCGCGCCGCAGGGGCCGGCAGGTCCGCAGTGGCCCACGACACCGCACGGTGGCCCGGCACCGCACGGGACGCCGCCGGGGTCCATGCCATCGCAAGGGCCGACAGCACCGCAGGGGCCCATGGCGTCGCAAGGACCCGGTGCACCGCCTGCGGGTGCCACCTCGGTACAGCGGCCCACCGTGCCGTACCTGCCTGCTGAGCCGGGCGGGCACGCAGCACCGCCTCCTCCCGCCACGCAGCACGCAGGTGGCGCGCAGTACCCGAACGGCATGCCGCCAGGCCCCGGCCAGCGCGCGACGCCGGGGAACGGCGTCACGCCCGGACACGAGGCGACGCCCGGGAACAGTGCCACGCCCGGACGCGGCGCTTCGCCGGGGCAGGGGATGCCGAGCGGACCAGCTTTGAGTGGTTGGTCGGGCGATGGTCCGACTGCGCTGATGCCCAGGATCGGGGACGCCGCCGCGACACCGCCCCCGGCTGCGAGCGGCGGCCGGCCGACGGAGCCGAGCCGTCCTGGCCAGAACGCGGCCGGCCCTGCGCCACAGGCCGGCCCACCGGCTGGTTTCGCAGCGTCCGGCCCCCAGGCTGGTTTCGCAACGTCCGGCCCCCAGGCTGGTTTCGCAGCGTCCGGCCCGCAGCCGGCCCGCAGCGGGCCACACCAGCAGGCCGGACCGGGCGGGTCCGACGGGCGGGCCGACGAGGCGGCCACCGCCCTGATTCCGGCGGTTGCCGGCGTCCGGCCTGGCACGCCGCCCGCGATGGACTCGACCGCCCTGATGGGTGCGGTACCCCGACCGCCGAAGGTCGAGGAGCCCGCCGGCGCCGACCAGCCGGCCGAGCCGCCCAAGCCACGCCGGGGTGACCGGGTGGTGCAGTTGCGGGCGGAGCAGACGGGCGAGGGCTACAAGAGCGTCTACTCGGAGCTGACCCGCCCGTCCTTCTGGTCCCGCGTACGCACCGGTCTGCGCTTCGGCGGCGAACTGCTGATCACCTTCGGCCTGGTGGTGCTGCTCTTCGCGGGCTACGAGATCTGGGGTAAGTCGGCGATCGTCGACGCCCACCAGGACGAGCTGAGCCAGCAGTTGGCGCAGGCCTGGGGGCCCGAGGGCGACCCGACCGTGGCCCCCTCGGCCACTCCCTCCGCCTCCGCCTCACCCAAGCCGCCGGTGCAGGGCAAACCCATCGCCGGTCTTTTCATTCCGAAGTTCGACAAGGAATGGATCGTGGTCGAGGGCGTGACCCAGAAGGACATCCGGTACGCCCCGGGCCACTACCCGGAGAGCGCCATGCCGGGTCAGGTGGGCAACTTCTCCGTCGCCGGGCACCGCAACCGGGCCACCTTCTGGCGTCTCGACGAGCTTCGCAAGGGCGATCCGATCATCGTCCAGGACCGCGACCAGTGGTACGTCTACCAGGTCACCGAGAATGTGATCGTCAAGCCGCACCAGGTCGAGGTGGTGGCCCCGGTTCCCGGAAGCCCGGGGGCCAAGCCGACGAAGCGGATGCTCACCCTGACCACCTGCAACCCGAAGTTCGACAACTACGAGCGCTTGATCATTCATGCGGAGTTGACGCATACCCAGTCGAAGGACCAGGGACGCCCGGCTGAGCTGGGGACCTGATGTACGGGTGGATCTGGCGCAAGCTGCCATTCGGGCTGCCCGGCAAGCTGATCGGCAGCCTGCTGCTCGCCACCACGGTCGTCGCGCTGCTCTGGTACGTGGTCTTCCCCTGGGCCGGGCCGCTGCTGCCCTTCACCGGCGAGGACGTCCAGGTCACCCAGCAGGACTCCGAGGTGCCGGGTGCCCCCGGTGACGTCGGGCCCGGCACCGATCCGGCCGACGACGCACCAGCGGGCGACGAGCACGATCTGCCGTACGACACCGACCGGAACAACACCCCACCCCCCGACGAGGACGAGTGAGACCGATGCGCGTCCTGGTGATCGACAACTACGACTCGTTCGTCTTCAACCTGGTCCAGTACCTCGGCCAGCTCGGCGTCGAGTGCGACGTACGGCGCAACGACGAGATCGACCTCGCCGAGGTGGGCCGGCTCGGTGAGGCCGGTGTGCTGCTCTCGCCGGGGCCCGGCAGCCCGGATCGCGCCGGAATCTGCCTGGACGTCATCCGCGAGTACGCCGGCAAGCTGCCGATCTTCGGTGTCTGCCTGGGGCACCAGGCGATCGGCGAGGCGTTCGGTGCCACCGTCACCCGGGCACCGGAGTTGCTGCACGGCAAGACCTCGCTGGTCCACCACGACAACAGCGGGGTTCTCGCCGGGCTGCCCGATCCGTTCACGGCAACCCGCTACCACTCCCTGGCGGTGCTGCGCGAGACGCTGCCGGACGAGCTGGAAGTCACCGGCTGGACCGAATCCGGCATCGTGATGGCGATGCGGCACCGCACCCTGCCGATCGAGGGGGTCCAGTTCCACCCCGAGTCGGTGCTCACCGAGGGCGGCCACCTGATGTTGGCGAACTGGCTCGCCACCTGCGGTCACCCGGAAGCCCTGGACCGCGCCCCGGCCCTGGCCGCCGAGGTGGACGCCCGCCGCCTGGCCGCCTTCGCCACCACCTGAGCCCACGATCGACACGGGTTCAGTCGGTCAGCGCGTCGGTGACGCCCGGGTGTGCCGGCGAGTCGACTGCGGCGGGCCGGTTGCGGATCGCGTCCCAGGCGGCCTTGCCGCTGGCGAAGTAGTCCCGTACCGACTTTTCCACCAGCAGGCCGGTGCCGCAGCCGGTGCAGCGGGCGGGCACCCCGTCGGCGTCCACGCCCAGCTGCCGGCAGAGTGTCACCGCCCGGGACAGGTGGTAGGACTGGGTGACGATCAGGGCCCGCTCGACCCCGTACACCTCCCGCGCACGGCGACAACTGTCGTACGTGTCCAGGCCGTACGGGTCGGCGACGATGCGCTGCGGATCGACGCCGAGCTGCTCGGTGAGGTGGGCCGTCATCGCCGCCGTCTCGTCACCGGAGGCACCGTGCCCGTCGCCGGAGACGAGGACCACTCGGGCCCGCTGCTGGCGCACCAGTTCGGCGGCGGTCTCCAATCGGCCCGCCAACCGGATGCCCGGCCGGCGTCCGTCCTCGGTCACCGGCTGATCGTCCGGCACCCGCGCCGCGGGATCGCCGGCTCCCTGACCCGACTCGCTCGGCGCGGTCACTCTCCAGGCAGGCGGAACGGCGGGAAGATCGGCAACAGCTCGCCGTCGCCACCGCCACTGCCGCCGCCACCATCGTCGTCCGGCGGCGGGGTGGTCGGATCCCCGGTCGGCGGCGCCGACGTCGGCGGGTCGTCGTCCTCCGGCTCCGGCACCGAGACGAAGATCGTCACCTTGGTGCCCTTGGTCCGCTGGCTACCGGCGTTGGGGTTCTGGTCGGTGACCCGGCCGGCCCGGTCAGCGGGCACCTCAGGGCCGATCTCCACGTTCCACTCGAAGCCGGCGTTCTCCAGTTCCCGCTTCGCGTCGGCCTCGGTGAGGTTCTCCACGTTCGGCACCCGGACCACGTTGCCCTTGGAGACGGTGAGGGTGACCACGCTGTTCTCGGCGACCTTCTCGCCTTCCTTGGGGTCGACCTCGAGCACCAGCCCGGCGGCTTCGGGGCTGTCCTTGTCCACGGTCTTGACCCGGAGATTGAGTTGCTCAAGGCGCAGCTTGGCGCTGTCGACCTTGCTGCCTTCAAGGCCGCCCGGAATGGTCACCTCGGGCTTGCCGCCGCAGAGCTGCACGGTGACCGTGCTGTTCGGGGCGATCTTCTCCCCGGCGGGCGGGGTCTGGTTCGTCACCCGACCCTTACGGCAGTCCGAGGTGAAGACGTCGTCACCCCGCTCCGGCTGGAAGCCGTCCGCCTCCAGCCGGGCGAACGCCTCCTGCTGGGTCATCCCGCTCAACGTGGGCACCGGCACGTCCTCGGGCGTCTTGTCGTTGAGCAGCAGCGCGGCCACCAGCGCGATCACCGCGAGCACGCCGAGCGCGGCGAACATGGCGATCAACCAGGAGGAGGCGCGCCGCTGACGCGGGTCACCCACCCGGGCCGGGATCTGGCGGGTCTGCGTCGCCCCGCCCGCCGGGTAGCCCGAGCCGCTGGCCGCGGACATCGGTACGGTCTCGTCCTCGCGCAGCACCGGGGTGGCCATCACCGGCCGACCGGCCGCCGCCCGGAGCAGGTCCGCGCGCATCTCGCCAGCGCTCTGGTAGCGGTTGAGCGGGTTCTTCGACAGCGCCTTGAGCACGATCGCGTCGACCGCCGGGTTGACCTCCGGGTTGAGGTCGCTCGGCGTCGGCGGGGCCTCCCGGACGTGCTGGTACGCCACGCTGACCGGGCTGTCGCCGACGAACGGCGGATGCCCGCAGAGCAGCTCGAAGAGCACACAACCGGCGGCGTACACGTCGGAGCGGGCGTCGACGGCCTCGCCGCGGGCCTGCTCGGGCGAAAGATACTGGGCGGTGCCGATGACCGCGCTGGTCTGCGTCATCGTGGTGGCGCCGCTGGCCAGGGCCCGGGCGATGCCGAAGTCCATCACCTTGACCTGACCGGTCTGGGTGAGCATCACGTTGCCGGGCTTGATGTCGCGGTGGATGATGCCGTGCCGGTGGCTGAAGTCCAGGGCGGCGCAGATGTCGGCGCAGATCTCCAGCGCCCGCCGGGGTTGCAGTCGGCCCTCGGCGCCGAGCACCTCCTTGAGGGTGCGCCCGTTGACGAACTCCATCACGATGAACGGAAGGGTTTCGCCGGTGGGTGCCTGCTCCTCGCCGGTGTCGTAGACCGCGACGATCGCCGGATGGTTCAGCGAGGCGGCGTTCTGCGCCTCCCGGCGGAAACGCATCTGGAAGGTGGCGTCCCGAGCGAGGTCCGTGCGGAGCATCTTGATCGCGACGTCCCGGCCGAGCCGAAGGTCACGACCACGGTGAACCTCGGCCATGCCGCCATACCCGAGCAGCTCGCCGACCTGGTACCTGCCCCCGAGCAGGCGGGCCTGCGCTGTCATCGCGTCCGTCGTCCTTCGCTTGTCGTCGTCTCGTCGCCCGGTCGGGGCTGATCCAGTCGACGGTACGCCGTCAGGGCCGGATCGTCTCGCCCGTCGGGCCCCAGCACGCCGGACGTCACCGTGTGCACGGACACCTCGACCGGCATGCTGTTGTTGATGCTGTCCTTCAGCCTGTAGGAAACCACGCCCGAACAGACCACGACCAGCGTGCCCAGCAGGATCGCCAGGAACCACATGCCGGACCGTGACCGTCTGGGCGCGGGCCGTGACTGATTGGGCTGCGGGGCGTACGCCGGGGGAACCGGGGCTGCACCGCGTGGGTAACCGGTCGCCGCCGGTGCGACAGTCGTCGGACGCGGCTGCGCCACCGGCTGCCGTGCGGCCAGCGGCCGGTGACCCGCAGCCGGAGCGTGTGGCGCGGCCGGCAGCCGGGGTGCGGCAGGCGAGTGCGGTGCCGCGGGCGGGCGGGGCGGCTGCGGCACCTGGGCCCGGCCGGGCGGCGGTGTCGCCGGGTTGCGCCCAGCGGGGGCCGGTGAGGCCGGAGCCGCCGAGATGGGCGCTGAGCCACCGGGGCGCGCCTGCCGGGACAGTGCCGTCTTCAGTTGCCGGGCGACCCCGGCCAGTACGGCGGCGCTCGCCCAGCGGTCCTTCGGGTCCTTGGCCATCGCCCGCTCGACCAGCGCACAGACCTGTGGCGGAATGTCCGACGGCAGCGGACGCGGCGTCTCCCGGACGTGCCGCATGGCGATGTCGAGCGGGTTGTCACCCTCGAACGGCCGACGCCCGGCGAGGCACTGGTAGGCGACCACGCCGAGGGCGTACACGTCGGAGGCGGGGGTGGCGACCTGGCCGGTGGCCTGCTCCGGCGAGATGTACGACGCGGTACCGAGCACCGAACCGGCCGCGGTGAGCTGACCCACCAGCTCGGAGCGGGCGATGCCGAAGTCGGTGAGCACCAGCGTGCCGTTGGGTCGGACCAGCAGGTTGCCGGGCTTCACATCCCGGTGCACGATGCCCTTGACGTGGGCGGCGTGCAGCGCGTCGGCGGCCTGCGCGACAAGCGCCATCGTCCGGGCCGGGGTGAGCCGGCCGACCCGGCTGAGGGTGGCCGACAGCGGATCACCCTCGATGTACTCCATCACCAGGAAGGCGATCTGCTGGTCGCTGCCGAAGTCGTAGACGTCGACCACGCCCGGGTGGTTGATCGTCGCCATGGTCCGGGCCTCGCCCCGGAACCGCTCGGCGAAACCCGGCTCGTCCAGCAACGCCGGGAGCAGGCTCTTGACCGCGACCGTACGCCCCAGCACCTGGTCGGTGCCGCGCCACACGTCACCCATGCCACCGCTGGCGATCCGCTCGTCGAGGCGGTACCGGTTACCGAGCTGCACTCCCGGACTGAGCATGTCAGCGCCCCCCCGGGTCGGCGATGGCGGCGCGCATGATCTGGCCGGCGATCCGGGCGGCCTCGGCGCTGCCGCCGCTGCCGGCCTCTTCCAGCACGACGCAGACGGCCGAGACGGGGTTGCCGTCGGAGTCCAGTGCGAAGCCGATGAACCAGCCGTGGTCGGGGCGGTCCGGCGCGGACTGCGCGGTACCGGTCTTGCCGCCCACGGTGTAGCCGTTGATCTGCGCGTTGCGGCCGGTGCCGTTGCGCACCACGCTGACCATCATCTCCCGCAGGTCGGCGGCGACCTGGCTGCTGACCGGCCGGCGCAGCTCGCGCGGGTTCGCGGTGTCGTAGACGGTGGTGCGGTCCGGTGCGA
Source organism: Micromonospora fiedleri (assembly GCF_016774385.1). Classification (NCBI taxonomy): domain Bacteria; kingdom Bacillati; phylum Actinomycetota; class Actinomycetes; order Micromonosporales; family Micromonosporaceae; genus Micromonospora; species Micromonospora fiedleri. The sequence goes on from NZ_JAETXL010000004.1 coordinate 371,999, forward strand.
GCAGCTGACGCACCAGGTACGGCCGCATCTGGCTGCCGCCGTTGGCGACCGCCGCAGCGATCATGGCCCCCTCCAGCGGGGTCATCCGCACGTCACGCTGCCCGATGGAGGACTGGGCCAGCGCGGCCGGGTCGGGGCCGCCGTCCGGGTTCTCCATGGTGCCGGTACGGCTGGCCGCCACGCCGTGACCGCCTTCGCCGAGCCGACCCACGGTCAGGTCCTCCTGCTCGAAGCCGAAGTCCTGGGCCTTCTTCTTGATCGCATCGGGGCCGAGTTGCACGCCGAGCTTGGCGAAGCCGGTGTTGCAGGAGTCGGTGACCGCCTTCATCAGGGTCACCTCCGCCTGCGGGCAGATCGACGGCGCGGCGTTGGTGATCGACTGACCGGAGGTGGGCGGGGTGTAGCTCGGGCCCGCCGAGATGTTGGTGTCCTTGCCGATGCCGTTCTCCAGCGCGGCGGCGGCCACCACGATCTTGAAGGTGGAGCCGGGCGGCAGTACCTCGCCGAGGGCCCGGTTGCGCAGCGGGCGGGACCGATCCTGATCCAGCTTGTTGTACGCCGCGACCGCCTCGTTGGTGTTGTGGCTGGCCAGCGGGTTCGGGTCGAAGCTGGGTATGGAGACCATGGCCTGCACGGCCCCGGTACGCGGATCGATGGCGATCGCCGCCCCCTTGCTCGCCCCCCGGTTGTTGTTGCGCAACTGGTCGTACGCGACGTCCTGGGCGCGCGGGGAGAGGGTGAGCAGCACGTTGCCTCCGGCGGTGCGGTCGCCGGTGAACATGTCCTTGATCCGGTTGGCGAAGAGCTTGTCGCTGGTGCCGGCGAGGAAGTCGTTCTCGGACTTCTCGATGCCGGTGTCGGCGAGGTTGACCGGCTTGTAGCCGAGCACGTGGGCGTACTTCGCCCCGCCGGGGTAGGTGCGGAGGAAGGTCAGCTTGCCGTCGGTCTCCTTGCTGACCGCCAGGGCGGTTCCGCCGGCCTCGATGTTGCCCCGGCGACGCTCGTACTCGGCGACCTGGACCCGGCTGTTGTAGTCGCTGGTGCGGTATTCGTCGGCCTTGTACGCCTGGATCCAGTTGAGGTTGGCGAAGAGCAGACCGAACAGGACGATGACGACGACACCGACCCGGCGCAGGGGTGCGTTCACGGCTTGATCACCTCCGTGGGAGCACCGTGCAGTTGCTCGGGTGGGCCCCCGGACGGACGGTTCACCTTGCCGCCGCCGGTGACCGGCCGACGACCGGCGTCGGAGACCCGCAGCAGCACCGCGATGAGCAGCCAGTTCGCCATCAGCGAGGAGCCACCGGCGGACAGGAACGGGGTGGTCTGACCGGTCAGCGGGATGAGCTTGCTGATCCCGCCGACGATCACGAAGACCTGCAGCGCCAGGGTGAAGGCCAGGCCACCGGCGAGCAGCTTGCCGAAGGAGTCCCGCACCGCCAGGCCGGCCCGCAGCCCGCGCTCCACGATCAGCAGGTAGATCACCAACAGGGCGGAGAGCCCGAACAGGCCGATTTCCTCACCGATCCCGGCGAAGATGAAGTCGTTCTGCACCTCGGGCAGTTCCGTCGGCTGGCCGCCACCCGGCCCGGCCCCGAACAACCCACCGGTGCCCAGGGCCAGCAGCCCCTGCACCAACTGGTAGCCCTCGTCGTACGGCTTGGCGAAGGGGTCCAGCCAGATGTCGGCCCGGACCGAGAAATTGAGGAACGGTCCACCGATCGACTTACCGAGCACGTACGCCAGGTAGGCGCCGCCGAAGAACAGGACCAGACCGATGAGCAGCCAACTGACCCGTTCGGTGGCGATGTAGACCGTCGCCACGAACATGCCGAAGTAGAGCAGGGAGGTGCCCAGGTCCTTCTGGAAGATCAACACCAGCAGGCTGATCACCCAGACCACCACCACCGGACCGAGGTCACGGCCGCGCGGGAAGTCGATGCCGAGGAACCGGTGACTGGCCAGCGAGAGCACCTCGCGCTTGCGGACCAGGTAGTAGGCGAAGAAGGCCAGCAGGGCCAGCTTGGCGAACTCGCCGGGCTGGATGGAGAAGCTGCCGATGCGGATCCAGAGCTTCGCGCCGTTGATCTCGGAGATGCTGGCCGGCAGCACCGCCGGGAGCATGACCAGCACGATGCCGGCCAGCCCCAGGGTGTACGCGTACCGCGAGATCGAACGGTGGTCGCGCACCAGGGCCAGCAGGCCGGCCGCGAGCAGCACCGAGAGCAGGGTCCAGGCCAGTTGCCGACCACCGGTACCGGCGAAGATGGCCAGGTCGGCGCGCTCCTCCGGAGCCGCGTTGCCCAGGTCGAGTCGGCGCAGGAAGCCGACTCCGAGACCGTTGAGCAGCGCCACCGCCGGCAGCAGGGCCGGGTCGGCGAACGGGGCCAGGAACCGGATCGCCACGTGGATGCCGAGGAACACGGCGGTGAGCACTGCGGCCGGCACCCAGAAGTTCGGGGTGACCGTGTCGAGCACGTTCGCCTCGACCATCGCCCCGTACGCGGCGACCAGCGCCATGGCCAGCAGCAGCAGCGACAGTTCGGCGTTGCGTCGGGACCGGGCCAGGCGTACGCCGGGCCGCTCGCCCGCGGTCGCGGGCGAGGATGCCGGGGTGGCCGCTGCGGTCACGATCGTCCTCGGGTCGGAAGCCGACGCCTACTCGGGCGACCGGCAGGCCGCCGGGTCGACCGTGGGCGTGAAGGCGTCGGTGGGCGGGGCGTCCGGTGTGCTCACCGGCGGGGCCAACGAGCCGTCGGGCGACGGCGAGCCGCTGCCGACCGGGCTCGCCGAGCCGGCCGGAGTGCTCGGCGGCGGCGAGGTCGACTCCGTCGTGGGGTCGACGCTCGGGCTGGAGGTGGGCGGGCAGAGTGGCTTGAGGTTGACGTTGGTCGGGCTGTCCATCGTCAGTTCCGCCAGTCGGCGTGCCGCGTCGGGCTCGTTCCTGGCCGGAATGCCCTGCTTGACCTGCTCCTGTGCGGCGAGGGTGAGATCGTCCAGTTGGGCGGTGCTCTTGGAATGGACCGTGGAGAGATCCATGCCGGCGATCTCGCCCTGGATGCCCCGGAAGACGGCCACCTGGCCGTCGTCGGTCGCCCCGACGTAGTACTGCCGCTGGGTGTAGTCGTACCCGGCGAAGACCCCGCCGCCGATGATCACCAGGAGGGCGGTGGTCATCGCCAGGGCGCGCAGCGGACGGCGGCGGGCCTCCGGCTCGTCGTCGTTGCCGGCCGGCTCCTCGGGCACGGGCGGCCGGGGAGCGGAGAGCGCCGAGGCCCGGGCGGCCGGGGTGGAGACGTCGGCCGAGGTCGCCATGCCCCGGTCCCGCGCGGCCGCACCGCCGACGATCGGGGCCGCCTCGACGATGTCGCGGTCGGTGGCGTCGGCGATGATTACGGTGATGTTGTCCGGGCCGCCGCCGCGCAGAGCGAGCTGGACCAGTCGCTCCACGCACTGCTGCGGGTCGGCGTACTCCCGCATGGTCTCGGCGATGGTCTCCGCACTGACCACCCCGGAGAGGCCGTCCGAGCAGATCAGGTAGCGGTCGCCGGGCAGCACCTGGCGGACCGAGTACTCCGGGTCGATGTCCCGCCCGTCGAGGGCTCGGGTGAGCAGCGACCGCTGCGGGTGGCTGCTCGCCTCCTCCGGGCTGATCCGGCCTTCGTCCACGAGCATCTGGACGTAGGTGTCGTCCTTGGTGATTTGGTTGAAGTCACCGTCGCGCAGCAGATAGGCGCGCGAGTCACCGATGTGGACCATGCCCAGCTTGCTGCCGGAGAAGAGGGTCGCGGTGAGTGTGGTGCCCATCCCCTCCAACTGAGGGTTGGCGTCCACGGTCTCGCGGAGCTGTTGGTTGGCGGTGCCCACGGCGGAACGCAACGCGTCGACCAGGGCGTCACCCGGGACGTCCTCGTCGAGCGGCGCCATGGCACCGATGACGATGTTGCTGGCGACGTCACCGGCGGCCATACCGCCCATGCCGTCGGCGACGGCGAGTAGCCGCGGTCCGGCGTAGACGGAATCCTGGTTGCCGTCTCGGATCAGACCGCGGTCGCTGTGGGCCGCATAGCGCAGGGTCAGAGTCATGGCCGTAATTCGAGAGAGGTGCGGCCGATCCGGATCGGCACGCCGAGGGGTACGGGGGTCGGTCCGGTGACCTTAGCGCGATCGAGGTACGTCCCGTTAGTCGAACCGAGGTCTTCGACGAACCACTGCCCGTCACGGGGCACCAGCCGGGCGTGTCGCGCCGAAGCGTAATCGTCGGTGATGACGAGAGTGGAATCCTCGGCCCGACCGATGGTTATCTGAGCCTCACCCAGCGTGATCCTGGTGCCGGCCAGTTGACCGGCGGTCACCACCAACTGGTGGGCCGCCCGCCCCCGCTTCACCTTCGCCGGCTTTGCCGTCGCCTGACCGGTCGACGCACCCACCGTGCGGGGCGCGGCCACCAGGCGACCGGACCGGGCCCCGGCGAAGAGGTCCCGCCGGATGACGCCGACCACCGTGAACACGAAGATCCACAAGAGGACGAGGAATCCGAACCGGGCGACGGTGATGACGAGTTCCGGCAAGGCGGATCAGCCGTCCACGCGGAAGGTGAGCGTGGTGGTGCCGAGCTGGATCATGTCACCGGGGTTCAGCGCCACGGCGGAGACCCGCTGGCCGTTGACCATGGTGCCGTTGGTGGAGCCGAGATCGGTCAGCACGACCTGCCCACCGTCGAAGTCCAGCCGGGCGTGTCGGCGGGAGATGCCGACGTCCGGCAGACGCAGGTTGGCCTGGTCGCCGCGACCGATCACGGTCGAGCCCATCTGCAGCGGGTAGGTGCGGCCGTCGCCGGAGACCAGTCGCACGTTACGACCGCCACCGTGCCCCGGCGGCGGGCCGTAGCCGCCACCCTGCTCGTACGCGGGGTAGCCGGACGGGCCGGCGTCGTAGCCGGGCGCGGAGACCGGGGCGACCTCGCCACCGGTGTAGACCTCGGCGGTGACCCGGAACATGCCGGTGTCCAGCCCTTCACCGCGCTCGATCTCGACGATCACGTCGCCGTAGACCGTCCACGCCTGCTCGCCGATGAACTCCGCCTGCGACTGGGCCAACTCCTGGGCCAGCGCGGCGGCGTACGGCGCCAACCGACTGTGGTCGTACGGCGAGAGATCGATCACGTAGCGGTTGGGCACCAACGTGCGCCCGCCAGCCAGGATGGCCTTGTGCGCCTCGGCCTCCCGCTGCATGGCGTTGAGGATCTCCACAGGGTGCACGACCCCTTTGAAGACCTTGGCAAAAGCCCCTTCGACCAGGCCTTCCAGACGCTTCTCGAAGCGTTGCAGCACGCTCACCGGCTCCTCCTCGGGTCCCGAGGACATGATGGTATCGGTCCAGAGCGCACGCAGCTCACACGCCGCTCGGCCGGCAGGCCACGCCTCGTTCGGACGGCTCAGGATTGTCGTGCTACTCTTTCGTCCGCCACGAACGGTAACCGCTGTGAGCAGCGAATGCCATTCGCGGCAAAGACCGAAGCCACGTAACATGGCCGAGACCCCGCTGGCGACAGCGGAGACGGCAATGACTACGCTGTCCGAGGTCAAGCCACGGGGAAGTGGCGGAATGGCAGACGCGCACGGTTCAGGTCCGTGTGTCCGAAAGGACGTGGGGGTTCAACTCCCCCCTTCCCCACCAGTGACGAGGGCTTCGCGAATTCGCGGGGCCCTCGCTCTTATTCGGGCGTACCGGGCGTCAGGCTATGCTTCGCTGGTTTCTGCCTCCAACGGACCAGGAGTGGCTCGTGAGTGTCGCATTCGTGACCGGTTCGGGCGGGTTGATCGGCTCTGAGGCGGTCCGGCACTTCGCCGGCCTGGGTCTCGATGTGGTCGGCATCGACAACGACATGCGGCAGGAGTTCTTCGGCGAGGAGGCGTCCACCGCGTGGAACGTCCGCCGGCTCACCGACGAACTGGGTGAGGCGTACTCGCACCACAGCATCGACATCCGCGACCGGGGCGCGCTCGGCGCGCTGTTCAAGCGGTACGGCCGGGACGTCGCCGTGGTGATCCACACCGCCGCGCAGCCCTCGCACGACTGGGCGGTACGCGACCCCTTCACCGACTTCGACGTGAACGCCGCAGGCACCCTGAACGTGCTGCAGAACGTCCGCGAGCACTGCATCGAGGCACCGGTCATCCACTGCTCGACGAACAAGGTCTACGGCGACCGCCCGAACAGCCTGCCCCTGGTCGAGCTGGAGACCCGCTGGGAGATCGAGCCGGGGCACCCGTACGAGCAGGGCATCCGCGAGGACATGTCGATCGACGCCTGCCTGCACTCGATCTTCGGTGCCTCCAAGGTCGCCGCAGATGTGATGGTGCAGGAGTACGGCCGCTACTTCGGGATGAAGACGGCCTGCTTCCGGGGCGGCACGCTGACCGGGCCGGCGCACTCGGCCACCGAGCTGCACGGCTTCCTCGGTTACGTGATGCGGGCCAACATGGAACGCCGCACCTACAAGATCTTCGGCTACCAGGGCAAACAGGTCCGGGACGCCATCCACAGCTCGGACGTGGTCTCCGCGTTCGAGGCGTTCTTCCGCAACCCGCGCTCGGCCGCCGTCTACAACCTCGGTGGCGGTCGGCACTCCAACACCTCCAACCGGGAGGCGTTCGCGCTGGCCGAGCAGATCACCGGCCAGGAGATGATCACCGAGTACGTCGAGGCCAACCGGATCGGCGACCACAAGTGGTGGATCGGCTCCAACGAGGCGTTCCAGGCCGACTACCCGGACTGGAAACAGGTGTACGACGTACCCATGATCATGCGAGAGATCTACGAGGCCAACGTGGACAAGTGGGTTCCGGCGCGCGACGGCGAGGTCCGGCCGTGAGCAAGCGCAACGTGCTCGGCGTCCTGGTCGACGCCACCGACTACGCCAGCGCGACCGAGCAGGTCATCGCCGCCGCGCAGGAGCGTCGGCCGATGGCGTTGACCGCCCTGGCCGTACACGGGGTGATGACCGGGGTGCTGGACCCGGCGCACAACGCCCGGCTGAACTCCTTCGACCTGGTGACTCCGGACGGCCAGCCGGTGCGGTGGGCACTGAACCTGCTGCACGGCGCGGGGCTGACCGACCGGGTCTACGGGCCCCAGCTGACCCTGCACGTGCTCTCCCGCTGCGCCGACGAGGGCCTGCCGGTCTACCTGTACGGCTCGACCGAGCAGACCCTGGCCCGGCTGATCCCGGCGCTGGAGCGGATGTTCCCGGCCCTCAAGATCGCCGGAGTGGAGCCGTCCAAGTTCCGCGCCGTGCAGCCGGGCGAGGACGTGGAGATCGCCGACCGGATCAGGGCCAGCGGCGCCCGGCTCGTCCTGGTCGGCCTGGGCTGCCCCCGCCAGGAGATCTTCACGTACGCGATGCGCCCGCTGCTGGACATGCCGTTGATGGCCGTCGGCGCGGCGTTCGACTACCACGCCGGGCTGCTGCGTCAGCCGCCGCCGTGGATGCAGCGGGCCGGGCTGGAGTGGTTCTGGCGGCTCGGGCTGGAGCCGAAGCGGCTGTGGCGGCGGTACGTGATCCTCAATCCGGCGTACCTGAGCCGGTTGTTCGCGCAGAAGGTCGGCCTGTGGAAGGCCCGCCCGCCCGCGCCGGCCACCGAACGCCCGGCCGGTTTCGCGGTCTGACCGCCCTTCCGGTTGTTGACGACGAACGGGCCCCCGACCGAGCGGTCGGGGGCCCGTTGTCGTACCAGGGTCAGAGGTTCAGGGTCCAGGTGTTGATGTAACCGGTGTCAGCGCGGTAGACGTCGCGCACCTGCAGGCGCCAGGTGCCGTTCGCCGCCTCGCTGGACAGGTTCACCGTGTAGGTGGTGTTCACGTTGTCCGTGCTGTCGGTGCCGCTGCTGTTCTTCAGCCGGTAGGACGAGCCGTCCGGGGCGAGCAGGTCGATGACCAGGTCGCCACGGTAGGTGTGCACGATGTTCACCGCCACGGTCGAGCTCGACGAGGCGTTGCGGTTGCAGCCGGCGATCGTGATCGAGCTGGTCACCGCCGAGCCGGCGTCCGGGATGGAGACGTCGGTGCCATTGGTGCCCGAGCAGCTGCCGCTACCGCTGCCGGTCACCGTCAGCGTGTAGGTGGCGGTCTTGGTGCCGGAGGCCGCGCTACCGGTGATGGTCACCGGGTACGTGCCGGCCGGGGTGCTGGCCGAGGTGCTGATGGTCAGCGCCGAGGACCCACCCGAGGTGACCGTGGCCGGGCTGAACGAGGCGGACGCCCCGGACGGCAGGCCGCTGGCCGAGAGGCTGACCGACTGGGCGGAGCCGTTGGTGGTGGCGGTGGACACCGTGGCGGTCGCCGAACCGCCCGGCGCGACCGAACCCGAGGTCGGCGACACGGAGACCGAGAAGTCGTTGGTCGGCGGCGGGGTGCTGCCGTTGACCACGTAGAGCAGCTGGTTGGGGGTACCGGTGCCCACGTTGCTGATCACATTCGGCGTGGAGTTGTTGACCAGGTAGTCCCGCACCTGCTGGTTGCTCCAGGACGGGTTGGCCGAGAGCACCAGGGCGGCGGCACCGGCGACGTGCGGCGAGGCCATCGAGGTACCGCTGATGGTGTTCGTCGAGGTGTCGTTGGTGATCCACGGGGCCGTGATGCTCACGCCCGGCGCCAGGATGTCGACGCAGGTGCCGAAGTTGGAGAAGCTCGCGGCGGCGTCGTTGTTCTGGGTGGCACCGACGGTGATCGCCGGTGCGGTCCGGGCCGGGGAGTAGTTGCAGGCGTTCTGCCGGACACCGAGGCTGTTGCCGTTACCAGCGGCCACCACGAAGGTGACACCCGAGTTGATCGAGTTGATCACCGCGTTGTCGAGCGTGGTGTTCGCCCCGCCACCGAGGCTCATGTTGGCCACGGCAGGCTTGACCGCGTTCGCGGTGACCCAGTCGACCCCGGCGATGACTCCGGCGTTGGTGCCGCTGCCGGAGCAGTTGAGCACCTTGACGGCCACCAGTCGGGTCGCCTTGGCGACGCCGTACGCGGTGCCGCCGACCGTACCGGCGACGTGGGTGCCGTGGCCGTTGCAGTCGGTGTTGTTGGAGTCGACCGCGTTGGTGCCCCAGGTCGCCCGGCCGCCGAAGTCCGAGTGGGACGTCCGGATGCCGGTGTCGATGATGTACGACGTCACGTTCGAGGCCGTGTTCGGGTACGTGTAGGAGCTGTTCAGCGGCAGGTTGCGCTGGTCGATCCGGTCCAGACCCCAGGACGGGGGGTTCGTCTGGGTGGCGGCGAGTTGCACGGTGTGGTTCTGCTCGACGTACGCCACTGCCGGATCGGCCGCGATCCGGGCCGCAGCCTTGGCGCTGAGCCGCAGCTCGGCGCCGCGGATGGCCGCGCTGTACGTGCGCGCCGCCGCTCCGCCGTGCCGCCGCAGCAGCCGGTCCACAGAGGAGCCGACCGCGGCACGGCCGACCTCGCTGTCCTTGAACACCACGATGTAGCTGTCTTTGACGGCGGTGGCGCCGCCGGCGCTTCGGATCGTGCCGACCGGCTCGGCGGCCATGGCGGGCGTCGCTGCCGCCACCATGGCCAACGCGGCCAGTCCGACGAAAACGGACCTCTGTCGAAGAACCATCTTCCTACCTCCCTCTGTCGGCAGCCCTCGTCGCATTGCTCATGGCCCACTGATCGATGACTGCCGATCAAGGAGAGGGTAGTTCGAGGCATGGACACAGATAAACATGTCGGATCCCTCATAACATGAAACGATGGTTCCCCTACGGGGGGCGGCTACGGGACGAACAGGGGGCGGTCCCGGATTCGGCGAGCCGGAAAACGGGCAAGGCTGACAGGCATGCAGAACCACCTCGTCCTCCTGCTCCCGGTCGCCGTCGTCTGGTGGGCCGCCGGCTACCTCGCGGAGGGGTTGCCCCGGATGACGCACGCGCGCGAGCTTCGTCGACATGCCGGCTGGCTGCTCGGGCTCACGCTGGTCGGGCTCGGCCTGACGGTGGCTCTGCCGATCGCCGGTCTGACCACCGCCGGGGCGACCCTGGCCGACCGGGCCGCCGCTGGGCTGGCGCTCGCCGCGCTACCGGCGCTGGTCGTGGCGCTCTGCACCGTACGCCGGGTGCGTCGGCTCCGGGCCGGAGCGGGCGCACTGGCCGCCACCGCCCGGACGCCGGCACCACACGGGCTACGGGCCGCCGCCGCCCACCCACTGATCGGGCTGCCGCTGCAGGTGACCGGCCTGGCCCTGCTGCCCGCGCTGATCACGGCCAGCGGTGCCGCCGAGTTCTTCGGGCCGGGCATCACCGGGCCGGCGGTCACCATCGGGGTGCTGGGCGTCGGGGCCATCGGGGTCCGCCACGCGCTGCGCCACAACCGGCTCGCCGAGCGGGCCATGCCGCAGCCGTCCGCGACCTCACCGAGCCCGGCCCGCGCCCTGCACGTATAGCAGCTCCAGGATCGCCCGTGTCGCCTCGAACCAGCGGTCGAGCCAACCCGGCGGCGGCACACTGCCCCTCGGCGGCAACTCCATCAGCAGGCCGCGCAGCAGCGGATGATCCGCCAGGGAGCCGTCGTCCACGCTCGACCATCCGGTCGCCGGGAACGACGGTTCGGTGAGCGGGTTCGGGTCCAGCGACGGCAGGGTGAGCGGCGACGTGGCCTGCTCGCTCGGTGCCGTGGTGTCCCGCCCTGAGTGTTCGGTGTCCGTGGACACCACCTCGGTCAACACGGTGTCCCGCCGAGCCCCGCGATATTTGCCGCCGAACCTTTCCGGCTTGCCCGGGCTGTTGGTGAGGTTGTCCGATCCGATACTCGTCATTCGTCTCGCCTGCCTCGCTCGGTTACCCGCCCTGCTCGGGGGGATGTCGACCAGCGCGTACCGAGAGGTACAACGAGACGGGTGGGAAGTGGCGACGGCAGCCGACCGGGCCAGGCCCCACGGAGGGACCGCCGAGCGCGGCGGACGACGTGGTCCCCGACCGGACGTGCCGATCGGGGACCAGGTCGTTGCTACGGGATCAACCCCGTCCGAAGACGCCGCCCCGTGTGCCGGCGACGAAGGCGTGCCAGTCACCCGGAGCGAAGACGAGGGCCGGTCCGGCCTTGTCCTTCGAATCCCGGACGCCGACCGCCCCGGTCACATACGCCACCTCGACGCAGTTGTCACAGTTCGGCCCGCTCTTCGAGCTCTTGAACCAGTGCGCCTGCGTCAGGTCCACGGGGAATCCTTGCGTCGCCATTTCCACAGCGGCTCCTCTGCCAATTTTGCGATGTACCCGACGGACTCCTCCGGACGCATGGCCGCTGCTCGAATGTGATCGAAGATGAAGCTGTACTTCTGCAGTTCGTCGCTCTTCTCCAAGAAGAGCCCACCCGTGGCGTTCTCCGCGTACACGACATCCGGATCACCTGGTTCGGGGAAGCTCAGGATCGTGAAGGTGCCGTCCATGCCGGCATGTGCCCCAACCTCGAAGGGCAGGACCTGCAACGTCACATTCGGCAGCTGGGCTACCTCCACCAACCGCTTGAGCTGGTCACGCATGACCGTGTCCCCGCCCACCGGACGGCTCATCACCGCCTCATCGAGCACCACCCACAGATCGACCGGATCGTCCTGGGTCAATAACGACTGGCGACCGAGTCGGACACGCACTCGTTGTCGCACCTGTTCCGCGGTGAAATCCGGGCGGGCCGCGCGAATCATCGCGCCGGCGTAATCCTCGGTCTCCAGCAGACCCGGAACCACCTGCTGTTCGTACGCCCGGATCGAACTGGCCGCAGCCTCCAGGCCCACGTACGCCCCGACCAGCACCGTGCTGTACGGGTGCCACCAACCCTTCTGCCTCGCCTCCCGAGCGATCTGCACCAGCTCGTCGCTCTCAGCACCGACCACCCCGTAGATCCGGAGCATGTCCCGGACGTCCCGGGGCGTCGCGGTGGTGTGGCCGGTCTCGATCCGGGAGATCTTCGACGCCGAACACTCCAGTTGCTCGGCCACCGCTTCGATGGTGATCCCGGCCGTCTCGCGCTGACGGCGCAGTTCCGCGCCCAGGCGACGCCGGCGGATGGTCGGACTGCGCCGCTCGCTCACGGTGTCACCTTCCGCCTCGACGCGCCGCTGTCTGCCGCCCGCCTAGGGCGCGACCATAAGGCGGCGGGCGTTTCGCGGCAAGGGATGGAGCCGGTCCTCGACCGGCCGCGACGGGCGAAACCGGTCCTCAGTGTGCCGTCCGGGTGGCGGCACGTTCAAGCGCCGTTTCGCGCGAGCCGCTCACGTATCGGCAAAAGTCGACGTGCAACTTGCATGAAGCACGACGCTGATGCACTCTGTCCGTATGACGCGGGCTACGCACCGTTCTGATCCAGTATCCCCCTGTGATCACCGCGGTGCCGACGGAGACGACGACCGGATGACCCGGTCGATCGTCGACCGGCCCCGCGAATCCGGTGGCCGGTCGCCGACGCGCGACGGCGGCGGTGGCCCCAGACACCTTCCCTGACAGCCCAGACACGGCGGGCCGAGTACGCCACCAGCGCAGCGAAGCCCGTCAACGCCACGAACCCGGTTCCCGAGACACGACCTCGTCGCCGGAGCCAGCAATTCCCCCGATCAGCCTTGCCGGCCTCCCCGCCGGCCGACCCTTCAGGAGCCCATGTGCTTCCCCGCTCCGGTGACGTACTGAACGTGACAAGCGCGGCGAGTGTCCAGTTCATCAGACCCATCCACTTCCGAGTGATCCGGGTGCTGGACCGCCCCACCTATGACGGCTGGCTCTGGCTCGAAGGTTACGAGTTGAACGCGGCGGGGGACGCGGTCAACCGCCGATCGATCTTCGTCCAGCGGGCCGGGCTGGACCTGGTGCAGGCCGCGCCGCAGCCGCGACCGCACACCGTCCGCTCGGCCCGTCGGCCCGTCACCCGGACCCCGGTCCGGGTGGGCTGAGCACTCGAAACGCCGCCGACGGGCACACCGACGCCATAGAATCGGTGTGCCCACCCCGGCACGTCTCCACCGCGCCTCCAGGACCCCGAACCTGGGATGGCCATGGTCAATCTGTCCGCGCGGCGGCCCCATCGGTCCCGTATCGCCCACGCCTTCGGAATCCTGGCACTGTTCGGTGCCGCCATCACCCTGATGGTGCTGGTCCGGGATCCCGCCCTCTCCTCCACCCGGCTGGCCGAGCCGGTTCCCGCACCCGAGATCACGGTGGTGGAAGCCACGCCGCCGACCAGGTCGGGAGGCTCACCGCCCGCCTGGGACGAGTTCGACGACGACCGCACGGCACCACTGACGCCCGACGACTGGGCTGCTCTGCCCGACGGCTCGGCTGCTCTGCCTGACGGCTCGGCCGCGATGCCCGGCGACTCCGAGTCGTCCGCCGGCAGTGCGCACCGGGCAGCGACGTCCGACCGAACCGGCGACCGGCACAGCTCCGACGCGCTCAGCCGGTCGCTGTTCTGGTCAGGGATGTTCGGGCTCGCCATCTCCCTCGCCGGGCTCGGGCTGGTCAGCACCAGACGACGGATGTGGTGAGCCGCCGTTCACCCGGTGGGGCTCGCCGTGGCCGTCGGGTCAGTGGTCGGCCCGGTCGTCGTCGGGTCGGTCGTCGTCGGCGCGGTGGTCGGTGCCGTCGTCGACGGGCTGGGGGTGGCGACCACCAGCCTGACCACATCGCCGGGCTGGACGGGCTCACCCTGGCCCGGGTCGGTGGCGATCACGGTGCCGGCCGGCTGGTCCGACGGGCGGTACACGACCTCGGGTTGGAGATCGAGTGCTTCCAGCCGGGCTCGGGCCGCATCCTCGGAGAGCCCGACCAGGGGTGGCAGCGGCAGCCCTGTCGGCGCGGCGCTGGTCGTCGGCGCCGCCGAGGGCGAACGGGTTGGTGAAGCCGACGCGCTCGTTGGCGCCGTCGAGGTCGGCTGGGGCGATGGCGGCGGGGAGTCGTCCTCGTCCACCGCCTGGCGTGCCAGCCACAACCCCACTCCGAGCGCGCCGAGCAACAGCAGCAGGACGATGCCCCAGAGGATCGGCAGCCACCAGCGCCGACCGGCCTGCTCGTCGCCGTACCACTCGCCGGCGGCCAACTCGCGGTCGTCACCCGGACCCGGTGGCCGCACCTCCGCCCGCCCCGACCACAGCTGGGGTCGGGGCGTCGGCGGCACCACAGCTGTCGCGTCCGCCTCGGTGCCTTCGGGCGGCGTACCACCCAGCACAGCGGTGTCGTCGGGATCTCCGGCGGGCGGAGGCAACGGACGTGTCCGGTCGTCCGGCTGTTCCTCGCCCCGCTCGCTCATGTCGGCCTCCCCACGCTGGTCAACCTAGCGGTTCCGCCCGCCATCGGCCGGGATCAGCGTGTCGGGTGCCTGTCACTGCCGAAGGAACTCGTCATCCGACGACAGAATCCCGCAGAGGATGTACACGACGTCATCCCATCGTCCGACGGTGCCGGCGGCGGGCTCCTGTTCGGTGACCTTCCCGGCCAGCCCGGCCGGGTAGCGAGGCGAGAAGCCCATGTCGAAGAGTTCGGCCGCCGCCTCCCGGCAGTCGTCCCCGACCACCTCCGGCATCTCGTTCAGTGGGGCCGCCCCGGCCACGGTGATCGAAATCGTGCTGCCGTGCTTCACCGGCGTACCGGCGACCGGATCAGTGCTCCGTACGCTCTGGTTGTCGCCGGTGCCGAAGACGAACGTCCATTCCAGCCCGCGCTTTCGCACCTCGTTCCGGGCCTCTTCGAGGTCCATGCCGACGAGATCCGGCACGGTCAGCCCGGTCGGACTCGGTGCGGCGGCACTGGTCGGGGCGGCACTGGTCGGGCCGGAGGTGGGCGCGGGCCGCTCACGCGGTGTCGAAGGGGCCGGTGCGCTCGGGCTGCGGCTCCCCTTCGCGGCGACGGGCGTCTCCGGCAGCTGCGGTTCGTCGCCCGCGAGCACCCAGCCACCAGCGGCGCCGATGACCGCTAGCAGCACCGCCGCGACACCACCACCGACCACCATCGTCATCCGATCGGGACCGGTGTCGGGCCGCGTGGTCCGCCCGTCCGTCACCTCACCCGTCATTGCGCCCACCGCCTCATCTACGGCGACCGTACCCATCGACGCCAAACACCGTCCGTCACCTTAATCACCCGGTACGGCGCACGACTCGCCGCGCCGGGCACAGGAGGTTACGCTGCCCGGCATGGCCAGACAGGGCTGGGGAGGATCGATTGCCACCGCGGCCGGCGTGGCAGCCGGCGCCGGTGCCGCCCAACTGGGATTCGGCTACGGACTGGGCATCCTGAACTGGGCGCCGGCCGAGCCGACCGCCGGCACGGCCGCCTGGGTGGCCAGCCTGATCTGGGCCACCTGGATCGCCGCCACCTCGACCATCTTCGGTGCGGTCTGCGCCCAGCGGCTCCGGGACCGACGCCCGGCGCTGTCCACATCAGACGCCGAATCGGCAGCTGACCCGGGCCGACCGCCGGTAACCGACGGACGCGGTGGCGACGGCCTGTGGTTTCTCGCGTTGGCAGGTGCCGCCGCACTGGGCGCGCTGATCACCGTGCTGCTGGTCGCCGTACCCGCCCGGGTCGCGGTGGTACCGGACACTCCTTCTCCGCGAGACATGGCCGCCGGGTACGCCGCGGTCGGCGTGCTGGTCGGCACGCTGGTGGCGCTCTGGTCGCTGCGCTGCCGGGCGGCGGCCACCAACGTGATCGCCACCGCCGGTTGGCTGTGGCTGCTCGCGGTCGTCGCCGTACTCGACTCGGTGCTCGCCGGTCGGGGCCTGACCACCGCACAGTTGGGCATCTGGCAGCTCAGTTCCGACAGCGACCAGTTCTGGATCCGAGACTACTTCTACTGGCCCGGGGCGATTCTCTCCCTCGGATCGGCGTTGGTGATCGGCGCGCTGGCCGCCCGCCGAGGCGTCCGCGACGCCGACCGTCGGGTGGGTGCCACCGCCTCCGGTGCGGCCGGTCCGCTGCTGGTGGCGATCGCCTACTTCCTGGCCGTACCGAGGTTGACCGCGATCAACCCGGAGCAGGTGTCCGCCCACCTCATCGCCCCGTACGCGGCAATAGTCGGTGTCGGCGGTTCCGTCCTCGTCGCGGCGCTCGCCCAGCGGTCCGCCCGACGCCGGTCGCAGCAGCCGGCCACCGACGCGGCACCCACCCCGCTGGTACCTCGGCAGCGCCCCGCCGACCACGACAGCACGGACGCACCGACGAACGGTGACCCCGGCGGCGCGGTCGTGCCGACCCGAGGTGGCCGCCACAGTACGGACATACCGACCAGCGGCGACCAGGGCGGCACCTACCCGCCGGCCAGCGGCGACCGCGGCAGCGCGGACACACCGGCCAGCGGCGATCCGGTCGGGAGCGGCACCGGTGAGTCGACCCGACGCAGCACCACCGAGCCGTCGGCGGGGCAGGCGTCCGAGGTCATCTCCGCCGAGGCCCGGAGCGGCACGGATGCGGGCCGCGCCGAGGCCGGGGGCAGATCAGGTGCTAGCCGCGCCGAGGGCGACTCGGGTACGGACGCCGAGCCGGCAACCGGCGCCACTGCCGGGCCGGAGGCTTCGAGCCGGCGGGCCCGGCCACCGCGTCGCGCCCGCTGACGGGTCAGTCGACGGGCCAGGTGTGCACCGGCTCGTTGCTGCCCTGCAACTCGGCGTAGCGCTGGAGCATGTGGTGCAGCGCGGCCGGTCGGTCCAGGCCCCGCTGCCGCTGCGCCGCCCACACGGTCGCCGTCTGCCAGACCGCCCCGTTACGGCCGGTACGACAGCGCTGCTCGATGATGCCGAGGAGCCGGTCGCGTTCGGCCGGGGCCACCCCGAAGGCGTCGAGCCCGGCGGACGCAATGGGCAACAGCACGTCCAGCACCAACCTGGTCACCGGCACCTCGCCGAGCCGGGGCCAGTGCAGGACGGCGTCCATGCCCCGTCGGGCGGCGGCGTGGAAGTTCTCCTCGGCGGAGCTGAAGGTGAGCTGACTCCAGATCGGGCGGTCGGCTTCGGCCAGACCGCGGACCAGCCCGAAGTAGAAGGCGGCGTTGGCCAGCATGTCGACCACGGTCGGGCCGGCCGGCAGCACCCGGTTCTCGACCCGCAGGTGCGGACGCCCGTTCATGATGTCGTAGACCGGGCGGTTCCAGCGGTAGACGGTGCCGTTGTGCAGTCGCAGCTCGGCCAGCTCGGGCACACCGCCGGCATGCAGGACCTCGACCGGGTCCTCGCTCTCGCAGATCGGCAGCAGCGGCGGGAAGTAGCGGACGTTCTCCTCGAAGAGGTCGAAGATCGAGGTGATCCACCGTTCTCCGAACCACACCCGAGGTCGTACGCCCTGCGCCTTCAGCTCGTCCGGACGGGTGTCGGTGGCCTGTTCGAACAGGGCGATCCTGGTTTCCGCCCAGAGCTGCCGGCCGTACAGGAAGGGTGAATTGGCACCCACCGCGACCTGCGCTCCGGCGATCGCCTGGGAGGCGTTCCAGTAGTCGGCGAAGCTGTCCGGCGCGACCTGGAGGTGGAACTGGAGGCTGGTGCAGGCCGCCTCGGGCGCGATCGAGTCGGTGTGCGTACGCAGCCGTTCGACACCACGGATGTCGAGTTCGATGTCTTCGCCCCGCGCACCGACGATCTGGTCGTTGAGCACCCGGTACCGTTCGTTCGTCGACAGGTTGTCGGCGACCAGGTGACGCTCGGTCAGCGTGGGCAGGATGCCGACCAAAACGATCCGGGTGTCCGACCGGGCCGCCCGCTCACTCGCCCGGTTGAGGCTGCCGAGCAGGCCGCGTTCGTAGTCGGTGAAGCCGGCACCGGAGATCAGTCGAGGGTTGGCGTTCAGCTCCAGGTTGAACTGTCCCAGCTCGGTCTGGAACAGCGGATCGGCGATGGCGGCGAGGATCTCCTCGTTGCGCATCGCGGGTTCGGCTGCGGGGTCGACCAGGTTGAGCTCGATCTCCAGCCCGGTCATCGGCCGGTCGGCGTCGAAGCCGAAGTCGTCAAGCATCAGGGCGAAGACGTCCAGGCAACGGCGGACCTTCTGCCGGTAGAGGACCCGGTCCTCGCGGGAGAATGCGGCCCGATCGACGTCCCTGCCCATGTGTTCCTCCCGGCGCGCGACGCGACGGAACGGTGCCGTTCCGCAGCGCAGTGTGAACCTTACTCGCCGACGCGCCGAACCTGGCCGTCCCGAAGATCGGTCCATTGCCGCAGTCCCCGCAGAGCAGCGCCGCTCTGACCAGCGACGGGCCAGTTCGGACACGCCGAAAGAAGTCCTACCCAGCGCCGGTGTCGTGGCCTACGAACAGCTTGACGAACAATCTGTGACATTTGGCACCGACGGCAGCGCCCCTGGGACGGTGGGGCCAGGCCACGGGGGTGAACAGCCGACAGGCCCGCGCGGTGAAGCGCGGGCCTGTCGGGCGTACGGGAGGTCAGGCCTGACGGACGGCCTCGCCCTCGATCTCGATCTTGATCTTCTTGCCGACCAGGACGCCACCCGACTCCAGGGCGACGTTCCAGGTCAGACCGAACTCCTCGCGGTCGATCTCGGCGCTCGCCGAGAAGCCGAAGATGTCGGTGCCGAAGGGGCTGCGGCCGACACCCTCGAACTCGACCGTGAGGTCGACCGGGCGGGTCACGTCCTTGATGGTGAGTTCGCCGGCGAGGACGAACTCGTTACCGCTGTGGGACTTCACGCCGGTGCTGCGGTACTCCAGCGTGGGGAACTTCTCCACGTCGAGGAAGTCGCCGCTGCGCAGGTGGGTGTCCCGGTCGGCCTGGGCGGTGGTGATGCTGGCCGCCTGGATGGTCGCGCTGACCGTGGACTCCAACGGCTCCTCGGCGATCGTGATGGTCGCGCTGGCCTCGGTGAACTCACCGCGGACCTTCGCCACCATCATGTGCCGGGCCATGAAGCCGACCCGCTTGTGCGCGGCGTCCAGCAGGTAGGTGCCAGCCGCCGGGATGGTCAGGCCGTTCCACTCGCGGGTAACCGACTCGGTGCTGCTGGTCATGAGAGACTGCCCTCCGGTAGAGAATGTTGGCTTGGTCAACGACTGACTAAGCAACTATACCCTCGACAATATTCCACGTGTCAAGGACTGCTAGGATGGCCTGGTGAACCCGAACGTGTTCGATGACTCTCGCATCACGGCTGTCGGCCTCCTCTTCGAGGTACATGCCGGGCTGTCCGCCCGGTTCGCCGCGCAGATGGAAGAACACGGGCTGTCCCCGGTCGAGTTCGAGGTGCTGACCCGGCTCACCCGCTCGCCCGACAACCAACTGAGAATGACCGACCTCGCGGCCCAGACCTCGCTGTCCACCAGCGGCGTGACCCGGGTGGTCGACCGGATGGAACGTGACGGCCTGATCGTCAGACGTGCCTGCGCGTCCGACCGGCGCAGCTCGTTCGCCGTGGTGACGCCGGCTGGCCTGCGTCGGCTCGATGAGTGCCTGCCCGGTCACCTCCAACTCATCGAGGACTGGTTCACCGGCCAACTGGATCCGCCCGCCCTGAACGCCCTGCTCGACGGCCTGCGCCAGGTGCGGGACGCGGTGCATCCCTGCGCCACGGCCGGCAGTGGTGACCCGGCCACTGGACCGGAGAACGCCAAGTCCACCGACTGTTGATCATCGTTGGCAGGTGCCGCGTTATCAACCCCCGCCACTGAACTATCGGTGGTCGGCCCAGCAGCCGAGGGTGACGTCAGCGGCAGAAAGAGCGGCAGAACCGATCGAACAAACGGCGATAGGTCACCAAATACGACAGGTCGCCTTTCGCCGTCTCGCTAGTCTCGGGTCACCGGGGGCGCAATGGGGGGTGCCGGCGCGGGCGATGAGCGAGGGGTGGCAACAGGGGGCTTCCTCGCCCGCGCCACCACCCCCCGTTGCCGTAACCGATCGCGGGCCTCCGGCAACTCCTCCACCACAGCGGCCTGCTCGTCGGCGAGCGATGCCACCCCGTGCGATGCGCGCAGGCGCAGTTCCCCGTCGGCCTCGGCGGTACGTGGGTCGGCCAGCAGCCGCAGCAGCCACTGCCGCCCGGCACCGGCGCGCCCGCGAAGCCGCCACCAGAGCGGCAGGCCGGCCGCCAGGCGCAGCGCGGTCAGCGGGTCGTCCACCGCGGCGTACGCCAGCGCGGCACTGATGTCCCCGGACACCTCGTCGAGTCGACCCGCCGCACCGGTGGCGTCGGTCCCGGCCAGGCCCGGTGCGGTGCGCTCCACGAACCACGTGATCACCCGCGCGTGCCGACGCTGGATCACCGCCGACTCACCGGCGCCGGATACCCGTTCGACGGCGTAGTCGCGGACCGCGTCGAGCAGTCGGAAGCGAAACGGCCCATCCCCGCGTACGTGCAGCAGTCCCAGTTCGATGAACCGGTTGAGCAGCCGTACGGGGTCGGCGGTGATGGCCGTGCCGGCGAGCATCTCCTCGGCCAGTTCGATCGACCACCGGTTGTCGAACGCGGAGAACCGGCGCAGCGCCGCACGCTCCTCGTCGTCGAGCAGCCGGTAGCTCGTCGCCACCGCGTCGCGCAGCGTCCCCGCCACCCGGGTGTCGTCCGGCCGCGGTTGACCGGTCGGCCAACCGCTGCGGGTCGCCATGTCGAGGTCCAGCACCCGGTCGCCGTAGCGGTCGAGCAGTTCGGTCAGGCTGAGCAGTCGACCACGCGCCGCCATCAGTTCGACGGCCAGCGGAAGCCCGCCCAGTCGCCGCACCAGCGCGGCCAGCGCCGGAAGTTCGGCCTCGGTCGGTGGCTCCCGGCGGACCTGCGCCAGCCGGGCGGTGAACAGCGCCACCGCCGGGGAGGCGGCGAGCGCCGACGGCTCGATGTCTCCCGGCGCCGGCACGTCCAGTGGCAACACCGGTCGGACCCACTCGTCCGGCAGCCCCACCGGGTGCCGACCGGTGACCAGGATCCGCAGCGAGGGCACGGCGTCGACGAGACGCTGCACCGCAGAGGCCACCGAATCGGGGGCCCGGTCGGCCGCGTCCACCAGCAGCGTCGGGTCGCCGATCCGGGCGGTCAGCTCGGTCGTCCGGGACACCCCGAAGGCGCCCAGCGCGGCAGCGAGCACATCGGCGACGTCCGACCCGGCGCCGACGTGCAGCCCGCTGACACCGCCCGGACGACCGGACTCCGGCGGCGGCCCGACCGAGCTCGCTCGTCGAGCGGCGGCGACGGCGTGGCAGGCGGCCAGCGCGAGGGCGGTCTTGCCGACGCCCGCCACCCCCACCAGGCTGATCACCTGCGGTCCGCGCGGCTCGGTCAGCAGGGTGACCAACTCGGCCAGGTCCCGCTCCCGCCCGATCAGCTCGGGCGGTGGCGGAAGGGGTGCCGGCCCACCAACAGTGACCCGAGCGGTGCCGCCATCGGCCTTGCGAGCCGCGGCCACGAAGGCCGTACGGGCGGGACCGGACAGGGCGAGCGCATCGGCGAGCAGATCGACGGTGGTGCGCTGCGGGCGCGAGGAGCGTCCCCGTTCCAGGTCACGAACCGTCCGTACGCCGACGCCGGCACGAGTCGCGAGTTCGGCCTGGGTGAGGCCGGCGGCCCGGCGATGCCCCCGCAACAGATCCGCAAGGCCGGACGACCCGATCCACCCGGATGAACGATCATGACTCGAAGTCATGGTCCGGGACATTACGGGCCAGGCCCGACATCCGGCAGGCGAGCGTCAACCACCCGACCGGTCGATGCCGAAACCCGACAGGCGACCGACCCGCCCCGTCACCGGAACCCGGTCACATCCCCAGGTCACGCGCGATGATCATGCGCTGCACCTCGGACGTGCCCTCGCCGATCTCCAGGATCTTGGAGTCCCGCCAGAACCGGGCCACCGGGTACTCGTTCATGAAGCCGTACCCGCCGTGGATCTGCGTCGCCTCCCGGGCGTTGTCCACCGCGATCGTGCTGGCGTGCAGCTTGGCGATCGCCGCCTGCCGCTTGAACGGCTCGCCGGCAAGCATCCGGGCCGCCGCGTCGTAGTACGCCAGCCGGGCGGTGTGCGCCTTCATCTCCATGTCCGCGACCTTGAACTGGATCGCCTGGTAGTTGCCGATCGGCTGGCCGAAGGCGTGCCGCTCGCGGGCGTACTTGATCGACTCGTCGACACAGCCTTGGGCGAGGCCCACGGCCAGCGCGGCGATGGCGATCCGGCCCTCGTCGAGGATCCGCAGGAACTGGGCGAAGCCCCGGCCGCGCTCGCCGAGCAGGTTCTCCGCCGGCACGCGGCAGTCGTCGAAGGTCAACTCGTGGGTGTCCGAGGCGGTCCAGCCGACCTTGGAGTAGCCGGGCGCCACGGTGAAGCCCGGCGTACCGCTCGGCACGATGATGGTGGACAGTTCCTTCGCGCCGTCCGGCCGGGTGCCGGTGACGGCGGTGACGGTGACCAGAGCGGTGATGTCGGTGCCCGAGTTGGTGATGAACGCCTTCGAACCGTTGATCACCCACTCGTCGCCGTCCAGCACGGCCCGGGTCTCGGTGCCTGCGGCGTCCGACCCGGTGCCCGGCTCGGTGAGCCCGAAACCGGCCAGCGCCTCGCCGCTGAGCAGCTTCGGCAGCCAGCGGGCCTTCTGCTCCTCGGTGCCGAAGCGGTAGATCGGCATCGCACCCAGCGAGACCGCCGCCTCCAAGGTGATCGCCACGCTGGAGTCGACCCGGGCCAACTCCTCCAACGCCAGGCAGAGGGCGAAGTAGTCGCCACCCATGCCGCCGTACTCCTCGCTGAAGGGCAGGCCGAACAGGCCCATCTTGCCCATCTGCCGGATGACCTCGTACGGGAAGGTGTGCTGCTCGTAGTGCTCGGCGATGACCGGCGCGACCACCTCGCGGGCGAAGTCCCGCACGCTGTCGCGCAGCGCCTGGTGCTCCTCGGAGAGCCGGAAGTCCATCGGGGTTCCTCCTGTGTGGACGGCCGACGAGCGCTCGTGACGCCTCGACGGTGCCGGTGCTGGCTGGTGCGTGCGGTGACGCCGGTTCAGACGGGGGTGACGCCGTGCCGACGACGGGAGAAGTGCCGGTCCTTGCTCCGGGCGGCGGTGAAGCGGCGGATCAGTTCGGCGCGCAGTTCGTGCGGCTCGACGATCGTGTCGATGACGAGTTCGCTGGCCAGCCGGACGATGTCGATGTCCTGCTCGTACTCGGCGCGCTTGGCGGCGACGAAGGCGGCCCGCTCGGCCTCGTCCTCGATCGCGGCGATCTTGTTCGCGTACACCGCGTTGACCGCGGCCTCCGCGCCCATCACCGCGATCTTCGCGGTGGGCAGCGCGATTGTCGCGTCCGGCTCGAAGCCGGGGCCGGCCATGGCGTAGAGGCCCGCGCCGTACGCCTTGCGGACCACCACGCAGATCTTCGGTACGGTCGCCTCGGAGATCGCGGTGATCATCTTGGCGCCGTGCCGGATGATGCCCTGCTTCTCCACCGCGCTGCCGACCATGAAGCCGGGCACGTCGGACAGGAACAGCAGCGGCACGTTGAAGGCGTCGCAGAGCTGCACGAACCGGCTCGCCTTGTCGGCCGAGTCGACGAAGAGCACCCCGCCCTTGAACATCGAGTTGTTGCCGACCACGCCGACGACCTCGCCGTTCAGCCGGCCGAACCCGATGGTCAGCTCCTTGGCCCAGAGCGCCTGGATCTCGAAGAACGAGCCGTCGTCGAGCAGGCCCTTGACGTACCGTCGCATGTCGAAGGCCTGCCGCTCGCTGGCCGGCACCAGCGCGGCCAGGTCCGCCTTGACGGGCGCCTCGACCGCCTCGGCGGTCGGCGGCTGCTGGGTCCAGTTCGCCGGCAGGTACGACAGGTAGCGCTTGACCACGTCGAGCGCCTCGGCCTCGGTCTTGCAGAGGAAGTGCCCGACGCCCGACTCGGCACAGTGCACCTTGGCCCCGCCCATCGCCTCCAGGGTGGTCTTCTCGCCGGTGACCATCTCGACCATCCGGTCGGAGCCGAGGTACATGCTGGCGTTGCCGTCCACCATGGCCACCACGTCGCAGAAGGCCGGGATGTACGCGCCACCGGCCGCGCTCGGCCCGAACAGCGCGCAGACCTGGGGAATCGAGCCGGAGGCGCGTACCTGATTCCAGAAGATCTTGCCGGCACCGCGTCGACCCGGGAACAACTCGACCTGGTCGGTGATCCGCGCGCCGGCCGAGTCGACCAGGTAGACCATCGGCACACCGGTGTCGTACGCCCGCTCGATGACCCGGATGATCTTCTCGACGGTACGCGCACCCCAGCTGCCGGCCTTGACCGTGGAATCGTTGGCCATCAGGCAGACCTGGCGACCGTCGATGGTGGCGGTTCCGGTCACCACCCCGTCGGCGGGCAGCCCGTCGGCGAGCGCGTTGGCGTAGAGCCCGTCCTCGACGAACGATCCCTCGTCGACCAGCAGGGCGACCCGCTCCCGCGCGAACAGCTTCCCCTTGGCCGCGTTCGCCGCGTGATACTTCTCCGCGCCACCGGCCCGTACGCGCTTACCGAGCTGCTCCAGCGCCCCACCGTCAACAGTCACCACGGCTCCCCACCACGCCCAGCCTGAACGATCGTTAATCTACCCCACCCACGCCCACCCCCACCACGCCCCGCCCACCCCCCATCCCCGCGATCTTGCACTTTTCGTCGCCCCATATCGACACAAAGAGCGCATATGGGCGACACAAACTGCAAGATCGCGGGCAGGGTGGGGCCGTGCGGGAGGGGTGTGGGGGTTCAGGGGAGGGGGGTCAGGGCGGTGCGGGGGCCGGCGCGGAGGACGCCGGAGGGGAGGCGGCGGGCGGTGAGGTCTTCGGCGAGTTTGGCGGCGTCGATCAGGGCGTCGAGGTCGATGCCGGTGTCGATGCCCATGTCGTGCAGCATGTGCACCGCCTCCTCGGTGGCCAGGTTTCCGCTGGCACCCGGCGCGTACGGGCAGCCGCCGAGGCCGCCGACGCTGGCGTCGAACTCGGTCACCCCGTACTCCAACGCGGTCAACAGGTTCGCCAGGGCGGTGCCGCGGGTGTTGTGGAAGTGCAGCAGCACCGGGATGTCCGCGTTGCGGCCGCGTACGGCGGTGAGCAGGTCACGGACCCGTCGGGGCGTACCCATGCCGGTGGTGTCGCCGAAGGCCACGCGGTCGGCGCCGTCGGCGACCACCCGGTCCACGATGGCCGCGACCCTTGCCGGGTCGATGTCCCCCTCGTACGGGCAGCCGAAGCTGGTCGCGATGATCACCTCGGCCTGCGCGCCGGCACCGTGCAGCAGGTCGATCAGTTCGGCGATGTCGTCGAGCGACTCGGCGGTGGAACGGTTGACGTTGCGCCGGTTGTGCGTGTCACTGGCGGAGACAACCACCTCGATCTCGGTGAACCCGGCGGCCAGGGCCCGCTGCGCGCCTCGGGTGTTCGGCACCAGCGCCGAGTAGCGAACCCCGTCGACCTTCGTGGCCCGTTGCCACACCTCGTCGGCGTCGGCCATCTGCGGAATCGCCTTGGGGTGCACGAACGACACCGCCTCGATCCGCCGTACCCCGGTGCGGGACAGCGCGTCGAGCAGCCGCACCTTCGCCTCGGTCGGAATCGGCTCCTCGTTCTGCAGCCCATCACGCGGCCCAACCTCCCGGATGGACACGACCCCCGGCAGTTCCCTCATCCCAACCACCTCAACCTCTCCTCTCCCTCTCAGCATGGCACCCCACCCACCTTCCCCCCGTTGATCAAGAAGTTTGCGTCTGATCCGGGCCGCTCCCCGACGCAAACTTCTTGATCAACGAAGGCAGGGCGGGGGCAGGGCCGGGGTTAGCGCATGCGGGTTATGAGGGTGGTGTCGTAGGTGCCGGAGGTGAACTCCTGGTTGTTCAGGAGTTCGGTGAAGAAGGGGAGGTTGTTCTTGGGGCCGGTTAGAGCGAAGTCGGCTACTGCGGTGCGGGCGCGGGCGATCGCTTCGGGGCGGGTCTCGGCGTAGACGACGAGTTTGGCCATCAGGCTGTCGTAGAAGGGGGTGACCGTGTTGCCTTCGACGTAGCCGGAGTCGACGCGTACGCCCTCGCCGGTGGGCTCCACCCAGGTCTTGATCACTCCGGGGCCGGGCAGGAACCGCTTCGGGTCCTCGGCGTTGATCCGCA
Organism: Micromonospora fiedleri; assembly: GCF_016774385.1. NCBI lineage: Bacteria > Bacillati > Actinomycetota > Actinomycetes > Micromonosporales > Micromonosporaceae > Micromonospora > Micromonospora fiedleri. The sequence goes on from NZ_JAETXL010000004.1 coordinate 398,075, forward strand.
GCTCGATGGCGTGGCCGCGCGGGCTGAGCGCGTCCGGATCGAAGGTGGGGGCCAGGCCCGCGGCCACCCGCAGTTGCTCCTCGACCAGATCCAGGCCGTAGACCAGCTCGGTGACCGGGTGCTCCACCTGGAGGCGGGTGTTCATCTCCAGGAAGAAGAACTCGTCGGTGCCCGGGACCAGCAGGCATTCCACCGTGCCCGCGTTGCGGTAGTCGACCGCCTCGCCGGCCCGTACCGCCGCCGCGAGCAGGCGTTCCCGCAGCTCCGGGGAGACCGCCGGGGAGGGCGACTCCTCGACCAGCTTCTGGTTGCGACGCTGCACCGAACACTCCCGCTCACCGAGGGCGACCACCCGACCGTCGGCCAGGCCGAGGATCTGCACCTCGACGTGCCGTACCCGGGGGAAGTAGCGCTCGATCAACACCGAACCGTCGCCGAACATCCGCTCGGCGAACGCGCGCACCTTGTCGTACTCGGTGCGCAGCGCGTCCTCGTCGGCGGCCACGCCCATGCCCATGCCGCCACCGCCGGCGGCGGCCTTCACCATGACCGGGTAGCCGATCTCGCCCGCCGCAGCCAGCGCCGCCGTCAGGTCGGCAGCCGGCTCGGTGGTGCCGGGCGCCACCGGGACACCGGCGGCGGCCATCAGGTTCCGCGCATTGATCTTGTCGCCCATCGCGCTGATCGCGTCCGCGCCCGGTCCGACCCAGATCAGGCCGCTGGCCTCGACGGTACGGGCGAAGTCGGCGTTCTCCGACAGGAAGCCGTAACCGGGGTGGATGGCCTGTGCACCGGTCGACGCGGCGGCGGCGAGGATCGCCTCGGTGTTGCGGTAACTCTGTGCCGGGTTGGCCGGACCCACGCAGACCGCCTCGTCGGCCTCGTGCACGAACGGCAGGTCGGCGTCCGCCTCCGAGTGCACCGCGATCGCGCGTACGCCGAGCCGCCGCGCGGTACGGATGATCCGACGGGCGATCTCGCCCCGGTTGGCGACCAGCAACGACTCGATCATGAGTCCTCCGAGCGTCCAGATGGTGGGACAGCATGCTAGGCAGGCGTACCGCCGTGGAGCAAGGAAGCGCGTCACTCATCGCCCGCGACAGCACTGCCGAAGCGGCGCGTCGGCGCAGGTGGACCAGCGTGTCGAGCTCAGGTGAAGCCGGTCGGGCGCGGGAGGCTCAGGCGGGGTCGGTGGGGGCGAGAAGTGCGGCGAGGGTGGCGGCGCGCAGCAACTCGGCCCGGCGGCGGCGGTCGACCTCGCCACCGAGGAACGGGGTGGAGTTCATCAGGCCGAACGCGGCGTGGGCCAGCACCCGCGCCTCGCCGTCGGGCAGCCCGGCGTGCAGTGCGGTCAGCACGGTGACCCACTCCTCCACGTAGAGCCGCTGAAGACGCCGGATGCGCCGTCGGGGCTCCTCGGGCAGCCGGTCCAGCTCGTGCAGGTGCAACGCGATGACGGCGGGATTGGCCAGTGCGAAGTCGACGTGAAAATCGATCAACGACTCCAGCACGGCGCGGGGATCGCCCGGGTGGGCGGCGGCGCGCTGACGACCGCCGTCGAGCAGCCCTTCGCTCACCGGCACCAGCGCGGCAACAAGCATCGCTTCCTTGCCGGCGAAGTGGTGGTAGAGCGCCGGGCCGGTCACCCCGGCCGCCGCGCCGATGTCGTCCATCGACACACCGTGGTAGCCGCGCGAGGCGAACAGCCCCACCGCGATCTCCAGGATCTCGTCCTTGCGGGACCGGCGCCGCCCCGTCCCCGTGGCCCCGCTGTTCGCGCCGCGGGCCCGCTGCTCCACCGTCACCGGGCAAGCGTAGACCCAGGCCGATGACGGGGGGCACGCTCGGTTACCCGCCAGTCCGCCTGCCGGGAACGCCCACCCGGCAGCGCTGTCGAAAACCCGCCCAGGGCGGCACGCCGCACCAGCCCAGAGGACAAATCCACCCACGGGCTGGCGCTGCCGGACAGCCGACCGGCCGATCGATCATGGAGTTGCCTGCGTCCGGCAACTCCATGATCGACTCGACGGATCAGGTCGGGTTCGGGCCCTTCACGACGGGAGCCCGGACCAGGTTGCCCCATTCGGTCCAGGAGCCGTCGTAGTTGCGGACCTGCGGGTAGCCGAGCAGGTGGCGCAGCACGAACCAGGTGTGGCTGGACCGCTCCCCGATCCGGCAGTACGCGATCACGTCGTCGTCGGGGCTCAGCCCGAGCTGGTCGGCGTAGATGGCGCGCAGTTCCTCGGCCGACTTGAAGGTGCCGTCGTCGTTGGCGGCGGACTTCCACGGCTTGCTCACCGCACCCGGGATGTGCCCACCGCGCAGCGCACCCTCCTGCGGGTAGTCCGGCATGTGCAGCATGTCGCCGGTGTACTCACCCGGCGAACGCACGTCGACCAGCGGACGGCCCGCCGCGACGTGCGCCGCCACCTCCTCGCGGAACGCCCGCACCGGCGCGTCGTCGCGCTGCGGCACCGGGTACTGCGCCCGCGGCCGGTTGGGCCTGTCGCGGGTCAACTCCCGGCCCTCGGCGATCCACTTCTGCCGCCCGCCGTCGAGCAGACGCACGTCCGCGTGACCGAAAAGCGTGAAGACCCAGAGGGCGTACGCCGCCCACCAGTTGAAGTTGTCGCCGTAGAAGACGACCGTGTCGTCCCGGCCGATGCCCTTGGCGGCGCAGAGTTCGGCGAACCGTTCGGCGTCCAGATAGTCGCGGGTCACCTGGTCGTTCAACTCCAGGTGCCAGTCGACCTTCACCGCACCGGGAATGTGCCCGGTGTCGTAGAGCAGCACGTCCTCGTCGGATTCGACGACGACCAGGCCCTCGTCGTGCAGGTGCTCGGCCAGCCACTCGGTGGTGACCAGCCGCTGCGGGTCGGCGTAGGACTGGAGTCGGGGATCGGGATCACTCGGCACAGGCATGATCCCCAAGGTACCCAGTCGCGGGCTGCCGGGTGGCACGCTCCGCTGACGGGACAGCGCGACGAGGCCACCACGAATATCGTCGACAACAAACACTGGCCGTTCCCTCGGAAGGTTTCGCTGTGGCTGTTGGTCGTCGCTGGCTGTCACGTACGGTGGCCGCCACGTTGCTCGTCCTTGCCGGTACGGCTCTCCCCGCTGGTCCCGCCGCTGCGGTCGACCCGGAGCCGAAGTTCGCCTTCGATCTGACCAGCACGACGGCTCCGCTGGGAGTCGAAACGAAGAGAATCCATCTGAGATTCACCAACCTGACGACTGACGAGACCCCGACCGCGTGGCAGTTCAGCGTCCGCCCCACCGATCCGGACTCCTGGGAGAAGGCCGCCGTCCAGTGGCCCGACCCGCGCGTCGACACCGGTGAGTGCGACGGTGAGCCCGAACAGTTCTACTGCCACATCGCCGCCCCTGCGCACCAGGAGTTGATACCGGGCCCCGGCGAGACGACGGAGATCCCGCTCGACATCCGCGTCCGCGTGCAGGACGAGCCGTACGAGGGCAGCTTCGTGGTCACCGTGCACGCGTACTGGGCGGACGGGCGGTCACCCGAGGTCGAGAAGACCTTCCCGCTGACGATCGTCGACGAGGCCGAGGCTGATCTGTCGGTGCTCGCCCCGGACGTGAAGCAGTCGGTGCAGGTGGACGCGGACGGCAAGCTCGAAGCGACCGGGCCGCTGAACCCGGGCGAGACGGCCGCTGTGCGCTACCAGATCGTCAACCAGGGTCGGAAGGCGGTCAGCGGAGTCAAGGTCACCGTGGGCCTGCCCGAGGGCGTCACCTTCACCGCGCCGCCCGAGGAGTGCGCGATCGACGCCGACGGACGCTCGGCGGTCTGCACCTACGACACGCTCGCACTCGTACCGGCCGCTGAGGACACCGACCCCAGGGACGACGTCCACTCCGCCGTCGAGGTGCACAACCTGGTGACCGTGCTGGCCGACACCTTGGCGCCCGTGACGTTGCAGGGCGGGACCGTGCAGGTCGAGGGCCTGACTGAGGAGGTCGTTGCCAAGTCCGACCTGGTGCGCACCAAGCTGCCGGCGAACGCCGTCGCCGTACCGGCGGCGGACGTGGATGCCAGCGACAACCAGGACGGCTTCTCCGTCGTGGTCGCCGCACCCCGCAGCGGCGGGGACGACGACGGCGGCAACGGTGGCGGGGGTGAGCTGCCGATCACCGGGTCGCCGACCACGCTGATCGCCGGAATCGGTGTCGTCCTGCTCGCGGGTGGCGGCCTGATGCTGCTGCTCGCCCGACGTCGGCACCGCCTGCCGCACGCCTAGCGGCCGTGGCGTCACCCGCCTGACCAGGAAGTCGTCGAGCCAGGAAGTCGTCGTGCCGGCGGCTTCCTGGTCAGCGAGGCGGTTGTGGTGGGAGTGGGCCGAGCAGGGGGCGTTTGGCGGTCAGGGTGTCGCCGGACGAGCGGCCGGTGATCCGGCGCTTGATCCAGGGGGCCAGGTGCTGTCCGGCCCAGCGCAGGTCGGCCGCGCGGGCGGACAACCAGGGCGTCGGTTCGGGGTGCGGCGGCACGAGCAGCCACTGTTCGTCGCAGCCGACGCCGAGGGCGGCGAGCACCTGGCCGGCGACCCGGCGGTGACCGGCCGCAGACAGGTGCAACCGGTCGGTGCTCCACAGCGTCGAGTTCAGGTAGGTGTCGTCGGCGTACAGGTCGACCAGAATCGCGCCGTGCCGCTCGGCGGTCTCGCCGACCGCACGGTTGACCACGGCGAGCCGGGGCCCGATGAGCCGCTGGCCGGGCAGCCGGGGCGTCACGTCGGCGAACCGGAACAGCACCACGTCGGCCCCGTCCGCGCGCAGCCGGCCCACCACCTGGTCGAAGCGCGCGGCCAGGGCATCCGGGTCGAAGGTACGACGCAGCACGTCGTTGCCACCGGCGGCGAAGCTGATCAGGTCGGGCTTCATCGCCAACGCCATGGGCACCTGCTCGGCCACCACGTTCGGAAACGTACGTCCCCGGATGGCGAGGTTGGCGTACTGGAAATCGGGGCCGGCCTCGGCGGCGAGCCGGGTGGCGACCAGATCGGCCCAGCCCCGGAAGCTGCCGTCCGGGTACGGATCGTCCAGACCTTCGGTGAAGCTGTCCCCGACCGCGACGTAACTACGCCAGCGCACCACTGCTCCTCCAGAGGAGTAAGGAAGGGCCCCGGACACCGGAGGGGCCCCTTCTTAACGTCGGAGAGTCTGGCACCCGACCGGCACCCCCGGCTGCCCCTCGGGGCGGATCGTGGCAGAGGTCATCACCCACCGATTCGAGTACTCTCGCTGTTCGTGACGGCGGAACTTGCCATGATCCCCATCTCGGCCGGGCAGGTGACGCTGTCGGACCGGCGTACCCAGCGGCGCTGGTCGGTGCCACTCCAGCCGTACGACATCGCCGCGGTCCCGGTCACCCAGGAGCAGTACGCACAGGTCACCGGCGAGCGCCCCAGCGCGGCGACCGGCGATCGGCTTCCCGTGGAGAGCGTCTCCTGGTGGGATGCGATCCGCTTCTGCAACACCCTGTCCCAGCGGGACGGCCTGACAGCGGCGTACTGGCTCGACGGCGACCGGGTCGACTGGAACGTCGACGCCGACGGGTACCGGCTGCCGACCGAGGCCGAGTGGGAGTACGCCTGCCGTGCCGGCACGACCGGCCCCCGATACGGGCCGCTCGACGAAATCGCCTGGTATCGCGGCAACTCCGCCGACCGGATCCACGAGGTCGGTGGCAAGCAGCCCAACACCTGGGGCCTGTACGACAGTTGGGCAACGTGTGGAACTGGTGCTGGGACGTCTACGACGCCGAGGTCTACGGCAGCTACCGGGTGCTGCGTGGCGGCGGCTGGTTCGACGAGCAGTGGAGTTGCCGCGCCTCGGTACGCCGTCGCAGCCATCCGACGTTCACCGTCGACGATGTCGGTTTTCGCGTCGCGCGCTCTGCATGATCGACGGATAGCACTGCGACCCGGGCACGAATAGTGTCTCCAGCCACACTGTCCGCTCATTCGAAGGATTCCGCTGTGGCCTCAGGTAATCGTCGGTGGCTGTCGCGAACAGCGGCCGCCACGCTTCTCCTGCTCACCGGTCTGGCCGTCCCCGCCGCTCCCGCCTCGGCGGTCGAGCCGGAGGCGAAATTCGCCTTCGAACTGTCCAGCACGACGATTGCGCTGGGGTCGTTGAAAAAACCGATCTACCTGAGGTTGACCAACCTGACCGACGAGGCCCCGGAGGCGATCTCCTTCTCCGTCGGCAACTTCGGACCAGAGTGGTTCTTCCCGGTGGGAGGGTTCAGGGCCACCGTGGAGTGGCCAGAGCGCGGCGGCGCCGGCGGGTGCGACGGCGACTGGGGAGCCTGGGGATGTGACATCAATTCTGTTGAACACCCTCACCTCATTCCGGCCCCCGGCGGGACCGTCGATATTCCCCTCCTCATTACCGTCAGCACGAATACGAAGGAGCCTTTCGAAGGCGAGTTCGGTGTCTCGGCCGGCATGTCCTGGGATGACCGCAGCCCCGTCCTGACCAGTAAGCGGTTCACGCTCAACGTGGTCGACAACTCCGAAGCCGACCTGTCGGTGAAGGCGTGGGACGTGGATCAGTCGGTGCCCGTCGACCCGGGCCCGCTCGAACCTCATGGACCGTTGAACCCCGGGGAGGCGGGCGGGTTGGGATACCTGGTCGCCAACCACGGCCGAAAGGCGGTCAGCGGGCTCAAGGTCACGATCCGCCTGCCCGAGGGCGTGACGTTCAATCAGCCGGAGGAAGCATGTGTGATCGACAGTGACGGACGGACGGCGGTCTGCACCTACGACAGCCTTGCGCTCGTACCGGTGGAGGAGGAGAACCACAATGAGGATCTCTACTCCGCTGTCGAGTTGGGCATGGTGATAGATGTGCCGGCCGACACCGAGGCACCTGTCACGTTGAAGGGTGGCATGGTCCAGGTCGAGGGATTGACCGAGCAGGCGGAAGCCCGCTCCGCCGCCAAGCGGACCCGACTGCCGGCGAACGCGAAGGCCGTACCGGCAGCCGACGTGGATGTCAGCGACAACCAGGACGGTTTCGCCGTCGTGGTCGCCGCGTTCCCCAAGGACGACGGCGGAGGTGGGGGTGGTCTGCCGGTCACCGGTCCACCGGCCGGGCTGATCACCAGCGCCGGTCTCGCCATGCTGGCGGGTGGCGGCCTCCTGCTGTTCCTGGCCCGACGCCGCGCCCGCCTGCCGCACGCGTAGCAGCACCACCATGCGGTCACCCGGTGGCTCCGAACAGGGACCACCGGGTGACAGCGCTTCAGGGCCTACTGCCGACGGCGGGCCAGGGGCCAGGCGATCAGACCGCTCACCGCGCCGACCAGGACACCGGTGAAGACGCTGCTGATGGCGGCGAAAACCCGGATGACAACTGCCTGGGCGCCGGGGGCGAGATCGCCGAGATTGCCACCGAGAGTCGGCGGCACGTCGAACGCAACGTCCCAGAGCACCTGGTGGGTCAGCGCCAGCAGCACGCCGTAGATCAGGCCGAGGACGAGCAGGGTGAGGAAGGGGTTGGGCACCCGCCGCAGCACCGCGGTCACGATCCAGACCATCGGCGGTACGACCACCAGCAGCAGGTTGACGAAGGTGCCCTCGTGCACCAACCCCAGATCGTGCAACACCACCCGAGGCAGCCCGAGCAGCGCGAGCCCGAGCAGGGCGGGCCACGGAAGTCCGAGTGCCGTCCGACGCTGCGGAACAGGCTGTGCGGTGCTCATGGCGGCAACTCCCTCGCGTTGTTAATAGGGGGCCCTTCCTCTACACGAGGCGTTAACAAGGTGCCCTTCCTTTCAAGAGTTGCGGGGTCGGGGGCAGGACCGGTACGTCGGTGGGCGACTGTTCGGGTCGCCTTCTGACGACCCCGACGCGCCTGCCCAGCGCCGTACGCTGAGTTCGTGGCCGGTCGTACGAGGGAGCAGGCGTTCCGCCCCTGGGCCGTCGACGTGCTGCTCGGGGTGGGTGTCACAGTCATCGTCTCGATCGTGATCAGCGCCAACGAGGGTGGCCGGCACGGGCCGGAGCGGGTCGCGTACCTGTGGGCCGTCGGTCTCGGGGCGCTGATGCTGGCCCGTCGCCGCTACCCGGTGCTGGTGCTCGCCGTGACGGTGCTGGGCCTGTTCGCCTACTACGCCGTCGGCTACCCGGCGATCGGGTTGGCCGTGCCGGTCGCCGCCGCCCTCTTCTCCGCCGCCGAGTACGGGCGGCTGGTCGCCGCCGTCAGCGCCGCCGTGGTGGTCACCGTGGTTTCGGTGGTCTTCCGCCTCGCCGAGGGGCAGGATTTCGCCTTCGTGGTCGGCTACGAGTTGGCCGGGCACGTCCTGTTGATGGGGGCGGCGATCGCTCTCGGCGACAGTGTGCGGTCCCGTCGGGCGGCGCAGGCGGACGCGCGGCGGATCGCCGAACTGACCGCTGCGCGTTACCAGCAGGAGGCGCAGACCCGCATCCAGCACGAACGGATGGCCGTCGCCCGGGACCTGCACGACTCCCTCGGGCACACCGTGTCGGTGATCGCCCTGCACGCCGACGTCGCCCGAGAGGCGTTGGGCCGCGACGAGGATGCCGCTCGCTCGGCGCTGGAGTTGATCCGGTCGGCGGCCGGCCGCAGCATGGTCGACCTGCGGCGCACGGTGACGCTGCTGCGCTCGCCCGACGACGAGCGCCGCACGGTCGTCTCGCTGGCCAACCTCGACGCGGTCACCCAGGCGGCCGGCGCGGCCGGCTTCGACGTCGACGTCCGGGTCGACCTCGACCCGGACGTGCCCGGTCCGGTCGAGGCCGCCGCGTTCCGGATCGTGCAGGAGGCGATCACCAACGTCGTACGACACTCCGCCGGCAGCCGGGTCGACATCCGGGTACGCCAGGACGAGCACCGCCTGACCCTGTCGGTCATCGACAGTGGCGCCGACGCGGAACTCGAAGCACCGAAGGCAGGCACCGGACAGCCAGGCACCGGACGGCCGGGTATCGGGCACGGCATCGCCGGGATGCGGGAACGGGCCGAGAGCCTGGGCGGTCGACTCACCGCCGACCCGGTGCCGGGCGGTTTCGCCGTCCACGCCGAACTTCCGCTGGTCGGGTCGGCATGACCAGCGTGCTGATCGTCGACGACCAGGATCTCGTCCGGGCCGGCATCCGTACCCTGCTGTCGGCCGATCCGCAGATCGACGTGGTCGGGGAGGCCGCCGACGGCCGGTCCGGGCTCCGGCTGGCCCGGCAGTACCGGCCGGATGTCGTACTCATGGACATCCGGATGCCGGTGCTGGACGGCCTGGCCGCGACCGCCGCGATCCGGGCCGACGCCGGGCTGGCCGCGACCCGGGTGCTGATCCTCACCACGTTCGACGACGACGAGGACATCATCGAGGCGGTGAGCCTCGGTGCCGCCGGTTACCTGCTGAAGGACACCCCCTCGGACGAGCTGCGCCGGGCGGTGCTGACCACTGCGGCGGGCGGGAACCTGTTGTCACCCACGGTCACCCGTCGGGTGATGGAACGGCTCGCCGCCGCGCCCCGCCCGGCCCGGCCCGATCCCCGGCTGGCCGTCCTGACCGAGCGGGAGCGGGCCGTGCTGGCCCGGGTCGGGTTGGGTGAGACGAACGACGAGATCGGCCGGGCGTTGTTCATCAGCCCCGCGACCGCGCGCACCTATGTGAGTCGACTGCTGGCCAAGCTGAACGCCCGGGACCGTACGGCGCTGGCGGTGATCGCGCACCGCGCCGGGTTGAGCGAGCCACCCGACGACAGCTGAGCCGCAATGCGTTCGCCGACATCGCCCCTGCGGTCGTACCCTGCGGCAATGCTGTTGCGGATGTCCACCACGCTGCTCCGGACCCTGCGCGACGACCCGGCCGACGCGGAGGTGCCGAGTCATCGACTGCTGCTGCGCGCCGGCTACCTGCGGCGGGCCGCGCCGGGCGGCTACACCTGGCTGCCACTGGGCAAGCTGGTCCTGGACCGGGTCAGCGAGATCGTGCGGGCCGAGATGGCCGCGATCGGTGGCCAGGAGGTGCACTTCCCGGCGCTGCTGCCGGCCGAGCCGTACCGCACCAGCGGGCGGTGGACGGAGTACGGCGACGACATCTTCACCCTGGCCGACCGGCGTGGTGCCGAGCACCTGCTCGCGCCGACCCACGAGGAGATGGCCGCGTTGCTGGTGAAGGAGCTGTTCACCTCGTACCGGGATCTTCCGGTGACGCTGTTCCAGATCCAGACCAAGTTCCGCGACGAGGCCCGCCCCCGCGCCGGTCTGCTGCGTGGGCGCGAGTTCCTGATGAAGGACGCGTACTCCTTCGACCTGGACGACGAGGGTCTGCGCGCGGCGTACGGCCGGCACCGCGCGGCGTACCAAAAGATCTTCGACCGGCTCGGCCTGGACTACACCGTGGTGCACGCCGTGTCGGGGGCGATGGGCGGTTCCGCGTCGGAGGAGTTCCTGGCCACCGCACCGGTCGGGGAGGACACCTACGTCGGCTGCACCGACTGTGACCATGCGGCCAACACCGAGGCGGTCACCACGCCCGTGCCACCGGCCGGCGATCCGCAACGGCCACCGGCCGTCGAGGTGCACGACACCCCGGAGACGCCGACAATCGCCAGTCTGGTCGCTCTCGCCAACGAGCGGGCGCTCGCCGGTCGGACCGACTGGACAGCCGCCGACACCCTGAAGAACGTGGTGCTGACCGTACGACGCCCGGGCGTGGAGGAGACCGAACTGCTGGTCGTCGGGGTGCCCGGCGACCGGGAGGTGGACCTGAAGCGGCTGGCCGCCGCACTGTCACCGGCCACCGTGGAGATCTTCGACGGCTGGGACGCCCATCCGGAACTGGTCCGTGGCTACATCGGGCCGCAGGTGCTCGACAAGCTCGGCATCCGCTACCTGGTCGACCCCCGGATCGTGGCCGGGACGGCCTGGCTGACCGGCGCCAACGAGCCGGGCCGGCACGCCACCAACGTGGTCTGCGGTCGGGACTTCACCCCCGACGGCACGGTCGAGGCCGCCGAGGTGCGTCCCGGCGACCCCTGCCCGGCCTGTACGCAGGGCCGGCTGACGATGCGCCGGGGCATCGAGATCGGGCACATCTTCCAACTCGGCCGCCGCTACACGGACGCCTTCGCCGTCGACGTGCTCGGCCCGCAGGGCAAGCCGGTACGACTCACCATGGGCTGCTACGGCATCGGGGTGTCCCGGGCGGTGGCGGCCATCGCCGAACAACACCACGACGAGCGGGGACTGGTCTGGCCGTCGTCGGTCGCGCCGTGCGACGTACACCTGGTGGCCGCGGGCAAGGGCCCGCAGCTCGACGCGGCCGTGGACCTCGGCGCGCAACTGGCCGCGGCCGGCCTGCGGGTGCTCGTGGACGACCGGGTCGGCGTCTCGGCCGGGGTGAAGTTCACCGACGCCGAGCTGATCGGCATCCCGCGCACCGTCGTGGTCGGCCGCCGCCTCGCCGACGGGTACGTCGAACTGCGTGATCGGGCCACCGGCGAGCGCGTCGAGCTGACGCTGCCCGACCTGCTCGCCCAGCTGACGCCGACGCAACGGTGAGCCTCGCGCCGAATGGGGTGTAGTCGCCGGAGAACGGGGTACCGCATTCCGATCGGCCGAAACGTTGCATGGAGGCTCTCATGTCCGACTACCGCGTCGCCGACGTGATGACCCGACAGGTCATCTACCTGCCGGCGGAAACCACCCTCGACGAGGCCGCCCGGGTGATGAAGGAGGCCGACATCGGTGACGTCGTCGTCACCGAAGGCGCCACCCTCGCCGGTCTGCTCACCGACCGCGACATCGTGGTCCGGGCGGTCGCCGCCAACAGCGACCCCACCAATACGACGATCGGCTCGATCACCACCCGCGAGGTGGTGATGATCGAGCAGAACTGCTCGGCCGGTGACGCGGCGGCGCTGATGCGGGAACGGGGCGTACGCCGGGTGCTGGTCTGCGACGCCGAACGCAAGCTGGTCGGCATCGTCTCCCTCGGCGACCTGGCCGTGCAGTTCGACCCGCAGTCCGCCCTCGGGCAGATCAGCGAGCAAGCCCCCACGCTGTGAGGACGGCACGCCGGTAGCCTGGCGGGATGCCCGAGATGCCGAGCAAGCTGGCCGAGATCGTGGACGAGTTCGCCGCCGCCCCCCGGGACGTGGTGCTGGAGATGCTGCTGGAGTATTCCGACGCGGTGCCGCCGCTGCCCGCCGGTCAGGAGGGCCACGAGGGCATGGAGCAGGTGCCGGAGTGCCAGACGCCGTTCTTCCTGCGCGCCGAGGTGACGCCCGAGGGCACCGTACGCACCCTGTTCGACTGCCCGCCGGAGGCGCCGACCACTCGGGCGTTCGCCGGCATCCTCGCCGAAGGGCTGGCCGGGGCCAGCCCCGAGCAGGTGCTCGCCGTGCCGGACGACCTGTATCAGCGGATGGGCCTGGCGCAGGCGATCAGTCCGCTGCGGGTGCGCGGCGGCACCGCCATCCTGGGCCGACTCAAGCGGCAGGTACGGGAACAGATCGCCGGGTCGGCGAGTTGACGCCGGTTATGGAGATCGACATCTACGCCGACGTGGTCTGCCCCTGGTGCTGGATCGGCCGGCGGCGGCTCGACCTGGCCCTCGCCTCGTACGAGGGCAAGGTCACCGTCCGGCAGCGCCCCTTCCAACTCGACCCGACGCCGGTGACCGAGCCCCGGCCGCTGTTGACGGCGCTGGGCGAGAAGTTCGGCGGGCCGGGTCGCGTCGGTCCGATGGTCTCCCAGGTCACCGAGATCGGTGCGACCATCGGGCTGGATTTCCACTTCGAGCGGGCCATCGCGGCCAACACCTTCGACGCGCACCGGCTGATCGGCTGGGCCGACGAGCGGGGACGCGGCGCTGAGATGGTCGAGGCGCTGCACCGCGCCCACTTCACCGACGGGGTCGACATCGGTTCCGCGGAGGTGCTCGCCGCCGTCGCCGCCGAGGTCGGCCTGGACGGCGCCGAGGCCCGCCGGTTCCTCGACTCCGAGGCGGGAGTCGCCGAACTCACCGACGAACTGGCCGCCGCCCACCAGATCGGGGTGACAAGCGTGCCCACCTTCGTGTTCGCCGGGAAGTACGTGGTCTCCGGCGCCCAGGAGCCGGCCACGCTACTGGCGGCCCTGGCCGAGGTCGAGCGACGCGAGGCCGCCGATGGCTGAGTCGTCGGCGATGTTTCACGTGCAACAACATCGACGGTGATCAGCCGCTAGGCCGGCTTGGCCAGGTCCTCCACCACCCGCGCGTTCGGCAGGGCGGCCAACGCCGCCCCGGGCAGCGCGATCTTGCTGTGCCGTACGCCCGACCCGACGATGACGTACGGGGTGGCGACCACGCGCGCGTCGATCAGGATCGGCCACTGCGCCGGCAGCCCGATCGGGGTGATCCCGCCGTACTCCATGCCGGTCAACTCGACCGCGTCGGTCATCGGCGCGAAGCTGGCCTTGCGGACGTCCAGGGCGCGCCGGGCCACCCCGTTGACGTCGGCCCGGGTGGTGGCGAGCACCAGGCAGGCCGCGTAACGGATCACGCCCTCACGCTTGCCGGCGACCACCACGCAGTTCGCCGACTCGTCCAGCCCCACCTCGTACGCGGCACAGAACTCGGCGGTGTCGGCGAGGTCGGCGTCGATCGGTGCGACGAGCACCGAGTCGACCTCCACCGAGGCGTCGGTCGGCCAGGCGGCCAGCGCGGCGGCCACCGGCGCGGCCAGCAGGTCGGGGCGGGTACGGGCAGGCTCGGTCTTCAACGTTCCCATCACAGCTGAGATCGTCGCATCCGCCGCAGGTCACACCGCAGGCAGCCGACCGAATCACCCGGGTGGACCGTCAGCCGTTGTTGTTGAGGAAGCCGTGCTTCTCCAGCAGCGCGCGATCCCGGGCGGCGGCCATCTCCTCGGCCCGCTGGGCCTGCACGCGCCGCATCTCGACGTCCTCAAGGGCATGCCGGACGGCGAGCCGGATCACCCCGTACAGGAAGATGAACCCGCAGACGTACAGAATGCTGGTGGCGACGAACGTGAGCATGATTCGACCCTAGGGCGGGCGTACGGCGACACGTGTCGTCTCCGGCACCGTCCCTCATTCGGGTGAACGTCCGACTCATCGCACCAGGTCGACAACGATGATCGCGAAGAAGATCGCGATCACCGCCTCGCTGACGATCCACGAGTGGGTGTCCGCCCACCTCCTGATCCTGGGCAGCACCACCTCGGCCCGGCGCCCGAGCAGCAGCAGAGCCAGCAACGGCAGGGCCAGCAGGGTCAGGGTGAGCAGCACGAACGGCAGCAGATGCCACCACGCCTCGTCACGTCGCGCCGCAGCCGCCCCGACCGCGATCATCGTCAGACCGTCGGTCGGATTCGCCAGGAAGAGCAGCAGGCCGACCCGGAACGCGTACCCAGGGCTGGCGTGTTGGAGCCGACCCATCCAACTGGGCGGTCCATGGTGGCGAAGCAGGTAGACCACGATCGCCAGCACCACCAGCAGCCCGAGGACGAGCCAGTCGATGTTCCGCTCCACAGCGCCACGTTCACTGCCGGTCGCGAACCGGATCCGGAACAGCCGCAGCGCCGACCAGGCCAGGGTCGTACCGCCACCCACCACGATCGCCGCACCCGCCAGGTAGCCCAGCGACGCGGCCCGCGGCCGATCGGAGGAGGCGAAGAAGACCGCCGCCACCAACTGGGTGCCGGCGACCATGACCACCGCCAGCGGCAGCAGCGTCAGGAAAGCCATCGGCAGCCGATCACCGCCGGACACGACCGGCCCGCACTCATCCCGACCCTCCCCACGCCCCGCCGTCATCCGGCATTCCACCCACCGAACCGGCTCATGCCCACCCGAACGGGAAAACTTCCCCCACCCGGACGGGCATAACGGACGCCCCGGCGGGAAGCCAGGCCGCCGGGCACGACCGGTAGGAGGCGAGATGCGGTACGGCATAAGCAGCGGAAAGCTGACCAGGCACCCGATCCGTGCTACCCGTCGATGACGTCCCTCGGCGGTCTCGTCCGCCGCCTCCGACCACCGGTCGACGTGCCGCTGGTGAACGATGTCGCCCGCGACGCCGGCGCAGCCGTCACCCGGCTGGCCCGCACGATCGGGCTCAGCAGCCGCCGGGTCTGGTCCCGGCCGGGACGCCACCACATCGAGGTGCACGGCGTCTGCCAGGACGGCGGTGACGTCCTCGCCCGCCAGGTCGAGACGGCGCTGCAACGGATGCCCGGCGTGCAATGGGCCCGCGTCAACGCCCCCTCCGGCCGGGTCATCGTCGCCGTCGACACACCCGGGCCGAAGGTCCGCGAACTCATCGCCACCATCGCCCGCACCGAACGAACCTGCCCGCACGAACCCGACCCGGACATTCCCCCGCCGCAACCACCCGAGGAAGGGCCACGAACCGCCCGTACGCTCGGCGCGCTCGCCTCCGACGCCCTCGGCCTGACCATCTCCGCGGCCACCCGCATCCTGCCCATCACGCCGATCCCCGCCGAGGTCGCCGGCCTGCTCGGCGCCGTCGACCTGCACCCCAGGCTGCACGCCCTCGCCGGGCTCGGCATCCGCAGCGACCCCCGCGCCGACCTGCTGTTCCCGCTCGCCGAGGCGGTCGTGCAGGGCCTCGCCGGTGGCTGGACGGGCATCGTCCTCGACGGGGCGCAGCGGATCGTGCAGTGGGGCGAAGGGCTGGCCCAGCTGCGCGCCTGGGAGAAGGCGGAACCTCGACTCACCGGGGAACCAGAACGCGCCGTCGCCCGTACGCCCGACGGTGAGCGGCCCTGCCCGAAGCCGGACAGCACCGTCGACCGGTACAAGAACCGGATGCTCGGCGGCGGGGTGGCGGCCTTCGCCGCGGCAGCACCGGTGATCGGCCCGAAACGCGCCGCCGCGCTGGGCCTGTCCGCGCTGCCGAAGGCTCCCGGCAGCGGCCGGGAAGGGTACGGCGCCCAGCTCGGCTGGATCCTCGCCAAGCGCGGCGTCATCGCCATGGACCGCAGCGTGCTCCGCGAACTCGACCGGATCGACACCCTCGTGCTGGACACCCGGGTGCTCGGCACCGACCGGGGCGTACTGGCCGACCTGGCCCCGCTGCCCGGCGCCGACACCTCCCAGGTGGCCGCGCGGGCCTTCGCCCTCTTCGATCCGGACGCGCCGGGCGAGCTACGCCGACTCGACGGCTGGCAACTCGGCCCCCTCGACCAACTCGACGTACGCGACCCCGGCGACACCGACGACAGCCGCCGGCTGCGCGAACGTGGCGGAAACCTGCTCGGCCTCGCCCAGGGCGACACCCTGGCCGCCGTGCTCCGGGTCGATCCGGAACCCGCACCGGGCGTCGACAGCCTGCCGGCCGTCGCCCGGCAGGCCGGCCTGCGGATCATCGTGGCCGGCGGCGACGCCCAACGACACACCTTCGCCGACGCCCTGCTGCCCGGCGACGACCAACTGGCCACCTCGATCCGCGTACTGCAACGCGAAGGCGCCATGGTGATGCTCGTCTCCGGCGACCGGGCCGCACTCGCCGCCGCGGACTGCGGCCTGGGCGTCGCCGACCCGGAGGCGCTGCCACCGTGGGGTGCCCACCTGCTCATCGGCACCGACCTGCGGATCGCCGCACTGATCATCGAGGCGGCCGGGGTGGCTCGCCGGATGACCGTGCAGAACATGCGCGTCGGGCTGGCCGGTACCGGTCTCGGCGCACTGAGCGCACTCACCGCCGACCGTGCCGTGCTGCCCGTCCGTACCCTCGCCGCGGTCAACGGCGCGGCGGCGCTGGCCTTCGGTCACGGCGTGTGGCGGGCCACCCGGCTGTCCGAACACGCCGAAACGCCCGCCCCGGCCATCACCGCCTGGCACCTGATGCCGGTGCCGACCGTCCTGCAACAACTCGGCAGCAGCCCCGACGGGCTGACCGACACCGAGGCCGAACGCCGCCAGGCCAGCGGCCCCGGCGAGGCGGGCGGCCGCGGCGGGCTGCTCCGCGCCTTCGCCGACGAACTGGTCAACCCGCTCACCCCGATCCTGGTCACCGGGGCGGCGCTCTCCGCCAGCTTCGGTTCCCTGGTCGACGCGGCCCTGGTCGGTGGAGTCGTCGGCGGCTCCGCGCTGGTCGGTGCCGTACACCAGCGCAACACCGAGAAGGCCCTGTCCCAACTGCTGTCCCGCTCAGCGGTGACCGCCCGGGTCCGCCGATCCGGCACCGAACGGATGGTGCCCGCCGACGACCTCGTACCCGGTGACGTGATCGTGCTCGAATCCGGCGACGCCGTGCCGGCCGACTGCCGGGTGCTGGACTCCGTCGGCCTGGAAGCCGACGAATCGTCCCTGACCGGCGAGTCGCTACCGGTCAGCAAGAACGACCAGCCGGTGGTCGCCGCAGCCGTCGCCGAACGGCGATCGATGCTCTACGAGGGCACCACGATCGCCGCCGGACAGGGCACCGCCGTGGTGGTGGCCACCGGCGCCGACACCGAAGCCGGCCGCAGCCTCGCCCTGGCCCGCCAGGCACCACCGGCCAGCGGGGTCGAAGCCCGGCTGGGCAACCTGACCCGTGCCGCGATCCCCCTGGCCGCCGGTTCGGCGGTGGCGGTGGTCGGTGCCGGGCTGCTGCGCGGCGTACCCCTGGGTCAGACCGCCGCGACCGCCGCGAACCTGGCCGTGGCCTCGGTGCCCGAAGGACTTCCGTTCCTGGTCAGCGCGGCCCAGCTGGCCGCCGCACGACGCCTCGCCGGGCACGGCGCGCTGGTCCGCAACCCGCGCACCATCGAGGCGCTGGGTCGGGTCGACGTGCTCTGCTTCGACAAGACCGGCACCCTGACCGAGGGACATCTGCTGCTCGCCGGTGTCGGCGACGCGGACGGGTACGCCTCGACGGAACAACTCGACGACCGGCTGCGACAGGCCCTCGCGGCGGCGCTACGCGCCACCCCCACCGCTGACGACCCGGAAGAGTTGTCCATGCAGACCGACCGTGCGGTGCTGCGCGGCGCACGCGCCGCCGGGGTGCACGAGCAGGACGCGGCTCCGGGCTGGCGGGCAGCGGGCGGCCTGCCCTTCGAACCCTCCCGCGGCTACCACGCCAGCGTCGGCGAAACCCAGGGCCGGATGCTGCTGAGCGTCAAGGGCGCACCCGAGAAGGTGCTGCCCCGATGCGCCGCCCGCCGCACCGGCGGCCACGACCAGCCGCTCGACGACGCCGGCCGCGCCGACCTGCACCGGCAGCTCGGCGAACGCGCCGGCGCGGGACACCGCGTCCTCGCCATCGCCGAACGCTTCGTCGACGACCCCGACATCACCGACGACGACGTGGCCGACCTGACCTTCACCGGCTTCCTCACCATCGCCGACGGAGTACGGGACAGCGCCGCACCGGCCGTCCACCGGATCCGGCAGGCCGGCGTCCACACCATCATGATCACCGGTGACCATCCGGCGACCGCCGAGGCGATCGCCGCCACCATCAGCCACGGCGAAGCCCAGCGCGTCGTCACCGCCACCGAACTCGACGAACTCGACGACGACGCCCTCGCCGACCGGCTCGCCGCGACCGACGTGGTGGCCCGCTGCACCCCGACCCACAAGGTCCGGATCATCCAGGCCCTGCAGAAACGCGGGCGGACCGTGGCGATGACCGGCGACGGCGCCAACGACGCACCCGCCATCCGCCTCGCCGACGTGGGCATCGCCCTCGGCCAACGCGGCACCCCCGCCGCCCGGGCCGCCGCCGACCTGGTCGTCACCGACGACCGCCTGGAAACGATCATCGCCACCCTGGTCGAAGGCCGCGCGATGTGGTCCTCGGTACGCCACGCGCTGAGCATCCTGGTCGGCGGCAACCTCGGCGAGATCGCCTTCAGCGTGCTGACCGCCGCCGCCACCGGCCAGGCCGCCCTCAACGGCCGCCAACTGCTCCTGGTCAACCTGCTCACCGACATGGCCCCCGCGATGGCCATCGCCGTCCGCCCACCCGCCGCCGACCACGCCGACGGCATGCTGCGCGAAGGGCCGGACCGCTCGCTCGGCCAGACCATGACCAAGGAGATCGGCCTCCGCGCGGCCGCCACCACGCTGGGCGCGACCGCCGGTTGGACGTTGGCCCGCTACACCGGCCGCCGCCGACGCGCCGGCACCGTCGCCCTGGTCTCCCTGGTCGGTACGCAGCTCGGGCAGACCGTACTGGCCGGCGGCACCAGCCCGACCGTGCTCGCCTCCACCGCCGTGTCGTTCGGCGTACTGGCCGCGGTGGTGCAGACGCCCGGGGTGAGCCAGTTCTTCGGGTGCACCCCGCTCGGCCCGGTCGGCTGGACCATCGCCACCGGCTCCGCCCTCGGTGCCACCCTCGCCAACGGCGCCATGACCAGACTGGTGGCCCGGCTACCCCCACTCGACCGCCCGAACGCCGACCACACTGACCACGGTGACCACCAGTCGCCGGAATCGCCGTCCTGAGGTCGGTTCAGGCCGTGACAGCACCGGCCCTGGTTCAGGCCGTGACAGCACCGGCCCTGGTTCAGGCGGTGATGTCACGGCCAGCCGACGATCAGACGCAGCGACCCGTTGAAGGTCGGCTGGGCGCGCAGGTGCCCGTGCCGCGCGTCCCAGGCACCCGAGTCGAGGTCGTCCCGGAGCCGCTCGACGGCCCGGGCGATCGCCGCCTCGTCGACGAAACCCCACGCCGACTGAGCGGCCCGGACCGCCGGATCGAGCAGCCGTTCCGGGCGGGCGTAGTAGGCCTCGGTGAAACCGTCCACACAGTCGACCGGAATCGGCACCTCGATGACACTCACCTCGGTGCCGATGACCTCCGCGATGGTGCTGATCGCCGGATAGCGGCGGCACTCCACGGCGATCAACTCCGGGGCGTACTCGGCCAGCCAGAAGCGATCGAGTGCGGCACCGTCGAAGGTGAGCACCACCACCGGTCCCCGCGCGACCCGACGCAGCTCCGCCAGCCCTCGGGCGGTGTCCGCCCACTGGTGCACAGTCACGGTCGCCATCACCGCGTCGAACGCGTCGTCGTCGAACGGAATGGACTCGGCAGCCGCGTCCAACGCCGGTACCGCCGTCGCCGGCCGCTGGCCACGCATCCGCGCCGACGGTTCGAGCGCCACCACGTATCTGTCGGTGGGCTCGTAGGAACCCGCCCCCGCACCCACATTGAGAACGGTCCGAGCGTCGCCCAACGCCGTGTGGATCAGCGCCGCGATCCGCGGATCCGGGCGCCGCTGCGAGGCGTACCCCTTGCCTTTTGTCTCGTAGTCGAAGTCACCGACCGGTGTGCCAATCATGCGGGCACGCTAAACCCGCACCTCGGGGTACGGGTCAAGTCGACGCTGCGGCCTTGACCCGTACCCCAGGGTTCGGGTTTAGCATCGGGGACGTGCGGGTGGGTGAGCTGGCACGTCGGACCGGAACGACCATTCGAGCCCTGCGGTACTACGAGTCAGTCGGGCTGGTCGTACCCCGCCGCCTCGGCAACGGCTACCGCGAGTACGACCCCATCGCGGTCCGCCTGGTCGCCCAGATCCGGGAACTGATGGCGCTCGGCCTCAGCGTCGAGGAGACCCGCCCCTTCGTCGAATCCATCGCCGCCGGCGCCGACGACACCGACGTCTGCGCCGCCGCGCTGGCCACCTATCGCGGCACCGTCACCGCCCTGCAGCAACGCATCGGCAAACTGACCGCGCAACGCGACGCCCTCAACGCCCGCCTCGACGCCGCAGCCACCCGCGTCGCACCCGGCCAGGCACCCGCCAGCACCAGCCCATCCGACCTGATCGGCAAACCCCTACCCGCACTGGCCATCTACGCCACCGACGGCCGACCGGTCGACCTCGCCGCACTCGGCCCCGGACGCACCATCATCTTCGTCTACCCGCTCACCGGCCGCCCCGGCGTCGACCTGCCGAACAGCCTCCTGGAGGTGGCCGGCGCACTGCGCGACACCGAGCAACCAACCTGGTTCCGCGACCACCACGCCGAACTGCGCACCGCCGGCGCCGACCGCGTCTACGGCCTGTCCGCACAATCCACCGGCTACCAGCGCGAACTCGTACACCGGCTGAGACTGCCGTACCCACTGATCCCGGACCCGCGCCGCACCCTGGCCGCCGCCCTCGGCCTACCCACCTTCACCGCCGGTGACATGACACTGTACGAACGACTCACCCTGGTCATCGCCGACGACGTGATCGAGCACGTCTTCCACCCGATCCACTACCCGGCGTCACACACCCTGGACGTCATGCGCTGGCTCACCAAGAAGCGCCTACCGGACCCAAGGCATCGTTCGTGAACAAAACTACGCGGCGTCGCAGGGTTCAAACGCGGGTTCAGGCGGATTGAGCCGGGCTGCGGCTACCGCTTTCGCGCTTCTCAGGCCGCTGGTCGCCCTAGTCTGACCCCATGGAGGACGTGCGACGGTACGCCGCCGAGTTTCTCGGCACGCTACTGCTGGTCTTCGTCGGGGTGGGCAGTGCGGTCGCCGCCCGCGTCGACGGTGGGGTCGTCGTCGTGGCCCTCGCCTTCGGCTTCGTGATGCTGGCGCTGGTCTACACGATCGGCCCGCTCTCCGGCAGTCACGTCAATCCGGCGGTCACGCTGGGCGTACTCCTATCCGGCAAGATCTCGCCCGGCGGTGCGGTCGCGTACTGGATCGCCCAGTTCGCCGGTGCCACTGTCGCCAGCGCCGTGATCTGGGGCCTGGTGCGTTGGGGAGACGTGGCGGACCAGACCGGCGTGCTGGGAAGCAACGGGTACGGCAAGCACATCAACGGAGTCGGCGCGGCGGTGCTGGAGACTATCCTGACGTTCCTGTTCGTCCTGGTGGTGCTTGTGGTGACGAGTCGAGCGGAGCACGCAGCGTTCGCCGGGCTGGCGATCGGCCTGACGCTCGCCGCGGCACACCTGGTGGCCGTGACGCTGACCGGCACCTCGGTGAACCCGGCCCGGTCGTTCGGCCCGGCCCTGTTCGAGGGCGGCACAGCGCTGCGGCAACTCTGGCTGTTCATCGTCTTCCCGCTGCTCGGTGGGGCGCTGGCCGCGCTGGTCGCGCCCCTGATCGTCAAGCGCAACCCGCGCTACCGCGGCGAACCGGAGGAGCCTGCGAGCAAGCCGCCGCGCCGACCTCAGAGCGGACCCGAACCGGCCTGACGGAAGCCGACGGCGGAAGAAGCGGCCGTTACCGGGATGCGGCCCGCTTAACGGTCATCAGCTCAAGCACCTCGTCGCTGAGTCCGTGGATCGCGATGTCGTCACGGTGACTCTCCCACCGTTCGCGGTCGAGCACCAGGTTGATCTGCTCCTGGCGGGCACCATCGAAAGCCCGGATTGTGGTGCCGTTGGACTCATAGCCAAGCGACCACGAGACTCCCAGCGACGGCGCGTTGGTGGACCAGGCGGCGGACTCGGCGCGATCCGCTCCCAGCCCGGCGAACGCAAGGTGCAGGATGGCGCCCCGCATCTCCTTGCCGTAACCACGCCGCTGGAACCGCCGCGCGATCCATGACCCCGTCGAGACGGTCTTGGTGATCCCGAAATCCTGCGCGCCGATCTCCTGCACCCCGACGCACACGCCATCGACCTTCACAGCCATCACCAGGTTCCATCTGCTCGGCCGCCAGTCCGCCAGGGACGCCCAGTAGTACCGCAGGAACGACCACTCGGCCTGGGGAGACGGGTCCCGACTCCCATCCCGCTACGGGCGAACGCGCCAGAAAGCGGTTCTGCGGATCGTAGACACCCGCCGCCGCAAGGATCGCCAGTTCGGCAAGCTCGTCCTCACCCGGTACAGCCAACTCAAGCACCGACGTCGTCACCCGCATACGGCGCACGGGCCAGATCTCGGCCAATGTCATCCGAGCATCATGCCCTGTCCTGCCGCCTACCGTCGCCCGAAGGTGTTCGCGGATCTCCTCGTCGGGCAACTCCGCACACCTACGGCCACGTCCTGCCAGTGCGGGCTCGTCAGGCTGCCTCAGCCATCGACCGGTCCTTGGTGAGGGGGACGGCGTGACCGCTTGGCTGTACGAATGGCTGTACTCAGGACTGAGATCAACCGGTGGAAGTGCTGGTAGAGCGGAGGTACCACCATGCGAACCACACCGTCACGATCGCAGGCGATCCGCTGACCCTGAACCTGCCCACCTCACGGACCTCGGGCCGTGCGCAATGATTCCGACATCACCCACCGAACCGCCGGCCAGCCGCCATGGCCTAGACCTCGTTGATCTCCCTGGTCAGCGAACAGACAGCCCGGATTACGCCAGGAGCTAGAGCCGTAGAACATTTAGTTCTACACTCGTGTCCATGGAACGCATCGGTGTCCGGGAGTTAAACCAGAACACGAGCCAGGTGTTGGCTCGGGTGAGTGGCGGGGAGACCGTCGAGATCACCGATCGTGGACACCCGATCGCCCGACTTGTTCCGGTGGGCGACGACAGGTCGATTCTGGCCAAGCTGGTAGCGACAGGGCGGGCCGTCGCCCCCACCGGCGGGGGCTCTGTTCCACTTCCACCGAAGCTCGGTGACGAGAGTGTGGACGTGGCCGCCTCGCTCGCTGCGATGCGTGACGAGGAGCGCTGGTGATCTATCTCGATTCCGCCGCCGTCGTCAAGCTGGTGCGGCAGGAAGCATGCAGCGCCGACCTTGTCTCCTGGCTCAACAAGCACGACGACGTGCCGCTGGTCTCCTCCGCGCTCGTCGAGGTGGAAGTGCCCAGAGCGCTGCGCCGATCAGCTCCGCAGGCGTTGATCGGAGTGCCGGCTGCCGTCGGACGGCTGTTCCGACTGGAGATCGACAGCACGATCCGTGCAACCGCAGCCGCGTTCGCCGAGCCGACGCTCCGCAGCCTCGACGCCATCCACCTGGCCACCGCCCAGGTACTGACCAACGAGTCCGGCACGGCACTCACCGCCTTCGTCACCTACGACCGGCGGCTGCTCGATTGCGCCAAGGAAGCAGGACTACCCGTAGCGAGCCCCGGCCAGAACTGACCCGCGAATCCACCACCCTGTACGAAGTCCGGCCGCCGCTTGACGCCCGGCCACGACGACGGCCGTGGCCTGCGTTTTGCGGCCTTGCACCCCTCCGTTTGGGTATCCGTTTCGAGTGGAGCCCAGGGGACTCGAACCCCTAACCCCTGCCTTGCAAAGGCAGTGCTCTGCCAGTTGAGCTAGGGCCCCGTGGCGGACCGTGCCGCCGGGTGGTCGGAGCTACGCGATCAGCGCAGATCCGGCGAGGTGGTCGCCTCGTGCCAGAGCGCGCGCTCGTCGTTGGCTTCCTTCATCTTCTTGGCCACCACCGCGGCCACACCGACGACACCGACCAGGATCAGCAGCTTCTTGAACATCGGGGCTACCCCTCACGCTCGACGTGGCCGTCGGACCATGTGCGGTGGGGCTAGCTGGAATCGAACCAGCGACCTCAGAGTTATCAGCTCTGCGCTCTAACCGACTGAGCTATAGCCCCGCGTAGCGACGAGCAACATTAACCCATCCGCCCACGCCGCCCCAAATCGGGGGTCGGCCTGGACCCTGCTCAACGCCGTCGCCCCTGAACCTACCCGAGAGCAGGCGACCAGCCCACCGAGATACCCGTGCCGACGGGTCCGGGTCCGGCGTCAACGGGGTGATCGACTCCGTTACGCCGAAACGGTGGCTTCCCAGCACTGCGTACCCCGCTGTTTCGCCGAAACGGTGGCCGGCGGCCCCACATCGGCGCCTGGCGCGGCTGAAGACGAGCCAGCCGGGCCGACCCAAGGGTCGACCCGGCTGAGACGTTCAAAGGGGCTGTCAGTCGCGCTCGGCGAGAGTCAGCTCGATGCCACCCACCAGGTCGGCGCAGACGTTGTAGACGAACGCACCGAGGGTGGCGAGGGCGGTGAACAGCACGACGTTCACCGCACCGATCAGCATCGAGGTGAAGATCACGCCCGTCGCGGTGATCTGGAAGCCGCTGGTGCCCTGACCGCCACCGGCGTTGACCAGGTCACTCAGGCTGTCGTTGACGCTGGTGAAGACGCCCATCGCGTCCAACGCCAGATACAGCACCGACGTCGCGACCACGATCACGATGAACAGCACCACGGACACGGCGAACGCGAACTTCATCACGGACCACGGGTCGATCCGCTTGAGGTTCAGCCGGGCCCGGCGCGGTCCGCGCGAGGCGGCCGAGCTCACCGAGGTACGCGCAGCGCGTACCGCCTCACCCACGCGCGCCGCGCCCACGGCGGCCGTGCCGACCCCCGGGGGAAGCCCGCCACCGTTCGCCGGACGACCGGTGTTCAGCGGCCGGGCCCCATCCGGCTTCGGCGCCAACCCGGTCACCCGCGGTTGGGTACCGGTCGTGCCCGTACCGGCTGTCGGCAGCACACCTGTGGTGCCCGACGTGGACTGGCCCGCCCGGGTGGCGATCGGCTGGGTGACCGACGGCTTGCCGGCAGCGGCGGCCGCACCGGCGGCCTCACCGCCGGCCTTCTCCTCCGCGGCCTCCCCGGCCTGGTCTTCGCCGGGCTTCTCAGGCGGCGGGGCCATACCGGGAGCCCGGGTGAACTTCGGGGCAGGCGCGTCGGCGGGGACCGTGGCCCGGCCTACGGCCGCGCGGCCGGTCGTTGGCGTGCCGTTCTGCGCGGCTTCCTCGTCGACCGGTTTGGCCGAGGGTCCCGTGTTCCCCGACTTCGCCTGTGTCTCCGTCATTCAACTAGTCCTGTTCGTCAGGCTCGTCGGCATTGCGAGCAATCGCCACGATAGTCACGCCATCCGGAAGGTCCATCAGCTTGACCCCCATTGTGTTCCGGTCACGCGTACGGCGTACAGGCTTCACCGGAGTCCGGATGACGCCACCGTTGCTGGTGATGGCGAACAGCTCGTCGTCCGGGTCGATCACCACAGCACCGACCAGACCACCGCGCCGCTCGGTGATCTTCGCAGTCAGCACACCCTTACCTCCCCGGCCCTGCACCGGGTATTCCTCGATCGGGGTACGTTTCGCGTATCCACCGTTCGTGGCCACCAGAACGTCCAGGCCCTCCCGGACGACCTCCATGGCCAACAACTCATCATCATCGCTGAACCGCATGCCGATCACACCCGAGGTGGCCCGACCCATCGGCCGCAACGCCTCATCGGTCGCGTTGAACCGGATCGCCTGAGCGTTCTTCGACACCAACAGCAGATCATCGGTGGGACCGACAAGCGCAGCACCGACCAGCTCGTCCTCATCGCGCAGGTTGATCGCGATGATGCCGCCGGACCGGTTGGAGTCGAACTCCTCAAGCCGCGTCTTCTTCACCAGGCCGTTCTTCGTCGCCAGGACCAGATAGGGAGCCACCTGGTAGTTCGGAATCTCGATGATCTGCGCGATCTGCTCGTCCGGTTGGAAGGCGAGCAGGTTCGCCACGTGCTGACCCTTCGCCACCCTACTGGCCTCAGGAAGCTCGTACGCCTTGGCCCGGTAGACGCGCCCCTTGTTGGTGAAGAACAGGATCCAGTCGTGCGTCGAGCAGACGAAGAAGTGGCTGACGATGTCGTCCTGCCGCAGCGTCGCACCGCTCACACCCTTGCCGCCACGCCGCTGCGAGCGGTACAGGTCGACCTTCGTCCGCTTGGCGTACCCGGTCCGGGTGATCGTGACGACCACGTCCTCGCGGGCGATGAGGTCCTCCATCGAGACCTCGCCGTCGAACGGAATGATCTTCGTACGCCGGTCGTCGCCCCACTTCGCGACGATCTCGCCCAACTCCTCCGAGACGATCCGCCGCTGCCGCTCCGGCTTGGCCAGGATGTCCTTCAGGTCGGCGATCTCCAGCTCCAGCTTGGCCAGATCGTCGAGAATCCGCTGCCGCTCCAACGCCGCCAGCCGGCGCAGCTGCATGTCCAGGATCGCGGTCGCCTGGATCTCGTCGATCTCCAGCAGCCGGATCAGACCCTGCCGCGCGTCCTCCACCGTCGGCGAACGCCGGATCAACGCGATCACCTCGTCCAGGGCGTCCAGCGCCTTGGACAGACCGCGCAGGATGTGCGCCCGCTCCTCCGCCTTACGCAGCCGGAACGCCGTCCGCCGCCGGATCACCTCGATCTGGTGCTCGACGTAGTAGCGGATGAACTGCGCCAGGTTCAACGTGCGCGGCACCCCGTCGACAAGCGCCAGCATGTTCGCGCCGAAGGTCTCCTGGAGCTGGGTGTGCTTGTAGAGGTTGTTCAGCACCACCTTCGCGACCGCGTCGCGCTTGAGCACGAGCACGATCCGCATACCCGTACGCCCGGAGGACTCGTCCCGGATGTCGGCGATGCCGGCGAGCTTGCCCTCCTTGATCAGCTCGGCGATCCGCTCGGCCAGGTTGTCCGGGTTCACCTGGTACGGCAGCTCGCTGACCACCAGCGCCGGGCGCCCGCGCTTGTCCTCCTCGACCTCGACCACCGCGCGCATCCGGATCGAACCACGACCGGTCCGGTACGCGTCCTGGATGCCCGACTGGCCGACGATCAGACCGTGGGTGGGGAAGTCCGGGCCCTTGACGATCTCCAGCAGCGCTTCGAGCGTGGTGGCCTCGTCCGCCTCCGGGTGCTCCAGGCACCACTGCACCGCCGCGCCGATCTCCCGCAGGTTGTGCGGCGGGATCTTGGTGGCCATGCCGACCGCGATGCCCTCGGAACCGTTGATCAGCAGGTTCGGAATCCGCGACGGCAGGATGGTGGGCTCCTTGGCCCGGCCGTCGTAGTTGTCCTGCAGGTCGACGGTGTCCTCGTCGATGTCCCGCAGCATCTCCATCGCCAGCGGGTCGAGCTTGCATTCGGTGTTGTGGCTGACGAACCCGTCGGAGACGAACGAGTGGTCGTCGGTGTCCACCCGGATGCTGTAGACCGCCTGCACGCCCGCGTCGGCGACCTCGGCCACCTCGGCGTAGTAGAAGCGCCCGTCGACCAACGGCTCGACCACGTCGAGCACCTCGGTGTTGGTAATCCGGGCGGCGATCTCGTCGCGGTCCCGCTCCCAGCGCTCGATCCGGTCCACGTTGTGCCGGCGCAGCCAGTCCCGCTCGGTCCAGCGGCTGGCGCCGTGCTCGCGGATGAAGTCACCGACCAGCGGCACGTGGTCGCTGGAGAGCGCCGTGCTGCTGGCCGGCACCGAGGCCAGCTCCGGCTCCAGCTTGGCCTGCTTGCGACCGAGGAAGCCGACGTGGGCGGCGAAGATCCGGGCGTCGCGGCGGTTGGTCACCACGACCTTGATCTCACCGTTGTCGTACCGGCACTGCCGGCTGACGACGCCGAACTCCAGCAGCAGCTGCTGCACCTCGCGGGCGAGCCGCTCGCTGCGGGTGGAGTACGAGATCTGCATGGTGTTGCGGGGCAGCAGCGAGGAGGAGCCGTCCCCCTCGAAGAGGGCCTGGAGGAAGGCCCGCTTGACCGCGGCCGGTCCCTGCCAGACGAACTCCGGCACGAACTTGTCCGCGCTGCGCGCACCGACCATCTCACCGAGGATGCTGACCCGCAGCGCGGACAGATCCTGGATGTCGAGCTCGTGCAGGACGCTCCCGGAGGCGATGACCCGCTCGGCGACGTACCGAGGACCGCCGACGGCGAGGTCGTAGGCCGCCAGGACGCGGATGAAGAACTCGCGGTCGACGTTGTTGAAGCCGGCTCGGTTCTCGGAGACCCAACCCTCGCTGACGAAGGCGCCCGCGAGGACGGCCGCCTCGACGTGCTCCAGCATCGGGTAGCCGATCTCGTCGGGCACGCTGCGCTGCAGAACCACCCGGTCGCCCGGGGAGATCTCGGCGAGCAGCTTCCAGAGCAGGGTCGGCACGCCGGCCACGTCCACCAGGCAGAGCACCGGGTGGTTGTGGGTGCCGGTCAGCTCGTACCCCTCGCGGGTGCGCAGCCGAAGCGTCGGGTGCTCGCCGGAGTGGAAGAACTTCGACGCCCGGACCAGGTCGCCGTTGCGGTCGCGGACCTTGAGGTCGATGTCGGTCTCGCTGCTCGACGCCGCGCCCGGCACCACGTCCCCGATCCGCACGCTGCCACCAGCGGTACGAATACGGACATCTGCGGTCAGACAGTAACGCATGGCGGCAGCCGGATCGTTTCCGGGCGAACCGAAGTTGCCGTTGCCGTCGACCAGTGGGTAGCGCAGTGACCAGGGCTGGGCCATCCGGACCAGGGCGTCGTAGATGGCCGAGTCGCCGTGCGGGTGGAACTGGCCCATCACGTCGCCGACGACCCGGGAGCACTTCACGTAGCCGCGGTCGGGCCGGTAGCCCGAGTCGAACATGGCGTAGAGGATCTTGCGGTGGACCGGCTTGAGCCCGTCCCGGACGTCCGGCAGTGCCCGCCCGACGATCACGCTCATCGCGTAGTCGAGGTAGGAGCGCTGCATCTCCACCTCGAGCCCGACCGGCTCGATGCGGTCGTGCGAGACGACGGCGGCCAGCGCCTCGGGGACCTCGGGCTCGTTGGGTGTGGACTCGGGGGAATCGGTCACTGTTTACCCTTATCAGACTCAGAGTCGTTTTTGTGCTGTGGATAACAGCTGTGGATAGCGGTCAACCTGTGGATAACTCTGTGGACCGGCGGCCGGCTCGGATCAGCTCCGGTCGGCCGCCGGGCCCGTCAGATGTCCAGGAAGCGGACGTCCTTGGCGTTGCGCTGGATGAACGAGCGGCGAGCCTCGACATCCTCACCCATCAGCACGCTGAACAACTCGTCGGCGGTGGCGGCGTCGTCCAGAGTGACCTGGCGCAGGGTACGGGTGGCCGGGTTCATCGTGGTCTCCCACAGCTCCGGGTAGTTCATCTCGCCGAGGCCCTTGAACCGCTGGATGTCGTCCGGCTTGGCGTTCGGCTTCTTCTGCTGGCGCAGCGCGATCAGCCCGTCGCGTTCCCGGTCGGAGTACGCGTACTGGGCGTCGTCGCCCTTCTTGTTCCACTTGATCTTGTAGAGCGGCGGGGCGGCGAGGTAGACGTGGCCCAGTTCGACGAGCGGGCGCATGAACCGGAACAGCAGGGTGAGCAGCAGCGTCTGGATGTGCTGACCGTCGACGTCGGCGTCGGCCATCAGCACCACCTTGTGGTAGCGCAGCTTCTCCATGTCGAAGTCGTCGTGGATGCCGGTGCCCAGCGCGGTGATCAGCGCCTGGACCTCGTTGTTCTTCAGCACCCGGTCGATGCGGGCCTTCTCCACGTTGAGGATCTTGCCGCGGATCGGCAGGATCGCCTGGGTACGCGGGTCACGCCCCTGCTTGGCCGAGCCGCCGGCCGAGTCGCCCTCGACGATGAAGACCTCGGATTCGCGCGGGTCGGTGGACTGGCAGTCGGCCAGC
The DNA here is from genome assembly GCF_016774385.1 of Micromonospora fiedleri. Taxonomy (NCBI): domain Bacteria; kingdom Bacillati; phylum Actinomycetota; class Actinomycetes; order Micromonosporales; family Micromonosporaceae; genus Micromonospora; species Micromonospora fiedleri. Next base: position 428,402 of record NZ_JAETXL010000004.1, read on the forward strand.
TTGCCGGGCATCGAGCCGGATTCCAGCAGCGACTTGCGGCGGGCCAGCTTGCGGGCCTGCTGGGCGGCGATGCGGGCGCGGGCGGCCTGGGACGCCTTGGTGATGATGATCTTCGCCTCGGCGGGGTTGCGGTCCAGCCAGTCGACCAGCCGGTCGTTGCAGACCCGCTGGACGAAGCTCTTGACCGGGGTGTTGCCGAGCTTGGTCTTGGTCTGACCCTCGAACTGGGGGTTGGTCAGCTTGACCGAGATGATCGCGGCGAGGCCCTCGCGGATGTCCTCGCCGGAGAGCTTCTCGTCGCCCTTGAGCAGCTTCTTGTCGGCGCCGTACCGGTTGACGACGCTGGTCAGCGCGGCGCGGAAGCCCTCCTCGTGGGTGCCGCCCTCGTGGGTGTTGATGTTGTTGGCGAAGGTGTAGACCGATTCGCCGTACGACTCGTTCCACTGCATGGCGATCTCGAGCGACATGCCCTCTTCCTCGGCACCGAACTCGATCACGGTCTTGTGCATCGGGCTCTTCGAGGCGTTGAGGTGCCGGACGAAGTCGGCGATGCCGCCGTCGTACTTGAAGGTGACCTCACGAACCTTGCCGTCCTCGCCCTCGGCGACCCGCTCGTCGAGCAGGTGGATGGTGAGGCCGCGGGTGAGGAAGGCCATCTCCTGGAGGCGCCGGTAGATGGTCTGGAAGTCGAAGTCGGTGGTCTCGAAGACGTCCGGGTCGGGCCAGAAGGAGACCGCCGAGCCGGTGCGGTCGGTCGGCTCGCCCTTGTCCAGCGCGCTCGGCTTGGAGTGGTCGTACTGCTGCCGCCAGACGAAGCCGTCCTTGTGGATCTCGACGGCCATCCTGGTGGAGAGCGCGTTCACCACGGAGACGCCGACGCCGTGCAGGCCGCCGGAGACGGCGTACGCCTTGCCGTCGAACTTGCCGCCCGCGTGCAGCACGGTCAACGCGACCTCGACACCCGGCTTCTTGAGCTTGGGGTGCAGGTCGACGGGGAAACCACGGCCGTTGTCGGTGACCCGGACGCCGCCGTCGGCGAGCAGCACCACGTCGATGGTGTCGCAGTGTCCGGCCAGGGCCTCGTCCACCGCGTTGTCGACGACCTCCCACACCAGGTGGTGCAGACCGCGTTCGCCGGTGGAGCCGATGTACATACCGGGCCGCTTGCGGACCGCCTCCAGCCCTTCGAGGACGGTGATCGACTCGGCCCCGTACTGCTGATTTTCCTGCGCTGCCACCCTCGGCCACTTTCTCGCACCCGAGCGTGCCGTCAGGCACGTCGAGCGCGGGTTCGGCGGACAGGGCGCGACGTCGGCACGCGGACCGGTACCTGGGACAATTTCCGAGTACGGGTCGAACGCGCCGGTCGCCGCGGTTGCCCGCGGATCGCGATCGGCTCGACCCGAGTCGGACAATGTTCGGGGGCCCGCACCGGGCCCACGAAGCGTCGCTCCGCACCGGGTCTTCGTCTCACACCAATCTTACTGTGCGCGGGCGATAGAACCACCACTCGGCACCCCTTCGCGGCGGCTCAGATTCACGTAGCGGGCCGAACCGCGCCGTCTGCGACTCCCCCTACACGCCAAGGCATGATCAGCCGATCTGCCGCGTGACGGCGATCCAGGCCGGGGGTCCGACGGTCGCCGAGAGTGAGCCGGTACCGTCCACGGCGGGCGTTTTCCGGCACACGGGTCAACGGTCGGCCTTGATCTTTTCCGGTCGGAACCGGACGATCGACCCGATCGACTCGACCTGTGCTTGTGGAGAGGTGGACAGCAGATGGGGCTGGACAACGTCGCGGTCCAGTGGCCGCGGACCGGCCGCTTCTACGACCCGGTCGCACCGGCCGAGTTCGTCGACTTCGGCGAAATCGTCGATGTGCCGGGGATCTCGGCCCCGACCGCTGCGCTCGCGGAGCTGATCGCGAAGACCGGCACCGTGCGGGCCACCGCGTACACCGAGGTGGTGGATCTGATCCTCGGTCTGGACGGGGTGCTCTACGCCACCGAGGCGGCGGCGGAGGACGAGGACCCGGTCATCGACCCGGACGGGTGCGCCTGGATCGCCAGCGGCATCGAGCGGTTCGTGGCCGCGCACCGGCCGCACGGTGAGGCGGTCAGTTTCGAGTCGGTCGGTGTGGTGCTTCGTTCGCTGTTGTCCGACGGCCGCCTGGCCGAGCAGCAGCTGCGCTGGCTGGACAGCCGGCTGGAGGCGTTGCGCGACGACAGCGGAGCCGCGCCGCAGTGGACCTTCACCTGTGCGGAGCTGAGTGTGGTGGCGGCCTTCTACCGGCGCTGTGCCGACCGGGGCTTCGCCGTGTACGCCGAGTCGGCGGCGCCGCGGCGGGCCGCCCAGTCGTAGTTCGGCGGTCCGGGTCAGCCGTAGGTGTCTCGGGGGCCTCGACCGCGTACGCGGCGGGGCCCTCGGGACCAGGACGGCGCGGCCGGGCCGTGGATGTGCAGTCTGCGGACGACGTTGTGGCCGATCTCACGGCCGATCTGTTGCAGCAGTGAGCCGGCGAGCAGCCGCAGTTGGGTCGCCCAGGCGGTGGAGCGGGCTTCCACGGTCAGTTCGCCGTTTTCCAACTTGACCGGGCGGCTGTGCTGGGCCACCTCCGGCCCGACGACCTTCTCCCAGGCACCGAAGACGGTCGCCTCGGCGGCGGGTTGTTGCCAGCCACGCGCCTTGACCAGCCGGTTGAGCACCGCGCCGAGGGGTTGCGGGTCGCGGGGGTCGGGTCCGGGGCCGGAGTAGCCGCGCAGTCGCCGTTCACCGCCGGTGCCGTCGGTCGGGCGGCGGGGTCGTGCGGTCGCGGCCCGTCTGGCCTTCGCCGCGTCGAGCACCGCGCGCGCCAGTTCCGGTCCGGTGACCCCGTCCGGTACGTCGGGGGTCTTCGCGTCGGCCGGGTTGCCGGACGCCGGACGTCGGGCTGCGGCCCGGTCGCCGCCGTTGCGGGGGTTCGTCGACTCATCCGGCACGTCGCACCGTTCCCTCCGACACCTCGTACCGGGCACCGCGGAGGGCGTCGGGTACATCGTCGGCGACCGCGCAGGTCACCAGGAGTTGGCTCGCCCCGCCGACCAGTTCGGCGAGTCGGTCGCGGCGGCCGGCGTCCAACTCGGCGAAGACGTCGTCGAGGACGAGGACGGGTTCGATGCCGTCGCAGCGGAGCAGGTCGTAGCCGGCGAGCCGGAGCGCGAGCGCGTACGACCAGGATTCGCCGTGGCTGGCGTACCCCTTGGCGGGTAGTGGGCCGAGGTTGAGGGTGAGATCGTCGCGGTGTGGGCCGACCAGCGTGGTGCCGCGTTCGATCTCGGCGGAGCGCTGCTCCTCCAGGGCGGTGGCGAGCACCTTGGCGAGGGTTTCCCGGTCGGTGGTCGGCTCGATCAGTTCGACCGACGGCCGGTAGGCGATTGCGGCCGCGCCGCGCCCGGCGGCCACCGCGTCGTACGCCTTGGCCACGTGTGGGGTGAGTGCGGCGACCAGTTCCAGCCGGCCGGCGAGCAGTTCGGCGCCGTGCCGGGCGAGGTGGGTGTCCCAGACGGCGAGCGTCGACAGGTCACCGCCGCGGGTGCCGCCGGTCTTGCGGGCCAGGTACGCGGTACGCAGCAGCGCGTTGCGTTGTTTGACCACCCGGTCGTAGTCGGCGCGTACGCCCGCGTAGCGGGGTTGGCGCAGCACCAGCAGGTCGTCGAGGTAGCGGCGGCGTTCGGCGGGGTCGCCTCGGACGAGTTCGAGGTCTTCCGGGGCGAAGAGCACCAGCCGTAGCGCGCCGAGCACGTCGCGGGCGCGGCGGGCCGGGGATCGGCCGAGTCGGGCCCGGTTGGCCTTGCCGGGCACGATCTCCAGCTCGACGAGCAGTTCCCGGCCCTCGTGTACGACCGCGCAGCGGATCACCGCTGCGGTGGCACCCATCCGCACCAGCGGGGCGTCGGTGGCGACCCGGTGCGAGTCCAGGGTCGCCACGTAGCCGAGCGCCTCGACCAGGTTGGTCTTGCCGACGCCGTTGGCGCCGATGAGGATGTTCGGCCCCGGTTCGAGGTCGACACCGACCCGCTCGTACGAGCGGAAGTCGACCAGTTCGAGCCGGCGGACGTACACGGGGGCCGGGTGCCGGTCAGCGCTTGCGGACGGCGTGGCCGCCGAACTGCTGGCGCAGCGCGGAGACGGCCTTCAGGGCCGGCGACTCGTCCTGGCGGGAGGCGAACCGGGCGTACAGCGAGGCGGTGATGACGTGCAGCGGTACGGCGAGGCGGACCGCCTCGTCGACCGTCCAGCGGCCTTCGCCGGTGTCCTCGGTGTAGTCGGTCAGCTGGGCCAGTTCCGGGTCCTCGTCGAGCGCACGGTCGAGCAGGTCCAGCAGCCAGGACCGTACGACGGTGCCTTCCCGCCAGGACTTGATCACGCCGGGCACGTTGGTGACCAGCTCGGAGGCGGTCATCAGCTCGTAGCCCTCGGCGTAGGCGTGCATCAGGCCGTACTCGATGCCGTTGTGCACCATCTTGGCGTAGTGGCCGGCGCCGACCGGGCCGGCGTGCACGAATCCGAAGTCGCCCTCGGGCTTGAGCGCCTCGAAGATCGGCATGAGCCGGTCGACGTGTTCCTGGGAGCCGCCGACCATCAGGCCGTAGCCGTTCTGCCGGCCCCAGACGCCCCCGGAGACACCCACGTCGACGTAGCCGATGCCGCGCTCGTTGAGCCGTTCGGCTCGCGGGGCGTCGTCGCTGAAGCGCGAGTTGCCGCCGTCGATGATGATGTCGCCTTCGCCGAGTACCTCGGCCAGTTCGTCGATGGTGGCGTCGGTGACGGCGGCGGGCACCATCACCCAGACCGCGCGGGGGGCCGCCAACTTCTCGGCCAGTTCCGACGCGTTCGCGACGTCACTCAGCTCCGCGTTGTGGTCAAGACCGACCACCTCGTGTCCGGCGGCGCGCAGTCGCTCGCGCATGTTGCCGCCCATCCGACCGAGGCCTACCAGGCCGAGCTGCATCTCGTCGTTACCTTTCGTGGGGTGCTGGTTCTCTGCGATCAGCGGGATACGCGGATCGGCATGATGAGGTACCGGTACCCACCGATGAGCTCGCCATCCTCGCCAGCTGGGGAAATGACCGCAGGCTTGAAGGCGTCGACGAACTGGAGCACGGCGAACTGCGCGCCGAGGTTTGCCAGCCCGTCGATGAGGTATTGCGGGTTGAAGCCGATGGTGAGTGGCTCGCCGGTGAAGGTGGCTTCCATCGCCTCGCTGGCCCGTGCCTCCTCGGTGCCGCCGGCCTCGACGACCAGCCCGTCGGCGCTGAAGCTGAGCAGCACGGGGGTGGTGCGTTCGGCGACCAGGGCGACGCGCTTGACGACCTCGATGAGGGTGCTGACCGGCACCCGGGCCTCGGCGTTGTGGCTGGCGGGGAAGAGCGAGCGCACCGGCGGGTAGTTGGCGCCGTCGAGCAGGCGGCTGGTGGTGCGTCGGGTGCCGCCGGAGAATCCGATCATGCCCTCACCGGCTGCGCCCTGGGACAGGGCCATGGTGACCTGGCCGCCGACCGGGCCGAGTGCCTTGGCGGTGTCGTTGAGGGTGCGGGCCGGCACCAGCGCGTTGATGCTGATCTCCGGGTCGTCCGGGTTCCACTCCATCTCGCGCAGGGCGAGGCGGTAGCGGTCGGTGGCGAGCATGGACAGGGTGCCACCGGACAGCTCGACGCGTACGCCGGTCATCATCGGCAGCGTCTCATCGCGGCTGGCCGCGACGGCGACCTGGGCGACGGCGGCGGCGAAGGCGGCGGCGTCGATCGTGCCGGCGCTCTCCGGCATCTCCGGCAGGGTCGGGTAGTCCTCCACCGGCATGGTGGGCAGGGTGAACCGCGCGCTGCCGCAGACCAGTTCGAGGTGCGCGCCGACTGCGGCGATGTCCACCGGCTTGCCGGGCAGTGCCTTGGTGATCTCGGCCAGCAGGCGACCGGAGACCAGCGCGGCGCCGTCGGCGTCGCCCTGCACCTCCACCGTCACCTGGCTGGAAACCTCGTAGTCGAAGCCGGACACCTGCAGGGTGCCGTCGGTGACACGGAGCATCACGCCGGCCAGCACCGGTACGGACGGCCGGTTGGGCAGGCTCTTAGCGGTCCAGGCCACGGCCTCGGCGAGCGCGTCGCGCTCCACTCGGAACTTCATCAATGCCTCCGCGTCGACGTCGACGTCGTCAACTCTCTCATGCCGGCCGCTGCCCACCGACCCGCCTGGCGTGCGGTACCCCTCGCACCTTAGGGCGCGTGGGTATCGGCTGTGCGTCCGACCCCGTGGATCGTGTCGGTGCTGACGACTGAGTTCGGCAGCAATCGAACGATCCACAGGAAGTCCAACGGTGATGATTGGTTTTCGTTCTTTCAGAAGAGATAACTCATCGTCTTCATCGCACCTGTGCAAACTGTGGAGAACCCTCGTCTGCCCAGGTCAGCGCGTTATCCACCGGTGGTTTTGCTGTGGAGAACCCGGGGTACAACTGGGCCCTCGGTCCACAGGCGGGTTCGGTGTCCCCAGTTGTCCACCGCTGTCCACTGGTTATCCACCGGTTATCCACCGACTTTCTCCCCAGCCCTGTGGATCGGGGTGGCCGTCGCGTCGCCGGTTTTCCCCAGAACCTTCAACAGCTTTCCCACAGGTGGGTCGTCCGCGGTGGACAGAGCGAACGGCTGTCCCCAGGCGTCCACAGGCGTCCACAACGTTGTCCCCAGCTTTTCTCCACAGCCTGTGGGTAACTGGCCATATGCAGTGCGTGGTTGTCCACAGCCTGTGGGTGACGAGCTGTGGACAACGAGTGGGAACCTGCGTGGTCACGGCCTCGATGCTGTGGTCTACACCTCGTCGAGAGTCAACCCGCCGGGCACCAGAAAGCCCGGCCGGGTGGTCCCAGCCGGGCTCGTACGGGCGCGTACGCCTCAGGTGTTCTGCTTGATCCGGTTGGTCAGCTCGGCGATCTGGTTGTAGAGCGAGCGCCGCTCGGCCATCTGCTGCCGGATCTTCCGGTCGGCGTGCATGACGGTGGTGTGGTCCCGGCCACCGAACGCCTGACCGATGCGGGGCAGCGACAGGTCGGTCAGCTCGCGACACAGGTACATGGCCACCTGACGGGCGTTGACGAGCACCCGGGAGCGGGAGTGGCCGCGCAGATCCTCCAGGCTGACGCCGAAGTAGTCGGCGGTGGAGACCATGATCTGGTCGGCGGTGATCTCCGGGCCGGTGCCGTCCGGGATGAAGTCCCGGAGCACCTCCTCGGCCAGCGACAGCTCGACGCTGGAGCGGGTCAGGCTGGCGAAGGCGGTGACCCTGATCAGGGCCCCCTCCAACTCCCGGATCGAGTTCGACACCCGGGAGGCGATGAACTCCAGCACGTCCGGTGGCGCGTACAGCCGCTCCTGCGCCGCCTTCTTCTGCAGGATCGCGATCCGGGTCTCCAAGTCGGGCGGCTGGATATCGGCCAGCAGGCCCCACTCGAAGCGGGTCCGCAGCCGGTCCTCCAGCGTGGCGAGCTGCTTCGGCGAGCGGTCGGAGGTGATCACGATCTGCTTGTTGGCGTTGTGCAGCGTGTTGAAGGTGTGGAAGAACTCCTCCTGGGTCCGCTCGCGGTTCTCCAGGAACTGGATGTCGTCGATCAGCAGGATGTCGACGTCGCGGTAGCGGCGCTGGAACGCACTCGTCTTGTCGTCCCGCAGCGAGTTGATGAAGTCGTTGGTGAACTCCTCGGTCGAGACGTACCGGACCGAGCGGGCGTTGCCCAGCGTGGTGGCGTAATGCCCGATGGCGTGCAGCAGGTGGGTCTTGCCCAGCCCGGAGCTGCCGTAGATGAACAGCGGGTTGTACGCCTTCGCCGGTGACTCGGCCACCGCGACGGAGGCGGCATGGGCGAACCGGTTGGACGAGCCGATGACGAACGTCTCGAACATGTACTTCGGGTTGAGCCGGTTGCCGCCGCTGTCCGCGCCGGCGGGCAGTCGCCGGTCGTCCCGGCTGCGATGGTCCGCGCCGCTGCGACCGGGACCGCTGTCGGTGCCCCCACCGTCGCCGGGCAGCGAGCGGATCACGTGCTGGTCGCGGGGGGAGACTCCCGGGTCGTCGCCGTACCGGCCGGCGAACCCGCGCGGGCCGGGGTTCGGCGGATCCAGCTGGCCGGCTTGGTCGGCGAAGCCGAGTCGCTGGGGTTGCCGCCGCGCTTCCCCACCCGAACGGCCGGGCTCGACGAACGCCGCGCCGAAGAGGGTCTCCTGACCGTCGGCCACGGGCGGGCCGGTACGCGGACCGCCGTCGGCGACGTGCGGAGTCTCCGGTACGGGTCGGTCGAACCGGTGGGGGTGGTGCTGCTCGGGAATGAGCGGAAGCTGCTGGCGGTCGTCGGTGGTCGCCCCCGACTCGGCCGGGCCTGCGTAATCGACCGGGCCGCCGTCGTGTACGGCCGGCCCGGATTCTGCGGCGCTGTGGTAGACGGTGCCCTCGGTACGGCCGTCCTCGGGTAGCCGAACGGTGACCGCTACCTGGATCGGTCGGCCGAGCCGACGGGTGAGCGCCTCGGTGATGGCCGGCCGCAGGCGCGACTCGATCACGTCTCGGGTGAAGGCGTCGGGCACGGAGAGCAGCACGGTGTCCTCGACGATGGCCCGTAACCGGGTCAACCGCAGGTACGCCCGCTGCTGTGCAGAGATGATCTCGTCGGCGAGTTCATCCGTGGTCGCCGTCCACACCGCGGCAAGGTCGGTCGTACCGGCCACCGTCGTGCCACCCCCTCGCCTCTGCTCCCGGATGCCGCCGTCCCCCCGGCCATCCGGAGGTCCAGTGCCGGGTAGGTGTGACCGGTAACCCACCCGTCGTCCCACCCGGTCGTTCTCCACAAGTTATCCACAGCCTGTGTGCCGACCGATTGTGGCCGCCTGCCGGGCATGGGTCGGACCTACCCCTGCCATGGCCGGGTGCTGAAGCGGGGTTCACCGTGCCGAACGATTCACCACCGTGTCCGGTCTTGCCCTGCCGGCGACATCCGGACCTGGAGACGCTGACCGCAATCGGGCACGGTAACAGCGTTGTCGCCGCATCATCAACCGTCGACGCGCCTGGTGCCTTGTCGGCATCAGTGAAATCCACCGCTTCGGTCGTACTTCACCGCAGGTAAACCGTACGGGTCGGTCGGTTTGACGGTGATTGCACCCCGACCTACGCTGGAGGGGCTGCTCTCACGCCCTCTGCTAGGGTGATGGGTGCTCGCTGCCTGTGGGGGCTCCCGGTGTTCTTGAGATGCCGCGGAGTGTGCGCTCGTCGCACCGTCCGGGCAGCACCGATCGAGGCCGCCAGCGCGGCGGCCTGGACCACCACGACCTCGGCGTTTGATGCCGTGGCCGTCCGACAACGGAGAGCCTGACGTGAGCAAGCGCACCTACCAGCCGAACAACCGCCGGCGCGCGAAGACCCACGGCTTCCGGCTGCGTATGCGCACCCGGGCCGGCCGCGCCATCCTTTCGACCCGTCGCGCCAAGGGTCGCGCCCGCCTGTCGGCCTGAGGCCGACCGGGCCCGCTCCCGGGGACTGGCAGTCGTGCTGACAGCCGCGCAGCGACTGCGGCGCAGCAACGACTTCGCCGCAGCGGTCCGCAGTGGCCGTCGGGCTGGTCGGGGCACGGTGGTCGTGCACCTGACAGTGCCGGACACAACCGGAGGCACCCCAGACGTAGCGCCGGAACCGGTGCGGGGCGGCACGGAGGAGAACTCCGCGCCGACGTCCCGTGCCGGTTTCGTGGTTTCCAAGGCCGTCGGGCCGGCAGTGGTCCGGAACAAGGTCCGCCGTCGGTTGCGGCATCTGGTCCGGGAGCGGCTGTCGGAGCTGCCGGCCGGAAGCACCCTCGTCGTACGGGCCCTGCCGGCTGCCGCCGAGGCCACGTACCAGCGGCTCGGTGCTGACCTGAGCGACGCGCTGCGGGCCGCTCGGACCAGCCGGGGACGGCGACGGTGAACACCGAACCGAAAGTGGGTCGTCCGGCTACCCTCGGTGCCCGGATGCTGGCCCTTCCTATTATCGCGTACCGTCGGTGGATAAGTCCGGCGCTGCCGGCCCGCTGTCGGTTCTACCCGTCGTGCAGTGCGTACGCCTTGGAGGCGGTAACCCGACATGGCGCGCTTCGGGGAGCCGGTCTGACGGTCCGGCGGCTGTCGCGCTGCCATCCATTCAATCCTGGTGGATACGACCCGGTGCCGGTGCCGGGCGACCGCCGAGCTGCCGACGTGACTGGAGCCTGAGTGTTTAGTCTCGACTGGATCTACTACGCGATCTCGTGGATCCTGCTGGCCTGGCATTCGGCCTGGGACGCCATCGGGGTCCCGGAGACCGCGGTCCTCGGTACCAACTGGTCGTGGATCCTCGCCATCATCTTCCTGGTGGTCACCGTCCGGGTGATCCTCTTCCCGATCTTCGTCAAGCAGATCAAGTCGCAGCGGGCGATGCAGGCGCTTCAGCCGCAGGTCAAGGCCCTGCAGGAGAAGCACAAGGGCGACCGGGAGACGCTCCAGAAAGAAATGATGGAGCTCTATCGGAAGGAAAAGGCCAACCCGTTGATGGGCTGCCTTCCGATGTTCCTCCAGATCCCGGTGTTCCTCGGCCTGTTCCACGTGCTGCGCCGCCTCAACCCGGACCCGGCGAAGAGCAACAAGGACATCTACGGCTGGTCGGTCGAGCAGTTCAACAGCGCCTCGGACGCGACGCTGTTCACCGCCCCGATCGCCAGCAAGTTCGGTTCGACCGCGGCGGAGCTGGCCCAGCTGGGTGCGAACGGCACCACCGTCAAGATCATGGCCGGCATCCTGGTGCTGGTGATGATGGGCACCACCTACCTCACCAGTCGCCAGATGATCCTCAAGACGGGCTGGGCGGAGGACCCGCAGCAGCGGATGATCCAGCGCCTGATGCTCTACGGCATCCCGCTGTCGCTGCTGATCTCCGGCGCGATCTTCCCGATCGGTGTGATCATCTACTGGGTCACCAACAACCTCTTCACTCTCGGCCAGCAGCAGTGGGTGCTGCGCAAGTTCCCCCCGCCGGTGACCGCCACCAGCAAGCCGGGCACCGGCGCTCAGCCGGCGAAGACCAGCGGCCTGTTCGGCCGTAGCAAGCCCGCGCCGGCACCGACCAAGCCGGCCACGCCGAAGGTCGCCGGCCCGAAGCCGGGTGCCAAGCCGGCCAACCCGAAGAAGGGCCGCCCCGCCAAGCGGCAGGGCTGAACCGTCCGGGCCGTCGCCGGGAAGCCGGCGACGGCCCCTCGCCTTGGCGTGCAGCCGCCGGAAGGTCGGCGCCGCAAGCGCGAAGCGCCGCGCAGGTCGCGGTGAACGGGCGAAACTGCCCTACAGACGTGCCCGTGGGCACCGGTGACGTCCCGCCGGCCCCGGGGAACCAGCGGACCGCAGGTCCGGCCGAGCGAGTACGGAGATGACACCGTGACCGACACCAGCATCCCCCGCGCCGACCAGTCCTTGGACGACGAGCCGACTGCGGCGGCTCCGGTCGACGGCGAGCCCGAGGAGACCGAGACTGCGCCGGCCAAGGGCGACGGCGACCTGTTCTGGCAGAGTGAGATCGCAGCCGACTACATCGAGGGGCTCCTCGACATCCTCGACTACGACGGCGACATCGACGAGTTGGTGTCGGGCGGTCGCCCTGTGGTCGAGGTGGTCGGTGGCCGCCTGCAGAACCTCGTCGGCCAGCGGGGTGCCACCCTCGAAGCCCTTCAGGAACTGGCCCGGCTCGCCGTGTTCCGGCAGACCGGCTCGCCGAGCCGGCTGCTGCTCGACGTGGGCGGCTACCGGGCCAGCCGGCGCAAGGAACTCGCGGCGGTGGCGCGTAACGCCGTCGAGAAGGTCAAGGAGCACGGCGAAGCGGTGCGGCTGGAGCCGATGTCCGCGTTCGAGCGCAAGTGCGTGCACGACGTGGTCAACGCGATCGACGGCGTGGAGAGCGAGTCCGAAGGTGTCGAGCCCAACCGGCGGATCGTCGTCCGCCCCGCGGACTGAGCGGGTGTACGGAGACGACTTCAGGGGTGGTATCCCGACCGGCCCGGGTGGTACGCCGCCCGGGCCGCCGGCTGTCCACCCCGACAGCCCCGATCCGGCCGTGGCACTGTTGCCGCCGGAGCTGGCCGAGGCGGCGGGGCGACTCTTCGGCGCCCGCCTCGACCTGGCTGCCGCGTACGCCGAACTGCTGGCCACCGACGGCGTGGTGCGCGGCCTGATCGGGCCGCGCGAGGCACCTCGGATCTGGGACCGGCACCTGCTGAACTGCGCGGTGGTGGGTGAGTTGATCCCGACCGACGCCACCGTGATCGACGTGGGATCCGGTGCCGGACTGCCCGGCCTGGTGCTCGCCATCGCCCGCCCCGACCTGCAGGTGACGCTGCTCGAACCGTTGGCACGCCGGACCGCCTTCCTGACCGAGGCGGTGGACGCACTGGGTCTGGAGGACTCGGTCCAGGTGCTGCGCGGGCGGGCCGAGGAGGTCGCGGCGGGACCCGATCCGGTACGGGGTGACGTGGTGACCGCCCGCGCGGTGGCACCGCTGGACCGGCTCGCCGCCTGGTGCCTGCCGCTGGCGGCGCCCGGCGGTCGGCTGCTGGCTCTCAAGGGCGCCTCGGCGGCCGACGAGATCGTCGAGCATGCGCCTGCGGTGCATCGCCTCGGCGGTGCGGAACCGGTGCTGCACCGCTGCGGTGAGCGCATCGTCGAACCGCCCACCGTCGTGGTGGAGATCGTGCGGGAACGTCTGGTGGGCCCGACCCCTCGGGGATCGGCCAAGAAGTCCCGAGGGGGCAAGTCCCGCCGCCGGTGAGGGTGCGCCTCACGTCTCTGTCCAAACAGTCACGGATGTGGGTGTTGCACCGGCGGGTTACGAACCCAACATGGACCGGCCACGCCCATGGGCCGTAGGCTGGCCGCGCGTCGATAGTGTGGAGCGGGCGGCGATGGATCTCCTCCGGGCCTGCCGCTCCTGCCGGGCGAGACCTCTGCGGGACAGCGCGAGCGGCCCGGTTGGCGGGTGCGGACCGACCATCCGAAGCGGGCAGGGATGACAGGTGCATGACGACGGTAGGTATGACGATCCACGCGTGACCGGGTCGGCGGGCGACCCTGTTTCACGTGAAACCGAATACCCGGGCTGGCGACCTTCCGAGGGCGCTCAGAACCCGCCGGCCGCTCGCGGAGAGGCCTCCGTACCGGACGCCCCGTGGCCTCGCAGCGGTGAGGTGGACCCGGGTGGCTCGGATTCGGGGGCTCGGCCGGGCAATGCCAGTCCCGAGGCACGCGTGATTCCGATCCGTCGAAACAGCTCGGCGTCGGCACGCTTCGAGCCGGCACCGCCGTACCAGCCGGTGCCGGATCCGCGGCCTGCGTCCGACACGCCCGCCGGGCCCTACGAGCCGGCAACCCCCGAGGCCGCGTACGTTTCACGTGAAACCCCGACGCGCGAAGAGGATGACCCACCGTTGGCTATGGAGGCGATGCGCGCCGTGCAGATCCTGAATCCCAGTGGCGAGGTGACCATGCCTCGGCCGGAGCGGACCCGGGTCATGTGTGTCGCCAACCAGAAGGGTGGCGTGGGTAAGACCACAACCACGGTGAACCTTGCAGTGGCGCTCGCCCTGCACGGCAACCGGGTGCTGGTGGTGGACCTCGACCCGCAGGGCAACGCCTCCACCGGGCTCAACGTGCCGCACCACACCGGCGTCCCGGATGTGTACGACTGCCTCATCAACAGCGTGCCGCTGGAAGAGGTGGCCCAGGCGGTCGAGGGCATCCCGAACCTCTGGTGCGTACCGGCCACGATCGACCTGGCCGGCGCCGAGATCGAGTTGGTCTCCGTGGTGGCCCGTGAGTCGCGACTGGCCCGCGCCATCGCGGCCTATCCCGGGCACTTCGACTACGTCTTCATCGACTGCCCGCCGTCGCTGGGCCTGCTGACGGTGAACGCGTTGGTGGCTGCCCAGGAGGTCCTCATCCCCATCCAGTGCGAGTACTACGCGCTGGAAGGGCTGAACCAGCTGATCAACAACATCAACCTGGTCCGCCAGCACCTCAACCCGCGGCTTGAGGTCTCCACGATCCTGCTCACCATGTACGACCGGCGTACCCGGCTCGCCGACGCGGTCGAGCAGGACGTGCGGAACCACTTCGGCGACAAGGTGCTCCAGGCGGTGATTCCGCGTAACGTCCGGGTCTCCGAGGCACCCAGCTACGGTCAGTCGGTGATGACCTACGATCCCGGATCGCGGGGGGCGACGAGCTACTTCGAAGCCGCCCAGGAGATCGCCGAGCGGGGCGTCAAGGAGCCGGTGAGCCGGAATGCGTAGTGCGGATGAGGCACTGGGAGGGGTGGCATGAAGAACCGTCCTAGGGGCGGTCTGGGACGGGGCCTGGGCGCGTTGATCCCGACCGGACCGGCACCGGATGCTGGTGCCGGCTCCGCCGCGATCCCGACCGCGCCGAGCGCGGCACCGGCCGTCGACGCGCCACCCACGGTGTCGGTGTCGGCGCCGGCGATCACGCCTGATCCGATCCTGAGCCCGGTGCCCGGCGCACGCTTCGCCGAGATTCCGGTCGACTCGATCGTGCCCAACCCGAAGCAGCCTCGGCAGGTCTTCGACGAGGAGGCGCTGGAGGAACTCAAGACCTCGATCCGAGAGGTCGGATTCCTCCAACCGATCGTGGTACGCCAACTCGACGACGAGAAGTTCGAACTCGTCATGGGCGAGCGACGCTGGCGAGCCGCCCAGGCGGTCGAACGGGAGACCATCCCGGCGATCGTCCGGGACACCCGTGACGACGCGATGCTCCGCGACGCGCTGCTGGAGAACATCCACCGGGCCAACCTGAACCCGCTGGAGGAGGCTGCGGCCTACCAGCAGCTGCTGGAGGAGTTCGGGGCGACCCACGAGGAGCTGGCCCGCCGGATCGGTCGCAGCCGGCCGCAGATCTCCAACACCATCAGACTGCTGAACCTGCCGGCTCAGGTGCAGCGGCGGGTCGCCGCCGGGGTGCTCTCGGCGGGACACGCGCGGGCGCTCTTGAGTCTGGAAGACCCGCAGGCCCAGGAGCAGCTTGCGCTGCGGATCGTGGCCGAAGGTCTGTCGGTACGAGCGACAGAAGAAATCGTCGCGCTCTCGCTGAGCGAAGGGACGGGCAAGAAGGAGACGGCGAAGCGCCGGGCCAAGCCGCACGCACCTGGCCTCAACGACCTCGCCGATCGGCTCTCCGACCGCTTCGACACCCGCGTCAAGGTTGACATCGGGCGGAGCAAGGGCAAGATCACGATCGAGTTCGCCACGGTGGACGACTTGGAGCGGATCGTCGACCTCATCGGAGTCAACCGGGAGCAGGCGGAGGGCTGACCACCCAACTTCAGCTTCCATTTGCAGCGGCCGCACGCTTCTTCGGAAGGTGCGGCCGTTTGCATTGGGTGCCTGCGTTTCACGTGAAACAGGGCTGCCGCCGATCCGGTAAGGCAGAGGCGCGCGGTCCCACCACCGAAGCGCGTTGATCAAGAAGTTTGCGTCTAGACGTGGCCGGATTCAGACGCAAACCTCTTGATCAACGCGGCGGGGGCGGGCGCGCGGAGGGCGAGTGGGATGGCGGTCGGTGCGGAACGCGGATGCCTGCCGGGGGTACGGGCGCGCCGGAGGGCACGGCGCGGGTCAAGCCCTCGCGCATCGTGTTCCAGCCCGACGCCCCAGGGCAAGCAGGTGCTAGAGAGTCAGGGCTTTCTGGTGGCGGTGCAGTTTCACCCGGGGGCCGTGGCCCGGTTTCAGAACCCGAACGAGGACGAGCAGGTGGCACCGGGCACCCAGATCACCATCGGATGCTTTCTGATGACGGCTACGCAACCCGGCCACCGCACCAACACTTCCCGCCTCCCAGCATGGCACCCGCGTCACGGCGTGCCCCCGTCGTGGCGTGCCCCCGTCGCCGCGCGCTCCCGACCCGGGTTCCGGGCTCGTTCCGCGCCCCGCATCCGATCCTCCTGGGCCTCGGTCTCAAATCCGCGCCCCGCATCCGCAACGACTGGACCCCGGTGTCGCACCCGTATCCGTTTCTCGCTGCGCTCAGCACCGCCCCCGCACCGCCCTCCGAACCATGGCGGGAATACCAGGGGAAGCAGCGGCGGTCCTGGTGTGGCAGTCGGATGCCTTCTCGTTGCCCTGCAAGCCCGGCCCTCTCTGTCTGAGGCTCCGCCCACCGGACGGGTCTGCGCCCTCTGAACGCCGCTGTGCCGTGGAGAGGCCCGAGGACGACCCGAGTTGGGGCGGATGATCCTGACGCCGCCGCGTCGCCTACAGAGGTCGTGAAGGCCTATGACGACGGGCGCCGCAGGGCCCAGGCGTCGTGGCCGGCCGGCGTTCAGCGTCTAGGAGGCAACTGCCGCCTGAACGACCGGGCACCAGCCCCGGCTTTGGCGCGGCTTCCAGGGCTGTCCGAGTGGATGCTCAAGCAGTCGCTCGTCCGGCTATCGTCGTCGCCCAAGATCCGACCGATGACGATCCTGAGGGGCGGGCTGGGCGGGCGGCGGTGAGGAGGGTCCCGCCTTGGCTGGGACACGGAGACGCCCAGAGTCCGCAACTGCCGAGTCGTTGGCCAGGCCTCGATGACAGCGACGTGTTGTGTGGCAGAGGGGAAGGTCAATCTGCCGACCTCACCCCTGGGCGGTGCTCGTCCTCGTGTTGACGCTTGTCCGACCCAGGCACTCGGATCAGCGTTCACCGGTGGTCGAAGTCTTCGAGCCGCAGAGCGGTTCCGAGATCGCTGGCACAGCGACGCCCGCGTTTTACGCGTCACCGAGCCGCGCTGAGCGTGGTTCAAAGGAGGCACGGTTTCACGTGAAACGTAGCCGCCTCGCCCGGCCGCACAGGCCCGATGTCCACAGCCCATCGAAGGTCCAAATGTTATCCACACCAGTTATCCACAGGCCGTCGTTGTTTCACGTGGAACACGGACTGAAATCCCTTGTCGAAGCAGGGCTCGCAGGTGTGGCCGGAGTATCGGGGAGCCTGTGGATATCCCTGGGGACAACCTCTGCTTCGGCCTGATCTTCGCCTGCTGAGGCGAACTCGATTCGGGTAGGGACAGCGGTGCCGGACTCGGTTAGGGTCAGCCTCGTGCCCGACACCCCTCCCTCAGTCCCGGACTTCACCCAGTGGCCGTCCTTTCCCTTCGAGGGTGACCTGCGGGTCAAACACCTCGACGACCCGGTCCCGGTCGAGCCGCCCCGCAAGGGCGAAGCGCACCGCGAATGCACCGCCTGTCAGGCGCCGGATGACGCCTACATCTGGGTTGGTGAGCGATGGCGCGTACGCGCGATGGATCGTCCCACCGGCCTGCCGATGGTTCTCATCCTGGAATCCCGGTCGCACCTGGATCTCGGCGACCTACCCAACCTGCTCGCCGCCGAGCTGGGCGTGATGACCGTACGACTGGAACGCGCCATCCGGTCGTTGGACGGGGTGGCCCGGGTCCACGTCAACCGCTGGGGTGACGGGTCGGCTCACCTGCACATGTGGTTCCTCGCCCGCCCGTACGGGCGGCTGCAGTTGCGGGGCACCTTCCTCTCCCTGTGGGATTCGATCCTGCCGCCGATCTCGGAGGAGAAGTGGCGGGAGAACCTGGCCCTGGTGGCCGCCTGGCTGGCCGAGTTCGGCGGACGTCCGCTCGCCGAGCCGCCCCGTATCCAGTGGCAGGCCCCGTCCAGCATCGCCGCGCAATCAGCGCCGGCCGAGAGCGAACCGACCGAGGGCGGCTCGCTGCTGGACGCGATCGGAGAGACGGCCGACCCACCGGATGCGCCGGGCGGCGTTCCTGCGGCCCCCGCCGACGAGGAGGCGCCATCCACGGCGCAGACCGCCCCGGACCCGGCCGAGCCGTCGACACCGCAGGGACGCAGCATTGACGAGCAGGAGGGCGACCACGCCGACGACCCCCCGGCACAGCAGGAAGAGCCGAGCGGCGAAGCGTCGGGCGTCCAAGCGTCGGGCATCGAGGGGTCGAGCGGCGAGGCCGCTGCGGCGCCTTCGCAGGCGAGCGAGGTAGCTGAGAAGCCGGGAGGGGTACCGCCTCAGGCGGTCACCGGCGGCTGACTGCGCGGGCGACCAGGGAGCCGATCACCCGTCCGAAGTCCAGTCCGGCGGCCTGCACCGCCAGCGGCAGCAGCGAGGTCTCGGTCATGCCCGGGGAGACGTTGACCTCCAGGACATGCGGCAGCCCGGCCGAGTCGACGATGAGGTCCACTCGGCTGAGGTCGCGTAGGCCGAGCGCCGTGTGGGCGGCGAGCGCGACCTCGCCCACCTTCTCGGCGACCGCCGGTTCGAGGCGTGCCGGGGTGTGCCAGGTGGTCCGGCCTGCGGTGTAGCGCGCCGCGTAGTCGTAGACGCCGTTGCGGGGCACGATCTCGACCGGCGGCAGCGCCTGGGGGCCGTCGCCTAGGTCGATGACGGAGACCGCGACGTCCATGCCGGAGACGTACCGTTCCACCAGCGCCGTCGGGTCGTACGCGAAACAACCGACCATGGCGGCCGGCAGTGCCGCCGCGTCCCGGACCACGGCGGCGCCGAGGCCCGAACCGCCCTGGGCAGGCTTCACCATCAGCGGCAGTCCCAGCCGGTCCACGATGCGATCCAGTACCGCCACCGCGCCCAGTTCGCTGAACCGGTCGTGCGGCAGCGCGACCCAGTCGGGAGTGGCGATGCCCGCTTCCCGAAGCACCGCCTTCGCCGACGGCTTGTCCCAGGCCAGCCGGGAGGCCCGCGCGTCACAGCCGACGTACGGTACGCCGCAGAGGTCGAGTACGCCACGCAGCGAGCCGTCCTCGCCGGTGGCGCCGTGCAGCGCGATCACCACGGCGTCCGGCGGGTCGGCGGCCAGCGCCGGCAGCAGAGCCACGTCGGCGTCGCGGAGCTCCGCCTCCACCCCGACCGACCGCAGCGCGTCGAGCACCCGGCGGCCCGAGCGCAGCGACACGTCCCGTTCGTACGACAGGCCACCGGCGAGCACGACCACGTGCAGGTCATCGGCGGTGGGACCGGAGACAGGCGTTTCTTCGGCAGCGGCAGAACCCATGCCGGGCATCATGCCAAGTCAGGACCGGGGGTGTCGGAGCCGGCCTGGCCGCGCCGGGTGCCCGGCCCGCCGACCGCACCGAACACCCGCCGCATGGCGATGTCCTGCTCCATCACGCCGGCCAGCCGACGCACCCCTTCCCGGATCCGCTCCGGCGGGGGGAAGGAGAAGTTGAGCCGGATGTTGCCGGCCCCGCTGCCGTCGGCGTAGAAGCCGGTGCCCGGCACGTAGGCGACCCGGGCGGCGATGGCCCGAGGCATCATCGCCTTCGAGTCGAGCCCTTCGGGCAGGGTCGCCCAGACGAAGAGACCGCCACCCGGGTTGGTCCACCTGGTCCCCGCCGGCATCAGATCCGCCAGCGCGGTGAGCATCGCGTCCCGCCGCTCCCGGTAGACCTCCCGGTAGACCTTCAGCTGCTCACGCCAGGGCATGGTGGTCAGGTACGTGCTGACGGCCGACTGCGCGTACGCGCTGGGGCAGAGGATCTGCGCCTCGCTGGCGATGACCAACTTGTCGCGTACGGCGTGCGGGGCGAGGATCCAGCCGACGCGCAGGCCGGGGGCGAACGTCTTGGAGAAGGTGCTGAGGTAGAAGACCCCGTGTCGGCGTCGGGCCCGCAGCGGAGCGGGTGCCTCCTTCTCGAAACCCAACTGGCCGTACGGGTCGTCCTCGACCACCAGCAGACCGGCGCGTTCGCAGATGTCCAGCACCCGTTCCCGGCGCTCCTCGGTCAGCGTCACACCGGCCGGATTCTGGTACGTCGGGATGGTGTAGAGGAACTTCACCCGCCGACCGGCCCGGGACTGCTCCGCGATGGCCGTCTCCAGCGCCTCCGGGATCAGGCCGTCCTCGTCCATCGGCACGTGCACGACCTGCGCCTGGGCGGCCTGGAAGACCCCGAGAGCACCGACGTAGGTCGGGCCCTCGGCGAGTACCACGTCACCCGGATCGAGGAAGAGTCGCGCCACCAGGTCGAGGGCCTGCTGCCCGCCGACGGTCACCACCACGTCGTCCGGTGACGCGCCGCAGGAGGCGTCGATGCCGGAGAGGGCCATCACCTCGCAGATCCGCTCGCGCAGCTCCAGGGTGCCCTGGCCGATGCCGTACTGAAGGGTGGTGGTCCCGTGCTCGCTGCTGAGCCGACCCAGCATCTCGCCCACCGCGTCCAGCGGCAGCGCGGCGATGTACGGTGCGCCACCGGCCAGAGAGACGACCTCCGGTCGGCTGGCGACCGCGAACAAGGCCCGGATCTCCGAGGCGGTCATCCCCCGCACCCGGCGGGCGTACCGATCGGTGTAGTCGTCGAGCGTTGTGCCGGTCATGACATCACCTCGATGCTGCGCGGACGGCTCCCGTCCCGGATTACCCGGGACACCGGCGACCATGGCGGCACGGCACGCCGAGTGCCGATCCTAGCCGCCGAACGACGCCGACGGCGTGTGTGATTCCGCGCCCGTCCACATACCGGACCGGTCGCTGACCGTCCTGAGGTGGGCGTTTGCGCGTCCTCTCCCGCGCCGCCGATCGGCGGCGTACGATCGCTCGTCGGGGCAGGAATGCGGCGGGTGGCGTCCGAGCCGGTCCCACTGCCGAGCCTAGTGTGGGGAAGCACGCGATGTCGCGACGACTGGTCAGTCTGACCCTGGACACCCTGGAGGACCTGCCCCGTCCGTGCCGGCAATGCGTCTACTGGGAGCTTGATCCGGTTTCCGCCGACCGCGCCTGCGCGGCCGGTGACCCCGGTCTCGAGAAGGAGGCGTGGGTCTCGCAGACCCTGCTGGAGTGGGGTTCCTGCGGCAAGCTGATCTACGTCGACGGCATGCCGGCCGGGTTCGTCATGTACGCCCCACCGGCGTACGTGCCCCGCTCGATGGCGTTCCCCACCTCCCCGGTCTCCGCGGACGCGGCGCTGCTGATGACGGCGAACGTGGTGCCGGCCTTCGCCGGCGGTGGGCTGGGCCGGATGCTGGTGCAGGGGGTCGCCCGTGACCTCACCAAGCGGGGGATCAAGGCGATCGAGGCGTTCGGCGACGCGAAGTTCGGTGACGCGGCCGACCCGGCGGGCGCCTGTGTCGCACCCGCCGACTTCTTCCTCTCGGTCGGCTTCAAGACCGTCCGGCCGCACCCCCGCTACCCCCGGCTGCGCCTGGAACTCCGGACGGCGTTGAGCTGGAAATCGGACGTCGAGTACGCGTTGGAGAAGCTGCTCGGCTCGATGAGCCCGGAGTCGCTGCTGCGTCCGGTGCGTCCCACCCCGGCCACCCGGTCCACCACCGGCTGAGCGCGCAGCGCGGTACGGCGTACGAGCGGTCGCTCAGTCGACCACGTTCCCGGCGGCGACGGCGGCCCGCAACTCGCTGACGTCAAGCGAACCGGTCGGCACGTCGCGTTCGTCCGGCAGGTACATCCGTTGCACCGCCGCCACGATGGCCTCGACGAGTTTGTCCCGGAACCGGGGCTCGATGAGTCTGCCGCGGTCCGTCGGTGAGGTGAGGTAGCCGACCTCGATGCGTACCGCCGGCATGCGGGTGAGCCTGAGCAGGTCCCACGCCTTGGCATGGGTACGACAGTCGCGGAGCCCGGTGCGCGCCACGATCTCCCGCTGGACCAGCCCGGCCAGTCGTTCCCCGGTTGCCGAGGTGACACCGTTGTCGGTGCCGTAGTGGTACGTCGCGACCCCTTCGGCAGCCGGATTGGCGTGCCCGTCGGTGTGCAGGGAGATGAACACGTCCGCGCCGAGCGAGTTCGCCAGGTGCGCCCGGTCGATGTCGGGCAGACACGTCTCCGGCGCCGGTCCCCGGGTGAGTTGCACCCGTACGCCTGATGCGGCGAGCCGACCCTCCAGCCGGCTGGCCAGGTCGTGCATCAGATCCGCCTCGGTCCACCGCAGCGGCCCGTCGGGTACGACCACACCGGGCTCGGTGCCACCGTGGCCCGGGTCGATGACCACCGTCCGGCCGACCAGGGTGGGACCGGACTGCCGGATGGCGTCGGACTCGCGCAGCCACTGCGGTCGACCGCCGACCACCTTGCGGCCGAGCCGGCGCAGCGCCCCCATGGTGTGCGGTCCACAGGTGCCGTCGGGGGTCAGCCCCACCTCACGCTGGAACTGGGCCACTGCCCGAGACGTTCGAATGCCGTAGATCGCGTCGGCTCGACCGGTGTCGTACCCCATCTCCAGGAGCCGTTCCTGCAACGACCGGACGTCTTCGCCGGTGAGCGGCACCGGCACCGCGTGGTAGAGGGTGCGGGCACCGAGTCGCCAACGGGCGGCGTCGAGCGCCCGCCACGTCTCGGCGCCGACGCGGCCGTCGACGCTGAGGCCGCGGGACTGCTGGAAGGCCCGTACCGCCCGCTCGGTGGCGGTGTCGAACTCGTCGTCGTACGGGCCGGTGGCCTTCGAGAGGAGGTCCAGGCTGGTCAGTACCGCACGGATCTCGGCTACCGCAGGTCCGCGGTCACCGGAACGGATCGGACGCACGCACGCCCCCTCTGTACGGTCGGTGGCTGACCAGGCCCGTCGGCGGCACGTGCACCGCGGACGAGGACCAGGTGGTCACCGGCGTCCGGCGGCCCCCGGTTCGAGGTTATGCGCTGGCGATCCGCAGGGTTGGAAAACGCCTCGACCCCGTGCCAGCAAGCCGGACACGGGGTCGAAATGGCGGTGCTGCGAGGCTCAGAGAGCCGACTGGATCAGCTTGACCAACTCACCCTTGGGCTTGGCGCCCGCGATCGACTGCACCGGCTCGCCGTTGACGAACACGGTGAGGGTCGGTACCGACATCACCCGGTAGGCGCGGGCCGTCTCCGGGTTCTCGTCGATGTTGAGCTTGACGATGCTCACCTGGTCACCCATCTCGCCGGCGATCTCCTCCAGCAGCGGTGACACCTTGCGGCACGGTCCGCACCATTCAGCCCAGAAATCCACCAGAACCGGCTTGTCGGACTTGAGTACGTCGACGGCGAAACTAGCGTCGGTGACCGACTTGGTTGCTCCCACTGTTTGGTCCCTCCTGCATCGGTGTGTCTCGTTCAGTCCGTTGCCAGCGTGGCGATGAAGCGTTCCGCGTCGAGTGCGGCGGCACAGCCGGTGCCGGCGGCGGTGATGGCCTGCCGGTAGGTGTGGTCGACCAGGTCACCGGCGGCGAACACACCGGGGATGCTGGTCCGGGTGCTGGGGGCCTCGACCTTCACGTACCCCTCGTCGTCGAGCTCCACCTGCCCGCGGAACAGCTCGCTGCGCGGGTCGTGGCCGATCGCCACGAAGACGCCGGTGACGTCGAGCACCTTGGTCTCGCCGGTGTGCACGTTGCGGATCCGCGCCCCGGAGACCTTGCCGTCCGCGCCGAGGATCTCCTCCACCACGGAGTTCCACTCGACCTTGATCTTGTCGTTGCCCAGCGCCCGCTCGGCCATGATCTTGCTCGCCCGGAACGAGTCCCGACGATGGATGATGGTCACCGACTCGGCGAAGCGGGTCAGGAAGCTGGCCTCCTCCATCGCCGAGTCACCGCCACCGACGACCACGATGTGGTGGTTGCGGAAGAAGAAGCCGTCGCAGGTGGCGCAGGAGGAGACGCCGTGGCCCAGGTACTCCTGCTCACCCGGTACGCCCAGCGGACGCCACGCGGAGCCGGTGGCGAGGATGACGGCCCTGGCCCGGTAGGCGGTCTCGCCGACCCAGACGGTGCTGTACGCGTCGGGGCGGGCGGTATCGGTCAGCTCGACCCGGGTGACGTCATCGGTCAGGAACTCCGCGCCGAACCGCTCGGCCTGCTTGCGCATGTTGTCCATCAGCTCGGGGCCGAGGATGCCGTCGGCGAAGCCGGGGAAGTTCTCCACCTCGGTGGTGGTCATCAGCGCGCCGCCGGACTGTACGCCTTCGATGATCAGGGGCTTGAGGTTGGCGCGGGCCGCGTAGACCGCCGCGGTGTAACCGGCCGGCCCGGAGCCGATGATGATCAGGTTGCGGACCTCGTCCACTGCCGTCTCCCAATCGTGTTGACTTGTCGACATCGGTGAAACGCCGATGCCGAACCGAGTGCCGACGCGGCGGCAACTGACTTCCAGAACATCATCGTAGGAACCGGGGATTCCCGAGCCGGTCATCCGGTGGGTCAGGTCACGTGGACGGCCAAACGTCCAGCGCCTGACGACTCACCCTACCCGCGTACGGTAGCGGCTGTCCGAGCCGGATCCGGGGATACCACATTCAGGGCCGCTGACCCATGCCCAGCGGGTGCCGGCGGCGTCGGTGAAGCGCACCACCAGCGCCGGGTGTCCCTGGAAACGGGCGTACTCGATGTCCTCGAAGACCAGTGGCTGCGCGCCGTGTTCGGTGCCGATGTCCGCGAGGCAGGCGGTCAGCGCCACCTGGTCGTCGAGCCGGGCCAGGTCCGCGGGGCCGGCCATCCGCTCGACGTCGACACCGGCATCAGGTGTCTCGGTGCTGGAGTAGGCGCTGATCTTGGCTTCCGGCTCCGTCGCCAGTTCCTGCGGGGTGTAGTCCCGCCCGGTGTGCCGCTGCGGGGTGCCTTGTGTGACCGGGAGCCGCTGGGGCGAGGCGCCGGCCGCGGCCTGCTCGGGACCGTCCTGGCCTTCCTGCACCTGCCGGCTGGTCATCGGATCGCTCAGCGCGGTGCCCGCTGTCGTGTCGCCGCCCTGATTCGGCCGGACCAGTTGCAGGGTCCCCAACCCGACGACCAGCGCGGCGGCGAGGGCGACCGGCCCCGCGACGCGGGCCCAACGACGACTCCGCCGACCAGGCCGAGTGGCGTTCCGGTCGGGACCGGACGGCGGTGCGGCATGCGGACGGCGGCCACCGAGCGGCTGCGCCGGAACCCGGGACGGTCGCCCGGTGGAAGCCCGATCGTCGCTGTGGTCCGAAGCCGTCGCCGGGATGTCCGAATCCAGATCGGTGTCGTCGCTGTCGGGCAGGACGTCGGAAAGGTCAGCGGTGTCGAGTGCGGCGCGGATCCGGTCGGCGACCTCGGGCGGCATCTCCACCGCGGAGCCGCCCCAGCCGAGCAGATCGGTACGCACCTCGGCGACGGCCGGGGCGAGCAGCGCGTGCGCCTGCGCCCAGGACGGATCCTGGGCGATCAACCGGGCGACCTCGGCCTGCTCCGGGGTGCCCTCCAGGGCACCGCCGAGGTAGTCGGCGAGCAGGTCGTGGTCGACCTCGCTGAACTCCCCGGCTGTCACGTTTCCTCCTGGTTGACGTCCGGCCTCCAGGACCGTCCCGACCCCGATCGGACGTCCCGCCGGGCGCCCGGGTTCCCTGGGGTGACCGCCGGCACTTCCGAAGGCGCCTCGTCACTCCCGGTCCGCAAGTGACCGAGCAGCACGGCTAGCCGGGCTCGACCCCGGGCACACCGGCTCTTGACCGTCCCTTCGGCCACGCCGAGGATCCGGGCTACCTCGGCGACCGGGTAGCCCTGCACGTCCACCAGCACCAGCGCGGCCCGCTGCTCGATCGGCAGAGTGGCCAGGGCCTGCCGGATGACGAGCGCGGTGTCGTGGTCGCGTACCGGTGCGGCGGGCTCGACCCCGCCGGTGCCGTGACCGTCGCTCGGCTCCCGAACCCCGTCGGGCAGTGGCACGGTGGGATGGGCCTGGCGTCGGCGGATCCGGTCGAGGCAGGCGTTCACCACGATCCGGTGCAGCCAGGTGGTGACGGCCGCGTCGCCACGGAACCGGGCGGCAGCGCGGTGCGCCGACAACATGGCGTCCTGGAGGGCGTCGGCGGCCTCCTCGCGGTCGCCGAGCGTACGCAAAGCAACCGCCCAGAGCCGGTCCCGGTGCCGCTGGAACAGCTCACCGAAGGCATGCCGGTCACCGGCCACGTGGGCGTGCAGCAGGTCGAGGTCACTGCCCGTCTCGCTCACCGCTGCTCCACCCGTCCGGCCGGAACCGGCGTCACCCGTCGCTGCCTCCATTGTCAGGCTCGGTCGGGGCACCAGTTCGGCCGGGCTCGGCTCATGACCCCTGGACCGTGATCTCGTTGACCCCGACCTTGTAACCACTGCCGTTCGGCGGCAGGTCGGTGATCCAGAACAGCAGGTAGCGGTACTTCTGGTCGGCGTCGAAGCCGTTGAAGGTCATCGTCGTGCCGTCGTGCGCCTCGAACGGCTGACCGATCGGGTTCTTCTTGTACGCCTTGAGAATCTCGTCGTCGCCCTTGTTGGTCGAGGGCTGGTCGATGGTGCCGGTGAGCAGCTCGGCGGAGGCACCCGTGTCGGAGAGGTTCACCTGCACCGACTTGATGGTGTGCTCGCCGCCCAGGTCGATCCAGACGCCCATGCCCCGCTTGTAGTTGCCGAAGTTGCTGGCCCCCCGGTAGGTCTGCGTGGACCAGCCGTCGTCCTTGTCGCCGTCGAACACCTTCTCGGCGTCACGGACCTCGGCCCGGTCCCGGCTGTCCGGGTCGATGATCCGGGCGGCGCTGATCTTCAGGTTCCGGACCGCCGGTGCCGCCGGCTCCTCGCTCACCGGCGCGCTAGAGGTGGGCGCGGCGACCGGATTCTTCTGCGGCTCGTCCTCGCCGCCGCCGAGGGTGCTGATGCCGATCAGCAGGCCGACCAGGGCGAGCGCGAGCAGGCCGGCGATGCCCAGGGCGACCTTGCGGCCACCGGCGGCGGCCAGCGGCGAGGGCTCCTCGCCGGTCTCGGCGGCGAAGCGCAACGGACCGTTCGTGTCGAGGTAGTCGTCCTCGGGAACGTCGAGTCGGGCCAGTTCGGCCGCCAGGACGTCCGAGGAGGGCGGCGCGATGTCGGCGTCGAGCAGGTCCATCGTGAGGTCGTCCAGGTACGCCGGCACACCGGCCCGGACCTGACGGGGTGCCGCCGCCGCACCGTTGGCGTCGCGTACGGCGTCAGGGATGGCCGCCCGGCCGTGCCCTGCGGTGGCGCCGTGCAGTGGGGCCTCGGCGTGCGGCCAGTAGCCGGTCAGCGCGAAGTAGAGGAGGCCGCCGACGGCTCGGACGTCGTTCTCCTGGCTGTCGGCACCGTCGGTACGGGCATCAGCCAGCACCACCCGACCGTCGTCGCTGATCATCACCGTGCCCGGGTGCACGTTGCCGTGCACCATGCCGGTGGCGTGTACGGCCGCCAGGGCGCTGGCGACCGCGTTGCCGACGGCGGTGGCCCGGGCGGCGTCCAGGGGCCCCTCGGAAACCAGTTCCCGCAGCGAATGTCCGTCGACCCACTCGCGTACCACGTAGGCCCGCTCGGCCTCGTCGATGGCGTCGTAGACGCCCACCAGGTTGGGGTGGATGACCCGGCTGGCCGCGACCGCGGCCTGGAGCATCTCGGTGGCGGAGTCGCCACCGGGGTAGCGCATCACGACCGCTACCGGCCGACGCAGCACGACATCGACCCCACGCCAGACCAACCGGCCGGCGCTGTCGTTGTTGATGTGCTCGACCAGTTCGTAACGCTCGGCGAGGACCTCACCGGCCGTCGGAGCACCGAAGGTCATGACCGGCGGAGTGGTCTCGTCCGCGTCCTGACCCTCGCCGACCTGGGTCACCCGTCCTCCCTCGGTGATCTTGTCGATCGATGGACCCGCGCTGCTGGGCATGTGACTTCCCGCTCCGCATTCGTCTGGCACGGGGCGACCGGTTCCGACGCGAGCCGGTGCCTGCCGTACCCGTCGAGAGCGACCTTACCTGGGATGGCCGTCTCCCCGACATGTCATCTTCCCGCCGTGACCAACAGGGGTGTTCGCACTCGGGCGCACTCGTCCGGTTACGACCGATGTCAGCCACGTTGCTGGTACATGTACCAGCCAATCTAGAGGCCGCCTACAACGAGCTGTCGCCGGGGCGGTGCTGGCTGTACGCGGTGGATCAGGTGCCAGCCGGGTTCCCGTCGATCGGCCGACCACACTCGGCCTTCCGGTTGGTTATCCACAGGCCGATCCGGCAGGTGAGCGGCGACGCGCTGAGTTATCCACAGGCACATCCCCAGCCTGGTGATCCTCGATCACACTCGGTGAATTCGTGGAGATCAACGGCCGAGTCGGCGACGGACCATGCCGACCACCTCGGTGATCTCGGAGATCCGGAGCAGCATCGCCAGACCGAGGTACGTACCGCCGATCACCGCACCGCCGACCACCAGCTGCACGAGGGCCTGCAGTCGGGTGGGCGTGTCGTCGCCGGGCAGCAGGGCCACCACCAGCAGACCGACGAGTGCGGCGCCGAGCGCGGCCACCGCCACCCGGCCCAGGGTGCGCAGGATGGTGCCCAGCCCGATCCGGCCCACCCTCGGACGCAGCAGCCAGGCGGAGGCGATGGCGGCGGCGAGGTACGAGATCGTGTTGCCGATCATCATTCCGGACGCCGCGAAGCTCGCCGAGAAGGCCGCGAACAGCCCGATCTGCACCAGCGCCCGCAGCGCCACCACCGGGATGTTGATCAGGGCCGGGGTGCGGGTGTCCGGCAGCGCGTAGAAGGCGAAGGTGAACAGTTGGCTCACCGCGAACGGCACCAACGCCACCGCCGCGAACAACAGCACCGGGGCGGTCGCCTTCGCGCCTTCGTCGGTGAACGCCCCCCAGCGGAACAGCGTGAAGGCGATCGGGGTGGCCAGCACGGCGTAGCAGACGGCGATCGGCGCGAGCACGGCCGAGACGGTGCGGGTGCCGCGGGACAGGTCGGCCGCCAGATCGGCGTACCGGCCGTCGGCGGCGGCGGCGCTCATCCGGGGCATCAGCGCGGTGATGATCGAGACGGCGATGATGCCGTGCGCCATCATCAGCAGCAGGAACACGTTGTTGTAGATCAAGGCGCCGGCGGCCTGCCCGCTGGTGCGGCTGAGCAGGTTGAAGACCACGATCAGGCCGACCTGGCTGACCGCCACGTAACAGAACATCCAGGCGCCCAGCCGACCCAGCTCACCCAGGCCGAGCGCGCGGAAGTCGAACCGGAACCGCCACCGGAAGCCGACCTTGCGCAGCGCGGGCAGCAGCCCGGCGGCCTGGATGGCCACACCGAGCAGGGTGCCGCCGCCGATCAGCAGGATCCGGCCGGTGGTCATCTCGTCCGGGGCGAGGATGTCGGTGCTGAAGATCGCGATGTAGAGACCGGCGGTGGCGATCACCACGATGTTGTTCAGGATCGGCGCCCACATCGGGGCGGCGAAGTGCCCCCGGGTATTGAGTACCGCGCTGATCAGCGCGCTCAGACCGGTGAAGAAGATCATCGGCAGCATCAGCCGGGCCAGCGAGGTGACCAGGGACCGGTAGTCGGCAGGTGCCTCGTCGCTGGCGTACAACCAGGTGAGCACCGGGGCCATGGCGACCGCGAGCAACGCCGCCGCGCCGAGCGCGACCACCGCCAGGGTGAGCAACCGCTGGGTGTACGCCTGACCGCCGTCCTGGTCGAACTTGCGCCGCCGTACCAGCACCGGGATCAGCACGCTGGTGAGGATGCCGCCGAGCAGGAACTCGTACACCATTCCGGGCAGGATCTGGGCGGTG
The DNA here is from genome assembly GCF_016774385.1 of Micromonospora fiedleri. NCBI lineage: Bacteria > Bacillati > Actinomycetota > Actinomycetes > Micromonosporales > Micromonosporaceae > Micromonospora > Micromonospora fiedleri. The sequence goes on from NZ_JAETXL010000004.1 coordinate 457,996, forward strand.
GTGTACGCGTCACCGATGGCTGAGCCGAGCGCGGCGGTGATCGCCAAGGTACGCAGGAAACCCGTACCCCGGCTGACCAGGCTGCCGATGGCCATCACCGCGCTGTTGGTCGCGGCGCTGCTCTCCGCGACCTGCTCCTGCGGTGGGGCGACCGACTCGGCGGCGGGCTGGTTGAGCGGGTCGGCGGAGATGAACGTGGCACCGTCACCGGGCCGGCCGCCGGGCGCGCCGCCCTGCTGGGCGTTCGCGCTGCGGTAGAGCCCGCCGCTCATCTGCGCCTCCAAGGGGATAGGCCGGAACCGGCATCGGCCCGCACGCCACAGACCTTAGTCAACCCCGGCCCGTTACCCGCGCCCGGCGGAGGAGATGCCAGTCAGGACCGATAGGCTGCTGATCCGATGTCCGACGCCGCCGCATCCCACGCCACCGACCGCCGCGAACTGAGCGCCGCGCAGCGCAACGCCGTCGCAGAACTGCTCCGGGTCTCCCCGGTCGCCGACGAGTTGGGCCGCCGATTCGCCGTCGCCGGTCACGAACTGCATCTCGTGGGCGGTTCGGTACGCGACGCGCTGCTCGGCCGGCTCGGCGAGGATCTCGACTTCTGCACCGACGCGCACCCGGATCAGACGCTCGGCATCGTGCGGGGCTGGGCCGAGGCGATCTGGGAAACCGGACGCGAGTTCGGCACCATCGGCTGCCAGCGCGACGGTCTGCGGCTGGAGATCACCACCTTCCGCGCCGAGTCGTACGACCAGGTGAGTCGGAACCCGGTGGTCGAGTACGGCACCAACCTGACCGAGGACCTGCGGCGGCGGGACTTCACCATCAACGCGATGGCGGTGAGCCTGCCGGATCACCGCTTCACCGACCCGTACGGCGGCCTGGCGGACCTGGCCGCGAAGGTGGTGCGTACCCCGGGCACCCCGGCCGAGTCCTTCGGCGACGACCCGCTGCGGATGCTGCGGGCCGCCCGCTTCGCCGCGCAACTGCGCTTCGCGGTTCACCCGGACGTGTATGCGGCGATGACCCGGATGGCGGCCGACCTGGACCGGATCACCGCCGAGCGGATCCGGGACGAGTTCACCAAGCTGCTCTGTGCCGCCGACCCGATCACCGGGCTGCGCCTGCTGGTCGACACCGGGCTGGCCGAGCGCTTCCTGCCGGAGTTGACCGGCCTGAAGCTGGAGATCGACGAGCACGCCCAGCACAAGGACGTCTACGAGCACACCCTCACCGTGGTGCGCAACGCGATCTCGTACGAGCAGGACGGGCCGGATTTCATTCTGCGGATGGCGGCCCTGATGCACGACGTCGGCAAGCCGGCGACCAAGGCGGTCGGCTCCGACGGGCGGGTCAGCTTCCACCACCACGAGGTGGTCGGGGCCCGGTTGACCAAGGCGCGGATGAAGGCGCTGCGCTACCCGAAGGACATCACCGCCAAGGTCACCGCCCTGGTCGCGCTGCACCTGCGCTTCTACGGGTACGGCCGGGGCGAGTGGACCGACTCGGCGGTCCGCCGGTACGTCACCGACGCCGGTGACCTGCTGTCCCGGCTGCACAAGCTGACCCGGTCGGACTGCACCACCCGCAACCGGCGCAAGGCGGCTCAACTGGCGGCGGACTACGACGCCCTGGAGGAGCGGATCGCTCGGATCGCCGCCGAGGAGGACCTGGCCCGGGTCCGTCCCGATCTGGACGGTAACGCGATCATGGAGTTGCTCGGCGTACCGCCGGGGCCCATCGTCGGGCAGGCCTGGAAGTACCTGAAGGACCTACGCCTGGAGCGTGGGCCGCTGGACCGCGACACGGCCGAGGCCGAACTGCTGCGCTGGGCCCGCGAACAGGGCATCGGTAGCTGAGCAGCGGCCGGCAACAGCCCCGTCTTCACGTACCCCGGAACGTCCTTCCTCGACGGTCGCTACGACGAAACGCCGACGTTCCGACCAAACGGCTGAGCCCTGCCTTGCGCAGTTCATTCATGATGTTGAGGCGTCCTGCTCGTGTCATCTGCCGCAGTAGGACATTCCATTGCCCGTTCGGCCGCCGCCGGCTGCCGACGACAAACGGGGAGATCGCCTAGTGAAACGACGTGGCGTACTGCGCCGCACGGCGGTAGCGGGGCTCGCCCTCGCCACCGCCTCGTCCATCCTCACCGTCGCCACCGGCGGCGTCGGGATGGCTGCTCCCGCCGACTCGGCCCGCGCCGAGGTCCGCGGCAGCGAGGGCACCGGCGTCGTGCCGGGCCGTTACATCGTCGTCCTCAAGGACAAGCAGGCCACCTACAGCAGCGTCCGGGCGCTCGCCTCGACCTTCGTCAAGCAGCATGGCGGCAGCGTCCGTCAGGTGTTCGACTCTGCTCTCGTCGGCTACTCGGCCGCGATGGACCAGCGGCAGGCCGACAGGCTCGCCGCGCATCCCGCCGTCGACTACGTCGAGCCGGTGCGCCGACTGTCGGCCAACGGCACGCAGAGCAGCCCGCCGTGGGGTCTGGACCGGCTCGACCAGTACACGGCGAAGCTGAACAAGACCTACAAGTACCCGAACACCGGCAGCAAGGTCACCGCGTACATCCTGGACACCGGCATCAATGTCAAGCACCAGGACTTCGGCGGCCGGGCCACCATGGGGTACGACGCCATCGACCCGCCGCCGCCCACGCCGGACCCCGAGCCCACCGATCCGCCGGTGGACGGCGTCCAGGCCAACGCGAACGGTGACTGCAACGGCCACGGCACGCACGTGGCGGGCACCGTCGGCGGCACGAAGTACGGTGTCGCCAAGGGCGTCAAGCTGGTCGGCGTACGGGTGCTCGACTGTGAGGGCTACGGCACGACCGAGCAGGTCATCGCCGGTGTCGACTGGGTGACCGCGAACGCGCAGAAGCCGGCCGTGGCCAACATGAGCCTCGGCGACGTCGTCGCCATCCCATCGCTCGACGAGGCGGTGAAGCGCTCGATCGCCTCGGGCATCACCTACTCGCTCGCCGCAGGCAACTCGATGATGGACGCCTGCAAGACGTCCCCGGCCCGGGTGCCGGACGCGATCACCGTCGGGGCGACGGACCGGGTCGACATGCGTGCCTGGTTCTCGAACTACGGCAAGTGCCTCGACGTGTTCGCACCGGGCGTCAGCATCGTCTCGGCGCGGCACGACAGCAACACCGGCAGCGTGGGCTACAGCGGCACGTCGATGGCCGCTCCGCACGTGGCGGGTGCGGCTGCGCTGCTGCTGCACTCCAACCCGAGCTGGACGCCGAAGCAGGTCCGTGACCGCATCGTCACCACCGGCATCGCGGGCGCGGTCTACGACACGAAGGGCTCGATCGACCGGATGTTGACGGTCGGTTCGGTCACCTCGTCCCGCAGCGGCTTCGCCTTCAAGGCCAAGTCCAACGGGAAGTTCGTCACCGCCGCCAGCACCAAGAAGGCGCTGGTCAACAACGGCAAGAGCCTGGGCACCGCGCAGCGCTACGACTTCGTCAACGCCGGTAGCGGCCTGATCGCGCTGCGGTCCAAGAACACCGGCCGGTACGTGGTGGCGCCGAGCAAGGGCACCAAGCCGCTGATCGCCAGCCACAAGACGATCGTCACGTCGGCGAAGTTCCAGATCATCAACCACACCGACGGTACGGTCAGCCTCAAGGCCAAGATCAACGGCAAGTACGTCACGGCGCCGAAGTCCGGCACCTCGTCGTTGAAGGCGAGCAAGACCAGCATCGGCTCGTCGGAGAAGTTCAACATCGAAGCGCCGGCTCCGGTGATCAGCATCAAGTCGAAGGCCAACGGCAAGTACGTCGTGGCCGGCAGCAAGCCGCTGATCGCCAGCAGCAGCAAGGTCACCAAGTCGGCGAAGTTCCAGATCGTCAACATCGGTGACGGCTTCTTCGGCCTCAAGGCCCTGGCCAACGGCAAGTACGTGACCGCCGCGAGCAAGGGCACCAAGCCGCTGATCGCCAGCGCCAAGTCGCGCGGCGTGTGGGAGAGTTTCGACTTCCTCGACTACAACGGCGACGGCACGGTCTTCTTCCGGGCCAGCGACAACCAGGCGGTCTCCGCCGGATCGGCCGGCACCAAGCAGCTGATCTCGAACAAGAACATCAAGTGGTTCGAGTTCGAGTTGGGGCTCGGCAAGGGCGAGAAGTTCACCGTCTCGGCCGCGTAACACCCCACGCACCATCCGACGCCCGTCGGAGCACCCGGACACCCGGGCCGCTCCGACGGGCGTCACCCGTTGGGGGCATCGGGTGCCCCGTCGGTGCGGTCTGTGCGTTGCGTTCGCGGTCGGGTGCGCATCGTGGGTGCGGTCTTGCGGTCTGCGCGTTCGAGTGCGAATCGTGGGCGCGGGGGCGGCGACGGCCCGGCGCGTGTTCGATGTCGGTGGCCGGGGGACAATGGGGAGATGCGTTGGACGCTGCTCGACTCGCCGATCGGGATCTTCTCCGTGGCCACGGAGAATGGCAGCGTGTGCGGGACTCGTTTCGGCCCGGTCGAGACCGCGACCGAGGTACCGGCCGACGAGACGTCCCGCCGGGCGGTGGCGGAGTTGCGGGCCTACTTCGCCGGGGAGCTGACCGAGTTCGACATCCCGGTGACGGTGCCGCGCGGCTCCGACTTCGAGCGGGCGGTGTGGCGGGAGATGACCCGCATCCCGTACGGAGAGACGCTGACCTACGGGCAGGTGGCTCGGCTGGTGGGTGACGCCGGCGCGGCGCGGGCGGTCGGGGTGGCCTGCAACCGCAATCCGATCCCGGTCATCGTGCCCTGCCACCGCATCATCGGTGCCGGCGGCAAGCTCGTCGGCTTCGGCGGCGGCCTGGACCGCAAGGTCAAGCTGCTGGAGTTGGAAGCCCGGGTCGCCCTACAACAAGCCTGGTCCTGACCGCCACCCCGCAGACCACCACCGCTTACCGACCAGCCTGCTAACCACGGCGGCCAGCCTGCCGACCGCCGTGGCCAGCGCTGTGATCGACTCCGTTACGCCGAAACAGTGGTATCCGACCGCCCCAAACCCCGCCGTTTCGGCGAAACGGCGGCGCCAACCCGCACCCGACTCGGATCGGGGTCCGGTCAGTCTGGGGCGGGGAGGCAGCCGCCGTCGGCGATGCGGGTGCCGAATTCCACGGTGATGTCGTCCTGACGGACGCTGCCGAAGACGCATAGCCCGGCCGGTCCAGCCGGAGAAGATCAGCCCGTCGCCGGGGCCAAGGTCGAGTCGACCCGGCGGTCGGACGACCACGTCCAGCAGCCCGGTGCCGGCCACCGCCTGCCGTACGGCTTCCTCCTCGGGCGCGTCTTGACCGCCGACGGTCAGTAGGTTGAGGACGCGCTGCACCTCCGCCGCACAGGCGTGGGCGCCACCGGCTGCCGCCGGGTCGAGGGTGCCGCGCTGCCGGAAGGCCTTGTTGGCCGCCTGCTGGCGCAGGAATTCCTCCTGGCGCAGCTGCTCGTCGGTCATCGGATGTCCGCTGCCGACCGCCTCCGGGGCGCCCGGGGAGGTGACCGTCCCGGTGGGCTTCGCCACCACCTCTGGCGGCGTACCGGCCGCAGCCGCACAGCGGGCCTCGACGATCGGTGTCGCCGAGGCGGCGGGTGATGCCGGGACGGTCGGTCGTGCCGGCCCGGTCGACGGGGCGCTGTCGGGCGGTGCGCAGGCGGTCAGGGCGGACACGAGCAGGACGCCCGCGACTGCGCTGGCCACCCGGTATCGCGACCCGACGATGCCGGGCGAGGAACTCCAGATGCCCTTTGGGCAGGAACCAGCCGCCGTGCCGTTGCCAGGGCGGGAGAAACGAAACGATCGCCTCCGCATCGGCCGTGGCCCGCCGCCACGCCGCAGTCCCCGCCAGAACGACCGACACTCGTCAATGGACAGCACGCCGGTCAGCCTAACCCGCGCTCGCGGTACGAAAACGTACTTCGTACCGCCGCCTTGCGGTGGGGGTGGGTAGCGGTGAGGGCCGGGTTCGTGCGGACCCGGCCCTCAGCGGTGTGGCTGCGTCAGCGCTCGATCTCGCCGGCGATGAACGCCTCGACGGCGGCGTGCGCGTCGTGGTCGGCGTACTGCACGGGCGGGGACTTCATGAAGTACGACGAGGCCGACAGGATCGGGCCGCCGATCTTCCGGTCCAGGGCGATCTTGGCGGCGCGGACCGCGTCGATGATGACGCCGGCCGAGTTCGGGGAGTCCCACACCTCGAGCTTGAGCTCGGCGTTGAGCGGGGTGTCGCCGAACGAGCGGCCCTCCAGGCGGATGTAGGCCCACTTGCGGTCGTCCAGCCACGGCACGTGGTCGGACGGGCCGATGTGCACGTCGCTCTTGGCCATCTCGTGCGGCACCTGGGAGGTCACCGACTGGGTCTTCGAGATCTTCTTCGAGACCAGGCGGTTGCGCTCCAGCATGTTCATGAAGTCCATGTTGCCGCCGAAGTTGAGCTGGTACGTGCGCAGCAGCTCGACACCGCGGTCCTCGAAGAGCTTCGCCAGGGCCCGGTGCACGATGGTCGCGCCGACCTGGCTCTTGATGTCGTCACCGACGATCGGCAGACCGGCGTCGGTGAACTTCTGCGCCCACTCCGGGTCGGAGGCGATGAAGACCGGCAGGGCGTTGACGAACGCGCAGCCGGCGTCGATGGCGGCCTGGGCGTAGAACTTGTCGGCCTGCTCCGAGCCCACCGGCAGGTACGAGACGACCACGTCGACCTGGGCGTCACGCAGCGCCTTGACCACGTCGACCGGTGCGGCGTCCGACTCCTCGACGATCTCGCGGTAGTACTGGCCGAGGCCGTCGAAGGTCGGGCCGCGCTGGACGGTCACGCCGGTCGGCGGTACGTCACAGAGCTTGATGGTGTTGTTCTCGCTGGCGACGATCGCCTCTGCGAGGTCCATGCCCACCTTCTTGGCGTCGACATCGAACGCCGCGACGAACTGCACGTCCGAGACGTGGTAGTCGCCGAAGGTGACGTGCATGAGACCCGGGACGCGGTCGTTCGGGTCGGCGTTCCGGTAGTACTCGACGCCCTGCACGAGGGACGAGGCGCAGTTACCCACACCGACGATGGCGACGCGGACGGAGCCCATCGCGTGTGCCTCCTTCTTTTCTGTCACGGCCGCTCTTTCCTGGACTCTCCAGGCGGAGGCGGGCTGTTGTCTTCTCGTCGGCCGCCGGCCGTCCCGTCGTTCGGGACCGTCGGGGCACGGCCGGAGCGCTCGTTGGCGATGAGCTCCTCCAGCCAGCGGACCTCACGCTCACAGGCCTCCAGGCCGTGGCGTTGCAGCTCCAGCGTGTACGCGTCGAGGCGCTCGGCCGCTCGGCCCAGCATGTCGCGAAGTCCTTCACGACGTTCCTCGATCGTGCGACGGCGACCTTCCAGGATGCGCAGTCGGGTTGCCTGGTCGGTTCGGGAAAAGAACGCGAAGTGCACGCCGAAACCGGTGTCGCCGTACGTCTCCGGCCCGGTCTGCGCGATGAGCTGGGCGAAGCGTTCCTTGCCCTCCGCGGTGATGGTGTAGACCACCCGACCTCGTCGGCTGGTCAGCGCGGGAACCTCCTCGGCGGTGGCGGGTGTGTCGGCGGCCTCGGTGATCCAACCCGCCGCCTGGAGGCGGCGCAGGGTCGGGTAGAGAGAGCCGTAGCTGATCGCTGCCCGGATCGCTCCGAGCTTGGCGGTGAGCTCCTTGCGCAGCTCGTAGCCGTGCATCGGAGCCTCCTGCAGCAGGCCGAGGATGGCCAGCTCTAGCATCGGCCAACCTCCCCATTACCCTGTGCGCGGATCGCTAACCACCACGATGTATCGGACCGATACATCGCACCGTAGCGGCTCGCCCCGATCGGGGCAAACCCCCTCCTGTTAAACCCTCGGTCCGAGGTCTGCTCGTTACAGATCGTGACGGTGGTCGCCTCGTCTGGCGAGACCGCGTACCCTTTGCCGCATGCGTACGCAGCGCCAGGTCGTCGACTACTCGCTTCGGAGGCGAGCGCTGCTGCGTGAACTCGTCGCCGGTCGGGTCGGCACCTATGACCTGTGTGACGCGTCTCCGTACCTGAAGAACGCGGCTCGGTTCCACGGCGAGCCCACCGACCAGCGGTGTCCGATCTGCCGGAGCGAAAACCTCACCCACGTCCACTACATTTACGGCGACGAACTCAAGCAGTCCGCCGGCCAGGCCCGTACGGTGGCCGAGTTGTCGATGCTGGCGATGACGCTGCGTGAGTTCCAGGTGTTCGTGGTGGAGGTGTGCCTCGGCTGTGACTGGAACCATCTGGTGGAGCAGTACCTGCTCGGGCGGGACGGACTGACCGAGAGCGAGGCGGAGCATGAAGCGGCCGGCGGGGTTGCCGCCGCTGCTGCGGGAGCCAACGCTCAGCGAAGGCGAGAGGCCCAACGGTGATTCGAGCGCGATCGGCCAGCCCTGGCCGTGACGTACCTGGCCGGGGCGACCGACGGCTCGTAAGTGCGAATAGTCCGAAAGATTCGTATCTGATGCCGGCACCACGGCACCCCCGTGCCGTGCGCGCGGGTGTCGCATCTCACGGCAAACCGGTGGCGGCGCGGCAGCGCCCCACCGCGACGGCAGGGTGTGAGGAATGAACTCGTACGGTGATCCCAGCTCCTTGCGCGGCCGGGCCCGGATACCGGGCCAGGACGACCCGGGGCAGGCGGACGACGCGTACCGCGGCCCGAGTGGTGACCCGCGCGGAGTCAACTGGACGACCGGACCTGAGGGCGCCGGCTCGTCGGCTCGTGCCTCGGTCGGTGGGCGGGCCTCGGTCGGTGGTTCGGCGAGTGTGCCGACGCTGGGTCGATCCGCCGGCTCGGCCTCGGTCGGTCGCGCCGGTCCGGGTCGTGCGTCGGTACCGGTCTCCCCGGCACCCGGTGGTCGTGCGTCGGTACCGGTCTCACCTGCCTCCGGCGGTCGTGCCTCGGTGCCGGTGTCGCCCGCACCCGGCCGTGCCGGTCGTGCGTCGGTGCCGGTGTCCCCGGCTCCCGGCGGGCCGGCGGGTCGGGCCACGGTCGGTGCGGCTGCCGTCGGGGCGGCCTCGGCCGGCCGGGCGAGTGTCGGCTCGGCTTCGGTGGGTGGTGCCGGCGGTCGAGCCGCCGTGGCGCGGGCCAGCGTCGGCGGTCCCGGGGGGCCAGGTGGACCGGGTGGTCCCGGTGGCCCGGGTGGCCCGGGCGGACCAGCTGGTCCCGGGCGAGGCGGGCGTGACCCGAAAGCGGTGGCCCGGGCCCGTAGGCGCAAGCGGATGAACCTGCTGATCGCCAGCTTCGCCGTCTTCATCATGCTTGCCGGCATCGGCGTCGTCGGGTTCACCTACTACTCGACGAACGTGGTGCTGCCCAAGGAGATCCCGCTGCCGCTGTCCACCACCGTCTACGCCAAGGACGGCAAGACGCTGGTGGCCAAGCTCGGCAACGAGAACCGCACCTTCGTCACCATCGAGAACATCCCCCAGCACGTGCGCGACGCCGTCGCCGCCGCCGAGGACCGCAACTTCTACCGGCACTCGGGTGTGGACTACAAGGGCATCGCCCGCGCCGCCTGGAACAACCTCTCCGGTGGCGACAAGCAGGGTGCCTCGACCATCACCCAGCAGTACGCCCGCAACGCCTACGAGAACCTCCAGGACGTCAGCTACTCCCGGAAGGTGAAGGAGGCGATCCTCGCCTCCAAGCTGAACGACCAGTTCACCAAAGACGAGATCATGGAGAACTACCTCAACGTGATCTACTTCGGTCGCGGGGCGTACGGGATCGAGGCGGCGGCGCAGACGTTCTTCGGCGTGAGTGCCAAGAAGCTGAACGTGGCGCAGGGCGCGGTGCTCGCCGCGATGATCAAGCAGCCGGACGCCAGCGCGTCCCACAAGGGCTTCGACCCGGAGACCAACCCGACCGACGCCAAGATCCGTTGGGAGTACGTGATCAACGGCATGGTCGAGGAGGGCTGGCTGGGTGTGCCCGGTAAGCCCGAGCGCCCGACCGAGTACCCGAAGATCCAGAAGATCAAGAAGGACAACGGCTTCGGCGTGGCCTCCCCGCGCGGCAACGTGATCAACTACGTCCGCAAGGAGATGGAGGAGTGGGGGCTGTGCTCCAACTCCGGCGCTGCCGGCAAACCCAGCTGCCGTGACGAACTGCGGGAGGGTGGCTACCGGATCACCACCACCCTCGACCCGAAGATGCAGAAGGCGCTGGAGGAGATCGCCCAGGTGGGCCGCAAGGGAGCGTTCCTGGCGGACCAGCCGAACAACCTGATGCCGGCCGTGGTGTCCGTCGAGGCGAAGACGGGTCGTGTGCTGGCCTACTACGGCGGCAACAGTGGCGCGGACTACGACTACGCGGGCCTGAACACCGACCAGAACGGCAACCTCGTCGGCGGCCACCCGCCGGGCTCGACGTTCAAGGTCTACACCCTGGCCGCGGCCATCGACACCGGCATCTCGGTCAAGTCGTACTGGGACGCCACGCCGTTCAAGCCCGAGGGCTTCAAGGACCAGATCGTGAACGCCGGCCGGGACGTACGGCAGAGTTGCAACAAGTCCTGCACCCTGCAGGAGTCGACCGTGCTGTCGTACAACGTGCCGTTCTTCCACATCGCGGAGCAGATCGGCACGGACAAGGTGATCGATATGGCCCGCCGGGCCGGCGTCCGCACCATGTGGGACGACAACTCGAAGCCGTTCGACCTGATGAAGAACAAGCCGGAGGACCTCGCGCCGAAGCACTTCGACCGGGTGGCCGCCTACGGGCAGTACCCGATCACCGTGCTCGACCACGCCAACGGCATGGCCACGTTCGCCAACGGCGGCAAGTACAACAAGGCGCACTTCGTGCGGACGGTGGAGAAGCTGAACAAGGCGACCGGTAAGTGGGACAAGGTTCCGGGCACCGGCGAGAAGCTGAAGCCGCAGCAGGTGATCCGTCCGGAGGTCGCCGACGAGGTGACGGCCGTGCTCAAGGAGATCCCGGGCAAGAACAACGCAAGCGTGCCGAACCGTCAGGTGGCCGCCAAGACCGGTACCTGGCAGCTCGGCGACACCGGCAAGAACCAGGACGCCTGGATGGTCGGCTACGACAAGAACATCGCCACGGCGGTGTGGATCGGTAGCCGCGACGTCAAGAAGCGGGCCATCGTCGACCGGGGCGGCAGCAACATCGGCGGTGGCGGCCTGCCAGGTCAGCTGTGGAAGCGGTACATGGAGCAGGCGCTCAAGGGTTACGACCCCTCCGACCTGCCCAACGTCGCCGGGATCGGGGACGCGGAGGCCGGCAACGGCGTACCGCCGGCTCCGCCGCCGCCGGAGCAGCCCGAGTGCGAGCCGACGGACTTCCTCTGCCGGCTGGGCGGCGGTCGCAACGACGGCGGCGACAACCGGGGCGGTGGCCGGGACAACAACGGCGGCGGCACCATCCCGACCAACCCGCTTCCCCCCGGTCGGGACTCACCGCCGGGCGGCGGTGGCGGTGGCGGACTGCTGCCACCACGATCAACAGATCAGGAATAGACGCGTCGACCTGCGGGCGGCCGGACACCAGGTCCGGCCGCCCGCGGCGTGTCTGCCGGACGACGCTGCGCCAACCGTCCGTGAGGGATCCGCGGTGTCGTCGCGGTTTCGACTTCTACCCGGGCAACTGATACGGCAGGATGCACGGTCATGAGCACGAAGTCGACGCCGGGCATCGATGAATCTGGTGCCATCGACCACCCGTCCCGCTCCGACGGCTTCGTCCGTGGGCTGTCCGGGCTGATCGGTGGCCCTCTCGGCGACCACGCCGTCATTCGCGATCGCCCGAGCGGCGGGCGAGGACGGTTCTGGACGGCCGTGCGGATCGTCCTGGCGTTGACCTGCCTCACCCTCACCCTGCACTGGGTGCAGAAGTCGCCCTGCCAGGACGGCGCCTGGGTCAACAACCAGCAGTACACCCGGTTCTGCTACACCGACGTGCTGGCGCTCTACTACGCCGAGCGGCTCAACGAGGGTGCCGTGCCGTACCGGGACCATCCGGTGGAGTACCCGGTACTGACCGGGTACTTCATGGGTGCCCTCGGGCTGCCGGTGCACTCCGCCGGTGAGGGCAACCCGGACATCAACCAGGGGCAGTGGTTCTACAACCTCAACGCGCTCGTGCTCGGTGCGTTGGCGTTGGCCACGGTGATGGTGCTGCTGTCGCTGCGCCGTCGACGACCCTGGGACGCGGCGATGTTCGCGCTCTCCCCCGCGTTGCTGCTCACCGCCACCGTCAACTGGGACTTCCTCGCCATCGGCCTGGCCGCCCTCGGCCTGCTGGTCTGGGCGCGTACCCGGGACGACCGGACAGGACTGACACTCGCGATCCTGTCCGGAGTGCTGCTCGGGCTCGGCGGCGCGGCCAAGATGTGGCCGCTGTTCCTCCTCGGGCCGATCCTGGTGCTCGCGATCCGCGCCAACCGGGTGCGCGCCGCCGTGCTGTCCATCATCGCCGCCGCAGTGACGGTGGTGCTGGTCAACCTTCCGGTGGCGATCCCGTACCGGGAGAACTGGAACCGGTTCTTCGAACTCAACACCGAGCGCCCGATCGACTGGGGAACCCTCTGGTACATCGGTCGCTACCTGGACGGCAAGTTCGGCGACCCGGCCTCCATCGGCCCGTTCCAGTGGCTCGACGCGAACATCCCCACCCTGAACTACCTGTCGTACGCCCTGTTCGGGCTGGCCTGCCTCGCCATCGGCGCGCTCGCGTTGCTCGCACCGCGCCGTCCGCGCCTCGCGCAACTCGCGTTCCTCGTGGTCGCGGCGTTCCTCATCTTCAGCAAGGTCTGGTCCCAGCAGTTCGTGCTCTGGATGCTGCCGCTGGTGGTGCTCGCCCGACCCAAGTGGGGAGCGTTCCTGGCCTGGCAGATCGCCGAGGTGGGCTACTTCGTCGCCTTCTACGCCGAGCTGCTCGGCGCCGCGACCAGCACCTCGGTCATCCCGGAGGGCGTGTTCGTGCTGGCCGCGAGCCTGCGCCTGGCCACTGTGGTGACGCTCTGCGTGCTGGTCGTCCGGGAGATCCTGCATCCCGAGCAGGATGCGGTACGCCGCAACTACGCCGACGACCCCGACGGCGGTCTACTCGACGGCACCCCGGACGCGCCCTGGCTCGACCGCTTCCGCAGCCGCCGACCCGCCCCGACACCCACTCCCGTTCCGACCGCCTGATTGCCGGGGCACCTCCGCGGAGGTGCCCCGGGCTCTCTCAGAGGCGGAAGAGGAAGACCGAGCCCATCTCCTCGCGGGTGATGTCCAGGCCGTCCAGCGGTGCGTCGACGCTGACCTCCCACGGGGTGCCGGCGATCTCGTCGCGCAGCACCAGCACGTTGCGCACGCCGAGGGTACGCAGGTAGTCGACGCTTGTCTGGTCGGGGAACGTCATGGTCACCTGACGTACGTCGGCGAGTTGGCGAGGGGTGAACCCGCTGCCACCGTTGACGATGTCCTGGAACCGGGTGGTGGACCAGAGCATCACCGGCTGGTCGTGGTTGTGACCGCTGGGCAGCACCAGCAGCGGACCACCGACCGTCCGCATGGCGGCCGGCTGTGGTGGCACCACCGGATGCGGTGTGGTGTTCGTGCCCTCGACGATGACCAGCAGCAGCGGCAGCAGGGTGGCCAGCCGCAGCCACGGGCTGGGCCAGGACGGGATCCGCTGGGCGGAAACCTCCCGTACCCGCTCGGAGAACGCACTGACCGCGCCCGCCGCGAGCAGCCCGAGCAGCAGGGTGGCCCAGATCATGAGCCGCCCGGGCGTACGGATGCCGTTCCAACCGGGCAGGTACTCGAACAGCGGCACGTAGGTGAGGTCGCCGCCGAAGAACCTGGTGCCCATCGACAGCGTCATCGCGACCAGCACCCCGGCGAGCAGGAACAGCCGTTGACGGATGGTCCAGATCGAGAAGAACAGGCCGCCGAGAGCCAGCGCGTAGAGCGCGAAGCCGGGCAGCAGCGTCATCTCCGGATGCCACGGCAGTACGGAACGGGCACCTTCGTGCAGCCCGCCCCAGATCCGGGACTCCGCCGGAGCGGTGACGAAGCTGTTGGCGGGCGGCGAGAAGGCGGCGATGTCCCTGATGCTCCGCTCCGCCTGCGGGTGCAGCTGCGCCACGGTGAAGTAGGGGATGGCCATCAGCACACCCACCCCGGCGAAGATCAGCCCGCCGATCAGGTCGGCGACGAACAGCCGCTGACCGAAGGGCCGCTTCACCCGCCAGAAGATCCGCTTCGCGAACCAGATCAGCATGGCCACGACGACCGTGCCGGCCAGGACGTACGCGAACGGCAGGCCGATGCCGAAGCCCAGGCTCAGCTGCCAGGCGGCGACCAACCAGCCGGTGTAGACCCAGCCTTCGTGTCGGCGTTCGGGTCGATAGCCGTGCCGTAGCGACCAACCGTGCCCCCGGGCGAGCATGGCCAGGGCCAGCGGAATGCCCCCGTTGGAGATCACGTGCAGGTGCCCCGCCTGGGACAACAGCCAGGGTGCGTAGGCGTAGCTGACTCCCGCCACCGCGGAGCCGATCCGGCTCGCACCGAGCTGACGCGCCAGCACGTACGCCCCGAAGGTGGCCAGCGCGTGGGCCAGCACGAACATGATGTTGTAGCGGAGGAGGGCGTCCTGCGGGCCGCTACCGATCAGGCCGGCCGGCGCGTAGCCCAGCAGCGTGTCGGAGAAGGCGAAGCTCCACCGCTCCGGGAAGAAGGCGTTGGAGTGCCACAGCTGGGCCGGGTCGGTCCGCAGGGCGTGCCCGGACCAGGCCATCTGCCAGGCTTGCAGGCTCGGATCCCAGTAGTCGTGGGGCAACGTGTGCCGGGGGTAGCGCAGCGTCGGCCAGGTCATCAGCACGGCCAGCACCAGGGACCCGAGAGCGGCCAGGGTCCACTCGTGGATCAGCAGGCGGCCGGTTCTGCGGGCGAGTCGGCCGTACCATCGCGGCACCGGCTCGGGTGCGGGCCCGAACGCCGCCCACGGATCCTTCTTCTCGACGTCGCCCTTGTCCTTACCGTCCCCGTCCTTACCGTCGCCGGTTGCGGACTTTTTGTCCTTACCGGACGCCGGGGCCTCGGCCTCGTCCCCTGGGGTCTTGGGTTTGGCCTCGTCCCCCAACGCTTTGGTCTTGGCCTCGTCCCCCGGAGTTTTGGTTCTGGCCTCGTCTGTCGGGGTTTTGGTCTCGTTCCCCAGAGCCTTGGTCTTGCCGGCAGCGTCGGCTTGGGCCTCGGCCTTGCCGCCCGTCGGGTCCGTGCCGCCCGTCGGGTCCACGTCCTTGCTGTCCTTGCTCGCCGACTCCGTGGCCTGGTTGTCGGTGCCGTCGGTGTCGGGTCGGCCGTTGCGGTCGGCGGGCGGCTGCGCCTTGCTGCCGGATGCCGCCTGGCCGCCACCCGGCTCGATCTTCTCGGCCTTGCCGACCTCGGCTGGACCCTTGCTGGCCTCGGCCGGACCTTTGCCGGACGGGGCCGACGTGCCATCCTCCGGCTCGGCGTCGGCCGGACTGCCGGCGGCAGCCTGGATCCGGGTGCCCCGGCGGTCGCGTGTGGTCGGTCGCGGGCCGCCCGAGGGAGACTGATCGGTCGTCATCGCACCGCCGTCTCCGCCTCGAGTTGCGCGCGCAGGAAGGCGATGTCGTCACCCTGCCCGGTGGTGCCGCCCGGGGTCTCGACGATGGCCGGAGCCCCGGCTGCTCTGATCACCGTCACCAGGAGTTCGGGGTCGATGGTCCCGCCGCGCAGGTTGTCGTGGCGGTCGCGACCGGACCCGAACGCGTCCTTGGAGTTGTTCGCGTGCACCAGGTCGATCCGCCCGGTGATGGCCTTCACCCGGTCGACCAGGCCGAGCAGTTCCTCACCGCCGGCATGTGCGTGGCAGGTGTCGAGGCAGAAGCCGACCTCGTACTCGCCGACGGCGTCCCACAGGCGGGCGAGCGCGTCGAGGCGGCGAGCGCAGGCGTTCTCGCCGCCGGCGGTGTTCTCGATCAGCACCGGCAGACCGAAGCCGCCCGCCTCCTGCGCGTAGGTCAGGGCCTTACGCCAGTTGTCGAAGCCGGTCTGCGGATCGTCGCCGGCGTTGACGTGCCCACCATGGACGATCAGGCCCTTCGCGCCGATGGCCGCCGCGGCCTTCGCGTGGGCGAGCAGCAGCTTGCGGCTGGGAATCCGGATGCGGTTGTTGCCGGTGGCGACGTTGACGACGTACGGCGCGTGCACGTAGATGTCGACTTCTGCGGTGCGTAGCTGTTCCGCGTCCGCGCGGGGCTGTGGCGCCTTCCAACCCTGGGGATCGGCGAGGAAGAACTGCACGGCGTCGGCTTCACGAGCAGCCGCCTCCGCCAACGGGTCGGTCGGATCGACGTGGGCTCCGATACGCATGCAGGCGAGCCTACGTCGCGTGCCCGACAGTGGTGGTGACCCACCACCGAGTCGCGTCACCGCAGCTGGCCGGAGTCGTTGATACCGGTGGATGCGACAGCTGACCCTGACGATGGCCCTAAAAAATTGTCGGTAATTTTAGGATTTGCCCCGCGAAGCGCCGACTTCAGCGATAACGTCAGGTAACAACATGATAAAGCTCCGCAGGGCGTCTCCGGTCCAACCTCATCGGTGTGGTCGTTCCTCCCCAGGTCCCACCCAAGGAATGCGGACGAGACGCCCTGCGGTCACGTGACCGGGGGTCCGAGCCGACAGCGACGTCGACGCGGACCCCCGGTTCGCTGTGTCGGTCACCTCGATGCTGGTGATCGTCATGGCCGGGTATCCTGGTCAGGTTGTCCGCTCCGGCCGGGTTCCCCCGGATCAGGGCGGGCCACGACGCAGACCTCCTGCCACGGAAGGACCGTGGCCGCTTAGCCCACAGGAGGTGAGTAAGTCTTGCGTCATTACGAAATCATGGTGATCCTCGACCCCAGCCTCGAGGAGCGCACCGTCGCCCCGTCGCTCGACACGTACCTGAACGTGATCAGGACCGCGGGTGGCTCGGTGGAGAAGACCGACGTGTGGGGCCGCAGGCGCCTCGCGTACGAGATCAACAAAAAGGCCGAGGGTATCTACGCCGTCGTCGACCTCCAGGCAACGCCGGAGGCCGTGGCCGAGCTGGACCGCCAGCTGCGGCTCAACGAGTCCGTGCTGCGCACCAAGGTCATCCGGCCGGAGATGCGCTAAGCAATCCACCCAGCCCCCCACCCGGACAGCCTCATTCGTGCTGTCGGAGGGTTCTGAGAACCTGTACGGCACACGCATGAGTGCGCGAGGAGATGGTCATGGCAGGAGACACCACCATCACGGTCATCGGCAACCTGACCGATGATCCCGAGTTGCGGTTCACCCCCTCCGGGGCCGCGGTCGCCAAGTTCCGGGTCGCTTCGACGCCCCGGTTCATGGACAAGGCATCCGGCGAGTGGAAGGACGGCGAGCCGCTGTTCCTCGCGTGCACCGTCTGGCGACAGGCCGCGGAGCACGTGGCGGAGTCGCTTCAGCGCGGCGCTCGCGTGATCGTGTCGGGCCGGCTGCGTCAGCGGTCCTACGAGACCCGCGAGGGCGAGAAGCGCACTGTCATCGAGCTGGAGGTCGACGAGATCGGCCCGTCGCTGCGCTACGCCACGGCGAAGGTGCAGAAGATGTCCCGCTCGGGCGGCAGTGGCGGCGGCTTCGGCGGCGGCGGTGGTGGTGGTGGCCAGGGCGGCGGCGGAGGCAACTTCGACGACCCCTGGGCTTCAGCCGCACCGGCACCCTCCCGTTCGGGTGGCGGCAACTTCGATGAGGAGCCACCGTTCTAATGGCCCCGAGCGCCCGTGATCGTAAACCAGGAGCAAGAGCAATGGCGAAGGCTGCGGCACTGCGCAAGCCGAAGAAGAAGGTGAACCCGCTCGACAAGGACGGGATCACCTACATCGATTACAAGGACACCGCGCTGCTGCGCAAGTTCATCTCCGACCGCGGCAAGATCCGCGCTCGGCGGGTGACCGGCGTCACCTCGCAGCAGCAGCGGCAGATCGCCCGCGCGGTCAAGAACGCCCGTGAGATGGCGTTGCTGCCGTACACGGCGACGGCCCGCTGAGAGGAGGTGCCGATATGAAGATCATCCTGACTCAGGAAGTGTCCGGGCTCGGCGCCCCGGGCGACATCGTGGAGGTCAAGAACGGCTACGGCCGTAACTACCTCCTCCCGCAGGGCTTCGCGATCGCCTGGACCAAGGGCGCGGAGAAGCAGGTCACCCTGATCAAGCGGGCCCGCTCGGCCCGGGAGATCCGCGACCTCGGCCACGCCAACGAGGTCAAGGGCCAGCTCGAGGCCCTCAAGGTCAACCTCAAGGCCCGCGCCGGCGAGGGCGGCCGACTCTTCGGCTCGGTCACCCCGGCCGAGATCGTCGACGCCGTCAAGGCGGCCGGCGGCCCGTCGCTCGACCGACGTCGGCTGGAGGTGTCCGGTCACATCAAGTCGATCGGATCGCACCCGGTGCGGATCAAGCTGCACCCCGAGGTGACCGCCACGTTCAACCTCAATGTCGTGCAGGGCTGACCCCGCAAGACGGCAACTGACAGGGCCTGCACCATCACCAGATGGTGCAGGCCCTGTCACGTTCCTCCCCGCCAGTTCGCCGGCAGAACGCCACCGCCGCCCCGCGCCAGGTGGCAACCGCCGTCATGGGCTGCTGCTCGCCGCCGCCGACACCTTGCCGCAGAGCCGCAAAGCGGAAGCCGGAGACGCTGCGGCACCGGCGCTCAGCCGATGGGCTCACCGGTCACGGCGCTGATCATGACAGTCGACAGACCGCCACCGACCACCGCCGCCGCGAGCGCCACCGTGGTCGGTTTCCAGGAGGTGCCAACCCGCCGCAACAGCGTGGCGACCACCAGACTGCTCACCAACGCCAACCCGAAACGCGGTATACCCCCCACCGTGGCCCCGAAGGCGCGGGCCCGCGGCGACTCGCAACCACCGCCGCTGATGTCGGTCACACAGCCCGTCGGTGGCGCACCGTCCAAGGTGAGAAGCCAGAAGAAGATCACCACCGCGGGCAGCAGATAGCAGGCCGCCGTGTAGAGCAGCGGCAGCCAGGGCGCCCCCGGATCCGGATCCAGCAGGTCGTCTTCCAGCCGCCGACTCCACCCGCCGGTGCCGACCGCCTCGATGCGTCGTCGTACCGACTCCATGCCGGTCTGCCGCGGCGCAGGCACCGCCGCGGGCCGCCGCCGGGTCGCCGAACGCGGACGGGGCGCGGTGTACCCGACCACCGGCGATCTCGGCGCCGACGCGCTCGCCTCCACCCATCGTGGATCGTCCCCGGCCAACCGGGTCCCCGGCCAGAAACGCTCCGGTGCCGGCTCCGTTGCGGCCGGCTCAGCCCAGGCCCACTGGCCGGCACCCGACGTGGCACCCGAACCGGGCGGCTGCGTACGGTCCCACCGGTCAGGTCCGGAATAGCCGTCCCACCGGCCCTCGCCACGCCGCCGATCCCATCGATCGACCTCCGCAGGACGCTCCCACTGACCCGTGGTGTCAGGCTGAAGCCACTGACCAGTCTGATCCGGCTCAAGCCACTGATCCGAAGCGGACGTCCGGAGCCACTGACTGGTGCTGTCGGCATCCCAAGGGTCGGCGGGACCCGCCGCACCCCGGTCGCGGATCTCAGCCGGCTCCTGCCAGGCGTGCAGCCCCGAAGCGTCCCACGGATCCACCGCGGGACGAATGGACTCCGGCGCCGCCCTGCGTTCCCACGGCTCCGCAGCCCGCTCCCACGGCTCCACCGCCGAATCGGCAGCGGACTCGACCCCGCGCCGCCGCCGCGTCGCGGGCTCCGCAGCCGGCTCCGAAGCGGCCGACTGCTCGCCCTCCTCGGCCAGGCCCGACCAGGTCACCTGACGGTGACGAGACTGCGCACGCCGCGGTCGGCTCTGCGGCGTCACACCCGAGACCGGGTCGTCGTCAGCAGCCCGCCGACTGCCGACATAACCGCCGTCCTGAGGACGCTCGAACCTCCATTCCCGAATGTGATCGGACGAGGAATCGGCGGCAGAGAACGAAGAGTCCCGCTCCGTCGAAGCGGCGGCCCGCCGACCCCGGCTGACCTCCGGCGCACGACGACTCCCCGCATAACGCGTCCGGTCGTCATCGTCATCGTCGTCCGGGGCGGCATGCCGGCCGCCGCCGTCGACACTGCGTACGCCCGACTCCAAGGCCCACCGCGGCAGGTACGGCTCAGCCGGCTCGTCCTGCCCACGTTCTATCGCGCGGCGACGGCTCGGGGTGCGGTAACGCTCAACGGCGGAGTCGTAACGGTCGCCCGGATCGCCCTCGACGGGATCGGCCCACGAAGCGGCCGGCCGTCGCTCACGCGGGCCATCCTCCCCGCGTGCCCAGTCCCGGTAACTCACGGCCGGAGCGTGACCCTTCTCAACCGAAAGTGCAATCCGCTGTCCAGGTGTAGCCGTAGGCCACCGATCCTACGGGAGTATCGGGACAAAGCCCTACCCGGAAATTCTCACCCACAGGCTGTGGATGATGTTTCCGCAGGTCGGAGCGGTAATGCCGGGAGATCCCCAAGAGTTATCCACACCATGTGCACACACTGCGCACACCTCTGCCCACCGGTGTCCACAGGTTGTCCCGAGGCTCGTCCACCGCTGTGGTTGAGGGCCTGAGCTCGTGTTCCGTATGGTTGCCCCAGCCGCCCGCCCGATGGCCCCCGATCGCGTGGACGGTCAACCTGGTGGTAACCGGGCGGATCCGTGCCCGGAGCCGCGCCGACGCAGTGGAGGGGGACCCGTGTCGGTCACCGACGACATGCGGACAGAGCCGTATCCGAGTGGGCCGTCCTCCGGCCCGCCGCCCCGGGACGGCCAGTTCGACAAGACCCCGCCGCAGGACATCGCCGCCGAGCAGTGCGTCCTGGGCGGCATGTTGCTGTCCAAGGACGCCATCGCCGACGTGGTCGAGATCCTCAAGACCAACGACTTCTACCGGCCGATGCACGCCACCATCTTCGACACCATCCTGGAGATCTACGGCCGAGGCGAGCCGGCCGACGCGATCACCGTGGCGGCGGCCCTGGCGGACTCCGGTGACCTGGCCCGCGTCGGTGGTGCCCCGTACCTGCACACGCTGATCGCGAGCGTGCCCACGGCTGCGAACGCCGCCTACTACGCGCGAATCGTCAGCGAGCGTGCCGTGCTGCGGCGACTGGTCGAGGCCGGCACCAGGATCGTCCAGCTCGGCTACGGCACCGCGAGCGGCGGCAGCCGCGACGTCGACGACATCGTCGACCTGGCGCAGCAGGCCGTCTACGACGTCACCGAGCGTCGGGTCAGCGAAGACTTCGCCATCCTCGCCGACATGCTCCAACCGACCCTCGACGAAATCGAGGCGGTCGGCGCCCAGGGCGGGGTGATGACCGGCGTGCCCACCGGCTTCACCGACCTGGACCGGCTGCTCAACGGCCTGCACGCCGGCCAATTGATCATCGTGGCGGGTCGACCTGGTCTCGGTAAGGCGCTCGCGCTCGACACACCCCTGCCGACGCCGACCGGCTGGACGACCATGGGCGAGGTGAAGGTCGGCGACCAGCTGATCGGTGCGGACGGCCGACCCACCACTGTCACGCACGCCTTCGAGGTCCGCCACGATCGCCCCTGCTATGAGGTCGAGTTCTCCGACGGTTCGGTCATCGTGGCCGATGCCGAGCACCTCTGGACGACGACCACCAGAGCCTCACGTCGCCAACAGAACGAGCTGCGCCCGCGGCACCAGTGGGACGCTCCGGTACGCGCCAAGGCGGCAGCCGTACACCGAGCCGTCACCGCCGCCCCCGACCGGCTCGTCACGTACCGGGAAGCCGTGGAGATCGCCGGCACCGAGTTCCGGAACGTCCTGCACGTCGTGGCGGCCAAGGTCGGCGTCGCCGGCACGGTCGAACGCCAGTACTCCCGCAACGGCAGGCCCTGGCGGCGGACGGTCGACGCCTACAGCGCCCACGCGTTGTTCGACGCGCACCTGAGCCGGGTGAACCGGGTGATGAACAGTGAGACGACCGTGGTGCACCCACGGGCCGTCACCACCGAGCACATCGCCGCGACACTGCGCCATCCGACTGACGGGCGCGCGAACCACGCGGTGGACAATGCTCAGCCGCTGTCCCTGCCGGCCCGCGACGACCTGCCGATCCCCCCGTACACCCTTGGGGTTTGGCTGGGCGACGGGCACTCCGCAGGTGCCCGATTCACGTCGGCCGACCCGGAGGTCGCACGGTACGTCGAAGCCGACGGGTTCCTGGTCACCCCGGGAAGCGGGACCTACTCCTACAACCTCAAGCTGCCGCCGCCGGCACCACTCGACGAACGGCGCTGCGTCGTCAGCTTCACCGGATTGCTCCGAGCCGCCGGTGTTTTGACCGACAAGCACATCCCGCAGCCCTACCTGCGCGCATCGGAGACGCAGCGACGGGAGTTGCTGGCCGGACTGCTCGACACCGACGGCACCGTCGCGCCGGCCGGACACGTCCAATACACCACCACCTCTCAGCGGTTGGCCGAGGACGTGTACGAGCTCGTCGTCAGCCTGGGCTACCGATGCTCGATCAACCGTAGGCGGGTCAACGGTCGCGCTCCCGAGAGCTCGACGGCTTTCACGCTGAACTTCTCGACCTCGGACGAGGTGTTCCGGTTGACCCGGAAGCGGGAGTCGCACGCGACGCGCCGAACCGCGGTCGGCCGCGCGGGCACCCGATCCCGCTACATCGTGGACGTGCGACCGGTGCCGAGCGTCCCCGTGCGGTGCGTGACTGTCGACAACGACGACCACCTGTACCTGGCCGGTCGGTCGATGATTCCCACGCACAACAGCACCGCGAGCATGGACTTTGCCCGGAATGCGGCTATCAGGGCCAATCAGGCGTCCGCGATCTTCTCGCTGGAAATGAGCAAGGTCGAGATCGTCATGCGACTGCTCTCGGCCGAGGCGCGCGTACCCCTGCATGTGCTGCGCAGCGGGCAGCTCTCCGACGACGACTGGACCAAGCTGGCCCGCTGCATGGGCGAGATCAGCGAGGCGCCGCTGTTCGTGGACGACACCCCGAGCATGAACCTGATGGAGATCCGGGCCAAGGCTCGTCGCCTCAAGCAACGACACGACCTCAAGCTGATCGTGGTCGACTACCTCCAGCTGATGACCTCACCGAAGCGCACCGAGAGCCGGCAGCAGGAGGTCGCCGACCTCTCCCGAGGGCTCAAGCTGCTGGCCAAGGAGGTCGAGTGCCCGGTCATCGCGGTCAGTCAGCTGAACCGTGGCCCGGAGCAACGCACCGACAAGCGGCCGCAGTTGTCCGACCTGCGCGAATCGGGCTGCCTGACGGCCGACACCCGACTCATCCGCGCCGACGACAACTCCGAGGTCACTCTCGGTCAGCTTCTCACGCAGGGGGCCAGAGATGTGCCCGTCTGGGCTCTGGACGAAAGCCTGCGATACACCCCACGCACGTTGACCCACGCTTTCCCGAGTGGACGCCGACCGGTGTTCCGGATGACCCTGGCGTCGGGCAAACAGATCGACGCGACAGCCAACCACCCGTTCCTCACCTTCGCCGGCTGGATGCCGCTCGCTGAGTTGAGTGCGGGTACGCGCCTCGCCACGCCTCGGCACCTACCGCCACCGTTGAGCGTCCGACCTATGGCTGAGCCGGAGGTGATCCTGCTTGCTCACCTGCTCGGAGACGGGTCGTTCGTCCGGCGTCAGCCGGTGCGATATGCCAGCGTCGACGAAGCCAACTTGCAGGCGGTCGCCGAGGCAGCCAAGCACTTCGGCGTCACGGCTGTGCGGGATGACTATCCGGCGGCTCGGGTCACCACCCTGCGGCTACCTGCGCCCTATCGGCTAGCCCGGGGCCGACGCAATCCGATCGCTGAATGGCTTGACGGTTTCGGTCTCTTCGGGCTCAGGTCGCACGAGAAGTTCGTGCCGCAGCAGGTATTCGGCCTGCCCAAGGAACAGGTGACGCTGTTCGTCCGGCATTTGTGGGCCACCGATGGGTGCGTTCACGTCAACAAGTCCGGGCGAGGTGGCCGGATCTACTATTCGTCAACGAGTCGACGAATGCTTGAGGACGTCTCTCGACTGTTGCTTCGGTTTGGCATCACCGCGCGTTTGAAGACCGTGCCGATGGCACGTTACCGCACGCAGTACACGCTCGACATCTCCGGGCGGGACGACCAACTGCGGTTCTTGCGTGAGATTGGTGTGCACGGAAACAGGTCGATCAACTGTGCGCGCCTGCTCGCTGCCTTGGAGTTGACGAACAGCAACACGAACGTCGACACCGTGCCCCGTGAGGTCTGGGATCGGGTCCGCGAGATCCTCGTTGACCGGGGCATGACCCATCGCGAGTTTGCCCAGGCGGTCGGTACACAGTTTTGCGGTAGTGCGATGTGGAAGAGGTCACCGAGCCGCTCACGGCTGGCGGGCATCGCCCAGGTGCTCGACGCGGTCGATCTCGACCTGCACGCCACCAACGACATCTTCTGGGACGAGATCGTATCCATCGAACCGATCGGTGAGCAGGACGTCTTTGACGCGACCGTGCTGGGTACGCACAATTTCGTCGCCAACGGAATCGCCGCTCACAATTCGATCGAGCAGGACGCCGACGTTGTCATCCTGTTGCATCGTGACGACTACTACGACAAGGAGTCGCCACGGGCGGGAGAGGCGGATTTCATCGTCGCCAAGCACAGAAATGGGCCGACCGACACGGTGACCGTGGCGGCCCAGTTGCACCTGTCGCGCTTCGTGGACATGGCCATCGTCTGAGCCGAGGGCCGTCGACTGTGGCAGCACTTCCTGCCGACGGCGTCCTCCGCTCCGGTGCCGGAGCGGAGGACGTGCAGGCTCAGCCGAACATGTCGTCGAGGAAGCTCTTGCGCTTCTTGCGCCGGTAGTGCCCGTGGTAGCCGTAGTGCTGCTGCCCGTGGCCGTACGCCGGTGCCGGCGCGGGGTAACCGGGCGGCGGGGGTGGCGGCACCGCGCCGTAGCCCGGCTGGTGCGGGGCGGGCGCGGGCGGCGGGTAGCCGCCCGGCTGGGCGACGTGCTGGGGCGGCTGCGGGGCCGGCGGGGTCTGCTTGGCGTTCCAGTTGGCTTCCGCCTCGAACAGCTTCTCCAGCTCACCGCGGTCGAGGAAGATGCCCCGGCATTCTCCGCACTGGTCGATGACGACGCCACTGCGCTCGTACTGGCGCATCTCTCCGTGACACTTGGGACAGGTCAGGCTCATCATCCGAAGGTACCTGGTCGGTTCATGCGGTGGCGGTCAGCGCCTCGGTGACCTCGTCGTCGGAGACCTCGTGGAAGTCGTCGTAGTAGGCCCCCACCGCGCCGAAGTTGGCCGGTCGTTGGGCGCAGATCGCCTCGTCGGCCTCGGCGGCCAGCATGTCGCAGGCCTCCTGCGCGCCGACCGGCACGGCGAGCACGACGCGGTGGGCGCCGAGGTGCCGGGCGACCTGGACGGCGGCTCGGGCGGTCGCGCCGGTGGCCAGGCCGTCGTCGACGATCAGGGCGGTACGACCGGTCAGGTCCAGCGGTGGGCGGCCGGCCCGGTAGAGCTGTTCTCGTCGGTCGAGTTCTGCCTGCTCCCGGCGCTGGACCTCGGCGATGTCGTCGGCATCGAGTTGGCCGGCGACCAGGTCGTTGAGTACGCGTACGCCGCCGGGGCCGAGGGCGCCGAAGGCCACTTCGGGTGCCCAGGGCATGCCGAGTTTCCGGACCACGAGCACGTCCAGCGGCGCGCCGAGCCGTTCGGCGACGACCTGGGCGACGGGCACTCCGCCGCGCACCAGGCCGAGCACGGTGACGTCGGGTTGGCCGGTCAGCGCAGTGAGCCGGTCGGCGAGTGCCCGGCCAGCCTCGCTGCGGTCGCGGTAGGTGGTCATGCCCTCAGGTGTACGCCTTGCCGGGCCTCTTCGCCCGCCGGTTGCCCGATCCGGGGAAGGTCGAGCGCGGGGGCCCAGACGAGAAACGCGATCGGGTACAGCAGGTAACCGAAGCGGGTGGTGGGCATCAGCAGGATGGCCGCGAGTAGCCCGTACGCGCAGATCAGGCTGATGGTCGGGGCGGTGCGGGGCGGTCGGCGGGCGAGTCGGACGGCGATGGCCAGCCCGGCCGCGACGAGCAGCGCGGCGGCGACGGCGCGGCCGGCCGGTAGGTTGGCCGCGATCAGGTAGCCGGGGAACGGCGACTGTGCGGGGCTGGCGACCAGGCCGTGTCCGAGCGGGAACCGCAGCACGTTCTCGACGAGGGCTTCGTGGTCGACCAGCAGGACGGGCAGCAGAGCGAGGGCGGGGATTCCGAACGCTCCGGCGGCGACCCGCAGGCCGGCGCGTCGGGTGAGGCCCCAGATGACCAGCACTATCGCGACCGGCCAGGCGAACAGCTTGAGTGCGCCGGCCACGCCGACGGCGATGCCGGCCCAGCCGGGTCGTGCGGTGCCGGCGCAGGCGAGCGCCAGCAGGCAGAGCGCGAGTACGGGCAGGTCGTCCCCGCCGGTGGCGAGGGTCAGTGCACAGATCGGGAGTACGGTGGCGGCCTGCATGCCGCGGAGCAGGGTGGCCGGGTTCCGGGCCGGTGGTCCGGGGGTCGGGCGCAGGAGGCGCGCGGCCAGGACGAGGGCCAGGGCGGTGCCGATGGCGAACCAGACCCGGGCGTCGGTCCACCAGGTGTCGTGCAGGGCGCGGGGCAGCCCGAACAGGGCCATCCCCGGTTGGTACGGGGTGTAGCCGAGCAACTGTTCGCCCGCTGGCAGGGCGGCGATCGCGTCGGGGCCGAGGTACGGGGTGCCGGTCTCCAGCAGGCGACGACCGGAGTCCTCGACGACCAGCACCTCTTCCTGTGCCCGGTCGGTTCGCCCGGCTGCCCGCTGGATGCTCTGCCAGGTCAGCGGCAGCAGGGCGACTGTGGACCAGGTGAGGCTGGCGACCAGCCAGCGTGCCGGTACGCCGGTCAGGGTGGAGTGGGGACGTCGGCGACGGATGAGCAGTTGACCGGTGACCAGCAGCGCGGCGGCGAGGTAGCCGACGGTGGCGAGGCTGCCCCAGTGGCGGTGCGTGACCAGGGTGGAGGTTGCGGCGGTGAGCGCCGCGAATGCGGCTGCGCCGGCGTAGATGCCGAGGTCGAGGCCGAGTCCGCCGCCGGTGGCGTCGAGCCGGTGCCACCATGCGGGGCGGGGGGCGGTCGCATCGGCGTTGCTCATCCGGGTCAGTGTGTCAGGCCGGTTGGTGTCGGCCTCGGCCCCCCTGACGGCGTCCGGGTGGTAGTCGGACCACCGCGCCGGCGTCGTGCAGTGCGGTCGCGAGGTGGCCGGGGCGACCGGCGGTGCCGCGTTGCAGCGCCGCGAGCAGGGCGCCGGCGGCCAGTGGGCGGGCGAAGAGGTGGCCCTGACCTGCGACGCAGCCGAGTTCCCAGAGGGCGAGACGCTGCGGGTCCCGTTCCACCCCTTCGGCCACCACGGCGAGGTTGAGACTTCGGCCGAGGTCGAGAGTGGATCGGACGATGGCGGCGGCTTCGGCGGAGGACTCCATGGCGGTGACGAAGCTGCGGTCGATCTTCAGTTCGTGCACCGGGATTCGGGAGAGCAGCGAGAGCGAGGAGTAGCCGGTGCCGAAGTCGTCCAGCGCGAGCCGGACGCCGGAGTCGCGGAGTCGGGTGAGTACCTGGTCGACCACGTCGAGTTGGCTGAGGGTGAGGGTCTCGGTGAGTTCCAGCATCAGCCGGTCGGGCGGTAGGTCGTGGGCGCGCAGCCGGGCCAGGACGGCGCCGGGGAAGCGGGCGTCGAGCAGGCTGCGGGGGGAGACGTTCACCGCCACCGGTACGTCGAATCCGGCGTCGCGCCAGGTGCCGGCGGCGATCAGTGCCTGGTCGAGGATCGCCTCGGCGAATGCGGGGAGCAGGCCGGACCGTTCGACGGTCTCCAGGAACCGGAGTGGGTCGATCATGCCGTGGGTGGGGTGCCGCCAGCGGGCCAACGCCTCGGCGGCGATCACCTCGCCGGTGCCGAGGTCGACGATGGGCTGGAAGTTGACGACGAATTCCTGGTCGGCAACGGCGCGGGGCAGTTCACCTCCGAGGGCGAGTCGGCCGAGGTCGGCGGTGTCCCGGGCGGGTGCGTACGTGGCGACCCGTTGCCCGGCCCGTTTGGCCTGGTACATCGCCACGTCGGCGCGGCGCAGCAGCTCGACCATCCCGCCGGCGGCCGGCGCGATGGCGATACCTCCGCTGGCCTCGACGCTGATCTGCATGCCTTCGATGTCGAACGGCTCGTGCAGCGCCGCCAGCAGCGTCTCGGCCCGGTGCGCGGCCACCGCGGGGGCAGGCAGGGCGCGCAACAGTACGGCGAACTCGTCACCACCGAGCCGGGCAACCAGGTCGTCGGTGCGGGCCGCGGCGCGGAGCCGCTCGGCCACCCGGACCAGCATCTGGTCGCCGGCGGCGTGCCCGAGGGTGTCGTTGACTTCCTTGAAATGGTTGAGGTCGATCAGCACCAGCGCGGTGACCCCGTCGGCGTGTCGTTTGTGCAGTTGCTCGTTGCCTTCGTCGAGCAGGTGCCGCCGGTTGGCCAGCCCGGTGAGCGCGTCGTGGGCGGCGGCGTGGGCGTGGGCCTGCGCCACCCGGGCGAGTTCGGCGTACGCCTGGGCGTTGCGCACCGCCGTGCACAGCGCCGAGGCAAAGGTACGCAGGGTGTACCGCTCCCGTTCGTTGAGCTGGACCGACCCTCGGAAGCGCAGCCGCAGTACGCCCACGTCGATGGACCGGTCGTGCCCCTCCAGGGGCGCAGGCACGACCGCGCCCGTCGCGTCGGGGGCCTCAGCGGTGGGGCCGTCGTAGCTGATGCCGTCGGAGTTGCCGCGGACGAGCCGGGCGGCGTCGCGCAGTTCCACCTCCACCTCGTCGGCGGAGAAGAGTTCGGCGGCCCGGGTGACGGCGGTGGTGAGGACCTCGTCCAACTCGACGACGTTGAGCGCGTCGGTGGTCTGGGCGAGCCGCTGCCACGCCTGCTGCTCGGTGCGGCTGCGTACCCGGGTCAGGTAGAACAGGTGAAGGCTGAGCACCAGGGGTGGTACGGCGAGAAGCATGCGGATGTCGGTCCTGATCGTCAGGACCGTGCCGATGATGACGATGAGACGGGTGACGGTCGCGGTCAGTCGCAGATCCCAGTCCTCGCGGAACAGCTTTCCCAACGAGGTGCCGGTGGCCATGGCGATGACCGGCAACGTGACGAGTTCGTCGAGTAACACGGCGGCCAGGTAGGCGGCCGTCAGCGGGATGATCGTGCTGGCGATGTCCGAGTTCGTCGGGGGCCACTGGAACAGCTGCAGGACCAGGCCGGCGGCGGTGGCGACCAGCATGTTCTTGCCGATGCCGAACCACCGTTTGATCGGCGGCAACCGGATCAGGGTGCTGGCGATGGCCACGCCGAAGCCGGTGGCGAGGATGACCACGGGTGAGGGTGCGACGGCTAGTCCGACTACGATCGCGGTTTCGGTCCAGGCGATGCGGTGGTTGGTGGAACGGATCCGTACCTGGACCTTGACGATGAAGCCGAGCGTCACCAGAGAGATCAGTGCGGGCCAGAGGAACGTGGCGGTGAGGACACCGTAGTTCGGCAGGTGCGCGACGGAGACGGCACCGGCGATACCGGCCAGAACGACGACGAGACCGACTAGCGGCCGTAGCCGCCGATCGGTCCCGGTCTGTCGATCCTGCGAAGTCAACCGTCATCCCCATTCGTCACCGAGGGGCTGCGCTCCGCAAGCGTACTTTGGCTGCTCCTCATCGAGAAGCTGGGATCATCCCCATTCGTGCGAGTTCATTCTCAACCCCCAGCTGAGTCCGGCTTGTTGCTGCCGAATCTAGGGGGACTTGTGGCCGGTTGGTACCATTAAATGTCGTATTGCGCATATTGGGCCAATACGGCGCTTTTCTGTCACGTTCTGTCCCCGCTTTGCTGACAGAGGGTTCGGTTCCGTCATTGGGGCCGGTTTTTGTCTCCGGCTCTCTTGGTCGGCGGAGGATTTCTAGCCGAACAAGTGTCTCCAGAGAGTTTGTTTGTTTCATCATCGCTTGGGTCGGGAGTGCCGGGATGTGGGGGTCAGCTCGTCGGCTCTGAGCTGGCTAAGCTGCACACGGTGATCCTATGAGTGCAGCTGAGGAGCCGGTGCAGATTCAAGTCCTCGGCGGGCTTGCGGTGCGTCACGGGTCAGCGGTGCTGCCCCTCGGGACTCCAAAACAGCGGACAGTTCTGGCGATGCTCGCGTGTAATCCTGGCCGGCTGGTGTCGGTCGCACAGCTCGTCGACGAGCTGTGGTCGGAAGAGCCGCCGCAGTCAGCCATACCCAATGTCCGTACTTATGCCGCCAACCTGCGCAGGAGTCTCGCGAAGCTGGTCCCGGAGCGTGAACTGCTGACCCGTGTCCAGGACGGCTACCGTCTCGACGTCGAGCGGTCGGACGTGGACCTGTTCGCCTTCCAGGCAGAGGTTGCCGAGGCGCGTCGGCTGGTGCCATCGGACGAGGTGGCGGCGGTGGAGCTGTTGTCCGGTGCGTTGGCGCGATGGCAAGGGCCGGCGCTCACGGGAATTGCGCTCGGCCCGTCACTCTCCGCTCAAGTGGTCGCGGCGGCCGAGGATCGAATGCTCGCGGCCGAGTTGTACGCCAGACTGCAGATCCGGCTCGGCAACTACGACGAGGCCCTACCGGTACTGCGTAATTTGTTGATCACGCAGCCGCTCCGCGAGCCGGCTCACCTGCTTCTCATGCAGGCGCTTCATCTGCGCGGTGACCATGCCGGGGCGGTCGCGGCGTATGCCACGGCCCGACGAGCCCTGCGTGAGCAGCTCAACATCGAGCCCGGTGGTGAGCTGCAGCAGTTCTACCAGCGGATAGCGGCACACGAACGGCGCGTCACGCACCGCGAGCAGGAGGCTGGCCGGTCTGCGACGGTCGCCCCCGGGGGTAACGGCCAGGTGATCCGATCCTTCCCGCCTCTGCCCAGGGTGTTACCTGACTTCATCGGCCGAGCCGATGCGGTCGAGCGTCTGCTGGCCGAGACTCGGCGAGCAGCGGGCGTCGCTTCGGCCGTGCACTTCATCGACGGCATGGCGGGTAGCGGCAAGACCTCACTGGCCATGCATGTCGCCGCCCAGCTCACGGACCGCTTCCCGGACGCGCAGTTGTTCATCGACTTGAAGGGGCACAACCAGGCTGAGTCGGTGGCACCGACTACCGCTCTGGCCGTGCTGCTGAGGCAACTCGGTGTGCCGGGTAACCGGATACCGGGCGACTTCGACGAGCGGGTCTCGCTCTGGCGTCACGAACTCGCGAGTCGACGAGGAATCGTCGTGCTCGACAACGCGGCTGGTACCGAGCAGGTTCTTCCGCTGCTTCCCAGTGGGCCGGGCAACGTGGTGATCGTGACATCCCGACGCAGGATCACCGGACTGGATGGAGGGCCACCCGTCTCCCTTTCTGTAATGACACTGGACGAAGGCGTGGCCCTACTGGCATCTGCCGCGGGCGCACAACGGGTGGCGGCAGAGCCTGATGCGGCAGCGACGGTGGTCAAGCAATGTGGCCACCTGCCGTTGGCGATCCGGCTGGCCGGCTCCCGGCTCGCGCATCGGCCCACCTGGCGGGTGGCCGATCTCGCGGCTCTGCTGGTAGGCAATGCACACCGACTGGTTCATCTCGCCTCGGGCGACCGGAGTGTGGCGAAAGCATTTGCGGCATCGTACGAGTCGCTCGGCGAGCCGGCGCGGCGGTTGTTCCGGTTGCTGAGCGTGCATCCGGGCGACTATTTCGACGTGTTGATCTGTGCTGCGGTCACTGGCTTTTCGATGGACGACACCACCGCCGCCCTGAACGAGCTTCTCGACTGCCACCTGGTCGACGAGGTGAAGGCTGGGCGTTACCGGATGCATGATCTGATTCGACAGTACGCTCACGAACTGTCCATCACCCAGGACCGCGGGCTGACCCGTGACCGGGCGTTGGTGGATCTGGTCGACATCATGCTGCATCTGTCGTTCCCCATCGCAGAAGAACTTGAGTCTCGGGGTGTGCGAAAGTATGTGTCACTCGATCCGCCGCGCCTGCCGGATCTCTTGGCCGTCACGGCATCGCGCACGAAAGAATGGATGGAGGATGAGCGCCCGACTCTGGTGGCGCTCGTCGTGCGGGCTGGCGAATGGGGGCACCATGACCATTCCTGGCGCCTGGCCCGCGCGCTCTGGCGATTCCTCTATGTTCGCGGCTATTACGACGACATCATTCGTACGCACCTTGCCGGGCTGGAGGCGGCGCGGGAAGCCAAGAACGAGCCCGCCGCCGCCATCATGCACAACTACGCCGCCTCCGCCTATCTGCGCAAAGGCAACTACGCCGAGGCGTTGAATCACGTCCGTGCTGCAGTGATGTCCGCCGAGCGGAGCGGTGACTTCGTCAAGGGTGATCGCTATCGGGCAAATCTGGTCGCTGTTCACTGGATTCGGGGCGAGCTCGACGAGGCGGTGCGGGTAGGGCTCGAGGGACTGCGGTGGCGTAAAGGCTTCGATCTCGACGAACTGCCTACCGCTCTGCCGAACGTCGGGCTCGCTCTGGCCATGCTCGGCCGATACGACGAGGCGCTGCGTCTGCACCGCCTGCATCTTTACCTGGCCCGCCAGTACGGTAACCAGTTCCACCTGCTCAACGCGCTGAGTCACATCGGCGCGGTGAAGTGCCGGGTCGGGCAGCACAAGGCCGCGATACGCGCGTTGCGAGCCGCGCTGGCGCTGCGGGAGCGTACCGGCGACCGCTTTGCGGAGGCAGAGGTACGCAACGACCTCGGTATCGCGTTACGAGGTTTGGGGCGGGTTGCCGAAGCGGCAGTGCAACACGAGGCCGCCCGACAGTTGGCAGTCGAGGCCGGTGAGCCGCATGTGCAGGCGGCGGCGCTCAACGACCTGGCGCTGACCATGGCGATCCTCGGCGACGGCAGCCGTGCGTCCGACCTGCACCACGAGGCATTGCGGTTGGCGACCCGGATAGCCCACCGGTACGAGCAGGGGCGGGCGTTGGCTGGGTTGGCGGAGCATCTGCTCGCCACCGATCCGGCGGAGGCGCGCCGGCACTGGGAGCGGGCACTGGCGATCTTCCGGCGGATGGGGGTGCCGGAGCAGGCGGAGGTGGAACGCCGGCTGGCCCAGACCGATCAGGGGAGCTGAACCGTCTGGGTGCGCCGATGCGAGCGGCGTCCCGGCCCGCGATCCCCCGGGAAAGGTTCTTATCGAATTTTTATCGCCTGGTCCGATAACGTCCGACTGTTCGGCGACGGGGGAGATTCCGCTGACGCAGGATCTTGTCGCGACCACCGCCGTCGGGTGACCCCAGCTACCTGACGGCGGGCCGGTGAGGAAGGGGCGGCTCTGTGGGTGCCGCCCCTTCCCTCAGCGCAGGGACGACGCGCACAGATAGGCTCGCCGGCGTGACCCAACCCGCCGAATTCAGCCATGTCGACGAGACCGGCGCGGCCCGCATGGTCGATGTCTCCGCCAAGGAGGTCACCGGCCGCCTGGCGGTTGCCGCCGGTCGGTTGCGTACCACCGCTGAGGTGATCGAGTTGCTGCGCCGCGACGGGCTGCCCAAGGGAGATGCGCTGGCGGTCGGGCGGCTGGCCGGGATCATGGGCGCGAAACGTACGCCGGACCTGATTCCGCTGTGCCATCCGATCGCGCTGCACGGCGTCACCGTCGACCTGTCCCTGACCACGGACACGGTGGAGATCACCGCGACCGCTCGCACCGCCGACCGTACCGGCGTCGAGATGGAGGCGTTGACTGCGGTCGCCGTCGCCGGGTTGGCCCTGGTCGACATGGTCAAGGCGGTGGATCCGGCGGCAAGTGTCGAGGCGGTACGGGTGCTGCGCAAGGAAGGCGGCAAGACCGGCCTGTGGCAGCGTCCGCAGGACCGGCCGTGATCCGGGCCCGGGTGGTGGTGGCGTCCAACCGGGCTGCCGCCGGTGTCTACGCCGACACGAGTGGTCCGCTGCTCGTCGCGGGACTGCGCGAGTGGGGCTGCGCGGTGGACGAACCGGTGGTGGTGCCCGACGGCGAGCCGGTCGGTCTGGCGATCCGACAGGCCGTGGCGGACGCCGTCGACGTGGTGTTGACCAGCGGCGGGACGGGGATCACTCCGACCGACCGGACCCCGGACGTGACCCGGGCGCTGCTCGACTACGAGATCCCCGGCATCGCCGAGGCGATCCGCGCCCACAGCCGCGACAAGGTGCCCACGGCGGCGCTGTCCCGGGCGGTGGCCGGGGTGGCGGGTCGAACGCTCGTGGTGAACCTGCCCGGCTCGACCGGCGGAGCACGGGACGGCCTCGCCGTGCTGGGGCCGATCCTCACGCACGCGGTCGAACAGTTGCGCGGTGGCGACCACTGACCGAACCGATAGGCTCTCGCGGTGAGCACGAGAACCGCAGACGCCGCCGGGTCCGGGCCGATGGGCTGGGAACAGGCGCGGTCGCGGGCGTACGCGGTCGGCCTGGCTGCCGCGCTTCCCACCGTCGACGTGCCGCTCGCCGACGCCGACGGGCACACCCTCGCCGAGCCGCTGGCGCCCCGGACCGATCTGCCGGCGTTCACCACGTCCAGCGTGGACGGCTGGGCGGTACGCGGTCCCGGCCCGTGGCGGATCGTCGGGCGGGTGCTGGCCGGCACGACGCCGGCGCCGTTGACCGAGGACGGGACGACCGTCGAGATCGCGACGGGGGCGATGGTGCCCTCGGGGGCGTCGGCGGTGCTGCGGGTGGAGGAGTCGACGCGTACGCCTGAGGGGTTTGTCGACGGTGTGCCGCGACCGGCGCCGGAGTGGCGGCTGCCCGGCGAGGAGGCTGCCGCCGGCGAGGAACTGCTGCCGGCCGGGACTTCGGTCGATCCGTCGGTGATCGGTCTCGCCGCCTCCTGCGGACACGACACCCTGCGGGTACGTGCGCAGCCTCGGGCCGCGCTGCTGGTCTTCGGCGACGAGCTGCTGACCGCCGGTCCGCCCGCCGCCGGCCGGATCCGCGACGCGCTCGGCCCGGCCGTGCCGGGCTGGCTGCGGCGGTACGGCTGCCAGGTGCGTACGAACGATGTGGTCGGGCCGGTCGCCGACACGCTGCCCGCCCACGAGGCGGCGCTGCGCAGCGCGTTGGCCGAGGTCGACCTCGTCTGCACCACCGGCGGCACCATGCACGGCCCGGTCGACCACCTGCATCCCGCGCTGGCGGCACTGGGCGCGGACTACGTGGTCAACACCGTCGCGGTGCGGCCCGGCTTTCCGATGCTGCTGGCCCAGGTGACCGGCCCCGACGGCCGGACCCGATTCGTGGCCGGCCTGCCGGGCAATCCGCAGTCCGCCGTCATCGCCCTGGTCTCGCTCGTCGCGCCGTTGCTGGCGGGTCTCGCCGGCCGGCGGATGCCGGTACTTCCGCACGCCGCGCTCGCCGAGCCGATTCCGGGGCGGGGCAACCACACCCACCTGGCCCTGGTCCGGCTCGACCGGGCGGCCGGGACCGCGCATTCGGTGCGGCACGTCGGTTCGGCGATGTTGCGGGGGCTGTCCGGGGCCGACGGGTTCGCGGTGATCGCGCCCGGCAGTTCCGGCGCGGCCGGGGATCAGGTGCCGGTCGTACCGTTGCCGTTGCTGCCCGGGGAGCGGACATGGTGATCCTGATCGGAGCCGTCACCGAACAACCCTTGGATCTTGCCGCGCACGAGGCCGCGGTGGCCGACCACCGGGCCGGCGCGGTGGTCTCGTTCGCCGGGGTGGTCCGCGACCACGACCACGGGCGGGCGGTGGCCAGCCTGGAGTACGAGGGCCATCCGAGCGCCGAGCGGGTGCTGCGGGAGGTGGCCGCCGAGATCGCCGCGGACCCCGACGTGTACGCGGTGGCCGTGTCGCACCGGATCGGCCCGCTGGCCATCGGCGACGCGGCCCTGGTGGCGGCGGTCAGCACCGCGCACCGGGCTGCTGCGTTCGCCGCCTGCGCTCGCCTGGTGGACGAGGTGAAGGCCCGCCTGCCGATCTGGAAGCGGCAGGTCTTCACCGACGGCACCGAGGAGTGGGTGAACTGCCCCTGACGCCCTACCGCCGGCCGTACAGGATGGCGTTGCGGGCCATCCGGTCGGTGAGGAAGGCCGGCTCGGCACCCGGCCGCCACGGCAGCGCGGCGACCAGCACGATCAGGGCCAGGATCAGGGAGTTCTCCATCACGGCACCGAACAGGCCGTCGGCGTAGTGCGAGACCTCCGGCAGTTGGTGCTCGTATGGCCAGATCGGCGAGATCAGGAAGAGCAGGTAGAGCCCGACGGCGGCGATGCCGTGCCGGATCCCGGTCAACGTCGGGTACCAGATCGGCGGGCGTAGCGCGGCCACTCCCGGAGGGCCGCCGTACGGCCCTGCCGTGGCTCGGGCGACCAGTCCCCGACTCGCGTCGCGGCGGCGGATCGCCGCGTCGGCCAGCACGATGATCGCCGGAATCACCCAGACGAGATGGTGCGTCCAGGAGATCGGGCTGATCACGTTGGCGGTCAGCCCGACCAGGGTGAAGGCGGTCAGTTCGTCGCCGTCGGAGTGCGCGTTGGCGGCCCGGGACAGACCGAGGGTGAGCACCAGTACGGCGAACGCGAGCCAGAGCAGGCCGGGGGTCTCGATCGAGTCGTAGAGTCGGGCCAGGAGCCCGGCCAGCGACTGGTTGGGCGTCATGTCGGCCGCACCCACCCGCTCGGTCTGCCACAGCACGCTGCCGAAGTAGGCCCGGGACTCGGCCCCGACGATGCCGAAGCTGCCGATGGTGACGCCGACCGTGGTGCCGATGGCCGTCCAGGCCACCCGCCACTGTCGAGTGATGATCAGATAGAAGATGAACAGCGCCGGGGTCAGCTTGACCGCCGTGGCCAGGCCGATGCCCACGCCGGCCCAGGCGCCGCTGTAGATGAACCGCAGCAGTGGGCCGTCGGTGTCGGCCTGGTGCGTACCGCGACGGGACCGCCAGCGCAGGGCCACCATGTCCGCCATGATCAGGGCGAACAGCAGCAGGTTGACCTGCCCGTAGCCGAGGGTCTCCCGGACCGGCTCGATGGCGGTGGCCAGCGGCGTGGCGATGGCCACCGTGTACCACAGTGGCCAGCCCATCCGGTCGACGATCGGGCGCAGCAGCGCGGCCAGCACCACGGCCAGGGCGGCGATGCTCATCAGCGCGTTCACCAGACCGGCCATGGTCACCGGCAGGTGCGCCATGGGCAGCATGGCCAGGCCCGCGAACGGTGGATAGGTGAAGCCCAATGTGGTGTCGGGTGCGACAAACTCGTACAGCTCATGACCGCTCGCCCACCAGACCACCGCACCGTGGTAGATCTTCATGTCGAAGAAGTTGTACGGCCGCCCGAATGCGCCGATGGCAAGCCAGGCGGCATAGGCGACGGCGGCCACGATGCCGGTCCGTACGACTGTTCTTCGATCGATCCCACGCGTTACGCGACGGACTGCGGCGAGGCGGTCCAGCCTTCTACCGACATTCGTCGGCATGGCGTGGCCACCCCCGTACCAAGGTCGTCCTACCCGTCCAGGTCCGGTAGGGAGCCTAGAACGGCGCCTCACGTCAGTGCCTCCCGCGTTATGCGACCGTGTCCGATCCCACACATTCTTTTGACATTTCCACCGCGTTAACGCCTCGCGGGCGGTTCAGGTGATTCGCGGCCTTAGCGGGGGGTGGGGGCCGGTAATCGCAGGTCAGCCGGGAAGCCGACGGGCGGTGGCTGCGGAGAGGGCGGCGATGCGGGCCTCGCGGCGGGCGGTACGCACGGCGCGACTCACCGACCGTCGAGAGTGGTCGATCCGGTGCCCGGCTCGCCAGCGCAGCCCTGGCTTTCCCTGGGTGTCGGCGGCGGCGAGCAGCAGCCCACCGAAGAGACCGACGTTCTTCAGGAAGTGGGTCTGGTGGTTGTGGCGCTGTGCCGGGTCCTCCTGACGCCAGAAGGGATGCCCGGCCAGGGTCACCGGAACCAGGGTGCCCGCCAGGACCAGCGCCGCCGGCCGGGTGAACCGCCCGGTGGCGAGCATCAAGCCGGCACCGACCTGGACGGCGGCGTTGGCGCGGATCAGCGTCGCGGTGTCGGTGGGGATGCGAGGATGAGCCCGTTGCAGCAGGGGTGTCATTCGATCGGTGATGGGCTTGGCTGCGGGTACCAGGCGCTCCGGGTGGGTGAAATTGCGAGCGCCGCTGGCTACGAAGATGCTGCTGAGCATGGCGCGGGCGAGGAACCGTACGGGCGTCATGGGTCAGTCATACCCCGTCCGGGCCGCGGTCACTCGCCACAACGGCCGATCTCGATCGACCGGGTGATGTCGGACGGCGCGCCGATTCCAACGACCATCTCGGATGGACGGGCCGCAGGCGGTAACCTCGCGGCGTGACGACGCTGCGGCTACGACCCGAGGAGCCGGCGGACACCGGCGCGGTCCGTCGGGTGCTGGCTGCGGCCTTCGCCCGGCCGGACGTGGCAACCCCGCCAGAGGTACGCCTCGTCGAGGAGTTGCGCGACGGCGGCGCCTGGCTGCCGGAGTTGGCGATGGTCGCCGAGTACGGCGGTGAGATCGTCGGCTACGCCTTGTTCACCCGGGTGGTCGTGTGCGCGGACGAGCACACCGCCCCGGCACTGGCCCTCGGCCCGGTGGCGGTGGCACCCCACCGTCAGCGGATCGGGCTCGGCACCTCCGTGGTGCAGGCCGGCCTGGAGGCGGCCACGGAACTCGGTGAGCGACTGGTCGTGGTGCTCGGTGACCCGGCGTACTACCGGCGTTTCGGGTTCAGCCGGGCCGACCGGATGGGTCTGACGAGCCCCTGGTCGGGGCTGGGTGAGCCGTGGCAGGCCCTGGTGCTGCCGCCGTCGACAAGTGGCGAGCCCGCCCCGCCGCAGGGCGAAGTCGTCTTCCCGCCACCCTGGTCCAAGGTCTGACCGTTCCCCTTACCGGCTGGTCCGGGCCGGAGCGCGTCGAGCGGGGTACGGGACCGGTGCGACGCGCACCGGGCGGATCCCCTCCGGCATCACGAACAACTGGCGCTTCTCGGTCGCGTCTCCGTGCCGGTCGAGCTGGTAGCAGTCGATCCAGGTCCAGCCGTACGGCGGGTGGCGGTCGGTCAGTTCGCGGATCACGCGGACCACGATCGGCACGTGGAACTGCGGAGACGCGTCCCTGTTCAACAGGTAGACGCCGGGGCTCACCCGAGGAGTCCCGTCGTCCCGGCGGCCGGTCACCGGGCATCGCGGTCGGACTGCGGTGCGGGCACGGGTGCCTCCTCGGCTGCCGGGAGAGATGGAAGGGGCCGCCCCGGAGGTGCTCGCCTGGTCGGGGCGGCCCCGACAGCGCGACCAGCGGGTTCGGGTCCTCCACTGGCAGCGCCGTCCTGATTTCCACCTTTCCGGCGATTGCCTCCCCCATACACCCCGTATCGGAGTGGAGACTGAGTGTCCCGGGACGTCCAGGAGGGACCGCAGAGTGAACCGTGCCGTTGTAACAGCCATGACCGAGGCGGGCGAGACCGCCGACACCCTCGCGGCGCAGGTCGGTGTCGACCCGAAGACCGCCGCGCGGTGGGCAAGCCATGGACGCATCCCGCGTCCGCAGACACGCAGGAGGGTCGCTGCCGTCCTCGGTCGCGAGGTGACCGAGCTGTGGCCAGACGTTCTCAAGCGGCGGGAACCGGCGTGGTTCCGGCGGTGGGTGGACATCGAGCGCGAGGCGGTGGCGCTGCGCTGGTTCGAGCTGACCTGGGTGCCGGGTCTGCTCCAGACCGAGGCGTACGCGCGGGCGACGCTGGCCGGGGAGAAGCTGACCACCGACGATGTCGGACGATTAGTGGAGGCCCGCCTTCAGCGGCAGGCCATCCTGCGGCGGGACAACCCACCGATGCTGGTCGTGGTGCTCGACGAGTTGGTGCTGCGCCGGTCCGCCTACGGCGACCGGGCCCTGATGCGTGAACAGTGTGAGCACCTGGTGGCGTGCGGCACCCACCCCACCACGACGATCCACGTCGTGCCCGCGTCGGTCGGCATGTACCCCGGTCTGGGCGGCCCCTTCATCCTCGCCGAACTGGACGACGGCAGCGTGCTCGGCCATGCCGACAGTCAGACCGAGGCGAAGATCATCGATAACCCTGCGGATGTTGCTACCCTGGGCCGCAGG
Organism: Micromonospora fiedleri; assembly: GCF_016774385.1. Lineage (NCBI taxonomy): Bacteria > Bacillati > Actinomycetota > Actinomycetes > Micromonosporales > Micromonosporaceae > Micromonospora > Micromonospora fiedleri. The sequence goes on from NZ_JAETXL010000004.1 coordinate 498,231, forward strand.
TGGGAACGCATCCGTGGCGAGGCCCTGTCGCGGACGCAGTCCCTGGAGCTGATCGGGGAAGCGGCAGCATCATGGACATGACCGGCGCCCAGTGGCGTAAGAGCAGCAAGAGCGGCAACAACGGCGGTGCCTGCGTCGAGGTGGCCGACAACCTCCCCGGCGTCGTCCTCGTCCGGGACACCAAGGACCGCGACGGCGGGACGCTCGCCTTCGAGCCAGCGGCCTGGCACTCCTTCGTAGCGCTGGCCAAGGCCAGCAGCCCGACCGCCTGACACCCCTCAACCGAAGCCCTCAACCGAAGCCTCGCCCCGGATGGTCGAGGGCTTCGCTGTGCCTGCCGCCCCGCTCAGCTGGTGGCATCGAGGGCTGTGGCAGTAGAGCTGTGCGACACGCCGGGTGATGACCTGCTGGACTGCCACAGCTCGGGTGGTGGCAGCGGGCCGGGCCGACAGTCAGGCGGGTTGGGTGCGCAGGTAGCGGCCGAAGTGGGGGACGGTGAAGGCGACAGTGCCGCGTTCTCCGGAGTAGATCAGGCCCTTCTTGATCAGGGCGTCGCGGGCCGGGGAGAGGCTGGCGGGCTTGCGACCGAGGGCACGGGCGATCTCGGCGGTCGGCACCGCCGCGTCCATGTCGTCCCGTCCGCCGCCGTCCGTTGCCCCCTCGACCAGGGAGAGGGCGGCCATCGCCCGCATGTACTCCCGTTCCGCCGGGGTGGCCCGCTCGAAGCGGGAGCCGAAGAAGCCCACCGCCAACTCCGCCTCGGCCTCCGGGGCGGCCACCCGTACGTCGGCGGCGGTGATCGGTGAGCGGGGCGCGTGATCCCAGGTCGCCTTGCCGTACGCCTGGACGAAGTACGGGTAGCCGCCGGATTTCTCGTAGAGCAGGTCGAGCGCCTTCGCCTCGTACTCCACGTCCTCGCGCTCGGCCGGGGCGCAGAGTGCCTGGTCGGCGGCGATCCGGTCGAGCCGGTCGATGCGTTGGTAGCGGAACAGCCGCTCGGAGTACGACTTGGCCGCGCTCAGCACCGCCGGCAGGTGCGGCAGGCCCGCGCCGACCACGATCAGCGGCGCGCCGAGTTGGGACAGCTCGTGGCAGGCGGCGCAGAGCGCGGAGACCTCCTCCGGCCCGAGATCCTGCATCTCGTCGATGAAGATGGCCACGCCGGTGCCGACGTCGCTGGCGACCGAGGCGGCGTCGGTGAGCAGCTCCACCAGGTCGATCTCGATGTCGCCGGAGTCGGCGCGCCCGCTGGCCGCCGGTACGTCGATGCCGGGCTGCCAGCGGTCCCGCAGCTTGGGGGTGGCACCGCCACGGCCGGTCGGGGCACCCCGTTGGGCGAAGGCTTTGAGCACCCCGAGGAAGGCGTCGATGCGGTCCGGTGCCCGGTGCCGTGGGGCGAGTTCCCGGACGGCCATGTGCAGGGCGGCGGCGATCGGTCGGCGCAGCGACTGATCCGGCCGCGCCTCGATCTTGCCGCTGCCCCAGAGCCGGTTGATGGCCTGCGATCGAAGCGTGTTGAGCAGTACGGTCTTGCCGACGCCCCGCAGGCCGGTGAGCATCAGGCTGCGTTCCGGTCGGCCGCGCGCGATCCGTTCCAGGACGATGTCGAAGACGTCCAGTTCCCGCCCCCGGCCGGCGAGTTCGGGCGGGCGCTGACCGGCGCCCGGAGCGTACGGGTTGCGGACCGGATCCACGAATCGCAGAGTATCGGGCCGTCTAGCCGGGGAGCTAGACATCGGTAGAGCAGGCTACGGCGTGTCGACCGTCGACATAAAACTAGTGCTGTCTAGCATCCACGCTAGACAGCACTAGTTTTGCCGATCGTCAACTCAGCCGCGCTGCTTCAGGCAGAGGACGAAGTCGAGCGAGTCCAACTCGCTGTCGTAGAAGTACCAGTTCGTGTAGCCGTCGACCTTGGCGCACTTCGCCTCGGCGTCCTTCTCCCCGCTGGTCTTGCCGTCGAAGCGCTGCAACACCTCGTACGCCGAGGGCCCGCAGTCGGTGATCAGCAGCTTGGGCTTGCCGCCGCTCGGCGCGTCGTTGCGCACGCACTGTCCCTGCTCGACGAACCGGGGATCGGTGGACGAGTTGGCGGCCGGGACGCCTGCCCCGGGGTCGTCCTCGTCGTCGGTCGGATTGGCGGTCGGCACCGGATCCTGGGTCGGCGCGGCCACCGCAGTGGGAGTCGACTCGTCCTGCCCGAGCAGGTAGAACGCCATCCCGCCGACGGCCAGCACCAACACCGCCACCAGCGCGGCGATCATCGGCGTACGACCGCGCCGACGCTCCGGCGGTGGCGTGGGTTGACCGGCGTACGCGGCCACCCCCGCGTCATCCTGGAAGGCCTGCCCACCCTGCGGATACCCGCCGTAGCCCTGCCCAGCCTCATAGCCCCGCCCAGCGCCGTAACCCTGCCCGGCCTCGTAGCCCTGCCCAGCGCCGTAACCCTGCGCAGCGTCGTAGCCCTGCGCAGCGCGGTAGCTCTGCCCAGCGCCATAGCCCTGCCCAGGGTCGTGACCCTGCGCAGCGTCGTAGCCCTGCGTAGCGCCGTAACTCTGCCCGGCCTCGTAGCCGCCCTGGCCGGAGCCGTAGACGTGGCCGGAGCCGTAGACGTGGCCGGAGTCGTACGCCTGGCCGGGTTCGTAGGTCTGGCCGGAGTCGTACACCTGGCCCTGCACCTCGCCGGGTCGCGGCTCGTGCCACGGTTGCGGGCCGCCGCCCGGTGGTCCGTAGTTCGCCATGCACGCCCTCCTCCGTCACCCACGTCACGGTAGCGCGTACGCCGCTTCGGCTCGGCCCGGAAGGCAGCCGGTCAACTCTTCGCAGGTGGGTCAGATGAGCCGTAGCTGGCGGTCCTTCGGACGGCGAGGTGCGTCACTGTCACCGAGCCGCTCGAACAGACCCGGGTCGATCACATCCAGGAACGGCGACGGTCGGCAGTCGTGCTCCGAGCCGTGCCGGGCCCGACGGGCCGCGTGGCTGACGTAGAGCCGATCCTGTGCCCGGGTCAGGCCGACGAAGAACAACCGGCGTTCCTCGGCGACCGCGTCGTCGTCGGGCGTCGAGCCCGGCCAGCGCAGCGGCAGCAGCCCGTCCTCGGCGCCGACCAGGAAGACCACCGGGAACTCCAGGCCCTTCGCGGCGTGCAGGGTCAGCAGGGTGACCGCCTCGGCGCGTGGATCGAGGGCGTCCACCTCCGCGCCGGTGGCGAGCTGGGACAGGAACGTCTCCAGGTCGTCGCCGCACCGGCGGGCCAGCGGTGTGAGCAGGTCGACCGCGGTCCGTACGTCCTCGGGGCGTACCCCGCCGGAACCGTCCAGGGTGGGGATGGCGAAGCGTTCGGCGAGGACCTGCCCGGCGAGGCGTACCCGGGCGGGCAGCGCGCCGTCCACGCCCGAGGCGTGCCGCAGTTCGCGGGCGATGGCCAGCACCCCGGGTCGGTCCCGCAGCCGGTCGTGCGAGCGCTTCTGCACCGGGATGTTCGCCCGGGACAGGGCATCCACGATCGGGGCCGCCTGCGAATCGGTCCGGTAGAGCACGGCGATGTCGGAGAAGGACAGCGTGGTCGACCGACCGTCGATCCGACCGGAGTCCAGCGACCGGTGCGAGAGGCCGCCGACCAGTTCGTCGACGGTGCGTACCACGAAATCGGCCTCGTCGGCGACGGAGGCCGCGGCGTACCGACCCACCAGCGGGGCCTCGGGGTCGAGCCGGGCCGGATCCAGCCGGCGGCCCCGGACCAGCGACGACGGCGCGATGGCCTGCACCGCGGCGGCCAGGATCGGCGCGGAGGACCGGTAGTTGCGGTTCAGCCGGACCAGCCGGGCGTCGGTGAAGTCCTGCGAGAAGCGCAGGAAGTACCCGACGTCGGCACCCCGGAACGAGTAGATGGCCTGGTCCGGGTCGCCGATCGCGCAGAGGTTGCCGTCGGCGGGGCTGAGCAGCCGCAACAGCTCGTACTGCACCGCGTCGACGTCCTGGTACTCGTCGACGAAGATCCATTGCCAGCGGTCCCGGTACCGCTCGACCAGCTTGCGGTTCTCGCGCAGCAGCGCGACCGGCAGGGTGAGCAGCTCGTCCAGGTCGACCATGCCCTGCTTGCGCAGCAGCCCGGTGTACCGGGCCAGATCGTCGCCGGCCTCCGCGCGGGCCGCCGCCCGCTCGGCGTCGTCGGCGATCCGGAAGTCGTCCGGCAGGCCCGCCGCATCGGCGTTCTCCCGCAGGATGGTCAACCCGAGCGAGTGGAAGGTGCCCACCGTGACGTCCTCGGCGACCGGCCCGAGCAGGCCGTCGAGGCGGTGCCGAAGCTCCTCGGCCGCCCGTCGGGTGAAGGTGATCGCCAGGCACTGCTCGGGGAAGACGTTCAGCTCGGCACAGAGGTACGCGATCCGGTGGGTGAGCGTACGGGTCTTGCCGGTACCCGGTCCGGCGACGATCAGCAGCGGACCACCGGGAGCCGAGGCCGCGACCCGTTGCATCGCGTCGAGCCGGTCGAGCAGGCCGGTGCCGACCTCCTCCATGCCGGCGAGCATCGGCTCGAACGGCTCGTGCGGAGAGGGCTGCGGGGCGATCGGCGGCGGTGGTGGGGCCGGTTGACGCTTCGGCTCGGCCTTGGTCGCCGGCCGCTTGACCCTGGCGACCGGCCGGTCCGAGTCGGCGGGCCGCCGCTGCGCCGGGACCGGCACGTCGAACAGCGTCTCCTGGCCGCCCGAGGCACCGGAGTTGCTCAACTCGGCCGGATCGAACAGCGTGATCACGCCGTACTCGCCGTCGTAGCCGGGCACCCGGCGCACCTCGCCCCGGCGCAGCCGGCCGATGCCCTCGGCGAGCAACTCCCCGCCGACCCGGCCGATCTCGTCCAGCGGGGTACGGGTCAGGATCTCCAACTCGGGCCCGAGCGCGGCGACCAGGTCGGTGAGCTTCCCCTCGACCTTCTTCGATCGCGGCCCGACCCTGTTGATCTCACCGAGGATCTCGGCGAGCTGGATCAGATGGGTCACCTCACGGGCGTGCTCCGGCCGGTACCCCTGCGGGCGGTCGGCCAGTTCCTCGACCCGACTGAGTACGCCCACCGTGAGCGGCTTGCCGCACTCCGGGCACCGGCCGCCGGCCTGCCGGGTGCGTTCGGGCGCCCAGTTCACCCCGCACAGCCGGTGGCCGTCGGCGTGGTACTTCCCCTCCTCGGGGAAGAACTCGATGGTGCCGGCCAACCCGTCGCCGGTGCGCAGCGCGTCCCGGATGCCGAAGTAGTCCCGAGGCGCGGCGAAGACGGTGGCCTCCCGGGCCAGCGCGGGCGGGGAGTGCGCGTCGGAGTTGGAGACCAGGCGGTAGCGGTCCAGACTGCCGACCCGCCAGTTCATCTCCGGGTCGCTGGAGAGCCCGGTCTCCACGGCGAAGATGTGCTCGGCCAGGTCGGCGTAGCAGTCGGCGATCGCGTCGAAGCCGGACTTCGAGCCCAACGCGGAGAACCACGGGGTCCAGATGTGCGCCGGGACCAGGTAGCCGTCCGGGCTGGCCTCCAGGGTGATCTCCAGCAGGTCCCGGGAGTCCAAGCCGAGGATCGGCCGGCCGTCCGAGCCGAGGTTGCCGATGCGGCCCAGGGCGGCGTTGAACCGGCCCACCGCGTCCAGATCCGGCAGATAGATCAGGTGGTGCACCTTGCGGGTCCGGTCGTCCCGCTTGTAGATCGTCGAGATCTCCACGCTGAGCATGAACCGGACCGGGTCGGTGTCCGCCTCGCTGGCCAGCCTCGGCGGCAGGCGGCGGGCGATGTCCCGCTCCATCTCCGCCGACAGCCGGTACAGGCCGGGCTCGGCCGGATGCAGCGTCTCGCGCAGATGGTCGTACCAGGCGGGGTGGGTGAAATCGCCGGTGCCGAGCACCGAGATGCCCTTGCGTCGCGCCCACCAGCCGAGATTCGGCAGGGTCAGATCACGGCTGCACGCTCGCGAGTACTTCGAGTGGATGTGCAGGTCCGCGACGAAGGGCGGGAGGCCACCGGGGGGTACGGCGCTGAACGGGGGCACGCCGCATCCTGCCACGACCGGTGACGCTCCCGCGCGTCGCCACGCACGAAGGTGAGGTGCGCTATGCCGAGCGCAACTCCACGAGAGTGATCTGCGGCTCCGCCCCGACCCGGACCGGCGGGCCCCAGAATCCGGCGCCGTTCGTGACATACACCTTCGTGCCGTCCACCTCACCGAGGCCGGACACCACCGGCTGTTCTAGCCGTACCAGCAGGTTGAACGGGACAATCTGGCCGCCGTGGGTGTGGCCGGACAGTTGCAGGTCGACGTCGTACTTCGCCGCCTCGAACGCGGCCACCGGCTGGTGTGCCAGCAGCACCACCGGGCGGGACGGGTCGCGGTCGGCCAGCGCGGCGGCGTAGTCGGCCGGGGCGGCCACTCCGGTACCCGCCGCGCTGACGTCGTTGACCCCGGCCAGGTCCAGTACGCCGTTGCGGGTGGCGATCTCCAGCCGCTCGTTCTGGAGCACCCGCAGCCCGAGCCGGTCGACCTCGGCCACCCACTCCTCGACACCTGAGTAGTACTCGTGGTTGCCGGTGACGAAGTAGCTGCCGTGCCGGGCCCGCAGATCACGCAGGGGCGCTGCGGCCTCGCCCAGTTCGGCCACCGTACCGTCGACCAGGTCGCCGACGACGGCGACGAGGTCGGCGTCCAGGCGGTTGATCGCGGCGACGATCCGCTCGGTGTGCAGCCGGCCGCGCAGCGGCCCGATGTGGATGTCGGAGACGGTGGCGATCCGCAGGCCGTCCATGCTGCGCGGCAGCTTGGCCAGCGGAATCTGCACCCGGTCCAGTCGCGGCGGACCCATCGCGGTGCGGACGCCGCTGCCGACCAGACCGGCGGCGGTGAGCCCGGCGAAGATCGCGGCACCTCGGGCCAGCAGCAGCCGGCGGCCCGGATCGTGGTCCGGCCCGATCGCCCCGGCGGCCGGCGGCTCGCTCGCCTCGTCGGCGGTCGGCGGGGTGCCGGGCGTCGCCGGCCCGTCAGCCGCCGTGGTGGTCATGGTGGTCGTGCCGGTCGTGGTCGCCGTGCCTGGCGTGCTGGCGGGACCGACCAGCACCGGTTCCGGCGCGGCCACGGCCGTGCGGCGGCGCAGCACCAGGCGGGTCACCAGCATCGGAACTTCCAGCACCACGAGGAGCACCAGCAGGTAGAACATCAGCGCGAGCCAGACGTAGCCCGGCCAGGCCAGCCAGTACATGCCGGCGCGGGTGCCCATCATCGTCGCCGGTACGAGCAGCGCCAGCACCACCGCGGTGACCGTGCCGATCCGCCGCCAGCGGCCGGGCCTGGTGGTGTCCTTGACCAGCCGCTTCCAGAGGTAAAGGTGGATCAGCCCGGTGATCAGGGCAAGAGTGGCCACGAAACCGAGTACCGCGAGCACGAGTGAAGTCCCCCTCAGCCGCCGGCGAAGGGAGGCAGGACGTCGATTGTCACTCCGGCCGGCAGCGGCTTGTCCCGATCATGACAGGTCACGCCATCGACCAAGAAGTTTGCCACGGCAAGCACAGGGACCAGCCGACCGTGCCGCTCAGCCAGTTCCGTCAACAATCCGTCGAGCGTACGGCCCGCCGGAACGGTCTCCTCGCTGAGCCCGGCCGCAGCTCGCGCCCCGGCGAAGTAGCGGACGGTGACGGTCGCCATGGTCATCCTCCGATGGCCGACATCGGCCTGGCGGGTTGCAGGAAGCTCGGGTCGTCGATGCCGTGACCGGCCCGTTTGCGCCAGGTCGCGGCCGACCACCGCCGCGCCAGCTCGTCGTCGTCGGCACCGGCGCGCAGCGCCCCGCGCAGATCCGTCTCCTCGGTGGCGAACAGGCAGTTGCGGACCTGACCGTCAGCGGTGATCCGGGTCCGGTCACAGTCGCCGCAGAACGGACGGGTCACCGTGCCGATCACCCCGACCCGGGCCGGACCGCCGTCGACCAGCCAGGTCTCCGCCGGGGCCGCGCCGCGTCCGGCCGGATCCGGGCTCAACTCGTACGCCGCACCCAGCGTGGCCAGGATCTCCTCGGCGGTGACCATGCTCGACCGGTCCCAGCCGTGCTGAGCGTCCAGCGGCATCTGTTCGATGAAGCGCAACTCGTAGCCGTGGTCGAGGGCGAAGCGGAGCAACGCCGGCGCCTCGTCGTCGTTGACGCCGCGCATCAGCACGCTGTTCACCTTGACCGGGGTGAGCCCGGCGGCGGCAGCCCCGGCCAGGCCCGCCAGCACGTCGTCGAGGCGGTCCCGCCGGGTCAACCGGAGGAAGCGATCACGATCCAGGGTGTCCAGCGAGACGTTCACCCGGTCCAACCCGGCGGCGTGCAGCGCCGGTGCCAACCGGGCCAACCCGATGCCGTTGGTGGTCAACGAGATGCGCGGACGCGGGTCGAGGGCGGCCACGGCCGCCACGATGGCGGTCAGACCCGGACGGATCAGTGGCTCACCGCCGGTGAACCGGACCTCGTCGACGCCGAACCGGTGCACCGCGAGCCGGACCAGCCGGATCACCTCGTCGTCGGTGAGCAGTTGCGGCCCGGCCAACCAGGGCAGCCCTTCGGCGGGCATGCAGTACGTGCAGCGCAGGTTGCACTTGTCGGTCAGGGAGACCCTCAGGTCCCGAGCTGTCCGGCCGTACCGGTCGACGAGGAGGCCCCCGGGCGGCGCGACGCTCATCCGTCGACGGTAGCGCGCCCGGCCCCGCTCAGGGTGGCGCGGGCGAGCCCGACGACCGAATCCCGGTACGCGGCTCCGAACAAGGCGGTGTGCACCAGCATCAGGTGCAACTGGTGCAGGGGCACCCGCTGCCGCCAACCGTCGGCAAGCGGCCAGGACTCGTCGTACGCGGCCATGATCCGGGCACCGTGCGGCGGGCCACCGAAGAGCGCGAGTTGCGCGAGGTCGGTCTCGCGGTGCCCACCGTGCGCGGCCGGGTCGACCAACCACACCCGGTCGTCGGCCCCCCAGATCAGGTTGCCAGGCCACAGGTCGCCGTGGATGCGGGCCGGCGGCTCCTCCCCGCCGAACTCGCCGATCCGGGCGACGACCTCTTCGACGAGCCCGGCGGCGCGGGCATCCAGGGCCTGGTTGTCGACCGAGTGGCGCAGGTAGGGCAGCAGCCTGGTCCGGGCGAACCAGTCCGCCCAGGGGCCGTCGTGCGGGGTGTTGTCCGCCGGCAGGGCCCCGATGAACCCGGGCCAGGACGCGCCGAAGGCGGACGCCCCGGCCCGGTGCAGGCCGGCCAGCTCCCGGCCGAAGCGTTCGGCGGCGTCGACGCTCGGCTCACCCGGCTCGATCCACTCCAGGGCGAGCAGGTCGGGCAGCGCCACCAGCACCTCCGGAACCGCGACCGTGCCGGCCTCCCGCAGCCAGCGCAGCCCGGCCGCCTCGGTGGCGAAGAACCCCTCCGGGACCGGCCGCTGCGCCCGTTCCGGCCAGGTCTTCGCGAAGACCGAGTGGCCGTCGTCGAGCGTCAGTCGGGACGCGGCGCAGATGTCGCCGCCGCCGACCGGCGTCTCCCGGATCCGCTGGTGGGTCAGGAAGGTCGGCAGCTGCTCCGGATGCGCCCGCAGATACGCCAGATCCATGCCCCGCAACGTATCGCCTCCGGCGGGAAGGAAGGGCACCTTATTAACGCCTCCGGTAGAGGAAGGGCCCCTTATTAACGCCTGCACCGTGGACCCGCGCGTGGTGCAGAGGGTGGCGGGCGGATGGAAAACTGCGCCGACCAGGGAAAATACGCTGAGTAGCTGTGGATAACCGGCGTGTCGTCCACAGGGGCGGCGGCGCGTACCGCTCGGCTCGCAGGCTGGCCCCATGAACTCGACGGAGATTCCCCGGCTGACCGTCCGCTCGCCCGCCGACCTCATCGCCGCGGTGCCGTACCTGCTCGGCTTCCATCCGACCGACAGCGTCGTGGTGGTGGCGTTGTCGGCCTCCCGGGTGGTCTTCGTCGCCCGTGGTGATCTGCCCGGCGAGACCGAGCACGACGAGGCGGCCGGGCACATCGCCGCGGTCACCGCCCAGCAGAGCGCCGACTCGGCAACCGTGATCGGGTACGGCCCGGCAGCCCGGGTGACCCCGGCACTCGACGCGGTCCGAGCGGCGTTGACCGAGGCCGGGCTGGCCGTGCTCGATGCGCTGCGGGTCACCGACGGGCGGTGGTGGTCGTACCTCTGCACCGAACCGGAGTGCTGCCCGCCGGAGGGCACCGCGTACGACCCGCAGGGCAGCGCGGTGCCGGCGGCGGCCGTCTTCGCCGGCCAGGTCGCCCTGCCCGACCGGGCGGCGCTCGCCGCTCAGCTCGCCCCGATCGGCGGGGCAGCCGCCCGACACGCCGCGAAGCGGGCCGAGCAGCGGCTGACCGAGCTGCTGGCGACGGCACCCCCGGCGGATCTGCTCGGCGCGCGGGCACTGCGGGCGGCGGGGGTGACGGCGTACCGTGCCGCCCGGCGTCGGCACGACCGTGGTGCGCAGCTCACCGACGACGAGGTCGCCTGGCTGTGCCTGCTGCTGACCCACCTTCCGGTACGCGACCACGCCTGGGAGCGCACCGACGGCCGGGACGAGGACGTGGCGTTCTGGACGGAGCTGCTGCGCCGCGTCGAACCGGATCTGATCGCCGCCCCGGGGGCGCTGCTGGCGTTCGCCGCCTGGCGGGCCGGACAGGGCGCCCTGGCGGCGGTGGCGTTGGAACGGGTGCTGACCGAGCATCCGGAATACTCACTCGCCCTGCTGATCGACGACCTGCTGCGTCGCGGAGTGCCGCCGTCGCGGCTCGACGGATGGCCGGCCGACGGGCCGGTGGTGACACCCCGTCGAGAGCGGCGCAAGTCGCGCCCCCGGCGGCGATGACACACCCGACCGGGGCAGCGGGATGGACCGCGACGCTGGATAATCGGCGGATGTTCCGGGCGGCGTCGGGGGGCGCATGAGCGTTGCACTGCTGCTCTCACTCGCCGGGCTCGCCCTGATCGACAGCACCAGCATCGGCACGTTGTTCATCCCGGTGTGGCTGCTGCTGGCACCCGGCCCGGTCAGTGGCCGGCGGATCCTGACCTACCTGGGCACCATCGCCGGGTTCTACTTCCTGGTGGGGTTGGCGCTCTACTTCGGCGGCAGCGGCCTGGCCGACGTGCTGGGCGGGGCGCTGGACAACCGGCCGGTCATCTGGGCGCAGCTGGTGTTCGGGGTCGGCCTGCTGCTGGTGAGCTTCCGGTACGACGGCAAGCGCGGCGCCGGGACCGGTCGGGTGTTGCGCTGGCGGGATCGGGTCACCGCCGGTGACTCGTCCGGGCGCTGGCTGGTCGGGCTGGCGTTGTTCGCCGCGTTGGCCGAGGTGGCGACCATGCTGCCGTACCTCGGCGCACTCGGTCTGTTGAGCACCTCGGGCCTGGACGTGCCGGCGGTGGTCGCCCTGCTCGGTGGATACTGCCTGGTCATGGTGCTGCCGGCGGTGGTGCTGCTGGGTGCGCGACTGGCCTGGCCGAGGCTTGTCGAGCCGGTGCTCGTCCGGCTCAACGCGTGGATCGTCAGGTCGTCCGGGAGCATGCTCGGCTGGGTCCTGGGCATCGCCGGCTTCCTGATCGCCCGGGACGCCGCCGTCCGCCTGGGGCTGTTCGAGATGCTCGCGAACCGCTGACTGCTCGCGAACCGCTGACTGTTCGCGAACGGCTGAGCGGTCGCGTCAGGCGCTCACCCGGTGTGGGCCGGTGTAGACGTTCATGGTCCGGCCGCGCAGGAAACCGACAAGGGTCATCCCGGCCTCGGCAGCGAGGTCGACCGCGAGTGTGCTCGGTGCCGAGACCGCCGCGAGCAGCGGCAGACCGGACATCCACGCCTTCTGGGTCAGCTCGAAGCTGGCCCGTCCGGAGACGAGCAGGACGTGCCCGGCCAGCGGCAGTCGCCGTTCGCGTACCGCCCAGCCGATGACCTTGTCCACCGCGTTGTGCCGGCCCACGTCCTCGCGCAGCACCACCAGGTCACCGTCGGCGGTGAACAGACCCGCGGCGTGCAGCCCGCCGGTACGGTCGAAGCCCCGCTGCCCGGCGCGCAGCCGCTGCGGCAACTCGGCCAGCAACTCCGCCGGCACGGTCAGCGGGTCGCCGGCCACGTCGAACATCGACCGGGTCCGCACCGCCTCGATGCTCTCCTTGCCGCAGACCCCGCAGGCGCTGGTGGTGGTGAACTGGCGACTCGCCTCGGCAGCCGGCTCCGCTACGCCGGGCGCGAGCGCCACGTCGACCACGTTGTAGGTGTTCGGGGTCTCCGCGCCGGCGCACAGCTGCGCGGTCGACACGTCGTCCGCCGACCGGATCAGCCCTTCGGCGAACAGGAAACCGAGCGCCAGGTCCAGATCCGCGCCGGGGGTACGCATGGTGACCGACAGCGGGCGGCGGCGACCCGGTCCGGCCGCACCGACCCGGATCTCCAGCGGCTCCTCGGCGGCGAGGGTGTCCGGCCGACGGGTCAGCGTGCGCCCGTCGGCGGTGGCGTCGAGGTCCACGCGGAGCACAACGCGGCGGTCAGCAGCACGTCCCACCCCACCATCCTGCCCCGACCGCCCCACCCCGGCCCGACCAGCCCCGGACAGTGTGTGGCGTTACGGTGGCCCGGTGAGCGCGTACGCGGCGGTGGTGCTCGCCGGCGGCGCGGCCCGCCGGCTGGGCGGACGGGACAAGCCGGCGCTGCCGGTCGGCGGTGTGCCGATGCGGGAGCGGGTGCTCGCGGCGGTCGCCGACGCGTCGCCTCGGATCCTGGTCGGGCCCGGACCGGCCCCGCCGGGCGTACGACTGACCCGCGAGTCGCCACCGGGCGGTGGGCCGGTGGCCGCCACGGCAGCCGGGCTGGCCCTGCTGGACGCCGACGTGCCGGCCGTCGCCCTGCTCGCGGCCGACCTGCCGCTGCTGACCCGGTCCGCCGTCGGTGAACTGCTGCGTCACCTCGACACCCCACCCGCCGCACCGACCAGCGAGCCACCCGTCGAGCCGAGCAGCGCCCCACCCGCCGCGCCGAGCAGCGAGCCACCCGTCGACGGGGTCTGTTTCGTGGACGACGACGGGCGGCGGCAGTCGCTTTGCGGGGTGTGGCGGCCCGCGGCGCTGCGCGCGGCCCTGGACCGGTTGACCGTTCGACGTGGCGAGTTGGCCGGAGCAGCGCTGCGGGAGTTGCTCGCCGACCTCGCCGTACGCGAGCTGACCTGGCCCGGTGACGGCCCTGCGCCCTGGTTCGACTGCGACACTGAGCGGGACCTGCGGCAGGCGGAGGAGTGGTCACGATGACGGTGATGGACGACTGGCTCACGGCGGCCTGCGCCGAGTTGGGTGTCGACCCGGCCGACGTGCCGGTACAACCCGTGCTCGACCTGGCCCGCGACGTGGCTCATCAGGTGCTCCGGCCGGGTGCCCCGGTCACCGCGTACCTGCTCGGTCTGGCGGTCGGCCGGGGTGCGGATCCCGCCGTGGCAGCCGCCCGGCTGACCGAGTTGGCCGGCACCTGGCCGGTCGAGTTGGGCGGCGACCGCTGACCGCGCGAGCGGTGTCCGATCACGGTCCGGGCTGATCCCCCTCGACGGCGGGCTCGGTAGGGTGGCCGGAACGGACGGAGGCGATCATGACGGCAGACCACCCCTCGGCACCGCCCGGCACGCCGGCACACCACGAGTCGATTCTGCTCGATGAGCCGAGCACGGCCGACCTACGGGCGAAGGTGACCCATGCGTGGCGGGAGTTCGCCCGGGCACTTGCCGACCGGCTGGCGGCCCTGCCACCGGGTGCCCACGTGGAGTTGACCCTCGACCCGACGGCCTCCGGTATCGACGACGCCGTCTACTCCGTCAGCGTCGACGTCACCGAGGACAGTGGGTTGACGGCGCGGGCGGTGGGCAACGCGACCCTGCCGCAGGGCTACCGGCTGGACCGGTCGGCGGTGGCCGACATGGTCGCGCTGGGCTGGTCTCCGCCGGGGGTGCTGGAGGGCTCCGGTGACCAGTTCGGCCTGCACTGCGCGGTGACCGAGAGCAGCCGACTGGCCGCCCTCATCTCGCGGACGCTGCGCGACATCTACGGCGCGCCGCACCCGGCGTTCCTCGTCTACCTGATCGTCGACGCGGAGGGTGAGCCGCTCGCCGGTGCGCCACTGGGCACCGCACGCAGCGAGTTCGGCACCGGTCGGGAGATCGAGACCGATCTGGCGCAGGCGTTGGCGGACACCGCTGACTCCGGCGCGGACACCGAGGTGCTGGAGTTGGCCGAGCGGGTCCGGACGGTGGTGTCGACCATGCTGAAGTCCGACTCCGACCGGGTCCAGGTCGATTCCGACGGCGACATCAACATCCGTGCCGGGTCGGCGATGGTCTTCGTCCGGGTACGCGACAACCCGCCGCTTGTCGACGTCTTCTCCCCGGTGCTCACCGAGGTCGAGCCCACCGAGCGGCTCTACGTCAAGCTCTCCGAGTTGACCAACCGGATGCCGATCGGCCGGCTCTACTGTGCCGACGACACCGTCTGGGCGTCGATCCCGGTCTTCGGCCGCAACTTCCAGCCCACCCACCTGATGCTCGCCGTACAGGTGATGACCGGCCTGGCCGACGAGTTGGACGACCGGCTGCACGGTGAGTTCGGCGGCAAGCGCTTCTTCGGCGAGGGGGACAAGCCGGGGCGGGGTGAGCACCGCACCGGCATGTACCTCTGAGGTCGCCGTCGGGGTCAAGAGGTGGGGCCCGGAGATCCCCAGATACCGGGCCCCACCCCTCGGGGGAGGGTGATTCAGGTCGTCGGGATCCAGCCGAGGCTCCGGGCCGTGGCCGGATCGGAGGCCCGTAGGCCCGCTTCGGAGACGGTCCAGAGCACGTCGCTGATCATCAGTGCACGCTGCACGTCCGGTCGCTGCCAGGCCCGGTCGCTGTGCGTCGTGACGGTCGGGTGGGTGACCTGACCGATCTCGCTGATCCGGTCGGCGCTGACCCGCAGCAGCCGTAGGCCGGTGTCCACCGGCAGCACCACCAGGCCGGTGGCCGGCCAGTACAGGAAGGCGTGCGGGTCGTGCTCGGCGGCGGACCAGCCGGACGGTAGGTGCCACTGGTCCAGTCGGGTCGGCCGGGCCGGGTTCCGGACGTCGAAGAGGGACACCTGCACGCCCTCGGTGCGGCCCCGACCGTCGGCCTCCTGACCCACGCCGAGCAGCCGCCCGTCGGGCAGCGGATGCAGGTACGCGGAATAGCCGGTGATCTTCAGCTCGCCGGTCACCAGCGGCTTCGTCGGGTCGGTCAGGTCGAGTGAGTAGAGCGGGTCGGTCTGCCGGAACGTCACCACGTACGCGACGGGCCCGAGGTACCGCACGGAGTAGATGCGTTCACCGCGTCCGAGCCCGCCGACCGCACCGACCGGCACGAGTGACCCGCCGTCGCGGCGCAGCACCCGTACGGTCGATTCGGATCGGCGTCCCTCGCCCCAGACGTCGCCGACGGTGGTGGCCACCCGCAGGTGTCCGTCCCATTCGGAGAGCGCGTACTGGTTGATCAGCCAGCCTGGCACGGTGCCGGCGGCGAGGTAGCGGGGACGACCCGGCTCGCTGGTGTCGAACTGGTAGATCTCGGTGACCTGGTCGCGGACGGTGGGTCGCCAGCGGAGCAGGCCCATTCCCGGTTGTGGCTGCTGACCGGCGAGGTAGAGGCTCTGCGCCGTGCCGTAGACGGTGGTCGCGTCGGCGGCGACGCTGACCGGGTCGCCCGCGCCCAGCCGGTCGGCGGCGAGGTCGAAGCTGAGCACGGTGAGCAGCGAGGTGCCGGTCATCCGCTTCGGACGGCTGAGCCGATCGCAGTCGACCCGCCCGGTGTGCCGCTCGTCGCCGGCCGTCCACTCGTACTTCGGCAGCCAGGACTCGATCCCGGCCCGGTCGATGATTGCGCGGTTCTGCCTGGTCCGGGCCCGGTCGCTGCCGATTCCGTCGAGCGGGAACTCGATCCGGGGCGCGGTGCGGACCACCATCCGCGCGGTGTCGCCGGTCAGCCGGCCGTCGAGCAGGCTGCCCTCGATCCGGTACGAGCCGAGCACCGCGGGCGCACCGGCCAGGTCGACCAGGAACAGGCGGGCCGATTCGACCGGCGGCGCCGGCCAGGCTCGGTCCGTCGCGACGAACGGCGCCCCGTCGGCCAGCACCAGCGCCCGGTCGCCGTGCAGCAGCAGTCGGTACGAGCCCCAGTAGGAGCCCGCCTCCGCGCCGGGCAGGTCGAGTTGGCCGATGATCCGTCGGCCGGCCGGGTCGATCACCCGCAGCACGCCGGAGGTGACCGTGACGATCCGTCGTCCGTCGGTCTTCACCACGTCCGGCTCGTCCGCGTCGGCTTCATGGTTGTTGGTCTTCGAGTGGTCGGGCGCGGCGTAGTCGAGACGTTGGCTGCTGCCCTCCGCCCCGGCCGCGACGGCCGCCCGGGCGCTCAACAGCGTGCCGTCCTCGAAGCCGTACGGCCCGACCGAGTCGCGGGCCGCGGCGCGCAGTTCGGCCAGGGCGTCGGCGCAGGAGTCGAACGTGGTCAGGGCGGCCACCGGCACCATCACCGGCCCGGTCGGCCGGACCGGGGTCGGACCGGCCGTACTGCCGGCGAGCAGGGTCAGTGCGACCAGGGTGCTGCCGACCGCGACGACTCTGTTTGCCCGCATCATGTCGGCTTCGACGCCGCCGGTCGTCGTCCGGTTCCGCACCGGCCGCGAGATCCTGACCGATGGTCAGCTGATCGACGGGCCGACGCCGGGGGACTCGACCAGTCGGGAGAGCACGATGGTGCTGCGGCTGGAGGTCACGAAGCTCTCCGCCCGCAGCCGCTCCAACGCCTGCTCAAGGTGGGCGATGTCGGCGGCCCGCAGGTGCACGAGCGCGTCGGCCTCCCCGGAGACCGTGTACGCCCCGACCACCTCCGGATGGCGGCGCACCGCGGCGCCGATCTGTGCCGGGGTGGTGCGGCCGGCGCAGAACAGCTCGACGAACGCCTCCGTGGTCCAGCCCACCGACGCCGGGTCGACGATGGCGGTGAATCCCCGGATGACCCCGGCGGCACGTAGTCGGTCCACCCGTCGCTTGACGGCCGGAGCGGAGAGTGAGACTCGGGTTCCGATGTCCGCGTACGAGGCACGGGCATCAGCGACGAGCAACGCAATGATTCGCTGGTCAACTGCGTCTATCTGCAACGTTCCGCCCCTGAAAAGCAATGGTCGTGGCTGTTACGGAAGTCTCAGCCTACCTACTCTTGGTGATCGTGAACCAGCAGCGAGTGCCGCGAAAGCGGACATATCTCATGTGCTCGCCGGAGCATTTCGCGGTCGAGTACGCGATCAACCCGTGGATGGACGTGACCAGGCCGGTCGACCCGGAGCTGGCCGTCAAGCAGTGGGATCGCCTGCGGGAGACCCTTGTCGGTCTGGGGCACGAGGTACACCTGCTGGCGCCCGAGCCCGGACTGCCCGACATGGTCTACGCCGCCAACGGCGCGTTCAGCGTCGACGGGACGGTCTACGGTGCCCGGTTCAAGCACCACCAGCGCACCGCCGAGGCGGCGGCGCACCGGGCCTTCTACGAGTCGCAGGGCTGGCGGTTCATCGCTCCGAACGAGACGAACGAGGGCGAGGGCGACTTCGCGTACCTGCCGGAGGCGCACGGCGGGCTGATCCTCGCCGGGTACGGATTCCGTACCGAACTGGCCGCGCACGCCGAGGCGCAGGAGGCGCTGGGCCGTCCGGTGATCTCGCTGCGGCTGGTCGACCCGCGCTTCTACCACCTGGACGTGGCCCTCGCCTCGATCGACGACGGCAACATCGTCTACTACCCGGGCGCCTTCTCCGCGGCCGCCCAGAAGGTGCTCGCCCAACTCTTTCCGGACGCGGTGCTGGCGGAGGCCGAGGACGTCCTCGCCTTCGGACTCAACCTGGTCAGCGACGGCGCGAACGTGGTGCTCAACAGCGAGGCGACCCGGCTGGCCGGGCGGCTCAAGGCGGCCGGCTACACGCCGATACCGGTGGAGTTGGCCGAGCTGAAGAAGGGCGGCGGCAGCGTGAAGTGCTGCATCGCCGAGTTGCGGCACTGAACGGACGACGAGCAGAGTGGCCGACCTGCTCGTCGCGGAGACGAACCGGGGTGGTCAGCCCAGCGTGGCCAGCTCGCTGACCATGACGTTCGACAGCACCTGGCCGTCGTGCTGAACCTCCCGCAGGTACCACTTCTGCTGCGGGGTACGCGGCTGGTTGAACTGCCAGGCGCCGCGCGGGCTGTCGATCTGACCGATCCGGCCCAACGCCAGGTTGACCGTCTGCGGGGTGGGGTCCTCGCCGGCCAGGCGGATCGCCTGGTCGAGCACCTTCGCCGCGTCGTACGAGGCCATCGCGTAGGTGGTCGGCGAGGCGCTGTGCTTCTTTCGGTACGCCGAGGCGAACCGACGGTTGGCGGCGTTGTTCAGGTCGGCGGAGTAGTTCAACGCGGTGCGGATGCCCAGGGCGTCGTTGGCCGGCCGGACGCTGTCCAGCACGGTGCCCTCGGTGAGGAACCCGGGAGCGTAGATGCCGCCCTGGAAGCCGGCGTCGCGGAGCTGCATGATGAACTCCGCCGCCGCCGGGCCGGAGTAGAAGCAGAAGACGACCGACGGGTTGCGGCTCAACGCGCGGTCGATGTCCTGGACGAAGGCGCCCTTGCCCGGGTTCGCGCTGTTGGTGGTGAAGACGACCTGATCCGCGATGCGCGGGTCGGATTCGCCGAACTCCTGACGGAAGCCGAGCAGCACGTCGTCGCCGCCGACGGCCGACTCCGGCATGACGATCGCCACCCGTTCGTCGGGGCCCAACACGTCCCGCAGGTAGCGGCCGAGCGCCCGGCCCGCCTCGTCGAGCACGTACGAGGTACGCCAGATGTAGACGACGCTCTGGAGGCTGGAGGGTGAGGCGTTGGAACCGATCAGCGGCACCCGGGCCTGCTCGATGGTGTTCCGGATGCCGAACATGACCGCCGAGGAGGCGACCCCGGTCAGTGCGAGCACGCCCTGTTTGAGCAGCCCGTCGACGGCGGCCTGACCGGACTTGACGCTCTCACCCTCGTCGGCGACGAGCAGGTTGACCGGATGGCCGCCGAGTTGGCCCTCGTTGAGCTCCAGATAGAGCTGGAAGCCGTTACGCAACTCGTCACCGACGGCCTTGCCTGAGCCGGACTGCGGTGCGATGAGCCCGACCTTGACCGGACTCTTCGGCTTCGCGGGCTCCTCGGTGTCCGAGGCACATCCGGCGGCGAGGCCGCCCGCGCCGAGCGCGGCCAGCATCTGGAGTGCCCGCCTACGGTTCATCTGCGACACCGGGTTCCCTTCGGATGTGCTGCCGGGGCCTCCCGCCCCTCCGGCGTTCTACCTGCTTAGCGACGCTGCGTCAATGGTTAATGATCTTCGACTAGAGAACGGAACGCGGCGGTAACCTGCGGCCAGGCCGGAGACTCCGGGTCGATGAGCCCGAAATGTTCGCAGTCAGGCAGCTCGACAAGGTGCATATCCGCACCTAGTGCCTGTGCTGCCTGCACGTATGCCCTGCTCATGTCGACCGGAACGTGCTGATCCAGGGTGCCGTGAATCACTACCGTCCGTGTTGAGGGAGGTGGGGTGGCTCGCGGGTCCGCGACCTCGTACCGATCGGGCACATCGGCCGGCCCACCACCCAGCAACGCCGCCACCGCGCCCGCGTCCAGATCCAGCCGGTACGCCTCGGCCAGGTCGACGACCGGGGCGAGCGCGAGCACCCCGCCGACGTCCTGCGGTGACCGCGTCGCGGTGTGCAGCGCGAGATGACCGCCGGCCGAGTGGCCGACCAGGATCGGCGGCACCGGCGCGACCTGACCGGGCAGCGCCGCGGCGGCCAGCCCCGGCAGTGCGGACACCCCGGACCGGACGTCGGTCAGCGTGCCGGGCCAGCCACCACCGGGTTGCCCGGTCCGGCGGTACTCCAGTTGGGCCACCGGAAAGCCGAGCCGGGCCAGCCCGACGGCCAGCGAGTCGGTGTGCCGTCGGTCGTACTCCACGCGCCAGAAACCGCCGTGCACCACGATCACCAGTGGGCGGGGCGGGGCGTCACCGGGCCGGCGGCGCAGATCGGCGACCTGATCGGGATGCTCGCCGTAGGCGACGGTGAGGTCCGGCTCGGGCGCGGGTCGGCTGAGCACGGCGCGGGGATCGGGCGACATCGGCCGACGGTAGCGCGGCTGGTCGGCGGCCGACCGGACGGGTCCGTTGCACCTTCTCGCCGGGCCGGCGGGCGGCGACGGGGATGGCTGAGTCAAGATGGATGCCATGACCGAAGCGCGTACCGCTGGACAGAACGACGAGCCTGGCCGGGACGGCACCGGGCACTCGGGCACCGTGGTGGTGGTCGGCCCGGACGGCCGACCCGTCGGCACCGTGCAGACCGACGACGGCCAGGGCGAGGACCCCACTCGCCTGGTCGAGCAGCCGGCGAAGGTGATGCGGATCGGCAGCATGATCAAGCAGCTGCTGGAGGAGGTCAAGTCCGCGCCGCTGGACGACGCCAGCCGGCACCGGATGCGGGAGATCCACGAGCGGTCGATCGTCGAGCTCAAGGAAGGGCTGGCGCCCGAGCTGCGCGAGGAGTTGGAGCGACTCTCCCTGCCGTTCACCGAGGACCAGGCCCCGACCGAGGGCGAGCTGCGGATCGCCCATGCCCAGCTGGTCGGCTGGCTGGAAGGGCTGTTCCACGGCATCCAGGCCGCCCTGGTCGCCCAGCAGATGGCCGCCCGGGTGCAGTTGGAGCAGATGCGCTCCGGCCGGCAGGCGCTGCCGAGCGGGCCGAGCGGAGCCGCCCTGCCGGGGATGCCCGGCCTGGGTCAGGTGCCCGGCGGCGAGGGCCACAGCACCGGCCAGTACCTCTGACGATCGCTGCGGGGTGCGGCGTGCCGCGCCCCGCAGCCGTCAGTCCACCCCGAAGACCTTCTCCAGGTACGCCGCCACCCCGTCGACCGAGTTCGCCGAGGTGACCTCGTCGGCGATCTCCCGTACGGCGGGGTGCGCGTTGGCCACCGCCACCGCCCGGCCCGCCCAGGTCAGCAGGGGTACGTCGTTGGGCATGTCGCCGAAGGCCAGCACCTCGTCCGCCTCGATGCCGAGCCGGTGGCAGTACCACGCGAGGCCGGCCGCCTTGGTCACCCCGGCCGCCGAGATCTCCACCAGGCCGGACCGCGAGGAGTGGGTGGCCTCGGCCAGTCCGGCGAGGGCGGTGGCGACCAACTCGGTGAACCGATCGGGATCCTGCTGCTCCTCGGCCCGCACCAGCAGCTTCACCGCCGGCAGCGAGTGCAGCTCGTCCGGAGTCGTCACGACCCGGATCGCCGTGTCGTCGGCGTCCCAGCGCATCGGGTAGTGCGCCTCGTGCCGCATCTGCCGGCTGTCGGCGATCTCCACCGCGAAGCTCACCCCGGGCACCTCGTCGCGCAGCCGGCGGGCCACCTCGGCGAGCAGTTCGGGGGCCAGCGGATCGGCGCGCAGCACCTCGTCGTTGACCGGGTCGTAGACCACCGCACCGTTGGCGCAGACCGCGGGCACCGGCTCGGCCAGCTGGTCGTACACCAGTTTCAGCCAGCGGATCGGTCGGCCGGTGACCAGCACGACGGGCGTGCCCCGGGCGGAGATCCGGGCCAGCACCTCGGCGGTGTGGGCGCTGAGTGTCGCGTCGTCGCGCAGCAGCGTGCCGTCGATGTCGCTGGCGACCAGGCGTGGAAGTGCCTCCATCACCTGGACAGTAGCCGGTCGAGGTAGACCGCCACCCCGTCGTCGTCGTTGCGCAAGGTCACGTCGTCGGCCACGGCACGCAACTCGGCGTGAGCGTTCGCCACCGCCACCCGCGCCCAGCCGGCCCACTCGAACATCGGCAGGTCGTTCGGCATGTCACCGAAGACCAGCACCTCGGCCGGGTCGACGCCGAGGCTCTGCGCCACCACACTCAGCCCGGTCGCCTTGTCCACCCCCGACGGGCTGATCTCGATGAAGCCGAGCCCGGCCTGGGTGAGCGCGGCCAGGTGCGGCGGGATGATCTGTCTGGCGACCGTCAGCAACTCGTCGACATGGTGGTCCGCGGTCCGCGCAAACGCCTTGATCACGTCACCGGCCAGGCACTCGTCGCGGCTGCGTACCTCGAACCGGTCCTGATACGGCCAAGCCGGGTGGTAGTCGCCCCACAGGGGGGCGTCGTGCTCGTCGGACGCCTCGACCATCACCGTCAGCGGGCCGACCGCGGCTTCCAGGTCGGCCAGGAGGGTAGCCAGCACCTCGCTGGAGAGCCGTTCGTCGCGCAGCACCACCGGCCCGGCCGGGTCGCTCTGGTCGACCACCCGGCCGCCACCGGCCATCACCAGGAAGTCCGCCGCGCGGATGTCGTTGCGGGTCAATTCGGTCAGCCGTGGGCCCCGGCCGGTGGCACCGACCACCGGAATCCCGGCCGCACGCACCCGGTCCAGAACCTCATGGGTGTACGCCGACACGGTGTCGTCGCTGCGCACGAGCGTCCCGTCGAGGTCGGTGGCGATCAGCTTGGGCAGGCCCGGGCGGGTCATTTTTCCTCCTTCGCCCACCGCCGTCGCAGCCAGCCGTTTCCGGTCGTCAGGTGGCGACCCGGCGTGACGGCGGGCAGCAACCGTACCTCGCCGAACGGGTGGCAACCACGGCTTCCAGGCGAATCGGATGCGGCGAGCGGAAGGGCTGCTGCTTAACGTCCGGTGGCCCGCTCAACGTGCGGTGGTCTGCCGGGGCGGCGTGGGGGACCGATCAGTCGGCTCAGGGCTCGCGGGCGAAGGGCACGGTGGGGGTGACGGTGATGTCGATCGGCCGCCCGCCCTCGTCGGTGTCGGTGTCGTCGATCTGGCGGCGGGGGCGGGGCTGACGTCGACCCGGGTCGCTGGTCGCATCCTCGGGCCCGGTGGTGGTGCGGGCGAGGGCGGTGGCGAACAGCAGGACGGCGGCGAAGGCCACGATCAGTCCTCGCCCCAGCTCGACGGCGAATCCGTCCTCGGTGGAGTAGGCCAACGCCGCGCGGCCGCCGCCGTCTTCGAGGGCGACGGCGGTGGCCACCAGCACGGCGACCAGACCCACGGCCAGGGCGAAGCCGGCGACCCGGGCGTTGGCGCGTACGGCGTCGGTGCCGCGCAGCGCGAGGGCCACCGAGACGCCGAGCATCAGCATCCCGACCAGGTAGCCGACGCCCAGACCGCCGATCTCGGACACGGTGCTCGGCAACTCGATCCGCTCGCCACCGGTGGGCAGGGTGACGGTGACCCATTCGCCGAGCAGGGAGGCGAGGGTGGCGGCGACACCGAGCCCGGCCAGCAGCAGCGGTACCCGGTGGTCGTGGCCGAGGCCGCCGAGGGCCGAGCGCCACCGACTCGTGCTGGTGGTCTTCTCGTCCTCCGTGCCCCACTCAAGGACGCTTGTGCTCTCGGAGCGGTCCTCCTGGCGGGGGATGGGGAGGTCATGGGTCACCGCTGCGCCTCCTTGTGGCCGGGCTGCGTGCTCGTGGCCTGCTGCCTGCTCGTGGCTTGGCTGCCGCTCGTGGCTTGGCTGCGTGCCCAGGGCGGGGTCTGTGACGAATTCTGGCACAGCCCACCTCTCCCGTCGGGGAACGTGGACGCAGCTGGCGGGGTCGGTCGCCCGCCGGGCGTACGTTCGACTAGCGTCAACTGCATGCCTATTCGTACCGCTTCCGCACGCTGGCAGGGCAACCTCCCCGAAGGGTCCGGCACCATTCGCACGGGCAAGGGTGGACTGGAGGGCAACTACTCCTTCAAGTCCCGCTTCGAGGAGGGTGAGGGCACCAACCCCGAGGAGCTGATCGGCGCCGCGCACGCCGGCTGCTTCTCGATGGCCTTCTCCAAGGCCCTCGCCGACGCCGGCACGACGCCGACCTCCGTGGAGACCACCGCGAAGGTGCACCTGGACAAGACCGACGCGGGCTTCACCGTCACCCGCATCGCGCTGGAGACCGTAGGTGTCGTTCCCGGCATCGACGAGGCACGCTTCGCCGAGCTGGCCGAGACCGCCAAGCAGAACTGCCCCATCTCCCGCCTCCTCTCCCCCGGCGCCGAAATAACCCTCACCACCCACCTCTCCTCCTAACCCTCCCTCCCTCCCTCCCCCTCCCCACCCCTTTGACCGCCGCGATCTTGCACTTTCGGTCGGCGAGATGAGTCTTACGTCCCGTTATGCGGCGACGAAAAGTGCAAGATCGCGGGGTGGGGATGGGTTGGGGGTGGGGGAGAATGGTGGCGTGGCGGTGGAGATGGAGCGGGAGCGGTTCGAGGAACTGGTGGGGGAGGCGCTGGACGAGGTTCCGGAGGAACTGCTGGCGCTGATGAGCAACGTGGTGATTCTGGTGGAGGACGATCCTCCGCCTGGGGAGGATCTGCTCGGGTTGTATGAGGGGCACGCGTTGACCGACCGGGGGTGGGACTACGCGGGTGTCCTGCCGGACCGCATTCTGATCTACCGCAACCCGATCCTGCGGATCTGTGAGACCGAGGACGACGTCGTCGACGAAGTGGCGGTGACCGTGGTGCACGAGATCGCCCACCACTTCGGCATCGACGACGAGCGCCTGCACGACCTCGGGTGGGGTTGACGGTTTGCGCAGCTGACCTATCGTCTCGACCAGGCACGGCCGAGTACGGAGGAAGACATGCGCAGCGAACTGTTCTCAGCGGCGAACCTGGAGCAGGAGTCCGCACAGCCCGGCATGCGGCTCCAGAACTCCAAGATGCTCAAGATCGAGCTCAATGGCGAGATGCTGGCCCGCGTCGGTTCGATGGTTGCGTACCAGGGACATGTGCAGTTCCAGGCGCTCGGCTCCGGCGGGCTGGGCAACTTCCTCAAGCAGAAGCTCACCGGCGAAGGCGTGCCGCTGATGAAGCTCACCGGCCAGGGTGACGTCTTCCTGGCCGACTTCGCCAAGGACGTGCACATCATCGACCTGGAACCGGGCGACGCGCTGTCCATCAACGGCTCCAGCGTGCTGGCCTTCGACCCCAGCCTCCAGTACGACATCAAGATGGTCGGCGGGGCGGGCATGGCCTCGACCGGCCTGTTCAACTGCGTCTTCACCGGCCACGGCCGGATCGCCGTGACCACCCGGGGCACCCCGGTGGTGCTCGCCGTCGACGCGCCCACCTATGTGGATCCGCAGGCGGCGGTCTGCTGGTCGGCCGGCCTGCAGACCGGCTACCACCGGGCCGACCAGCTCGGGTTGGGCACGCTGCTGGGCCGTACCACGGGCGAGGCGTACACGATGAGCTTCGCGGGGCAGGGCTTCGTCGTCGTCCAGCCGTCCGAGGAACCGCCGATCATGGGCAGCGGTCAGCAGGATCAGGGCGGGGTGCTCGGCGGCCTGTTCCGCTGAGCCGACTCAGCTCAGCTCGCCGGCCCTGAGCCGGGCGAGCCAGGCCGCCGCGTCGGCGTAGTCGGCGTCGGAGAGACCGGCCGGGGCGGGCACCGGCTGCTCGCCCTCGGCCCCGCTCCACCGGTGACGCGGATAGGAGCCGAGGAAGCGTACGTCGGCGCAGACCCGCCGTAGCCCCTGGAGCGCCTCGCCCAGCCGGACGTCGGCGACGTGGCCGGTGCAGTCGAGGAAGAAGACGTACTCCCCGAGGGCCTTGCCGGTCGGCCGGGACTCGATCCGGCTCAGGTTCACACCCCGGACCGCAAGCTCCATGAGTACGGACAACAGCGCGCCGACCCGGTCGTGCGCGATGTACACCGCCAGCGTCGTCACGTCGTCGCCGGTCGGCGGCGGTGGTGGACCCGGCCGGGCGACCAGGGCGAACCGGGTCACCGCGTCGGGATGATCGGCGATCTTGTCAGCGAGCACGGCCAGCCGGTGTCGCGTCGCGCCCACCGGAGCACAGATCGCCGCGTCGTACTCGCCGGTGGCCGCGCCGGCCGCCGCCGAGCCGTTGGAGAGTACGTCGATCACTGTCGCGTCCGGCAGGTACGTCCGCAGCCAGCCGCGACACTGCGTGGACGCCTGCGGATGGGCGGCCACGGTGCGAACCGCCGACAGCTGGGTGCCCGCACGCGCACCGAGGACGAACTCCACCGGCAGGATCACCTCGCGGGTGATCACCAACGGCTCGCCCTCGGCCAACTCGTCCAGGGTCACCCCGACCGCGCCGCCGATCGAGTTCTCCAGCGGGACCAGCGCGGCGTCGGCGTCACCGGCGCGTACCGCGTCCAGCGCCTCACCGACGCTGCGGGCCGGCGTACGCGTGCCCCGCTCGGCCGCGGGCAGGGTGCGCAACGCCTGCTCCGCGAAGGTCCCCTCGGGACCGAGGAAGGCGAAGCGGGTCGGCGGTGTTCCCGGCATGGCGTCCAGCCTACGCACCCGGTCCGGGTGAGGTGGTCGAAGGCGTCGCAGCGGGCGTCGTCGGCAACGGCGTCGGTGTGGTCGGGAACCGCGTCGGCAACGGCACGGTGACCGGGGCGTCGTCGCCGCAGGCCAGCCTACGGACGCCGGGCGGCGCGGTGACCCGTACCTCGACCGAGCACACGTCGGTGCCGGCGGTGACCAGCCGTAGCGCGCCCGCCTGCCGACGGGTGACCACGTGCAGCGGCTCGTAGCCGGTCACGTCGAGGGCGGTGAAGTGCCAGTCCGCGGCGCACAACGGGCCTTCGCTGACCTTGACCTTCGCGTTGCGGGGCAGGAGGCCGGAGCGCCCCCGGACCAGATCGACGACGCCCTGACCCGACGGTTCACCCCGGCAGGCCGCGGCGACCAGGCCGGCATCCGTCGTCGGAACGGCCGTGCCGGCGACGGGCGGTACGGCGATGGAGGGCGAGGGCGTGACGGGCCCGGAGGAACTGGGAGGCGCCGTGGCGGTCGGCAATCCGGATGTGCCGCCATCGCGCACCTCGGGAGGCTCGCCACAGCCGGACAGCAGCAGCCCGCTCAGCGCCAGGACACCGGCCGCCCAGCCGACGCGCGGGCGCGGGTCGGGGCGGGCCGGGAGACGGCCGGCAGCGGCGCGACGGAGGGGACTGGGCGACACGGGAGGGATCCTCGGGGAATGCGGGGGCGTGCATGGGGTGGGGCCCATGGTAGGAGGATCCGTTGCCGTGGTGGAAGACCGCACCGACAGCGGCCCGCGAGCCTGCGCCGGTGACCGGTGCTCAGACCTCGGAGAAGAAGGTCAGCGAGCCGGCGACGGCACCACCGGCGAGCACCGGGGTGGAGACCGCGTCAACGGTCGCGTCGGGCCCACCGACGGTGGCCGACTCGATGCGTAACAGACCTCGGGCCAGCCGGCCCGAGGTGAGCGCGAGCAGCGGTGGGATCTTGTCGATCTCCGGCTCGGTCAGCTCGCCCCGGTTGGCGGTGAAGTCCAGCAGGCGCAACCCGCCGTCGAGCAACGGCAGGCCGATCAGCTCCTCCGGCGTACCCAGACAGAGCAGCTCGCAGCCGGCGGCGGAGACGGCCACCACCCGCGTCTGGTCGTCGATCAGCAGGCACGGCTCGTCCGCGCTGGACACCGTCGCCGACCAGCGACCGATGTTGTCGCACTCCTGCTCTGTCGGTGTCCCCGTCGTGGGCGCGAACACTTCCGAGAGCGAGAGTTCGACGTGGGCCACCGCGCCTCCTATGTACACCGACGGTACGTCCACGCTAGCCGGTCATCGCGGCGATCGCCGACCGTGCGTCGCGCATCGGGTCGTCGGTGGGATCGGTGTCCCGGTCGGCAGCTGAGCCGGCCGGGACGAATACCGAGCCGGGACAGCCCGGCCGCGTGGCGTCGTGGCAGACGTTACCGGTGGGTGGCCGCCTTGTCAGCGGCCGTTCGGCCGTCCTCGTACCACCGGTAGTCCGCCGCCGGCTGGTGTCCACCGGTGGTCCAGGTGCTGGGATGCTGGGCCACCCGGGAAAGCTTCTCCGCCGTGGCCGGACTGATCCGGTTGCCGCCCGCGACGAGCAACCTGTCGAGTTCCCGGTGCGTGGCCATCAGGCAGTCCTTCGGCAGGCCGTAGACGCTGATCACGCCGGAGCCGACGAAGGTCAGCACCGGCGTGACCGGAATCGGATGGCCGACAGCTGCGGTGAGCGCCTTGCTGGCTCGCCGGGCGTCCCGCCGGGCCTCCGTCACGTACGGCGGACGCTTGCCGTTGATCTGCACCACGTCACCGGCGACAAGTACGCGAGCCCGGCCGTGGTCGGCGATGGTGACGGCGAAGAGGCCGCTGGGACCGATGGCGAGGAACCCGGCCCGGTTGTCGTCGCTCTCGTCGAGCAGCACGTCGGCGGGGTCCACCCGGGGCCAGTCGACGACGTGCCAGGCCGGCCCGAGGTGACCCAGTTGGCCCAGCGCGCGGGCACCGGCTGCCTCCAGCCGCCGTGCGCCACGCTCGGCCCGGCGACGCCGGGCCCACTCCAACGGGGACGGACGAGCGGCCACCCCTGCCGCCTCCGTCCGGGGGTGCGGTACCGCCACGGGCGGCAGTGCCCGGGTCGGGGGTACGGCTCGACGAGCGGGGAAGACAGTCATCGCGACCTCCGGCAAAAGGTCCCTCGAAGTTACGTTCTCACTACACTACGTTGCTGGTCCGGGTGGTCGGCAAGCCGGAGCGCCGGAATGACTGC
This sequence comes from Micromonospora fiedleri, assembly GCF_016774385.1. NCBI lineage: Bacteria > Bacillati > Actinomycetota > Actinomycetes > Micromonosporales > Micromonosporaceae > Micromonospora > Micromonospora fiedleri. The sequence goes on from NZ_JAETXL010000004.1 coordinate 526,878, forward strand.
GGATGAATGCCGTATTCATCCACAGCTGTTTTCCCAGATGCCGCCAAACCCTGTCCTACGCTGCGAGAGTGAGCCACTACGTGGACAGTGAGGTCGGTCGGCTCGGCAGCGTGCTGTTGCACCGACCGGGGCCGGAACTCGCCCGACTCACCCCACGCAACAACGACTCCCTGCTGTTCGACGCGATCCCCTGGGTGGGGCGGGCACAGGAGGAGCACGACGGCTTCGCCGACGCGCTGCGCGCACGCGGCGTCGAGGTGCTCTACCTGACCGACCTGCTCACCGAGACGTTGGCGGTGGCCGACGCCCGGCACGAACTCACCGAACAGGTGCTCAGCTCGCCCCGACTCGGCGACACCCTGCGGGCCCGGGTGGCCGCTCACCTGTCGTACCTCGACCCGGCCGCCCTCGCCGGTGTCCTGGTGGCCGGTCTGGCCCACGAGGAACTGAGAATCGGCCGGGACCGCCCGGGTGGGCTGGTGTACACCCTGATGGACCGGCACGACTTCGTCATCGAACCGCTGCCCAACCTGCTGTTCACCCGCGACTCGTCGTTGTGGATCCGGGACCGCGTGGGCGTGACCAGCCTGGCCATGCCGGCCCGCCGTCGGGAGACCACCCTGACGGACGCGATCTACCGCCACCATCCACGGTTCGCCAACACCGAGTTCGTCTACCGGCCCGAGCTGGAGCACCTGGAGGGCGGCGACGTCCTGCTGCTGGCGCCCGGGGTGCTGGCCGTCGGGGTGGGCGAGCGGACCACCCCGGCCGGTGCCGAGCGGCTGGCCCGTCGGGTCTTCGCCGCCGAACTGGCCCACACCATCCTCGTCGTGCCGATCGCCCAGGAACGGGCGACCATGCACCTCGACACCATCTGCACGATGGTCGACGTCGACGCGGTGCTGATGTACCCGAACGTCGCCGCCTCGCTGTCGGCGTACACCGTGATCGCCGGCACCGACGGCGACGACCCGCGGGTCGACGGGCCGGCGCCGTTCCTGCGGGCGGCGGCCGACGCGATGGACCTGGACCAGCTCCGGGTCATCGACACCGGCCTGGACCCGGTCACCGCCGAGCGGGAACAGTGGGACGACGGCAACAACACGCTGGCGCTGGCACCCCGACTCTGCGTCGGCTACGAACGCAACATCGAGACCAACGCGCAGCTGGAACGGGCCGGCATCGAGATCATCACGATCGCCGGCTCCGAACTCGGCTCCGGGCGGGGTGGCCCCCGCTGCATGTCCTGCCCGCTGCTGCGGGGATGAGAAGAGCGGCCTCAGCGCAGGGTGAGCTGGCGGCCGAGCAGACCCTGCCGGGACCGGCGAGCCGCCGCGTCGAGCGGGCCGGTCTCGGCGAGCGCCTCGGCGTACCGCTTGGCGAACTCGGCGACCGGCTCCTCCCAGTCGCTCGCCGGCACGTCCTCGGGCAGATCCCAGACCGGCACCAGTCGCCCGTGCGCGCGGAACATGCCCGCGAACTTGGTCGACTCAGCCAGGGGCAGCGAGCCGGCCGCGCTCAGCCGCGCCAGGGCGTCCAGGGCGGCCTCCTCGTCCTCGGGCAGCACCCAGCGCACGTGCGCCTTCTCCGGCACCCGGCACCAGTACGCGGCAGGTGCGGCAGCCAACCGTACGGTCGGGTAGATCGCCGCGTTGGCCCGCTCCAGCGATGCCTGCACGGTCGGGTCGTCGACGGCCTCCGGAACCAGCCAGAACTCGAACCCCTCGTGCAGGGTGATCTCCAGCGGACCGTCCGCCAGGATGTCCTGGAGTCGAGGACCGGGGCCGGGCAGCGGCGGTACGGCGACCGGCGCGCCCGGTTCCGTCCGCAGCGCGCAGAGCAGCGACTCGGCCAGATCCCGCGACACGTCACCGGACTGCTGGTGTCGCTGGAGCCCGATGAAGACGCGCCCGTCCTGCCGGCTCATCGCCGGCGCGGCCATCGGCAGCACCGTGGCCAGCGTGATCGGGCGGTCGCCGTACTCCTCGGTCAGCTCCGGGGTGAGCCGCAGCGGCGCGGAGGCGGCCGGCACCAGCTCGCGCAGGGCGATCCACTCCGGCTCGTCGGCCAGCCCTTCGAAGGGGCGGGGCACGAAGACGTCGCGTACCCGCTCCCGCTTCGTGCTCGGAGTGGCCGCCCGCTGGTTCTTTCGACGCTTGCTCACGGCGAGACAGCCTAGAGGCCCCGGCGGCACCGCGTGGGCCGGACCCACCCCTGCCACCGTGGCGGGCCGTTCAGCCGGCGGTCACCAGGCCCGGCCGCTGCGGCACGGGATCGAAATCGGCCCAGACACTCTGCCCGAGGCCGTCGCGTTCCACGCCCCACCGGTTGGCCAGCCCGGAGACGATGTGCAGGCCGCGACCGTCGGCCGCGCCCAGGTCGGCGGGCCGGATCTGCGGACCGCAGGCAGCCCCGCCGTCGGTGACCTGGAGCCGGACCTGGGTGCCCTCGGTCGTGGCGCGCAGCCGCCAGGACACCCGGACCACCCCACCGGGCAGCGGATCGGCGTGCCGGACGGCGTTGCCCACCAACTCGGCCAGGACCGCCACCAGGTCGGCGAGGACCGTCGGGGTCACCACCTCGGCCAACTCGGTGGCGAGCCGGTGTCGGGCGACCCGCGCCCCGGTGGCGTGGTGCGGCACCACCACGCACCACGCTCGTTCGACAGCTGTGGTCGACACCTCTGCCCCTCTTCCGCCCCCGTTGTTCCCACCGGTCACCGGCAGGGCAGTCGCATCTCTGCGACCGTACCGCCGCCGGTCCTCGGTCGAAGGAATACCCATCCATTCTGCTGTTCAACGATCCGACGGACGAGATAGAGGCCCAGACCGGTGCCGGGATAGCGCCGCCGGTCGCCGGAGTCGCCCTGCCAGAACCGTTCGAAGGCGCGTTCGACGTGTTCCGGGCGGATGCCGATGCCGCGATCACTGACCTGAAGGCTGACCGTCCGGCCGTCGGCCGCTGCGCTGATCTCGATGGGCGAGCCGGGCGGTGAGTACTTTCCGGCGTTGGTGACCAGTTCGGTGAGCACGGTGGCGAGGCTCTGCCGGTGCCCGACCGCCCGGGGCAGGTCGGCCGGCACCTGGAGCGTGGCGCGGCGACGCAGGTCGGCCGGCAGGTTGGCGACGGCGACCCGGAGCGTCTCGGCGAAGTCGAACGGGGCCGGTGGGCCGTCGCCCGGCCACACCTCGGCGGCGGAGGAGAGCAGCCGGTCGAGCAGCCGGGCCAGTTCGTTCGCCCGTTGCCCGATGACCCGGGCCGCCTGCCGTCGGTCGGCCTCGCCGAGCGAGTCCCAGTGATCGTTGAGGGTGTCCGCGTACCCCTTGATGACGGTCACCGGGGTACGCAGCTCGTGGCTGGTGACGGCGACGAAGAGGTCGCGTTCGCGGTCGTGGCGTTGCTGGTCGAGGGCGTCCCGCAGGTCCGGTCCGTCGGCGCGGGTCGCGACTGTCGGATCGTCACCCTGCACCGGCAGATGGCTGTGGTCGCCGTACATGTGCGCGATGCAGGTGCCGAGGTATGCGACGACGCCCCGTTCCTCGGTGCTGGGTTCGTCGGCGTCGGCGGGGTAGAGGGCGTGCAGACTGCCGACGGTGTGCCCGCCGAGTTCCGCCCGGGACACGACCATGCGCAGCAGGCCACGGCCGGCCAGTTCGACGGCGAGTTGGTTGGTCAGCTGGTCGGTGCGTACGCACCGCACGCGCGGCCCGGAGAGCAGGCAGGTGGTGGCCGGGTCGTTGGCGGGCACCGGCCGGCCGACGATCCACTCGGCGGCGCCGGTGGCGGCGATCACCCGCCCACCGCTCGGCGCGAACTCCACGAACGCCATGCCTGCCGCACCGAGGGCCGGCTGGGCCATCCGGAGCAGTCGGTTCAGGACCGGCAGGCCCGCGTCACCGGAATTGATCATCTCGATGATGACGGTGTGCCCGGCGATGAGGGCCGAGTAGTCGGTGCGGTCCGGCATGACCCAGAGTGTGCCCCGCGATTCGTGTATCTGGGCACCCCCGAGTTGGTTACCGGGCCAATCGGGCAAGCGTGTGCGCCGGACGGTCGGTGATCACGCCGTCGACCCCGGCGGCCAGCACCAGGTCGAGGTCGTTCGGCTCGTTCACCGTCCAGACGTAGACCTGGTTGCCGGCTGCCCGCAGGGCGGGCACCAGCATCGGCCGGGTCCGCACCAGCCCGATGCCCGGACCGGCGATGCCGGCACCGAACGGCAGGCGGCCGAGGCGCAGCCAGCGCGGCAGCACCTCCAGCAGCAGCACCGTCGGCAGCGCGGGAGCAAGAGCCCGGATCCGGCGTACGGCCAGCGGGGAGAACGACATCACGGTGACCTGTACCGGGGCGTCCGGCCGCGGTTCGGCCAGCCCGTGGCGGCGCAGCAGGGCGACAAGTCGGCGTTCGACGTGCCCGCCGTGGCGGGACGGGTGCTTGGTCTCCACCAGCAGCCGTACCGGTCGACCGGCGGCGAGGACGGCCTCCAGCAGCCGTTCGAGGGTGAGTAGCCGGGTGTGCGAGTCGTCGAGCACCTCGTCACCGTCGGGCGGTACGCAGCCCGGGTGCCAGGAGCCGAAATCCAGGCTCTCCAACTCGGCGAGGGTACGGGTGCTGACCGGGCCCCGGCCGTTGCTGGTCCGGTCCAACCGACGGTCGTGTACGCAGACCAGGTGCCCGTCGCGGGTCAGCCGTACGTCGCACTCCAACCCGTCGGCACCCTCGTCGAGCGCCCGCAGGTAGGCCGCAAGGGTGTGTTCGGGCAGGTCGTGCGAGGCGCCACGGTGCGCGAATACGAGGGGTGCGCCCATTGCGCCCTACAGGACCCGGCCCGGCTGCCCGTTGTCGGCGACCACCGGCCGTCCGGCGCTCGCCCAGTCGCCCATTCCGCCCGCGACGTTGCGGACCTGGTCCCACCCGTTGCGCATCAGGTACGACACGACCTGGGCGGAGCGCCCACCCGAGCGGCAGATGACGGCCACGTCGCGGTCGGTCGGCACCTCGGCGATCCGGGCCGGCAACTCCATCATCGGCAGGTGGTGGGCCTCCGGGGCGTGGCCGGCGGCCCACTCGTCGTCCTCCCGGACGTCGAGCAGGTACGTGTCGTCGGTGATCTCGGAAACGGTCACGGTGGGAATCTGGGATCCGAACACGGGTACCAAGGGTAGATCCTCGGCGGGCCCGGCGAGGATCTACGCCACCGATCGATGCCGTCAGAGCCGGGTCACCCAGCGCGGATGCGCCCCGGCCCACTGCGGCATCCGGGTGCCGCGGACCGCCTCGAACAGTCCCTCACCGCCGTTGTCGAGCAGGACGTAGGAGACCTGGTCGATGGTCTGCGGGTACGACGGCACCTGCACACCGCGTAGCCCGTCGGTGGAGAGCCCGCGCAGGGCGAGCAGCAGATCCTCCACCGGTACGCCGTTGGTGTCCACGGTCAACGACTCGCCGACAGCCTGGATGAGCTGGTGCATCTGGACGGGGTTGGTGCGTACCCGGGTCTCGCCCGCCCGTTCGAGCATCGCCCCCAGCAGTTGCTGCTGGTGGGTCTGCCGGTCGTAGTCGCCGCCGGGCAGGTCGTAGCGCTGGCGTACGTAGTCGAGCGCCGCAGCGCCGTCCATCCGCTGACAGCCGGGCTGGAAGACCCGGTTGGTGTGGATCGAGCGCACCTCGGTGCGTACGCACATCTCGACGCCGTCGAGCAGGTCGATGACGCTGCGTAGCCCGGCGAAGTCGACCAGGGCGGCGCCGTCGAAGCGGATCCCGGTGAGCCGGGTCAGGGTGGTGGAGAGCAGCTGGGCGCCGGACTGGCCGCCCCCGCCGTACTCGTAAGCGGTGTTGATCTTGTCTTCGCCGCCCGGCCAACCGGCCGCGGCCGGGATGCTGACCAGCAGGTCCCGGGGTACGGAGACGAGGTAGCCCTCGCGCAGCCCGGCGGGGATGTGCACGATGAGGATGGTGTCGGTGCGTTGCTCCGGAGCGGTGTCGCCGGGACGCCGGTCCGAGCCGACGAGCAGGTAGTTGAGCGGCCCGTCCAGGTCGGTACGGCCGGTGCGGGCGGACGGATCGAGCAACTGCTCGTGGGTGATGGTGCGTTCGTACCGGTCGGCGAGCACCCGGAGGCCGACCACGGCGACCGCCGCCAGCAGCACCACCACCAGCCCGGCCCCGAGCAGCACGCGCGCCCAGCGCGGATGCCGGGAACCCTTCCCCGGCGGCCGCGTTCCGCCGTCGCGCGCCCGACTGGCCGTGACGTCCCTCCCGCTAGCTCAACCTGAACACTTCTCATGTCAGGCTAGGAGAGGTTCACACAGCGTGACGGGGGTTTGCGGAGATCCGCGCCCCGCCGGTCACTTCCGGTTGGAGATCACCTCGGGGTTGTAGAAGACGAACTCGGCGAGCTTGTCCTGCCGGACCGCCCGGAACATGTCCAGGGTCTGCTCGTCGAGCGCCTCGTTGCCGTTGCCCTTGGCGTTGTACGTGCCGCCGTTGGTCTTCAGCATGATCAGCTCGTTGCCGGTGACGCCGCGCATGGTGAAGACGAAGTCCTCCACCGAGACGCCGCCGGTGTCGAGGATGAACGCCTTGCCCGCCGCCTTGATCAACTCGTTCAGCTTGCCCAGGTTGGTCAGCGTGCCGTTCTGGCTGGCCTTCTTCGCCATCGCCTTGATCAGCTGCTGCTGGTTCTGCTGGCGGTCGTAGTCGCTGTTGGCCAGACCGTAGCGCTGCCGGGAGAAGTCCAGCGCGGCCCAGCCCTCCATCTCCTGGCAGCCCTTCTTGTGCACCACCGGAGTACGCGGCTTGCCGGTCTTCTTGGCATCCGCGTTCCACATCGGCTTGCCATCGACGTACGACATGTGGGTCGACTTGACGTCCTGCTTCGGGCAGATCCGTACCGAGCCGAGGGCGTCGATGACGTTCTTGAAGCCGCCGAAGTTGATGATGGCCGCGCCGTCGAAGCTGACGCCGGTCATGTTCTTGATCGTCTGAGCCATCACCTGGGCGCCACCCTCCCAGCCGCCGCCGTTGCGGGCGCCGACCTGGAACGCAGCGTTGATCTTGTCGACCCCGCCGGCGTAGTTGCCCTTTGGCCAGGCCGGGATCTGCGCCTCGGTGTCCCGGGGAATGGAGATCAGGTACGCCTGGTCGTGGGTGGCCGGGATGTGCAGCACGATGATGCTGTCCGCCCGGACGTCGTCGGCGGCCCAGCGCTCCCGGGCGTCCACGCCCAGCAGCAGCATGTCGATCGGGCCCTTGAGGTCGGACCCGCCCTCGGCCAACGTCTTGCCCGCGTCGCCGAGCAGATTGCGCTGGGTGATGCTGCCGGTGGCCTGGCTGATCACCGCCTTGCTGCCGACGATGGCGACACCGCTGGTCATCATCAGCACGGCTCCGGCCACCACGGTGAGTCGGGCCCAGAGCGGATCCTTGCGCCGCGGACGCCCCTTCCCGGCCTTACCGGACCGTTTCTTGCCCCCGGGCGGCGGCGGTGGGGTGGCTGTCGCATGAGGTGGTTCGAGCAAGGCGGAACTGTGAACCGGCATGCGCGCTCCAGCTCTTGTGTAGCAAAAGGGGGCGGAGACACTTTACGTACGCAATCCCGCCGAAGCGAGTTCTCATGACGGCCAGTTACTGTTCTCCGCCGCGTCATCCTGGCGAAATGACCGAACGGTCAGAATCAATCATCCGATCAGCCGTTGGCTCACAGGAAGGGTTCAGCTGGCTGCGTCAGCCGTTGCCGCTGGTCGATGGCTTGTTGGCCGACATCCACTCGGCCATCGTGTCGGCGGACATCGCGCGGTACATGGCCAGGGCCTTCTCCCGGTCGGAGACCACCACCGACTCGCCGTTGATGGTCTGGCTGCCCAGGTGCGGGCTGGTGACGAAGGTGAGGTTCTCGCCCCGCAGGTTGCGGAACTGCACCGCCATGTCGGTGAGCGAGAAGCCGTGATCGACCGTGACCGCGTCGGTCACCGACCGGAGGAAGGCGTTCAGCTTCTTCGGGTTGGTCAGCGTGCCCGAGCTGGCCGCCTTGTCCATCAGGGCACGCAGGAACTCCTGCTGGTGGCGCATCCGGGCGAAGTCGCCGTCGGGGAACTGCTTGCGCTGACGGATCCAGTCCAGCGCCTCGGTCCCGTTCATGTGGTTGGTGCCCTTGGTGAACTTCCGGTACGGCTTGTGGATCGAGGTGATCGTCCGCTCCACCTCCAGATCCACTCCACCGAGGGCATCGGTGACCTGCTTGAAGCCACCGAAGTCGACCGCCATCACGTGATCGATGTGCACGTCGGTGAAGCACTCGACCGTGCGTACCGCCAGCGGCAGCCCGCCGAAGGCGAAGGCAGCGTTGATCTTGCGGCGCTGGCCGGAGCCGCAGTCCGCGCCGGCGCTCTCCGGGATCGGCACGTACAGGTCACGGGGGATGGAGACCAGGTACGCCTTCTGGTGGTCGGCGGGGATGTGCATGACGATGATCGTGTCGGCCCGCCACTCACCCGGCCGATCCATCGGCGCGTCCGGATCCCGCGAGTCGGTGCCGACCATGAGGATGTTCAGCGCGCCGTCCACCGACTTCGCCGGCCGACCGCCGGTGATCTCCGAGAAGGGGTCGGTCCGGGCCAGGTTCTTGTCCAGGCTGCGGGCGTAGAACCAGGCCCCACCGCCACCGATCAACGCCAGCGCGAGCACGACGACGCCGGCCACCAGGGCGATGCGCCGCCAGTGCGGTCCCCGCCTCCGGGGCGGACCACTGCCCGGGCCTCCCGGCCCCAGCGGCCCACGCGGGCCGCCCGGCCCGCCGGACCGTACCGGCTCCTCGTCGTAGCCGGGCTGCCACTGGGCGGTGTCGGCCGGTCGGGCGGCACGCCCGCCGCGACCGGGGCCCGGCACCGCCGCGCGCCCGGCGCTGCGGTGCAGGTGAGGGAGCCGGGGGGCATCGGGGCTGGTCGCTGACATGTAACTCAGGGTACGCAGCCCCGGCCACTGTCGCCCTGCGTCGAACCCCCGCGCCGTGTCGGACTGGCTAGGCCAGCCGCTCCCGGAAATGGTCGATGGTGCGTCGCAGGCCGATCTCCGGCGTCACCGTCGGCTCGTAGCCGAGCACCTCGCGGGCCAGGCTGAGATCGGGCCGGCGCATCTCCGGATCGTCGGCGCTGCGGGTGACGTACGTCACCTCAGAGCTGCTGCCGCAGAGTGACACGATCGTCTCGGCCAGTTCCCGCATGCTCATCTCGTGCTCGGTGCCGCAGTTCACCGGCCCGCTCTCGGTGGAGTCGAGCAACAGCAGGATGCCCCGGACCAGATCCGCCACGTAGCAGATCGAGCGGGTCTGGTTGCCGGTGCCGTGCACGGTGATCGGCTCACCGCGCAGCGCCTGCGAGATGAAGGTCGGGATGGCCCGTCCGTCGTCCGGCCGCATCCGGGGGCCGTAGGTGTTGAAGATGCGCACGATGGCGGTGTCCAGACCCCGACTGCGTCGGTACGCCATCGTCGCGGCCTCGGAGAAGCGCTTCGCCTCGTCGTACACGCTGCGGATGCCGATCGGGTTGACGTTGCCCCAGTACGTCTCCCGCTGCGGGTGTTCCTTCGGGTCGCCGTACGCCTCGGAGGTGGAGGCCAGCAGGAACCGGGCGCCGTCGGCGACCGCGCGGTCCAGCAGGTGCAGGGTGGCCACCGAGCCCACCCGCAGGATCTCCACCGGCAGCTTCTCGAAGTCGGTCGGGCTGGCCGGTGAGGCCATGTGCAGGATCGCGTCGAAGCGTTCCGCCAGCGCGGGATGATCCGGCAGCCCGTCGGATATGTCCGCCTCGACCAGTGTGAAGGTCGGCGTGTCGAGCAGGTGGGCGACGTTCTCCTTCGAGCCGGTGACGAAGTTGTCCACCGCGACCACCGTGCAACCGCGGGCGATCAACGCATCCACCAGGTGCGAGGGAACGAAGCCGGCGCCGCCGGTGACCAGGACCCGGTGACCGGGACCGAAACGCTGCTCAACCTTCATGCCGATCAGCCTAAAGGAGGGGCCCCCTGTTAACGCCTCGCGTACTACAGGGGGCCCCTGTTAACAGGTGTGGGTCAGTGCGCGCCGGCACCGGTGAGGGCACGCACCTCCAGTTCGGCGTACTTCTCCTCGTCGCTCTCCTTGGAGATCACCGTGCCGATCCAGCCGCAGAGGAAGCCGAACGGGATGGACAGGATGCCCGGGTTGGACAGCGGGAACCACTGCCAGTCGTGGTCCGGGAACATCGCCGTCGGCGCACCGGAGACCACCGGCGAGAAGAACACCAGCACCACGGCCGCGAGCAGACCGCCGTAGATCGCCCAGACCGCGCCGGAGGTGTTGAACCGCTTCCAGAACAGGCTGTAGAGGATCGCCGGCAGGTTGCCCGAGGCGGCCACCGCGAAGGCCAGCGCCACCAGGAACGCCACGTTCAGGTTCTGCGCGTAGATCGACAGGGCGATGGAGACCGCGCCGATCACCAGGGCGGAGATCCGGGCGACGTTCACCTCCTGCCGTTCCGACGCGGAGCCCCGCTTGACGACGTTGGCGTAGAAGTCGTGCGCCAGGCTCGACGAGGAGGCCAGGGTCAGACCCGCGACCACCGCCAGGATGGTGGCGAAGGCGACCGCTGCGATGATCGCCAGCAGTGCCGCACCGCCCAGTTCGCCGCCGAAGAAGTCGATGCCCAGGGCCTCGGCCAACTGTGGTGCGGCCGTGTTGCCGGCCCGGTCCTGCTCCCGGATGGCGTCGCCGCCGACCAACGCCGCCGCGCCGAAGCCGAGCGCCAGGGTGAGCAGGTAGAACGAGCCGATGATGCCGATCGCCCAGAGCACACTCTTGCGGGCCGCCTTCGCCGTCGGGACGGTGTAGAAGCGGATCAGGATGTGCGGCAGGCCGGCGGTGCCGAGCACCAGCGCGATACCGAGGGAGAGCAGGTCGACCTTGTTGTAGAAGGTCTGTGTCGCGTTGCCGGCGACCTCGACGCCGTACCGCAGACCCGGTTCCAGGAATGCGGTGCCCTGGCCGGAACTCGCGGCCGCGTCACCGAGCAGCGAGGAGAGGTTGAACTTGTACTTCGCCAGCACCAGCAGGGTCATCAACAGCGCGCCACCCATGAGCAGGAACGCCTTGACGATCTGGACGTAGGTGGTGCCCTTCATGCCACCCACGGTGACGTAGATGATCATGAGGGCGCCGACCATGATGATGGTCGCCACCTTGGCGGTGTCCGCGTCCATGCCCAGGAAGGTGGTGCCCGGCCGGATGCCGAGCAACAGTGCCACCAGGGCACCCGCGCCGACCATCTGCGCCAGCAGGTAGAAGATCGAGACGGTGATGGTGGAGACCGCCGCCGCCGTACGCACCGGACGCTGGCGCATCCGGAACGCCAGCACGTCGGCCATCGTGTACCGCCCGGAGTTCCGCAGCAGCTCCGCGACCAGCAGCAGCGCCACCAGCCAGGCCACCAGGAAACCGATGGAGTAGAGGAAGCCGTCGTAGCCGTAGAGCGCGATGATGCCGGCGATGCCGAGGAAGGACGCGGCGGACATGTAGTCGCCGCCGATCGCCATGCCGTTCTGGAAGCCGGAGAACGACCGGCCGCCCGCGTAGAAGTCGGTGGCGGTCTTGGTCTGCCGGCTGGCCCAGATCGTGATGGCCAGGGTCGCCGCCACGAAGGCCAGGAACAGCACGATGGTCAGGTTGCGGGCGGTGGTGTTGCCCGCCTCGGCCGCGAGGACGATTGAGTTCACGACTCACCTCCGGTGAGCTCGCCGCGGATCTTGTCGGCCACCGGGTCGATCTTCCGGTCGGCGTACCGGGAGTAGAGCCAGGCGATGAGGAAGGTGGAGACGAACTGGAGCAGGCCGAAGACCAGCGCAACATTGATGTTGCTGCCGAACAGTCGGGTGCTCATGAAGTCTCGCGCGTACGCGGAGAGGATCACGTAGAGCGCGTACCACAGGAAGAACGCGATGGTCATCGGGAAGACGAAGCCGCGCAGCGCGCGACGCAACCCGGCGAACTCGTCGGACCGTTGGACCGCGAGGTACCGCTCCGGTTCCGAGTCGGTCGGCGCGGTAGCAGGGGTGTCCGTGGACATTTGATCACCACCTTCACAGACGTCAGGAGTTTCGCGCACGGTAGAAAGCGCGCTCCCCGCCGGAGAAGAGGCAATACCGGTGCCGGTCGACGGCTGCGCCGAACGGCCGCGCTGCTGCGCTCAATGACCTGGATCACACCGCTGACCGGTAACCGCACGGCAGCGGGGCAGGTGGTTGTGCCAGCGGGCTGGTGGTGGCTCGGGTGGGACGGTTGTGGCTCGGGTGGGACGGTTGTGGCTCGGCGGGATCAGCCCAGCTCGTGGTAGCGGCCGCGATGGTGCAGCAGCGGCCCGCCGCCGTCCGTCAGCTCCACCCGCTCGATTGTCGCCTCGACCAGCAGGCTCCAGCCGTACTCCCGCGCGTCGTCGAGCCGGCATCCGGCCCAACCGCCGCCGTCGGCAGGCACCGGCCCGTACGGCGTCTCGGCCCAGCTGTCGATGGCGAACAGGCCGCCAGGGGACGGGAACAGCCCGGCGAATCGGTCGGCGAGCTGTCGATGCCCCGGGCTCAACGGTGCCACGGCGAACCGACCCGCCTCCTCGACCGCCGCCCAGAGATCCGACTCCGCGTCGATCAGGCCGAGCAACCGCCCGGGATCACCGTCGGCCACCAACGTCGAGGAAACCGTCAAACCCGCCGGCCCCGGCGCCGTCCACAGCGTCACCGGCGCGGCGAGCCGACCCCGAAACCGGCGTACGGGCGAGCGCTGGTCGGCCGGTACGGCGAACGGATCGCTGTGGTGGATCTGGGCGCCCGGCTCTGGATTCACGTGAAACATTGTGACCCGCCCTGCCTGCCCGCGTGCCCGCGCCCAGCCGACGAACCGCTGATAGAGCTCCGCCCGGTGTCGCGGCCCACCAAGCTGAGCAAGCTGGTCACCGGCCTGGAGCATGAGCGTGCCGAGGTACACCAATAGCGCGGTCCGGTCCTCGCGATACTCGATCAACATCCGCAGCCGGGCCGGCTGGCAGGGCCAGGGTGCCCCACAGGCCCGACACCGCCAGAGCGGCCGCATCGGCAGGTGCGCCACCAGCCGGGTCACGTCGCGGCCACCCGGAGCCCGGTCACGTCGCCGCTGCCGGGTCGTGGAAACAGCACCGGTGCCTCCTTCGCTTCGGGGGCCGCCCCGGTCGGGGGAATGACCGAGGCGGCCCGTCGCAGGACCGACCGCCGGGATCGTCGCCTCCACCGGTCGGGCCGCGTGTCTCCACCCTGGACTCCGAGCTGAGCCCAGGGGAGGATGCCAGCGGTTACTACCCAGCGCGTTCGCGTACTTACCGAATGGGTGAGCATGAACTTCGAAATGTGGATCAGAGCGTTGAAAGCCGCTCGCGCCGCCGCCGGGGTATCCCAGGAAGGACTCGCCGCCCTGATCAAATGGAGCCCGTCGCTGATCGCCGCCATCGAAACCGGCCGCCGCCGACCGACGATGGAGTTCGCGGTCGCCTCCGACGAGGCCCTGCACACCGGCGGCCTCCTCGCCGAACTGCTCAAGGAGGCCGACCGGGAGCGCGGCCCCTCCTGGTTCGCCGCATGGCGGGGCTACGAGCAGGAAGCCACCCGGTTGCGCGCCTTCGAACCCTGCCTGGTGCCCGGACTGCTGCAAACCGAGGCGTACGCCCGAGCCGTGATCTCTGCCGGCGGACTCCACCAGCCACCCATGGTCGACGAGTTGGTGGCCGTCCGAATGGAACGCCAACAACTCCTGCAACGGGACGACCCACCCCAGTGCGTGTTCCTGGTCGACGAGACCGCGGTGCGCCGGCCGGTGGGCAGTCCAGCAGTACTCGATGCGCAACTCGGCCAACTGTTGGCCGAAGCGGAGCGGCCACACGTCCGCCTACACATCGTGCCGCTCAGCGTCGGCGAGCATGTCGGGCTCACCGGCGGCTTTGTGCTAGCCGATCTGCCCGACGGTGAGCAGGCGATTTACCTGGAGAACGCCGCTCGGGGGCACGTCGTGAACGACCCGGAGATGATCCGTCTGATCGACCGGAAGTGGGATAGCCTGCTCGGCGAAGCACTGTCCACAAACGCCTCGCTTGACCTGCTCCGAAAGCTGAAGGTGACGTCATGACTGCTGCCGAACCCCGCTGGCGCACGGCAACCCGTTCCGGCGACACCGGTGGCAACTGCGTCGAGGTGGCGGACAACCTTCCGGGAATGGTGCTGGTGCGCGACAGCAAGGACCGCCCCGGCCCAGCGCTGACCTTCACCCCAGCCGCCTGGCAATCATTCCTCGCTTTGGCTCGCGAAGCAGCACCCTCCGCCTGGCGCTGACCTTCACCCGAGCGCGTACAAGAGGCCGGAACAGGGCCGAACACGCCAACTCGCCGTGCGCGGGTGCCGTTCAGCGGCCCAGCGGGGGTGAACGTGGTCGTAGCAAGGCCCGATCCGACAAGATCACGCTCGATATGGGATCGAGTGGTCTGTTTGCCAACACGAACCACTCGATCATAGATCGAGCGTGATCTTGTTCTAGATAACCCCTCTACAGGGCCTATAAGGGCACTTGTTCCCACATCGAGCGCGATCTTGCTGGAGGTCATTCCCTGTGAGGCCTGCGAGGGCACTTGTTCCCACATCGAGCGTGACCTTGCTGGAGGTAATCCCCTGCGGGGGCCTGCGAGGGCACCTGTTCCCGCATCGAGTGTGACTTGCTGGAGGTGATCTCCTGCGGGGCCCGCGAGTGCACCTGTACCGCATCGAGTGTGATCTTGCATCGAGGGCATGCCTCTGCGGGCCTGTGAGGGCCCGCGTGTTGCCAGATCGAGCGTGATCTTGTGCGAAGGGTGCCCCACTGGGTGGGAGGGCGCTCGACGGCGAGCGTGATCATGCTGGGGGAAGGCGGCAGTCGGGGGGTTATCCACAGGGGCAGCGCGCGGGGTGTCTGGGCTGTCACCGTCTGGGTATGTCCCGATCGCCTCGTCGGCCGCCGCAGTTGCGGGGGCGCATCTTCCGTGGTTCGCGCGCGATCTCGCGTGGCCTGCTCACCCGCAACGAGCTTCGTAGCTCCGCCTGGCGGCCGCTCTTCCGCGACGTGTACGCCGACGCCCAGTTGCCCGTCACCCACCGCACCCGGTGCGCCGCCGCAGGCCGATTGCTGATCCCCGCCGGTGCCGCGATCGCCGGTCGATCCGCTGCCGTGCTCTACGGGTGCGCCCACACCACGTTCGATGACACGGTCGACGTCCTCGTCCCGCGTGGCACACCCGCTGGTCCTGCCGCTGGGCTGCGCGTCCATCGCGGGCCTGTCGACGCGGGCGATGTTGTCGATCGGGCGGGCATCCCGGTCACCTCGCCCGTGCGCACCTGTTGGGATGTGGCGAGTTGGCTCGACCTGGTGGAGGCGGTGGTGGTCATCGACGCTCTGCTGGCACGCCAACTCACCGACGTGTCGACACTGCGTGGGTACGCTCTCGCTCGGGCGGGTCGTCGTGGCTGGCGGGCGATGCTGCGCGCGGTCGACCTGGCGGATGGCGGCGCCGAGTCGCCGCAGGAGTCCCGCGCTCGGGTTCGGCTCGTGTTGGCCGGGCTGCCGCGTCCGCGTACCCAATGGGTGGTGTCGGCCCAGGGTGATTTCCTTGCCCGTCTCGATCTTGCTTGGCCGGACTATCGGGTGGCGGTCGAGTACGACGGCCTCTGGCACGACGACCCGGCGCAGTTCGACGCGGATCGCCGACGGCTCAACCGAGTGGTCGGCGGTGACTGGATCGTCCTGCACCTGACTGCGAAGCGTCTCCGCGAGGACTTCGACGGCTTCGTCGCCGAGGTGCGGGCCACCCTGCGCTCCCGCGGCCACCGCACCGGTGCACCCCGCATCCCCGAGCAGCCCGCCCCATGACCGCCGACCCGAGACCGGCGAACGCCGAGCCGTGACCAGCGACGCCGAGCCGTGACCGGCCGCCGAGCCGCGAGCCGTGACCGGCCGCGGATCGTCAGCGGCGCGGGGTGACGGCGGTCAGCAGTTCGGGCTGGCGACGGTCGAGGGCGTCACCGGCCAGGTAGGAGCCGAGCAGTGCCACACCGACGCCGTAGAGGATGCCCAGGGGCAGACCCAACCAGAGCCAGGCGTCGCCGAGCAGCGCGGCGGCGATCACCGTGGGGAGGCCGGTCGCGGCGGTGGCGACCATGGCTACCAGGGCCAGCAGGCTCTTGGTCACCCCGGCGCCGCTGTTCATCGCGAACGGGTTGCTCGTCTCGGGCAGCGAGTACGCGGCGAGTACGGAGACGAACGAGTTGACCGCCAGCCCGGCGCCGAAGGTGGCGATCAGGGTGCCGGCCATGAAGCCTATCCAGGTCGGCTCGCCGAGGATCAACGCCATCACCACGGATACGAGGACCAGCATGGGCAGCACGTAGAGCGAGAAGGCGACCATCCGGGCACGCAACTCCAGGCGGCCGGGCACGCCGGCGATCACGTTGGCCGCGTACGCGCTGCCGTCGAAACCGAACTGGTTGGCCAGGGTCATCGCGGCCAGCAGCCCGACGAAGAGCATGGAGAGGCTGACCAGCAGCGGTGAGGTGTCGGAGGCGAGGCTGAAGCCCTGCTCGCTGTCGATGCTGAAGCCCTGCCCACCCACGTTGACCATGACCGGCACGAAGAGGCCGACCACCGCGATGGTGATCAGGTTCGCTCGCCGTCGGGCGTCCCGCCACCAGTAGCGGGCCTCCCGGGCGACCAGCGCGCCGAAGCGGTCCCGGTGCAGCCAGCCGGCCGCCCGTGGGAACAGTTGGGCCACCGCGCCGCCGCTGACCTCCGGCTTGCCCTTGGTCGGCCCGGTGCTGGCCGTACCGATCATCGCCGACTCCAACGAGCGCGACCACCAGGCCAGCAGCGCGACGATCGTCACGACGGTGATCAGGAGTTTCAGCGGTGCCGCCCAGGCCCGGCCCTGCGCCACGTCGATGCCGGCGGTCCAGGGTGCGCCGAACGGTGTCCAGCCGATCACGGTCGCCACACCGGTGAGCCGATCCCAGTCGGTGTCCCGGATCGCGGCGAGACCGGCCAGCTGCAACGGACCGAGCAGCGCGGCGGCCACCGCGAGCAGGACCGCCGCCAGGTCGCGTACCCGGCGGGACCGGAGCATGCTGGCGAAGGCGCTGGTCATCGCCCGTGCGGCGGCGACGCAGAGCAGCAGCCCGGAGATCACCCCGATCATGGCCACCGCAGCAGCGGGCCAGCCACCGAACGCCCCGGCGGTGACCACCAGGCCGGAGAGCGCCACCAGTACGGCGATCGTGGGCACGCTCACCAGCGCCGCGGCGAACAGCCCGGTGACCAGGGTCCGGCGGGTCAGCGGCAGCAGCGCGAAGCGGGCCGGGTCGAGTGTCTCGTCGACGCCGAAGAAGACCAGGGGCAGGAGCAGCCAGCCGAGCACCGTCAGGCCACCGGCGAACGCGGCGACCAGCAGCGCGTACTGGTCCTCTCCGGCGAGGCCGGGTGCCGCCAGGCCGAAGAAGGCGGTGGCCGCGAGCCAGAGCCCGACCAGCGAGCCGATCACGAACAGCACGGCCCGCCAGGCCTGGCCCCGGAAGTTGTTGCCGATCACCCGCAGCTTGAGCCGGACGAAGTGCCGCGCCTTGACCGGGCGTACGCGGCTGGCCGGTTCGGTCACCGGGACAGCCACGACAACTCCTCGCCGGTTGCCGTACGCCCGCCGACCACCTCGACGAAGACCTCCTCCAGCGAGCGCTCCCCGCGTACCTCCTCCAGGGTGCCCACCCGCTTGATGGTGCCCTCGGCGAGGATCGCCACGTGCGTGCAGAGGCGCTGCACGACCTCCATGACGTGACTGGAGAAGATCACCGTCCCGCCGCCGGTGACGTACCGCTGGAGGATGTCGCGGATCAGCGCCGCCGAGACCGGGTCGACCGCCTCGAAGGGCTCGTCCAGCACCAGCAGTCGGGGTCCGTGCAGCAGGGCGCAGGCGAGGCCGATCTTCTTCTTCATGCCGGCCGAGTAGTCCACCACCAGGGTGCGACCGGCATCGGAGAGGGCGAGCACGTCGATCAGCTCCGCCGCGCGCTGGTCGACGACCGCCGGGTCCATGCCCCGCAGCAGTCCGTGGTACGCCAGCAGCTCGGCGCCGCTGAGCCGGTCGAAGAGCCGTACGCCGTCGGGCATCACCCCGAACAACCGTTTCGCCTCGACCGGGTCGGCCCACACGTCGCGCCCGAGCACCCATGCGCTGCCGGCGTCCGGTCGCAGCAGCCCGACGGCCATCGACAGGGTGGTGGTCTTGCCCGCGCCGTTGGGGCCGAGCAGCCCGTAGAACGAGCCCGCCGGTACGTCGAGGTTCACCCCGGCCACGGCGACCTTGCTGTCGAATCGTTTGGCCAGGCCACGTAGCGCCAACGCAGGGTACTCGCCAGTCATGTGACAGACCGTAGCCGGTGCTGGCCAGCGCTCCCACAGTCGCCAGGATGAGCTTGACTCAGCCCACAGTCGGAGCGCGGGTGCCCGCTCACAGCCGGAGGCTGTCGGGGGCGTGCAGGCGGAGCATGGTGCGGCCGGTGTCGGCGGGGGTACGGCCACGGGTGGCCAGCGAGACCGCGACCATCACCGTGAAGGCCAGCGGCACCGTCCAGGCGGCCGGCTGCGCGGTGAGGGTGGCGGGCCAGCCGCTCAGCGGCGGCCCGAGCACGGTGATCAGCACCGCCGACACCGCCGCGCCGCCGCCGACCAGGATTCCGGCGGCCGCGCCCGCGTCGGTGAGCCCGCGCCACCAGATGCCGAGCACCAGCAGCGGGCAGAAGCTGGACGCGGCGACAGCGAAGGCCAGTCCGACCACCTGTGAGACGTCCAGTCCGGAGACGTTCAGCGCGAGGATCAGTGGCACCCCACCGGCGATCACCGTGGCGAGCCGGAAGCCGCGCACCGAGCCACGGCCCAGCACATCCGTGGAGATCACCCCGGCGACGCTGGTGAGCAGCCCGGACGAGGTGGACAGGAAGGCCGCGAACGCCCCGGCGGCGACCAGGGCGGCCAGTAGTCGACCGGTGGTCCCGGCACCGAGCGCCGCCTCGGGCAGCAGCACCACCACCGCGTCGGTCTGGCCGCTGACCAGCAGTTGTGGGGTGTATATCCGGCCCAGCACGCCGTAGATCGTGGGCAGCAGATAGAAGACCCCGACCAGGGCCAGCACCACCAGCGTGGTGCGGCGGGCCGCGGTGCCGTCCGGGTTGGTGTAGAAGCGGACCAGCACGTGCGGCAGCCCCATCGTGCCCAGGAAGGTGGCCAGGATGAGGGAGTACGTGGCGAACAGTCCCCGGTCGTCCGAGCCGGCGGTGCTGGGCAGCAACCAGTCGGTCGCGCTGGTGGCGACCCCGGACACCTCGGGCACCGGCTCGCCGGCCGCGAAGGTCAACTCGTCGCCGGGGTTCACCTGGCGGCTCTGCCCGTCCGGCAGGGTCAGGACGGCACGATGTTCGACCACCACGGTGGTCGCGGTCCGGAAGGTCGGCCCGTCGGGCGGGGTCACCGCCGGCCGCCCGTCGGCCTGCCACTGAAGCGCCAGAAAAATCGCGGGTACGGCGAGCGCGGTCAACTTCAGCCAGTACTGGAACGCCTGCACGAAGGTGACCGCCCGCATCCCGCCCAGCGCCACGTTGGCGGTCACCACCACCGCCACCACCAGGGCACCCACCGGGTACGGGGAACCGGCCAGGGTGGCCAGCGTCAGCCCGGCCCCCTGCAACTGCGGCACCAGGTAGAGCCAGCCGATGAAGATCACGAACACGGTGGCCAGGGTGCGCAGCCGGCGGGAGCCCAGCCGCAGTTCGCAGAAGTCGGGCAGGGTGAAGGCGCCGGAGCGGCGCAGCGGTGCGGCGACGAAGAGCAGCAGGGCCAGGTAGCCGGCCGCGAAGCCGACCGGATACCAGAGCACGTCCACGCCGTACTTGAGGATCAGCCCGGCGACACCGAGGAAGCTGGCCGCCGACAGGTACTCGCCGCCGATCGCGGCGGCGTTCCAGGTCGGGCTGACCACCCGCGAGGCGACTAGGAAGTCGGAGGTGGTGCGGGCCAGCCGCAGCCCGTAGAAGCCGATCCCGAGGGTGGCCAGGGTGACCGCCACGATCGCCGGTACGACGAGGTCGTTTGTCACCTCAACGCTCCGGCCGCTGGACCAGGTCGGTGAAGTCCTGCTCGTTGCGTTCGGCCAGCCGCACGTACGTCCAGCCGACCGCGACCAGGAACGGGAAGGAGAGCACGGCGAGCAGCAGCCAGGGCAGGTTGACACCGAGCACTGTCATCCGGCCCACCGAGGGGGCGATGGCGAACAGCCAGGGCAGTCCACCCAGCCCGACCAGGACCACCGCCGACAGTTGCAGGGCCAGCGCGAGCTGGGCGCGTACCAGGCCGCGGATCAGCGTCTCGCCGACCCGGGTCTGCTGGGTCAACTCGGTACGGGCACCGCCGGCCCGCTGTCGTCGGCCGGAGACCTCGGCCAACACCACCCGGGTACGTCTCGACGGTGGGGATTCCCGCTGGTCAGGCACACCCTGCTCGGCGGCGGCCAGGTGCTGCTCGGTCCGTTGCCCGGCTGCCCACGGCCCGGCTGCCTGCTGCTCGGGCACGCGCTGCCCGGCTGCCGCCCGGTGCTGCTCGGGTCGGCAGGATGCCGGCACTGGATCCTCGGCGGCCATTCACGGCAGTCTCGTCCGCTCGCCAGGATTGTCAAGAGCGCTGTGGACAACCTGTGGACAACGCTCCAGCCCTGTGGAAAACCCGGCGGACGAAGCCGATGCCCCCAGCCCGTTGATCATGAGGTTAGCGGCGGTCAGGGAGATCGACTTCGCCGTTAACCTCATGATCAACCAGGGTGGGGGGTGGGGTTAGCGGTTCCATTCCTGTTTTGCGGCTCGGACCAGCTTGTCCTTCAACTCGCGGGTGTGTCGTCGGCTGACCGGCAGCTCGGCGTCGTCGACCACGACCACGTAGCCGGAATTGACAAGTCGAAGCTCGGCGATCAGCCGCAACTGCACCAGGTAGGACCGGTGGATCCGGACGAAACCGGCGTCGGCCCACCGGTCGGCGAGCGTCGCCAGGGACACCCGTACCAGGTGCGAACCTTCGGTGGTGTGCAGCCGGGCGTAGTCGCCCTGCGCCTCCACCCAGCGCACGGCGGAGCGGGGCAGCATCCGGGTGGAGCCGGCCAGCTCGACGGGGATCGTCGGGTCCTCCTCGGCGCGGGCCAGGGCCGCCGGATGCGACGGCAGCACCCGTGACCCGACGACCCGACGCAGCGCCTCGGCGAGCCGCTCCGCGCGTACCGGCTTGCGGACGTAGTCGGTGGCGCCCAGGTCGAAGGCGTCCGCGGCGCCGTCGTCGTACGCGGTGACGAAGACGATCGCCGGTGGCCGGGCGAACTGACGCAACACCCGGGCCAGCTCCATCCCGTCCAGGCCGGGCATCCGGATGTCCAGGAAGATCACGTCGACCTCGTCGTCGCGGAGCACCCGCAGCGCCTCGGTGGCGTCGCCGGCCGTGTGCAGCCGCGCCACCCGGGGGTCGGTACGCAGGTGGTACGCCAACTCGTCCAGGGCCGGGGGTTCGTCGTCCACCGCCAGCACCCGCAGGAAGCCGGGCGTACCGCCGTTGCCGGTCACGAACGCGCCCGTACGCCGGGGTGGAACTTCGGCACCCGCATGCTCACCTTCGTGCCCGACCCCACGCCCGTCTCCACCACCAGGCCGAAGTCGCTGCCGAACACCGAGCGGAGTCGTTCGTCGACGTTCGAGAGGCCGACGTGCTGGCCCGGGTCGTCCCCCGGATCACCGGTGGCCCCGGCCAGCTCGGCGATTCCGGCGGTCAGTGTGCCCGGATCCATCCCCACTCCGTCGTCCTCCACCGTGATGTGACATTCGGCGCCCGCGTCCCGCGCCTCGATGCTCACCATGCCCGTGCCGGGCTTGCGCGACAACCCGTGCCGGACGGCGTTCTCCACCAACGGTTGCAGGCAGAGGAAGGGCAGGGTCACCGGCAGCACCTCCGGGGCGATCTGCAGCCGCACCTGAAGTCGGTCGCCGAAGCGGGCCCGCTCGATGGTCAGGTAGCGGTCGATCGACCGAAGCTCCTCGGCCAACGTGGTGAACTCACCGTGGGCCCGGAACGAGTAGCGGGTGAACTCGGCGAACTCCAGGATCAGCTCCCGGGCCCGCTCCGGATCGGTACGGACGAACGAGCCGATCGCGGTCAGCGCGTTGTAGATGAAGTGCGGGCTGATCTGCGCCCGCAGTGCGCGGACCTCGGCGCGGGCCAGCCGTTCCCGGGAGGAGTCCAGCTCGGCCAGGGCGAGTTGGCTGCCCGCCCAGCGGGCGGTCTCCATGGTCGCCTGCACCAGGCCCGGACCGGGCACGCCGTCGGTGACCGCGATCATGGCACCGGCCACCCGGCCCTCCGCGCCGGCCATCGGCGCCACCACCGCACCCCGGACCGCACAGTCGATGCGGTCGCAGAACAACTCGGCCTCGCCCAGCACGGTCGACCGCTCGGTGGCCACCACTCGCTGGGCCGCCGCGCGCAGTTGGTCGGTGTGGTGCGCACCACGCCCGTCGAGGGCGAGCACCTCCTCGGTGTCGGTCAACGCCAACCCCGCCGCGCCGACCAGGCCACGCAGGTGCCGGGCCGCCTTCGCCGCCCCCGCCGGGCTCAGCCCGGCCCGCAGCGGCTCGGCGGCCAACCCGGTGGTGTGCAGCACCTCGTAGGTGGCCCGTTGGCTGGCCGTGGCGATGCCCCGCCGACCACGCAGCCGAGCGACCGCGACCAGTGCCCCGGTCAGCACGACGACCAGCGACAGGACTCCGATGCCGGCCGAGAGGTTGCCACCCACGTCGATGATCCTGCTGGTTGCGGTGGCTGGAGGGAAAGAGCTGATTCAGTACGCGCCCTTGCGCGCCAGCACCACACCCACCGTGCGCCACAGGATGCTCAGGTCGTACGCCAGCGACCAGTTGTCGACGTAGTAGAGGTCCAGTCGGACGGCCTCGTCCCAGGACAGGTCGGAGCGGCCGGACACCTGCCACAGCCCGGTCATCCCGGGGCGGACCAGCAGCCGGCGGCGTACGTCGCCGAGGAAGTCGCCGTCGTCGGCGGGCAGCGGACGCGGCCCGACCAGGGACATCTCGCCCATCAGCACGTTGATCAGCTGCGGCAGTTCGTCAAGCGACGAGGCGCGCAGGAAGCGGCCCACCGGGAAGACCCGGGGATCCTGCTTCATCTTGAACAGCATGCCATCGGTCTCGTTCTGGTCGACCAGGCTGGCCAGCCGGTCCTCCGCGTCGACGTACATGGTGCGGAACTTCCACACCCGGAAGGTGCGCCCCTCGTGCCCCACCCGGGGCTGGCGGAAGAAGACCGGACCGGGATCGGAGATCCGGATGGCGATGGCGATGACGAGGAAGACCGGGATCAACGCCAGCAGACCCAGGCCGGCGGCGACCCGGTCCATCATGTTCTTGGCCAGCAACGCCGGCCCGGACAGGGTGGGCTCCTCGACGTGCAGCAGCGGCAGGCCCTCGATCGGGCGGATGTGCACCCGGGGGCCGGCGATGTCGGTCAGCTGCGGTGCCACCACCAGGTCGACGCCGGAGCCCTCCAGCTGCCAGGCCAACCGGCGCAGCTCGCCCGGCTCGGCGCTGGCCGAGCCGCAGACCGCGATCGTGTCGCCGCCGACCTCCCGCACCAGGGCCAGCACGTCACGGCCGGCGTACACCGGGACGGGGGTCTGCACTCCCTTGGCCGCAGCGTAACCGTCGGTGATGTGGATGGCGACCGGGACGAGCCCGGCGGCGGGGTTACGGGTGACCGCGGTGTAGACCTCCAGGCACTCCGGCAGGGTGCCGACCAGCACCATCCGGTGGGCCGCCTGCTGGGTGTTGCGGCGCATCACGTGCAGCACGAAGCGGGTCAGGATCCGGCCCAGCAGGATCAACAGCAGGGCCAGCAGCAGGGCGGTGCCGACGGTGAACCGGGACAGGTCGGTCTTGGTGGCGAAGGCGAGGAACGACACGGCCGCGCAGACCGCCACGCCGGCCCGGATCACCCGCTTGAACTCGTCCGGCCCGAGACCGAGACAGCGCCGGTCATAGGCCCCGCTGAACCACAGAATGGTCAGCCAGCCCAGCGGCAGCAGCAGGAAGGCCACCGTGTGGAACCAGGTCGGGTCGTTCTGGGCCTCGTGGAAACCGGCGGTGGCCTGGTCGAAGGTGCGGATCGCGGTGAAGCTGGCGAACGCCGCCGCCGCGAAGTCGAGCAGCAGCAGAATCGCGGTGTACGGCCGATGCCAGCGGGAGACACGTCGTCGAGCCCGCGCCCACGCCGAGCGGGGTACGCCGTTGTGCGACGGCGGGTTCGGCGGCTGGATCTCGAAGCTGTCGACGTGCCGCACGAGTCTGCTCCGGCCTTCGTTGGTTACCGGGCGCTGGAGGCTTGTCGTCACCTCACCCATGTCCTCCCGCATGACCCGCACCGCTTACTCGCCGTAAGGGCCCGAGTCGCCCACCGTTCCAGTTTCCCACGCGGATTCCGCCTCGACGCCGACCCGAGAGACATTGCGTGACGGACTCGTGTTCGCCTGGGATCTGGCCGGCTCCACGCCATCCGGAAGCCGGGGACCGAGCCACTATACCGATGGATGGCGGCCCGGGAAGAGTGCCGGACCGTGGTTGCGCACCCCGCGTCCGATTCCGCTCCGTAGTCAAGCGTGTCGTTACTCACCGTACAAGTCTGGACAGCCTTCGGTCAGCAAGGGGTTTGCCGCCGGTCTGACAGGTCGGGCAGTACTGGAGGCTCGAATCGGCGAAGGAGACCTCGCGTACGGTGTCGCCGCAGACCGGGCAGGGCAGCCCCGTACGGGCGTGCACCTTCAGCCCGGAGCGCTTCTCACCCTTCAGTTCCGCGGCCCGCTGCCCCAGCGAGCGGGTGACCGCGTCGCCGAGCACCCGCCGGGTGGCCGCGTGCAGCGTCGCCATCTGGTCGTCGGTGAGCCGGTCGGTCAGGGCGAACGGTGACAGCTTCGCCGCGTGCAGGATCTCGTCCGAGTACGCGTTGCCCACCCCGGCCAGCACCGCCTGGTCGGTGAGCACCCCCTTGAGCTGTCCCCGGCGGCTCCGCAACGCCCCGGCGAAGGCGGCCAGGTCGGCCGAGAGCGCGTCCGGGCCGAGCTTGGCTACTCCGGGCACCGCCTGCGGATCGGTCACCAGGTACACGGCGAGCTTCTTCTGCGTACCGGCCTCGGTCAGGTCGAAACCGGAACCGTCGTCCAGGCGGGCCCGCAGCGCGATCGGGCCCTTGCCCGGCCGGAGCGGGACGGTCGAGGCGAACGCCTCCCGGTAGTGCAGCCAACCGGCCCGGGCCAGGTGCACCACCAGGTGCAGGTCACCGTCGAAGACGACGTCGAGGAACTTGCCGTGCCGGCGGGCGTCGGTCACCGACCGGCCGGTGACCGCGGTCAGCGCCGGATCGTACGTCTTCAGGGCGCTGATCGCGACGGCCTCCAACCGCTCGACGCGGCGGCCCACCGCGCGCTGTCGCAGGTAACCCGCGAGCGCCTCCACCTCCGGTAGTTCGGGCATCGTCCAACGGTAGCCTTCTTTCCCGTGAGCGCGAGGAATGAGCTTGCGAGTCCCGCAGTCGTGAACGAAAGACGAATCCCGTGAAAATCGTGGTGGCGCACAACCGGTACCGGGAAGCTCAGCCCTCCGGTGAGAACACCATCGTCGACGCGGAGATCGCCCAGCTCACCGCCGCCGGTGTGGAGGTGCTGCCCTTCCTGCGCAGCTCCGACGAGATCCCGTCGATGCCGAAGACGGCGAAGGCCCTGCTGCCGATCTCCCCGATGTACGCGCCGAAGGCGCAGGCCGACCTGTCCCGGCTGCTCACCGAGCACCGGCCGGACGTGCTGCACCTGCACAACCCGTACCCGCTGCTCTCGCCCTGGGTGGTGCGGACCGCGCACAAGCACGGCGTGCCGGTGGTGCAGACGGTGCACAACTACCGCCAGGTCTGCTCCTCGGGGCTGTACTTCCGCGACGGGGTGATCTGCCAGGACTGCCGGGGGCGGGCGCTGGGGGTGCCGGCGGTGGTGCACCGCTGCTACCGGGGGTCGCGGGCGCAGAGCGCGCTGATGGCCACCACCCTGGCCGTGCACCGGGGCACCTGGAAGTCGGTGGACCGGTTCATCGCGCTGACCAGCGCGGTCGCCGACCATCTGCGCGACTACGGCATCCCGGACTCCCGGATCGTGGTGAAGCCGAACGGCATTCCCGATCCGGACACCCCGGCCCCGCTCGGTCAGGGCTTCCTCTTCCTCGGCCGACTCTCCCCGGAGAAGGGGCTCGGCCTGCTGCTGGAGGCCTGGCGTCGGCACCCCGACGGTGCGCTCGGGCCGCTGCGGGTGGCCGGTGACGGTGAGTTGCGTCCGCTGGTCGAGGCGGCGGCGGCCGAACGCGCCGACGTGACCTTCCTCGGCCCGCTGGACCGGGCCGGGGTCCGCTCGGCACTGGCGGCGAGCGCCGTGGTGTTGGCCACCTCCACCTGGCACGACGTGCTGCCCACGGTGATCATCGAGGCGTTGGCCAGCGGCCGTCCGGTCCTCGGCACGGCGCTGGGTGGCATCCCGTACCTGGTCGGTGCGGACACCCCGCGCGAGCCCGCCGGCACCGGCCCGGCGGTGATCGCCTCGGCCCCTGCCCCGGCCAGCCCCGGCGGACCGGCTGCTTCAGGCGGGCCGGGTGGTGTCGGTGGCATGGCCGGTCTGGGCAGTGCCTCCGGGGTGGCGTCCGCGCTGCCGGCCGGGGTCCTGGCCGGTGAGGCCGGTTGGGTGGTGCCGCCGGAGCCGGCGGCGCTCGCCGCCGCGCTGCCGCTGGCCGCCGCCGGCGCCGCCGCACTCGCCGCCCCCGCCCGGTCCCGCTACGAGCGCGTCTTCCACCCCGACGTGGTCACCGAGCAACTCCTGGCCGTGTACGCGGGGCTCGCGCGTTGATCGACTTCGTTACGCCGTAGTAGCGGTATCCGGACAGGTGGGATACCGCCACTACGGCGTAACAGTGTCGATCACCCCGCTAGGCCACCTCACGCACCGCAGCGGCCGCGTCTGCCGCTGATCTCCTGATCAACAGGGGGTCGGGGTGGGGTTGGGGGTTAGTACGAGGTGAGCTTGTAGGAGTGGAACTGGCCGGGGCTCCAGCCCCGCCAGATGCCGAGCCCCAGTCCGTAGCCGGTGCAGTCGTCACTCGCGTAGGCGATGGCGTACACGGGGGTCCAGGCGATGGAGGTGACCGCGTCCTGCATCGGGTGGCAGAGGTCATCGACTTCGGTGTGTCGGGCGACCACGTAGGCGCTGTTCGCGGTGTACAAGACCAGGCCCTGGTCAGGCGACTTGAACGGCTCCCGCTCCGGTGCGGTGGCGGCGGCCGGGGTGGCGGCCACCGAGGTGGTCAGGGCTACGGCGGCGAGAACCGAGGCAGCCCGCTTGGCGGTTTTGCGCATGAGGTCTCCCAAAGAGGGTGGGTGGTGTGGGGAGGGATGACATCAGCTTCGACATGAAGCGATCTTCATCTATGAGGATCTTTCCAGGCGTTGATTGAGGTGTCAACAATTGTCGATCGCCTCGAAGTCGGCGCAGCGGAAGCACTCTGGACCGGATCGGGCTGCCCTGAAACCTCACACCCGCGTGGCGATCAGCCGGTGCACCAGCCCGCTACCCGACGCGTTAATAGCGGATCCTCCCTGATGCCGCTGTTTGGCGGAACGGAGTGAATCAACGCTCGCGGGATCAGCGCAGCGAGGCGCGGGCGGAGAAGGTGATGCGTCGAGCAGGGGAGAGCGCCGACCACGGCGAACGTCGCGATCACTCGGAACGCGGGCGTGGGTCTTCGGTGGCGGCCATGAGCCGAACGCCACCGACGACCAGTCAAATGGGCTAGTACGAGGTCAGCTTGTAGGAGAGGAAATCGCCGGGGTGCCAGCCCTGCCAGCCGCTGAGAGCCAACCCGTAGCCGGTGCAGTCGTCACTCGCGTAGGCGATGGCGTTGACGTGGGTCCAGGCGATCAAGGTGACCGCGTCCTGCATCGGGTGGCAGAGGTCATCGACTTCGGTGTGCCGGGCGACCACGTAGGCGGTGTGTGCGGTGTACATGACCAGGCCCTGGTCAGGCACCTTGAACGGTTCCCGGTCCGCCTCGGTGGCGGCCGCGGGCGCGGCGGCGAGGGTAGTGGTCAGGGCTGCGGCGGCGAGAACCGAGGCAATCCGCTTGGCGGTTTTGCGCATGAGGTCTCCCAAAAGGGGTGGGTGGTGGTGCGGGAGGGAAGTGGCATCAGCTTCGACATGAAGTGATGACCATCTATGCGAATCTTCCCAGGCGTTGAAGTGTCAACAATTGTTGATCACCTCGAAATTGGCGCAGCGAAAGGGCCCTTCCTCACAGCGAAGCGCGGGCGGAGAAGGCGATGCTGGCGAGCAGGAATCCGCCGTTGACCACGGTGAACGCCACGATCACCCAGAACACCAGCGCCGGGGCGACGGCCAGCACCAGCGCCGCCGCGAAGATCACCGCGCCGTAGTCGCGGACCAGCTTGACCAGGCGTACGGGCAGCGAGGTCGAGGTGACCATGCTTGCCGCGTTCGGGCCGGACTGCATCACCGAGGTGACCAGGTTGACCATCCAACTCCCGGCGAACACGGCCACCAGCCACACCGGCGTCGAGGGACGCTGCGCCACCGCGGTCGCGGACAACGCGGCGACCAGGGCGATCTGCGCCGCCACGTCACAGAGCACATCCACCCGGGCACCGGCTGCACTGCCCTGACCGGTCACCCGGGCCAACTGGCCGTCGGCGCAGTCCAGGGCGTACGCCACCTGCCAGCCGACCAGCGCGAGCAACCCGACCAGCCAGGCCGGTACGTCCCCGGCGGCGACCGGGCCGGCGAGGGCGACCACGGTCGCCGAGGTGGCCAGCCCGAGCACCAGGTTGGTGATGGTCAGTACGGTCGGCCGCAGCCCGAGTCGCTGGGCGACAAGCGCGAAGACCGCACCGATCCACTGGCTGACCGACTCGCTGAACAGGCCACCACCCCGGTTCACCCGGTGGAAGTCGGCGACCGTGGGGCGGGACGGCTCAGCCAAGGTGCTCACGGAGGGCGTCAACGTAATCTCCCAGCCGGGTACGGAGGTCGTCAGCGGACAGCGCAAGGTGTTCAAGGATGGTGTAGCGGTCCGGCCGGGTACGCGGCGCAAAGGCGACCGCCTCGACGAACTGCTCGTCGGTGAGACCCAACTCGCTCGGCCGGGTGGAGAGGCCGTGCCGGTGCAGGCAGCGGGCGAGCTGGCCGAAGCGCTCCAGGTCACCACGGAGGAAGGTGCAGAACAGCGCACCCAGGCCGACCTGCTCGCCGTGCGAGCCGGTGCCCGGGTAGAGGTGGTCGATGGCGTGCGAGATCTCGTGGTCGCCGCCGCTGGCCGGTCGGCTGGAACCACAGACCGACATCGAGATGCCGCCGAGGATCAGCGCCTCGGCCAACGTGGTCAGGAACGCGTCGTCGGTGATCTTGCCGGGGTGGTTGACCAGGGCCTCCGCCCCGGTCCGGGCCAGCGTCAGGGCCAGCCCGTCGATCGGCTCGTCGCGTACCTGATGGGCCAGCTCCCAGTCGGCGCAGGCGCTGAGGTTGCTCACCGCGTCGCCGATGCCGGCCTGGGTCTGCCGATCCGGGCCGTTCTCCACGAAATCGAGGTCGACCAGGACGGCGATCGGGATGTGCACGCCGTACGACCCCTTGCCGCCCTCGTGGCTCAGCGAGGCCACCGGGGAGGCGATGCCGTCGTTGGCGAGGCTGGTCGCCACGGTGACCATCGGGAGGGCGTAGCGGGTGGCGGCGTACTTGGCCGTGTCGATGGTCTTGCCGCCACCGATGCCGACGACCGCGTCGTAGTGCCGGCGGCGGAGCTGATCACCCAGCTCGTTGGCCGAGTCGACGGTGCCGCCGCTGACCGTGAAGATGTCGGCCGATCCGAGCGAGGGCCGGCACATCTCGGCGATCTTCTCGCCCTGCCCGGGGCCGACCACCACCGCGACGTCGCCGCCGCCGGAGATGCGCCGGTCGGCGAGCAGCGCGCCGAGGTCCGTCACCGCACCGCGGCGGACCTCGATCGACAGCGGCGTCGTGACGGTACGGGCTAGTAACGGCACGCGATCTCCCGAGCCCGAGCCAGGTCGGCGTGGTTGTCGACCTCGACCCAGGACACGTCACCGATCGGAGCGGCCCGCACCTCGCCACCCCGGTCGGCGAACTCCTGGTAACCGTCCTCGTAGTACAGGTTCGGGTCGCGTCGCCAGGTCGCCTCCAGCGCATCGGCGAGCGCCTCGGCCACCTGCGGCTCGATCAACGTCGCGCCGATGTACTCGCCGTACGCCTCGGCCGGGTCCATCAGCTTGGTGATCCGGGTGAGCTGGCCGGCTGCGTCGAAGGTGGTCTTCATCTCCTCCTCCGCCAGCGCCTTGATGTTGTCGATGGCCAGCAGAACACCGGGACCACGCTCGGCGAGCAGCGTCTTCTCCACGCTCACCGGGTGCACCGTGTCACCGTTGACCAGCAGTACGCCCCGGGCGAACCAGTCCCGGGCCAGCCAGAGGGAGTACGCGTTGTTCCACTCCTCGGCCTTGTCGTTGTGCACGAGGGTGATCGTGACGCCGTACCGGCGCTCCAGCTCGGCCTGACGTTCCCGGACGGCGTCCGCGGCGTACCCGACCACCACCACGACGTCCGTGAGTCCCACCTCGGCCAGGTTGCGCAGGGCGATGTCGAGGATGGTGATCTCGCCATCCACCGGCACCAGCGCCTTCGGCAGCGTGTCGGTGTACGGGCGCAGCCGGCGACCCGCGCCAGCCGCCAGCACCATTCCGACCATGCCGGTACCAGTCTCTGTCTTCACGGCGTTCACCGGAGGAGGATAGCGCCGTCCCGAGGGCGGCCGTCGGCCCAGCCGGACACCGCTGCCAGGTAGGCCAACTTCTCCAACCGCCGCGACCCGAGTCGCCGGTCCGCCGCTGTCGTTCAGGAAGGCGTTGACTTGAGCAAGGCGAAGGCTCGCTCCGCGATCTGGCGGATCAGGCCCTCGTTGACGTGGCGGTGCTCGTCCAGCACGTCGACATCATCCGGACCGAGCCAGCGGTACTCGGTGTGCTTGCCGGCCTCCAACACCGGCGCGGCCAGGTCACCGTCGACCCGGACCAGCCAGTCGTACTCGATCCGGGCCAGACCGTCGTCACCGACGTAGCGGAACTCACCGACCGGGCCGAGGATCTCCGCCACCCGCCAGCCGGTCTCCTCCAAGACCTCCCGACGCAGGGCCTCCTCGACCGTCTCGCCCGGTTCGACGTGACCACCCACGATGTCCCAGCAGTTGGGGAACAAGCGCCGGTCCGGCGACCGACGCTGAAAGAACAACCGCCCCTCCGGGTCGACGATCAGCGCCCCAGCACACCGCAACGGCTCAACCGACACCCCAGCACCCTAACCCTCCCCCACGACCCACCCCCACCCTCAACCACCCGCCCTCCCGAGCCCGCGCCTGCGGCCACCTGCTCGGCGATCTTGCACTTTGTGTCCCCGCATAACGGCCATAAGCCGCGAATCAGCGACCGAAACTGCAAGATCGACGGGCTGGGCCCCGGCCCGGGGTGGTGGTGAGGGTGTGGTGGGGTCGGGTGGGGGGTATGGGGGTTGGGTCGGTGGTGGGGTGGGCCGGTGGGGAGGCCAGGATGCGTGGCGCGGACCGGTTGATCGAGCAGCAGTACGGCATGCTGCTGCGGCGGGACGTGGCCCGCCTGCCCGAGTTGTACGCGGTCGACGGCAGCTACGGCATGCCTGGCGTGACGGTGCGCCCGACCGAGTTGCCGGCGCTGCTGCGTACCTGGACGGGTGCCTTTCCTGACCTGCGGGTCGACCCACTCGGCGCGGTACGCACGGCCGGCGGGGCGGCGGTCGAGCATCGGCTCACCGGCACCCACACCGGGGTGCTGCACACCCCGTTCGGCACTGTCGCGCCGACCGGTCACTCCGTGTCCTGGCAGGTGGTGGACATGGTCCGGGTACGGCGGGGTCGGATCGTCACCTGGCGGTCCTACTTCGACTGGGGGCAGCTGATCACCTCGCTCGGGGTGCAGGTGGCGGGCCTGTCCCGGCAGGTGCCGTTGGCCTCCGTGTCCCCGGTGTCGGCCGGCGAGCCGGTGTTCGCCGGACGGGAACCGGCGGCCGCCTGACCGGCTCCGCCGTCAGGTAGGTCCTGACCCGCTCCGCCGAGCAGGTCAGTCCTGCACTGCTCGGCCGTCCTCCCGATCACCCACTCACCTTTCCCGGTCGCTCGGCTCACCCGACCCGGTGGCTCAGGATGCGGACATCGCCGTGCCGTCGGCGTACGCCCTGCCACCGCACGTACGCTGAACAGCCATGACCGCCGAGCAGCTGATCTCCTTCGCCCGTGGCGCGCCTTCGCTGGACATCGTCGATGTCGAAGGGCTCAAGGCCGCCGCCGTCCGCGCGTTCGACGCCGACCCCGCCGGGGTGACCGCGTACGGTACCTCCGTCGGCTACCTTCCGTTGCGGAAGTGGATCGCCGAGAAGCACGGGGTCGAGGCCGACCAGGTGTTGATCACCAACGGTTCCCTTCAGGCCGACGCCTTCCTCTTCGACCACCTGGTACGCCCCGGTGACGCCGTGGTGGTGGAGCGGCCGACCTACGACCGGACCCTGCTGAACCTTCAGCGAATGGGCAGCGAGCTGCACGGGGTCACCATCCAGCCGGACGGCCTGGACACTGCCGAGCTGCGCAAGCTGCTGGAGTCCGGGGTGCGGCCACGGCTGGCGCACATCATTCCGAACTACCAGAACCCGGCCGGTGTGACGCTCTCCCTGGACAAGCGCCGGGAGCTGCTGGAGTTGGCCGCGGAGTACGGCTTCACGATCTTCGAGGACGACCCGTACGCCGACATCCGGTTCCGTGGCGAGCCGCTGCCGTCGATGCTGTCGATGGACACCCGTGGTGTCGTGGTGCACGCCTCCAGCTTCACCAAGACGGTCTGCCCCGGCGTACGGGTGGGCTACCTGGTCGGCCCGGCGGACCTGATCGGCGCCATCGCGAGCAAGGCGACCAGCCTCTACATCTCGCCCGGCATGGTGGCGCAGGCGATCGTGCACCAGTTCTGCGTCTCCGGCGACATCGAGCGGTCGATCGAGACGGTCCGGGCGGCGCTCGGCGAGCGGGCGCGGGTGCTGGCCGAGTCGCTGCGCCGGCACATCCCCGAGGCCCGGTTCGTGGAGCCGGACGGCGGCTACTTCCTCTGGGTGGAGTTGCCGGAGGACGTTGACGTCGAGAAGTTGGCGCCGGCGGCCGCCGAGCGGGGCGTCGCGGTGGTCAAGGGCAGTGACTTCGTCATCGACGGTGGGCGGCACGCGCTCCGGCTCGCCTATTCGGCAGTCACCGCGGATCGGGTCGACGAGGGTGTACGGCGGCTGGCCGAGGCGATGGAAGCCGTTCGAGGCGAATAACTGTCGGATTTCTGACAGTACGGCCACGCCGGTCGCTCCAGGGCTCCCCTTGGGGCGACCGGCGGCTCACAATGCTGCGAGCGTCACTCACCTGCGTACTGCGGCCTTCCGGGCTTCGACCATCGTGGACATGCCCGACGCGAGCCGGCCGCCGTACGCCCCCGGGTGACGCGGCAGCACCACCCCCGCCCCCATGGCGCCGGGCGGGCCGGGCCGCAGCCTCACCCCCCGTAGCGGTCCGGTCCGTCCGGCGCCACCCCCGGCCGTCGCCGAAGCCACCATGATCGTTGCTGCGGCGTACCCTGCAAGCCGCAACCAGGGCGTGCGGAGGGGGCGTGATGACCGATCGGATCAAGCGAGGCCGGAACACCTCCACCGCCGGCCAGCGGACGTCACCTCCGGATCAGGATCGGGCCCGCTCCGCGGTCGCCGGCCGGGCGCTGCGGCCCCGCGACTGGTCACCGGTACGCGCCATGACACGTCGACTCAGCCCGGACGGAACACGGACGGTGACGGCTCCGGCCGAGTCGCCACGCAGCGCGGTGGTGGACTGCGCCGTCTACGTCGACGGTAGGCGTCAGCCCGGCGAGTGGACCTTCGCGGAGGCGCTGGCGGCGGCGCGCCGCGAGGAGAGCGGCTTCGTGTGGCTCGGGCTGCACGAGCCGGAGCTGGCCGAGATGACCGAGATCGCCGAGAGCTACGGGTTGCACGAGCTGGCCGTCGAGGACGCGGTCAAGGCCCAGCAGCGGCCCAAGCTGGAGCGCTTCGGCGAGGTCAGCTTCCTGGTGTTGCGTACGGCACGTTACTGCGAGCACACCGAGTTGACCGAGAACTCCGAGGTCGTGGAGACCGGGCAGGTGATGCTCTTCATCGGTCCGCACTTCCTGATCAGTGTCCGGCACGGCGACGCCAG
Source organism: Micromonospora fiedleri (assembly GCF_016774385.1). NCBI lineage: Bacteria > Bacillati > Actinomycetota > Actinomycetes > Micromonosporales > Micromonosporaceae > Micromonospora > Micromonospora fiedleri. The sequence goes on from NZ_JAETXL010000004.1 coordinate 561,435, forward strand.
CCGGCTCGCACCGGTACGGGAGGAGCTGGAGGGTCGCCAGGACCTGCTGCTGCACGGCCCCTGGGCGGTCGCGTACGCGATCACCGACCGGGTGGTCGACCTCTACCTGGAGGTCGCCGACCAACTCGAGGACGACATGGACGTGTTGGAGATTGAGGTCTTCGACCGTCAGGCCACCGGCCGGATCCAGCGGATCTACCAGCTGAAGCGGGAACTGGTGGAGTTCAAGCGCGCGGTGATGCCGTTGCAGCGTCCGCTGCTCGCGTTGACCACGCAGATGAACCGCGAGGTCCCCAAGGAGGTACGCCGCTACTTCCGAGACGTGCAGGACCACCTCAGTCGTACGGTCGAGCAGGTCAACTCGTACGACGACCTGCTGAACTCGATCCTCCAGGCGCGCCTGGCCCAGGTGACGGTCGACCAGAACAACGACATGCGCAAGATCGCCGCCTGGGCGGCCATCGCCGCCGTCTGGACCGCCATCGCCGGCATCTACGGCATGAACTTCGAGTTCATGCCCGAACTCAAGGTCGCCTACGGCTACCCCGTCGTCCTGGCCCTGATGCTCACCATCTCCCTGGCCCTCTACCGCTGGTTCCGCCGCAACGACTGGCTCTAACCCCTCCCCTCCCCTCCCCACCCCACCCCTCTCCCCGTCGATCTTGCAGTTTCGGTCGGTGATTCGCGGCATAAGTCCGCTATGCACCGACACAAAGTGCAAGATCGGCGGGGAAGAGGGGGTGGGGTGCAGGGGCGCTGGGGTTAGGGGCGGCCGTTGGAGGTGGAGGGGGAGTTGTTGACGGCCTGGGTGAGGTTGTCGGCGGGGCGGCCGGTGGTGGTGCGGGCGCCCTCGGCGACCGAGGGGACCTTGTCGGTCGGGGTGGGCTTGGGCGGGGTGGTGGTCTTGGTGGTGGAGGCGCTGTCGCCGGCGGCCACCGCGGAACTGCCCGCGCCGGTCGAGGCCTTGCCCGCGCCGGCCGGTCCACTCGTACGCACCTCGATGGTCTCCACCTCCTCGCGCATCGGCTCAAGCGTCGTGCCCGGGTCGTACTCGGCCCACGTCTGCTGTTCCCGGTAGCGCCGCAGGGCCATCGCACCGGCCAGGCCGGCCACCGTGCCGGCGGCGAGCAGGCCGATCATGGTGCCGCGGCGGGACTTCTTCTTCGCCTTCATGTTCTTCGCCTTGACCTTCCTGGTGGCCGCCGCCTTCTTGGTGGCGGCAACCTTCCTTCCGGCAGCAGCCTTGCCGGCTGCCTCGGCCTGCGCCTGCCGCATCGCCAGGGTCAGGGGCGCGAGTGCCGCAGCCGTCGTCGCCAGACCGCTCGACGCGCGATCACGGATCATGACAGTGGCTGGCATGACGGCACTGCGAGCCGCCTCGACCCGTGGACCGACGGTGGCGCCCGCACCCTTCGCCGCGTGCGTGGCAGCCTGACGCAGGTGACCAACGCCGCGGTTCAGCTCGGCCCTGGCCAGTTGCCCCTGGGTCTTGCGCCGCGCGAATCCAAACACGTTCCCACCTCCTGGGAGTTGTCCTCTGTCATCCTCCACCTTCGGATGCCTCCGCATGTCCAGATCGGGCACATGGGAGGATCCGCAAGGAACTGACCAACGAGTGAGGAGTACCCGTGGCCGAGGCTGTCTACGCCACCTTGCACACCAACGCCGGTCCGATCCGGCTGGAGCTTTTCCCGAACCACGCGCCGAAGACGGTCCGCAACTTCGTCGAGCTGGCCGAGGGCACGCGCGAGTACACCGACCCGCGGACCGGCCAGCCGGGCAGCGGTCCGTACTACGACGGCACCATCTCGCACCGCGTGATCAGCGGGTTCATGATCCAGATGGGTGACCCGACCGGCACCGGTCGCGGCGGCCCGGGCTACAACTTCGCCGACGAGTTCCACCCCGAGCTGCGCTTCGACCGGCCGTACCTGCTGGCGATGGCGAACGCCGGGCCGGGCACCAACGGCTCGCAGTTCTTCATCACGGTCTCGCCGACCCCGCACCTGAACAACCGGCACACCATCTTCGGTCAGGTGGCCGACGAGCAGTCCGCGAAGGTGGTCGACTCGATCGCCAACACCCCCACCGGCCCGAGCGACCGGCCGCTTCAGGATGTCGTCATCGAGCGGGTCGAGATCGAGCGTCAGGGCGCCTGACCCGTACGTCGTCCGGCCGTGTCCGCCGCCCGGGCCTGGGTGTGGCGGGCACGGAGGATCCGACCGGGGTGCGGCCCCACCCGTCGCTGCGGCGGATCAAGGTACCTTTGCTCGCATGACTGAGCGCTCGGGCACCTGGGGCTCGCGGTGAGTGAGTCCGCGCCGACCACTCCGGCCTGTTACCGCCACCCCGGGCGGGAGACGTACGTCAGATGCACCCGGTGCGACCGGTCGATCTGCCCGGACTGCATGAACGAGGCATCCGTCGGATTCCAGTGCCCGGAGTGTGTGTCGGAAGGACGTCGTAGCGTCCGGCCGGCGCGTACCGCCTTCGGTGGCGGTGCCGCCGGCCGGCACGGCTACGTGACCAAGGCGCTGATCGCGATCAACGTGCTGGTCATGCTGGTGTCGATCGCCTCCGACCGGGGCGGGGACGCGGCGGCCGGTGGCACCGGCTTCGGCGGTCTGATGGGTGGCAGCACCCCGCTGACCGAGTGGGGTGCCGTGCTGGGTCGGGCGATGTTCCTCGACGGCAGCATCGGCGGGGTCGCCGAGGGCCAGTGGTACCGCCTGGTCACCGCGATGTTCCTGCACTACGGCATCCTGCACCTGCTGCTCAACATGTGGGCGCTCTGGGTACTGGGCCAGTCGTTGGAGGCGGTGCTCGGGCCGCTGCGCTTCGCCGCGCTCTATTTCATCGCCGGCTTCGGCGGCAACGTCGCGGTGTACGTGTTCAGCCCGCCGAACCAGATGTCGGCCGGCGCGTCCACCGCCATCTTCGGTCTCTTCGCGGCGATATTCGTGATCATGAGACGGCTCGGTCGGGACACCTCGGCGATCCTGCCGATCCTGGTGATCAACCTGATCTTCACGTTCACCGTGCCGCAGATCTCGATCGCCGGGCACCTCGGCGGCCTGGTGTTCGGCGGGCTCATGGCCCTGGTGCTGGCTTACGCCCCGAGGTCACACCGGACGCTGGTGCAGGCGGTGGGCGGAACGGTGATCATGGTGCTGCTACTCGGCGCGGCGCTGATCCGTACCGTCGCTCTGCTCGCCTGAGGGCGGCCGGGATCCTCGTGCCGGCTCCGGACGGACGGCGGCCAGGGCGTCGGCGACCTCCTCCGGGTCGGTGCCGAGGTCGAGCCGGCTGAACAGGTGCAGCGTCTCGCTGGTGTCGATCTCCAGCGCCGGGCCGGCGAAGCCGCGCCCGGGCCGGCGCTGCACCCGGATGCTCTCCACCGCCGACCAGGGCAGGTGCTGCCGGCCGGTCCAGCCCTTCGGCACGGTGATCCCGCTCGGGTCGACGGCCAGCCGGACCGGTGCGATCACGTCCCGTACGCCCCATCCGGCCAGCAGCGCGGCGCCCAACGCGCTGGCCACCGGCCGGAGCAGGTCACCCTCGGCCAGCAGGAATCCCAGGGCGAGGAGGCCGACCGCGCCGACCAGTTTGAGCACCGGTAGGGCCGCAGGTATCCGCCACTGCATCGGGGTCGTCCCGGAAGGCACCCGACCAGCATCCGTTTCGGAAGGCACGAGACCAGCATGCCAGCGCGGGCGGACGACCGGCAGATGGGCGTAGGATCGAGGCAGCCCAAGTTACCGGGGAGTACAAGATGAGTGACGCGGTTGTCGTCGGTGCGGTGCGTACCCCGGTCGGGCGGCGCAAGGGCAGCCTGGCCGCGGTGCACCCGGTGGATCTGTCGGCGCACGTGCTGCGCGCCCTCGCCGAACGGACCGGATTCGACCCGGCGCAGGTCGACGACGTGGTGTGGGGGTGCGTCTCCCAGGTCGGCGAGCAGTCCTGGAACGTGGCACGCAACGCCGTGCTCGCCGCCGGCTGGCCCGAGTCGGTACCCGGCACCACGCTGGACCGGCAGTGCGGCTCCAGTCAGCAGGCCCTGCACTTCGCCGCCGCCACCGTGCTCTCCGGCCAGGCCGACCTGGTGGTCGCCGGCGGGGTGGAGTCGATGACCCGGGTGCCGATGGGTTCCAGCGTGGCCGGCGGCCAGCCGTTCAGCGACCTGATCCTGGCCCGCTACCGGGGCGTCGAGGGCGTCGCCGAGGATTCACCGCTGCCGTTCAACCAGGGCGTCGGCGCGGAGTTGATCGCGCAGCGCTGGCGGTTGTCCCGTACCCAGCTCGACGAGTTCGCCCTGGCCAGTCACGAGAAGGCCGCCGCCGCCCAGGACGCGGGAGCGTTCGAGGGCGAGATCGCGCCGGTCGTCCTCCCGGACGGCGGCAAGTTCGCCGCCGACGAGGGCGTACGCCGGGACACCTCGCTGGAGAAGCTGGCCGAGCTGCCCACTCCGTTCCGCCCGGACGGGGTGGTCACCGCCGGTTCGGCCTCGCAGATCTCCGACGGCGCGGCCGCGTTGGCCGTCACCACCAGCGAGTGGGCCAGCCGGCACGGCCTGCGGCCGCTGGCCCGCATCCACACCGCCGTGGTCGCCGCCGACGACCCGGTCGCCATGCTCACCGCGCCGATCCCGGCCACCGCGAAGGCGCTGCGCCGCGCCGGGCTGGGCATCGAGGAGATCGGGGTGTACGAGGTCAACGAGGCGTTCGCCCCGGTGCCGCTGGCCTGGCTGGCGGAGACCGAGGCGGACCCGGAGCGGCTCAACCCGCGCGGCGGGGCGATCGCCCTCGGGCACCCGCTCGGCGGATCCGGTGCCCGGATCATGACGACGATGCTCGCCCACATGCGCGACAACGGCATCCGCTACGGCCTGCAGACGATGTGCGAGGGTGGCGGAATGGCGAATGCGACGATCGTCGAACTGCTCTGACCTGCGCTGGCGGGCCGATCTTCATAACGTGGAATTTGCAAAAAGCAGTTGCGTGAGCCACGTCACCAGTTGAGCAAGGTCGTTGGGCAGGGCATGGACGTCTTCTCCCGAACGTTCCTTCCCGCCGCCGCCGAAGCCGGGCTGGCGGTGCAGACCGCGACCCGACACATGCCGGTGTTCCGTCGCTGCGTCGGCTCCAGCGACGCCACAGTTCTGGTCACCCGGTGCAGCCGGCCCGACCGGCCGATGTCCGGCGAATACCTTCTCCTGCTCACCCACCGACGTCTCGTGATCACCCGGCAGACCCGGGTGCTGCACCGGCTGCGGCTGCACCTCAACACCGAGCTGCGCGAGTTGAGCCACGTGACCTGGAGCCCCGACCCCCGACTGCACTCGGTCGAGCTGGCCGCCACCGCCATCGACGGCATCCGTGAGCGCTTCCTCGTCCGCACCCAGCACCCGAAGCAGGTGTGGCAGCTCGACGCGCTGTTCAACCACGCCTTCCGCACCCGGGTACGCGCCACCCGGCCCCGGGTTCTGGCGACCGTCGCGGAAGCCTCCGCCGTCCGTCCGACCACGCTGCACCCGGCCGCGGCCCACTGACCGTCGCGCCGGCGAGAACGACCGGCGAGGCGGCAGGTGAACCCACCGCCCCGCCGATGATCAGGGACGGGCGTCAGTAGACGCGAGACCCGATGAAGTCGTCGTACCCGTACCCGACGGGCTGCGCGAACGACCGTGACTCGAACGACCACTGCTGCCGGGAGCTGCTGGAGCAGTTCGCCAGCCGCAGCCGGGGAGTGCCCAGCAGCGGGTTGTCGAAGGCCAGGCAGAGGTTGGTGTTGCCGGCGGCGCGGATCTGGTTGCCGGAGAAGACGAACTTCTGGTTGTTGCCACCGTGGCAGTCGTAGACGTTGACAGTCGTGCCGGAGGTCAACGATCCGCCGGAGACGTCCAGGCAGCGGTCGTGGGACAGCTCGGAGTGCAGCGACTGCCGCGTCGGGTCGTACCAGAAGCCCTGGTTGCGACCCCCGTGGCAGCGGTACGACTGCTGCGCGGTGTTGTTGCGTGAGTCGTACCCCTTGCCGTCCACGCAGGTGCCGGTGGCGGCGTTGCGCAGCTGCTTGAACTGCAGCAGGCCCGGGTAGAGCACGCCGTTGCCGGTGCTCGCCGGGTCGACGCAGGTGCCCTGCTGCTGGCCGGAGGCGTAGAACTGGGTGATGCACTGGGCGAACATGCCGTGACCCCGGTAGTTCGGGTGGAACGACTGGCGGGCCGCGTTCTCGTCCCAGACGCCGAGTTCGATGTAGAGGCCACGTACTGACGTGTTGTCGGTGCACACCTCGTGGCCGTGGAAGAGTCGGCTGCCGTCGAGGTAGCGGGTGCCGGTGTTGGCCGCCGCCGCCCGGAGCGCCGATTCGAACAGCGGTACCGCCTTGTTCCGGGCGAAGGCGGCGTCGGCCAGGTAGAGCAGGCAGCCGCCGGCGTACCAACCGGGGAAGTTGGGGTTGTCCTCCACGTCGGGGCTGGCCGGGCTGGAGTACGACATCAGCACCAACTCGTAGTTCGTGTTGAGGTAACCGGCCCCGGTCATGGTCCGGCGGATGTCGTTGAGCGCGTCCTCGACGGCGCGCCGGCTGCCGTCGGTGCGTACCGTCCACTGGTCGGTGTAGGTGGGCCAGCAGGGGCCCTGGAAGAGGACGCGGCGCAGCGCGCAGTCGGTGGCGACCGGGCCGAACTGGATCGTGCCGTCGCCGTTGGCGCCGACCACCACCCAGATCAGCTTGATGTTGGTGTTGCGCGCCTTGATGGCGAGGTGGTCGCCCTGGTTCAGCTCGTTGTGCTGGGTCGGTCCGCCCGCGATCAGGTTCCACGGGGTGGCGCCCGAGCAGGCGATGTTGTAGCGCTCGTCGGCGGCGATGCCGGTACGGAACACCGCCTGGTCGTACGAGCGGTCGCACCAGTTGCCCGGCTGGTGGGTGCCGGGCACGTAGTTGCCCACCCCCTCGCCGGAGATCTGACTGTCGCCCATGGTGATCAGCGCGGTACGACGCTGGGCGAGCGGTCGGATGCCGGGAGTGCCGTAGAGCTGGGTGGCCTCGGCGGCGCGGATCGTTTCGAGGTGGGCGGGGAGTGGCTGGACGGCGGGACGGTCGGCCGCGGCGGCTGGTGAGGCCGGCCCGGCGAGCATGGGCAGGACGAGAGCGGTGGCGAGGACGGCGACCTGGACGAGTCGCCGTCGGGGCGTCCGTTCACGCCTGGCAGGGGAACCAGACATCGACGCGCTCCTTTCGGTTCGATCGCGGGACGTCGATCGAGTTGCCGGACGGTAACGCGTGGAATGCGGGTATGTGAATACGCTTCGGGATACTTGCGTGGTGCGATCAACCGGGCCAATGGGGCAGGAGGTCAGCGGCCGGGCAGGGCGTAACCGACATAACTGCGGAACTCGAACTCCCAGCCGTCGGGCACCAGGTCCGCGCAGAGGGTCCGGCTGCCGACGCAGACGATCGCGTCCACCGACGCCGGGTCGGCCGCCGGGCGGTCGTCCACCACCGACTGGAGCGCGACCAACTCCGGTGGCCGGCCGTTCTCGTCACGCAGCAGCAACCACCACGGGTACTCCCAGTCGTCGTTGCGCTGCGACAGGCCGATCCGGCGGGCCTCGGCGGCGCGTACCGCGTCGGCCGCCCACCGGTACTCCTCCGCCCACTGAGGACGCCGCAGGAAACGCAGCTCCCACTCGGCGGTGGTGAAGACCGAGCCCGAGCCGACCAGCCGGCGGGGAAAGCCGTACGACACCGCCAGCACACCGGCCAGCGCGGAGGTCGCCAACACCGTCACCACGACGGTCGCGGCGATCGACCGCCGCCCACCCGCAGCGCGTCCCGACGTGCCGGCGAGCCGCGCCGAGGCCGAGCGGCGCAGCAGCGCGTCCAGCCAGAGCCCGGCCAACGGCACCGCCACCGCCAGCGCATAGAGCAACAGCCGGTTCCCCCACGGCTGCCATTTGATCATCGTGGTGTGCAGCAGCACCGCCACGACGACCACCACGCCGTACGCCCGCAACGCCCCGGCCGCACCGGGGCTGATCCGACCCGGTCGGCGGAGCACCGCCACGACGGCGAGCAGCGCCAGCACCCCGGCCAGTGGGAAGGCCACCCGATCCTCGTCCGGATACCAGGACGGCTCCGGGAAGCTCTCCCGCCCGAAGGTGATGTCGCGGTCCTGCGGATCGACGCCGAGCAGGTCGGCCACCCCGACGATCGCCCGGGCGGTGACGTCACGCAGCGGGGCCAGCGGGGTGTCGAACGCGGTGTGCCCGATGCGCAGCGCGTTGACCAGCACCGACGGTGGATCGTGCCGCTCCATCGGCACCGAGTTGCGCAGCCGGTCCGGGCCGAGGGGATGACCGAACTCGGCGTACACCCGACCCATGAAGGGACCGACCACGGTGGTGGCGACCGCCAGGATCAGCACCGACGCGCCGACCGTACGGGCCAGGCTGCCGGCCGGGATCCGCTGTCGACCCGCCGGCCGGGCCAGGTACGCCAGGCGCAGCTGGCCCAGCCCCCAGAGCACCAGCAGCGGCCCCACCGCGAGCAGGCCACTGGTCTTGGTCACCGCGACCAGGCCGGTGGCCGCACCCAGGGCGGGCAGGTCGCCGAGGTGGGCGCGTCGCCGCAGCCCGTCCAGGGCGAGGGTGGCCGCGCAGACCGCCCAGGCGGCACAGACCAGATCGGTCTGCGTGCTGGTCGCCTGCAACGCCACCATCGGCGTGGTGGCCAGCAGGAACGCGGTCAGCAACTGGGCCCGCCGGCCACCGCCCAGTTGAGCGGTCAGCCGGGTCACCGCCAGCAGGGTGCCCACCCCGGCGGCCCACTGGACCAGGTTGAACAGTGCGTCCGAGCCGGTGAACAGGCGCAGGTGCAGCAGCAGGTACTCGGCACCCGGCGGAATGGTCACCTGTCGGTGGATCGCCGTGGCCCAGAACGTCAGGTCACCTTGCGCCACCCAGCGTTCCACCTTCGGCAGGTGGTAGGTCTGCGAGTCGAAGTTGTTCGGTGCGGCCAGCAGCGCGATCAGCAACTCGACCAGGACGAGGCCGCCGACCGTACCGGCGAGCAGCCGCTCGCCCCGACCCGCCGTACGCCAGAAAGCGGTGAGCGGCGCCCACCAGCGTGCCGGGCCGTCCCCGCCCGGTGTCGGCGCCCGGTCGAAGCGTGCCCCGGTAGGGCGGACGTCGGTGGCCCGTCGGGTGCCGGACGACACGGACGTGCCCGACCCGGCCGTGACCAGGGCGGGCGGCGGTGCGGCGATGCGGTCCACGGCATCCGCAAGGGACGCCGTCGCGGCCTCGGTGGACAGCCTCCGCCGGTCGCGGCGCTGCCGCCACCCGGCCGCCGCCACGCACCCGGCCACGAAGAGCAGCCAGGCCACGGCGAACGCGGGCAACGTCAGCAGCCCCGATGCGCCCAGCACCTCGACGGTCGCCACCGCGAACGCGCCGGTGGCCAGGGCGGCCCGGATCACCGCGAGGCGTCGGGGCGCGACACTGTCCACAGCCCGTGGCCGTAACGCCACGGTCAGCGCGACGACGGCGGCGACGGGTGCCAGGACGAGCGGAAAGCCGGCGGCCGACATGGCCGGAAGTAAACACCATCAGCCTGAATGCGCGACGTCGGATGTCCATCGGCAGTCGCCACCACATCGCTGAGCTGCCAGGCTAGGCTATGGCCGACACACTGCCGCCCTCGTGGAGAATCCCGTGAAGCTGTCGATCCTCATGCCGGTCTACAACGAGGAAGAGCGCATCGGGGACGCCCTCAAGCAGGCGTTGGCCGTGGAATATCCGTGCGAGATCGAACTCGTGGTGGTCGATGACGGCAGCCGCGACGGCACCGGAGAGGTTCTCGGTCGCGCCGACGACGCCCGACTGCGCGTGATCACGCATCAACGCAACGCAGGCAAGGGCGCCGCGATCCGTACGGCGGTCGCCGCCGCCGAGGGCGAATACATGGTCATCCTCGACGCGGACCTGGAGTACGACCCGCAGGACATTCCGAAACTGCTCGCCCCGGTGCTCGACGGGCGGGCCACCGTGGTCTACGGCAACCGGACCTTCGGCAGCCACAGCGCCTACAGCTTCTGGTACGTGATGGGCAACCGGGGCGTCACCATGGCCGCCAATGTGCTGTTCAACTCCTACATCGGCGACCTGGAGACCTGCTTCAAGCTGATGCCGGTCGAGCTCTACCGCTCGCTGGACATCCGCTCCCGAGGCTTCGGCATGGAGGCCGAGGTGACCGGCAAGCTGCTGCGTCGCCGCATCCGGCCGTACGAGGTGCCGATCAGCTACCGGGCCCGGGGCCGGGAGGAAGGCAAGAAGATCACCTGGCGGGACGGGGTCGAGGCGCTCTGGATCCTCGGACGCGAGCGCACTCGCCGCCGTCCCACCGCTGCCTAGCCCGCGATCGCGACCGGGTTGAGGAAGCCGGTCAGCGCGCGACGCAACCCGGCCGGATCCAGCCCGTGCCAGCGCAGATGATCCTCCGCCGAACCGTAGCGGCGTAGCTCCTTCCGACCGACCCCGAGCGCGAGCAGCCGGTGCGGCCGATCCGCCAACGCCGCCGAGACCACGCGGGCCGAAGTCCCCGCCAGGTAGGGCTCGACCAGGATCACCTCCGTGCCGGCGAGCGCCCGCAGACCGGCGACGTCGAACGGACGCGGCCGGTGCGTGTAGGCCACCGTGACGGGCAGGTCCGCGACGGCGGTCAGCGCCGCGTCCAGCATCGGGCCGACCGCGACCAGCAGGGCCGCGCCCGGACCCGCGTCCCGCACCACCACCAGATCACCGGCATCGGCGTACGGGCGGTCGTTGTGCATGATCGACAGCCGCAGGTAGGCCGAGGTGTCGGCGGCCACCGTCGCCCGCAGCAGCCCGGACACCTCGCCCGGGTGCCCCGGCACGTGCACGGTCCAGTCGGCCAGGGTGTCGAACAGCGCGACGTCCGCCGGGCTGAAGTGGGTGCGACCGGACTCCGCCCGGTCGAACGAGCCGCCGACGCTGACCAGCACCGCGCTCGCCGCCTGGTGGTCGAGGTCGAGCTTGATCTGCTCGTACGCCCGCTCCACCAGGAACGGCGCGTAGCTGTGCACGATCGGGCGCAACCCGGTCAACGCCAGCCCACCGGCCACCCCCACCATCAACTGCTCCCGGATGCCGACGTTGAGCACCCGGTCGGGATGCCGCTCGGCCGCCGAGGCGAACAGGGCGGCGGAGATGTCGGCGAGCACCAACGCCGTACGCGGCTTCTCGGCCAGCAGGGCGGTGGTGGTGTCGACGAAGCAGTCCCGCATGCTCAGTTCCGCTACTGCCGTGCTCATCTCGCTCATGCCTGCTCTCCGTTGTTGACGACCGCGACGACGACGTGCGGCCGGTGGCCGTGATGCCCGGTCAGGGCCGCGTGCAGGGCGTCCTGGTCGTGCCCGTCGACGGTGGCGGCGATCCACCCGTTGACCGTGAAGCGGGTGGCCACCCCGCCCGGCCAGCCGTACGTGGCGGAGGAGTTGTCGACCACGATCGCGGTCAGGTTGGCCAGGCCGACGGCACCGGCGTACGCGATCGCCTCGTGGTTGGAGCCCTCGTCCAGTTCGGCGTCGCCGAGCAGCACGTACACCCGGGGGTCGAGCAGGCCCTGGGCGCGCAGGCCGAGCGCGCTGCCGACGGCCAGGCCGAGACCGTGCCCCAGCGACCCGGAGCCGATCTCCACCCCCGGCACCAGCGTCCGGTCCGGGTGGTCGCCGAGCCGGCTGCCCGGCCCGCCCTGGTCGTCGAGCCAGTCGGGTGGGATGAAACCCTTCGCGGCCAGCACCGCGTAGTAGCCGGCGACCGCGTGCCCCTTGGAGAGCAGGAAACGGTCCCGGTCGGGTTCGTCGACGGTTGCCGGGGTGACCCGCAGGATGCGGTCGTAGAGCACCCACAGCACGTCGCGGGTCGAGTAGACGTTCGGGCCGAAGTCGCGGCCGGCGCGGACCCGCTCCAACAGCGGGGCGACGGGGTCTCGACCGTCCAGCGGCGCGGCCGCATCGGCGACCTGGGTGGTGATGGTGGCTAGTGAGGACATGCGACTAGCCTGCAAGTTGAAGCGAGGTTCAACTCAAGGCGAAAGTGATGCACGAAGCACTCACCATCGGTCAACTCGCCGCCCGCAGTGGGGTGGCCCAGTCCGCGCTGCGCTACTACGAGCGGCTCGGGCTGATCCGGGCCGACCGCACCGGCGGCAACCAGCGTCGGTACCACCGTGGCGAGTTGCGCCGGGTCGCCTTCATCCGGATCGCCCAGCAGGTCGGCATCTCGCTGGAGGAGATCAGGTCCGCACTGGACTCACTGCCCGCCTCGCGTACGCCCACCGCCGACGACTGGGCGCAGCTGTCGATGGCCTGGCGCGACCGCCTGGACGAGAAGATCAGGTTGCTGAACCGGCTCCGCGACGACCTCGACGGCTGCATCGGCTGCGGCTGCCTGTCCCTGAGCCGCTGCGCCCTCTACAACCCCGGCGACGAGTTGGCCGGTGAAGGCCCCGGAGCGCGGCTGACCCTGCCCCGCTGATCTGTTGCCGCCCAGGCTGGCTCAGTCGACGGTCAGCAGCACCTTGCCGACGTGGTCGCTCGACTCGACCAGGCGGTGCGCGTCGGCCGCCTCGCTGATCGGCATCCGCCGGTCGACCACCGGCCGGATCCGACCCGCCTCGACCAGCGGCCACACCTGTTCGCGTACCCCGCGGACGATGGCGCTCTTCTGCTCCAGCGGGCGGGACCGCAGCGCCGTCGCGGCGACGGTGCCGCGCTTGGCCAGCAACGCACCCAGGTCCAACTCCCCCTTGCGCCCGCCCTGCATGCCGATCGTCACGAGCCGCCCGTCGTACGCCAGAGCGGCCACGTTACGGCCCAGGTACGACGCGCCCATGATGTCGAGGATGACGTCCGCGCCCCCGCCGGAGGTGACCCTGCGGACCTCCTCGACGAAGTCCTGCTCCCGATAATCGATCAGGTGCGCCGCACCCAACGCCCGCAGCCGATCGTGCTTCGCAGCCCGGGCGGTCGCCACCACCGTCGCGCCCCACGCCGCACCCAACTGGATCGCGAACGTGCCGATCCCGCTGCCACCGCCGTGCACCAGCAACGTCTCGCCCGCCGCCAACCGCGCCAACTCGACCACGTTGGACCAGACCGTCGACGCCACCTCCGGCAACGCCGCGGCATCCACCAGATCAACCCCATCCGGTACGGGCAGCAGCTGCCCCACCGGCACCACCACCCGCTCGGCGTACCCGCCACCGGCCAGCAGCGCGCAGACCTGCTGCCCCACCACCCAGCCGTCCACCCCGGCACCGACCGCGCTGATCACACCCGAGCACTCCAACCCGAGATACTCCGACGCACCCGGCGGTGGTGGGTAGTGCCCCTGCCGCTGCAACAGGTCGGCCCGGTTGACCGCGGTGGCCCGTACGTCGACCAGCACCTCACCCGGCCCCGGCTGCGGATCAGGCACCTCGCGCCAGCTCAGCACCTCCGGCCCACCCGACTCGGACACAACGATCGCACGCATGCCCCCAGTCATACCCGATCCGCCCCGCACCCCACCTCAAGGTCCCCACCTGCTGCCCGCACAGAGGGTGAGTGATCATGACGAAACGGGTAGCTCCCCCGTTCGGCGCTCGCTCGGTCGTGGCAGACTAAGCACGGCCGCGCGGCGCGCGGTCCGGGAGGGTTCGCCTAGTGGCCGATGGCGCTGGTCTTGAAAACCGGTAAGGCAGCGATGTCTTCGTGGGTTCGAATCCCACACCCTCCGCTCACCTGGACAGCAAAACGCCCCCTGACCAGCGCGAACGCTGATCAGGGGGCGCATTTATTGATGGTGAATCAGTCTCACTTTGTCTCGCCCGGTGCCGCCGTGTCTCACTGGTCGTGTCGTTTACGTGTCGGCGTCACCGGGCGCATTCTCGGCCTGGTCGTCGGTGCCTAGCGCTCCCTCGATCCGCTTCCGGGCGGCCTCATCCTGGCCGTCGATGCACGAGGCGTAGACCTTCAACAGCACATGCACGCTGTGTCCGGCCCATTGAGCGACCTGGGTAGCCGGCACTCCGGCGTTGAGCCAGAGCGACACAGCGGCGTGCCGCAGGTCGTACGGCCGGTGCGCTAGCGGTGAGCGCTGTTGAGCCGGTGTCAGTGCTGCCTCGCGTGCCTGTCGCCAGGCGCGCAGATAGGTGCTCTTGGACACCGGTGCCGGTCGCGCACCAGCGGCGTTGAACATCCGCCCGTTGGCGTCGCGGCAGTGCTCACCAAGGTGATGCCGCAGGATGCGAACCAACTCCGGGCAGGCCGGAACGTCACGGGTCGCCTTCTTCGCCCGGTGCTTCAACTCCCGGTCTTCCAGCGACCGGCCGCTATCGCTCCAATCCTCGCCGACCTGTTGCGTTGAGCCGCTGAGGTGAAGCCAGCCCCACCCGCTTTCGGGTAACTCGCATTCGTCGGCGCGTAGGTGGATCACCTCTGAAGGCCGGAGTGCGGCGAAGTACATGCAGGCGAAGAAGCCTTCCAAGTGCGGGTCGCGTTCCCGCACCGCCGATAGCAGGGAACGGGCCTGTTCGGGATTAACCACCACCTTCCGGTCTACCTGATCCGTGTTCTTCGGTGCTCGCCACTGGATCGAGTCCATCGGATGGGCGTCGAGATAGCGAAGCTCAACGGCGTACTTCAAGGCGCTGTAGAAGACGGCACGTTTCCTGGCAACCGTGTTTGCTGCGGCCGGTCCGCCGTCAATCCGAACCGTGAGCGCGTCGAGTGCCTTTCGGATGGTGGCCGGGTTCGCCACGTCCGACAGCGGCAGCGTGTTCGCGGTGAGCCACCGGACGGCCGGCGCAAGGTTCTCCGGCGGTTGGCCGTTGTCGCGGTCGCGCTGCAACTTGTTGAAGGTCCAGGTGTAGAGGGCGTGCCGAATCTCGGCGTCATTCGGTGCGCCGCGTGTCGTGGCCAGCAGGGCGAGCGTGACCGTGGTGAGCGCATCAGCGATGCTCTTGCGCTGAGTTGCTGCGGCACGCGGCCACTTCATGTCCACGAACGCAACGGCGAGGTCGTACCAATTCCGGCTGTTCAGTTCGCGCGCCATCGGCTCCGGTAGCCCGGATTTCTCATCGAAAGCCGTTCCCTCGCGCTGTGCCACGACCAGCTTTGATCGGAAGCTTTCGGCGAGTGCCCGAGTGGCGTACGTGTTCCGGAACGGCTTGCCGGCGACCTTCCATCGGACCGTGTACGACTTTTTCCGGCCCGATAGTTCGTTGGTCAGGATCGCGTGAATGCGTACGTCGTAGCTGCTCAAGCGGCCTCCTCGTGATCGTTGAGCCAGGTGTCCAGGTCGCGGCGGCGGACGTAGAGGCTGCCGTTCGGGTACTTGATGGTTCGGGGTGCGCGGCCGGTGGCCTTCCAGCGGAAGAAGGTCGACCGGGGTACGCGGAGTTCGTCCAGGACTTCGGCGAGGGTGAGCAGGTTGCCGGTGGTAGTGCGGCGGGCGGTCATCGGCGGGTGTCCTCCCTCGGGGTGGCGTCGATGTAGAGGCGCTGGAACATCGGGGATCGGCGGTCTGGGTAGGGCCGGGACACTGAGCGAATGTGCAGCACTTGGGCGATGGCGTTGAGCGCTGCGGCTGTTTCAGCGGGTGTGCCGTGCAGCCTGATTTGCACGCTGAGGGCCTTCCGGTCGGTGGCGGTCACTTATGGAGGTACAGGGAGGTATCGCCGCAGAACGGCGTAGAACGGCCCGCTGAGAGCGCCCTGGACGCAAGATCCCGGCCGTCCCGGTGTTGGGCGTAGGGCATGTCGCTCTGAGGCGCTCTCAGCGGGCCGTTTTCGGCCACTGGTGGGGCCGGTGTGATCCGGTGGTGGGACCGGGAAGCGTTGACACGTTGACAATCCGCCGACATGCGGCCGTTTCCGCAGGTGGTGGCGGGTGTGTAGGTGTCAACGGGGGCCGTTGACAGGGCGTTGACACCGTTGACACCGGGCGGGGCGGCGGCGGATTGTCAACGACTGTCAGCGGCTGTCAACGCGGCCCGTTGACACCCTCGCGTGTGTCTTGACCTGCGGAAACGCCGTCATCGGGGGCGGTTGTCAGCATGTCAACGCTTCCGCCGTCGTCTCCGACGGCGCGGGGGTGCAGCTCGTACCGGCCGTCCGGCCCGGTCCGGACCCATCCGAGCGCGACCAGCTCGGCGAGCACCGCCGACACGTCATCGGACTTCGGTAGCCGGCGGGACACCCGGCGGTGAAGCTCCCGGCGGGTGAAGGTGGTCATGTGCTTGCCGGTGAGGACGCCGAGCACGTACCGGGCGTTCTCCATCGCGTTGTCGGTGCCGATGGTGGTGAGGGCGGCCCGGTAGTGCGCGGCGAAGAACTCGGCGAGCCGTACGGCGTCGGCCATCCGGTCGGCGTCGATCGGCTTCCGCCACCCGTCCGCCGGGTGATGCGCCACGTGCAACAGGCCGGCTAGGCGCAGCGTTGCGCCGGAGAGTTTGTTGCCCCATTCCCGCATGTCGTACAGGCTTCCGCCGGGCCGTAGCTCGGCTTCGACCTGCTCGGCGGCGGCCCGCCGCACCCGGCCGGCGTCGTCAGTGAGGGTCACCACGGCCGGGTCGGTCCACTCGGCGAACGTCGCGGCCAGGTCGTGAACGCGGTGGCGGTAGCCGGCGGTCACCTGCTCCGGCACGGGCGGGGTGTCGACCGGCCGCCACCCGGCCAGCGAGCGGGGTAGGGCGAACAGGAACCGGGCCGGCAGGCCGCGCCCGGCCAGGTCGGCATTCCCGCCGAACTTGCGCAGCACGGTCGGTTGCGCCATCACGCACACCGTGAGCGCGGGTTTGTCGACCGAGGCACCTTCGCGGGTCTGCCGTTCGTTGCTCATCGGCTGCCCGGCGTGACCCTTCAGGTAGGGGTCAAGGTTCGGCGCGCCGGAGTATCGGCCGGCGAGGGTGTCGAAGATCCCGCCTTCATCGCTGATGATCGCCATGCGTCCGCCGTTGGCGGCCATCAACCCGATCAACGCTTCGGGGGTGGCGTCGTCCACGATGAGTTTCGGCAGACCGGGAACGGTGATCGCCTCGGCGGCGATCGCGGCGGCAACCGCCTCGGCGGCAGCGTCATCGCGCTTACCGGGGTCGGTGGCCTTTGCGGCAGCGGCTTTGGCTTGCTCGGCTTGCCGGTCGGCGATGTCCCGTAGGGCGGCGGCCTCGGCGATCCTCGGGCGGGCCGCCTCGGCGAGCGTCGACTGTGCGGCGAACAGTGGTGCGGTCATCGCCCGATGCACGGGTGACTTTCGCTCGCCGGGGCCGGCGATGACGGCGGCGAAGATGTTGACAGGCTCCCGCCACCCCGGCACCGGTTCGACTTCCAGCCGGCCACCGGCACAGGCGGAGAGTACGGCCATGGCAAGGGTGCCGGCCATGGCCGGGTCGGTGGCGGTGAACCGGGCTACGCCGGTGACCATGTCGGCGAGCCAGCGCGGGAACACATCGACCGGGAACGGCGGCGGCGCGGTGGTGGGGCCGGTCAAGGGCACTGGAACATCCCACAGCGGCCCGCCGGGCGACTGCTCGTCGGTGGCGTGCGGGTGGTCGGTGACCAGGTGCAACCGTGCGGCGCTCATGCGGCCACCTGCCGGGGCCGGCGGGCACCGGCGGTGAGGCCGGATCGGACGGTGCGGTACGCCTCGGCGGTGCGCAATCCGGCCGTCACGCCTGCCTGTTCCAGCACGGTTTGCGCGACGTCTTCGGCGAGCGCGCCACCGGCAACGAGTTGTCCGAGCGCCACGGCGGCGACGTACAGGCTGCGGTTGCGCTCACCCGGTGCGGCACCGGTAACCCGGTCGACCTCCTGCCCGATGGCGGCCCGTACGTACGCGCCGGCCCGGTCGGTGGGCAGGTCGACCACCACGGGCCGCTGCGGCGGCAACGGTGCCGGTGCGAGCAGCCCGGCCAGCCACGCGGGCAACGGCACCGGGTCGCCGTCAACCGCCACCGTGTAGGGGCGGCCGGCGGCGGTGGAACCGGCCGCCACGACGTAGCCACCGTGAGCGCGGGTGTCGACCATCGGGCCGAGCGTCCCGGCCGTGTTCCGCAGCACCGGGCCGGCGGTGGGGTGTTGGTAGTAGAGGTGGGTGCCGCCTCGGCCGGTGGTCACGGTGTACGTCGGGCCGATGGTCGCGCCGTGCGTGGCGGCCAGCTCGGCGAGCACCGCCACACCGTCGCGCCCGTCCGCCTCGGCCGGGTCTTTCGGCGTGTCGAGGTCGATCACGACCAGGCGGGACGGCCCGCACGCGATGCCGATGCCGTAGGGGCGGGCCGACCATGCCCGGCGGATGCGGTCGGGGTCGGTGGTGGCCCGTTCCTCCCACCCCACGTGCCGGCCACCGGTGCGGCAGCGTGGATCGCGGCCGGTGCACCGGTCGGCGGCGTGGTCGGGGAACGCGGGCCGCTTGTCGTCGGGACGCAGCGGGAAGACGTGCCAGCCGCGTTCGGCGTGGCCGAGCGCGGCGGTAAGCAGGTCATTGGTGGTCATGGTGAGGCTCCCTTGCGGGATGGTCGGGGCGTGGATAGGCGTTGACGCAGGTTCCGGCCGCCCGGCCAGGGCGGCGGGTGTGTGGGCGGGACAGCGCGGCCCTTGCAGGTAGGGCCGTAGCCGGTCAGTGCGGTGGCAGTAGCGGCCAGCGGTGCCGATCCAGTGACCGCACCGGCCGCCGGTCACGGCCCGGCCCGCCTGGGCCGAGGCCGGGCCGCGATGGCCGCGCGGGTCACGGCCTGCCGCATGTCGTCGAGCAGGCCGACCAACTGACGCCGCGCGGCCAGCTCGGCGGGAGCGAGCGCGACCCGGACCCGTACCTCGGCGTGGTCGCGGCCGGCGGCGGTACGTACGCGGACCAGCACGGCCCGGGCGCGCCCGGCGTCGACCACGATTTCGTCGGAGCGGTGTTCGCCGAGTCCGCATCGGTGGTCCCGGCCGCACCAGTCGGTGTGTCCGTCGCGGGTGCTGCGGCGGTTCATCGGTTGCCTCGGCGGTGTTCGTCGTAGATGCGGTTGAACAGGTGCACGGGGAGGCGGATGCGGCGGCCGGTCGCGTCGCATCGGGGGCAGGGCGAGCCACGCCGGCCGGTAATGGTGCGAAGCCGGCCGGTCCCCCGGCAGCGTCGGCAGGGTCCGAACGGGTCGGCCGCGCACCGGATGAGGTAACCGAGCGTGACAACGGTGACGATGAGGCAGAGGGCGCTAGCGATCATGGCGAGGGAGTCCACAAGTGCCTCCACGGGCGGTTTTCGGGTGTAGAGCAGGTAGGGCGCTAGATCGCTAGCGTCCTGATGGGGGTTGGTGTGTGGGGCTAGCGGTGCCGCTAGGTCTAGCGGATCTAGGCGCTAGACCTAGCGGCCCGGATCGGGCTATCCGGCCTTCCGTCGCTGGTCACGTTCGGTGACGGCGGTGGTGATGTCGTCGCGGTGGATGCCCTTGCGGTTGGCTCCCTTGCCGGTGGTCGGGTCGGTGCCCCATACCTGCCTGCCGACCGGCACCCGGTAGGGCTTGAGCGCCGCCGCGAGTTGCGCCGGCTCCCACCCGCCGTACACGTCGGGCCGCAGTTCGGCCAGCCGGGCGACGACAGTCTCGGACCACACTTTCGGCTCGGCGGCCGGCACCACGGTCAGGATGTCGTCGAGCAGGGTGTCCGCCGGGCCGCCGACCGGTTCGGGGGCCTGCCCGACCGCGTACCCGGTCAGCGTGCCGGCGGCCTCGCGCAGCGCGTAGGCGCGCGCGATGACCTTCTCGACATGCTCGGTCTTGGCGAACTTCGTCCGCACCGTGACGGCCTCTTCCACCGCGCCGGAGTCGTCCGCGCCGAGCAGGATGCCCACGCCCTTGTGGGCGCGCTGGAACCGCGATGAGTCGTAGCCGGCCGGGTAGGAGCCGGCACCCAACACCGCCTCCGATGACTGCCACGTCATGGTCTTGAGCGCGAAGCGGGTACCGATGTTGTCGCGCAGGTCGGTCGGCACGGCCTTGCCGTCCGGCTTCTGCGTGGCGAGCAGGATGATGATGCCGACCGACGGGCCGACCTTGCACAGCTCGGTCAGCAGCTCCACGATCTCCTTGCCGTACTCCGGGTGGCCGCTGTAGCGCTGGAACTCATCGATCGCCACCAGCACCGGCCACAACTTGAGTGACCGCTTGTCGGCAATCTGCCGGGTCACCTTCGATTCGGGGCACAGGTCCGGGGGCAGGGTGGCGATGGTGTCGTAACGGCGGTTCATGTCGACCACCAGCGCCCGCAGGTCTTCGACCAGGCCGAGCACTACGTCATCGCGGACACCGAACCCGGCGCGGTGGGCGATGCGCTCGAACGCCCGCCAGTCCTGCCCACCCTTGCCGTCGTAGATGTGCAGCTCCACGGACGCATCCAGCGCGGCGGCGAGCACCGGCAGGCGGGCGGCGAACGTCTTGCCCATGCGCGGGATCGCCCCGACCAGCAGAGAGGTGAACATCAGCAGCAGCGGCACGGCCCGGCCGCGCTGATCCTCGCCGAAGGGGAACGGCGCGAAGATGTCCACGGTGCCCTTGTCGATCAGCGGCCACAGCCCGGACGACTTCGCGTAGGGGTCTTCATCGGCCACCCACAACGCGACCCGGCGGGCCGACCCGGCGCTGCCGCGTACCCGTTCCGGCCACACCTGCACCTCATCCAGGTCCAGGCCGGCGGCTAGGCCGGTACGCCGCTTGACGGCCTTGTCAGCGGTCACGCCGAACGGCAGGTCAACCACCGCTCGCCAGCCGGGACCGTCGCGCATGATCGGCATCGGGAACGTGATCAGGTCGTCCGGTTTGCACAGCCCGGCGGCGAGGAACGCGCGGGTCACCACGTCGGCCGACAGCCGCCGCGCCCTGGGCGTCACCGCCGCCACGTCGAGTAGCGGCTTGTCCTTCGGCGACCCGGCCAGCCCGAACACCGCCACAGCGGCGGCGAGCATCAGCCACCGCTGCCACGATCCGGCCAACACGGCGAGAACCGCGACGGTGGGCAGACCGAGCAGCAGCACGGTTGCCACCACGAGGCCGCGCCACCGCACCCGGGCGTCACGCTGCCGCGACAGCTTCAAGTACAGCTCGGCGTTCTCCTGCCGGACGGCGGCGAGCCGGACCGGGATGCCCTCGGCGTCGGACGCCCACCGCACGGTCGACCCGAGTAGCCGGGCCACACCGAACGGGGCACGCCACGCCAACCGGCCGGCGTACTTCGGCGTACGCGTCAGGTGATAGACGCTGACGTGGGCGACGTGCGACAGCGCCCACCGCCCGGCGGTGAGCAGCTCGGCGCGTGAGCGCAACCAGGCCGGCACGATCGGCCGACGCATCGCCGAGCGGCCCGCCAACACCGCCGCGAACCCGGACGGCTCGGAAACCGCGGGCGGGTCTACCGCCGGGCGGGTGTCGTCGTCCAAGTCGTCGGCCTCATCGTCCAGGTCGACCGAGAACGCCCGCGCATCCGGCTTGCGCCGCCGGGCGGCTAGGTCAACTACCTCGGCACCCTCGCCGTTGGTGGCGTTGTCGGTCAGGTCGCGTTCGGCCGCGTGCCAGTCGAAACGGTCGTCATCGGGGGCAGTCATGATGGGGGTCCCTCCAACGGGTCTGTCGGATCGGTAGGGGGCCGGCGGCACGGCTCGTGGTTTGCGAGGCCGGTGGGCCGTGCCGCCGGGTTGGGTTAGCGCTTGTTGCGTCGGCCGATCGCGATTGCGCCGTTGCCGATCGCGGACTGGCCGGTCACCTGCACCGCGCCGGTCTGCACACTGCTGGTGCTGGTCGTGGTGGGGTCGAAGTTGTAGTGGCCGGCGGTGCAGATGGCCAGGGTTCCGGTGTCGTCGATGGAGACGCTGCGGAAGCCCTTGCCGCACTGGTCGCAGGACGAGATCGCCACAGGTGGTGTCCTTCCAGGGTCGGTGGTGGTGGGAGCGGTCAGACCGCGCAGAACAGGGCGGCGATGAACAGCCACCCGACGTGCCAGGACTGATCGAGGGCGTACATGCCGCCCGCCTTGTCCAGCCAGGCCGGGGACTTGCCGAGCTGGTCGGCGATCCACCGCAGCGGGGTGCGTCGATCGGCGATGTAGTGCGTCACGGCGGAGATCCCGAGGCCGACCGTCACCCCGGAGGGGTCGAGGCGTAGGCCGGTGCCGGCGATCAGGAACACCAGCGCCAGCACCGCCGTGGCCGTGTACGTGGCGACGTGCGCGGCGCAGGCGAGGCGGCCTGCCCATCCGGGCTGGCCCTTGCAGTCGGCCTGCCGTTGGGTCTGGATCCAGTGGTCGGCTACCTGGTGGGCGGCGTAGAGGGTGGCGAACACGGCGGCGAAGGCGGCGGCGTGCGCGCCGGTGGGGTCTGCGAGCATGGGTGTCTCTCCCAAGGTCCGTGAGGGTTGCGGGGTGAGGCCGGCAGCGCAGCGCTTGGCCTAGGAACCGTGCTGCGCTGCCGGGCGTAGCTAGTCGTGCGAGCGAACGAGGTGCGCCAGCGCGGCGCCCATGCCGAGCACCGCCACCGGCAGGCAGGCGACAGCGGTGGTGATCCACCACGGGGCGACTTGCACTCCGGCGGCGACCAGCAGGTGATAGGCGACCTGGCCGAGCGCGCCGACCAGCAGCGAGGCGATCGCCGACCACTTCGCGAACCGGCGTGCCCGGTCCGGCACCCGGCCGGACAGCCACACGTAGAGGGCGTAAGCGCCGTAGGTTTCGACGCCGATCGGGAGCGTGATCGCGGTGTTGATGGCGAACCCGTCAGCGATACCGGGCAGCGGGTGCACCACCCCGAACCCGGTGAGTCCGCCGAGTCCGACCCACCCGGACCAGATAGCCACGAACGCCGGCAACGCCAGCAGGATCACCGGCCACACCACCGCCGGACGGCCCGGCTTGCCGGTGGCCGGTGGGGTGGGCGTGTCCGGGTGACCGACCGGCGTGGCCTCGGCAACCGGCTCGGCGGGTGCGATCATCGGCGGCTCGGCGGGCGGTGACGTGTGCTCGGGCACGGCCGGTGCCGGTACCGGGTCCGGGCCGATCGGCTGGGCGTAGTCCCACCGAGGCACCATCGGGCTACCGGTGCCGGTGTCGGGTGCCAGCAGCGCACCCCGGACGGCCATCGCCGAGCGCAGCGTGTCGGTGCGGGTCCGCTCGGTGTGCTCGGACTTGAGCCGGGCCAACAGCTCATCGGCCTTCGGCGCACCGATGCGGAACTCCCGCATCAACCGGTTACGCGACGGGAACTCCTGCCCGTCCGGCAACTCCAGGGCGCGGGCGGCAGGCAACAGCTTCTCGACGGGCTGCGGGTAGCGGGTGCCGTTCAGCGTGGGAGCGGTCATCAGGCCACCGCCAGCGCGGCGAGCCGGTCAACGGTGGTCGGGTCGAGGTCGCCGCCGGTGGTGTACTCCTTGGCGTGGGCGTAGACCTTCCACCCGTGCACGGTCGGGTAGGCGGTCATCACCTGCCAGTGGCGGCCGTCGTCGTCGGTGTCGGTGTGCTCGCTGCTCAGCAGGTCCGGGCTGTTGAGTCCGGCGAGGTGCAGCCAGGACCGCAGTTCGGCGATGCGGTCGAAGGACACGGCCAGGGATACGCCGTCGGTGTGGGTGCGGATCTCGGTGGGGTCGGCCAACAGCAGGATTTCGGCCATCACGGCACGTCGGGTCTTGCGGGTGGTGTTCACGTGGATGCTCCTTCGGGGTAGGCACAGTCGACGCACTCGCCGAGCGAACGCGGAATGCAGTAGGGCCGGACAACCAGGCAGGTCGGGCAGGTACGGCGGGCGATCAGGGCGGCGGCGATGGCGCGCAGCTGGGCGGGGGTGGCGGTGCGCTTCGGTCGGGCCAGGTCGACCCGGTACAGGTAGGCGGTACGGGTGCCACCCACGCCGCGCCACAGGATCTGCGCGGCGACCGGTTGGCCACCGGGACGTAGGCCGGCGGCGCGCAGTTGACGGCGGGTGGCGTAACCGGCAGGTGCACCACGCCACCAGTAGGTAGGGATGCCGTACTTCGACCCGTCCGGGTCGAAGTAGGCGGCACGGATACGGGACATCAGGCCGCGCGCTGCGGGCCGGTGGTGCGGGTGGCCACCTCGGCGGCGGCGCGGGTCACGCGGGCCTCGGCCCGGCGCAGCCGACGCCAGTCCAGCGGCGAAGGGCCGCCGTGGTCCTCGGCGTAGATCAGCGTGATCTGCGCGTCCAACACGTCCAGTTCGGCGGCAATCAGCGGCCACTCGGCGTCGATCGCGGCCAGGTCGGCGGCGGTCGGCTCGGCGGTGACGGCAACGAGGTGCTTCCGCACAGGAACCTCCGGGTTGAGTTGATGGAAAGCGCGGCGGTGCCGACCAGGAACAGCCGGCACCGCCGCAGCAAGCACGGGATTGGATGCACGGCGACCATGGGCCGTGCGTGGCACCTTTTCGGTGGGAGGTGCGGCCCGATGCGGTTGTCAACGAACTGCCACACGGCGGCCCGTTCGCGAACGCCGCAGCCAAAGCCGCAACGCCGACGCAGCAACCAACCGGCTTGTCGTTCCTGGCTAGCCAGGTGCAACACCATGAACGTAGGCCGGCTTGGCTAGTCAGGTCAAGGGGGTCCGGCGAACTTCCTCAACTTGGCTAGTCAGCGATAGTGTGAAGTTGTGACCGACAGCCTTGATTTCCTCGGCCAGCTAGACCCCGACGACCCGAAACAGGCGTCACAGCAGATCGCGAACAAGCTGCGAGCCGCCATCCTCACGCGCCGACTCACCCCCGGCGACAAGCTGCCGTCTCAGCCAGAGCTAGCCACCCGCTACGGCGTAGCCCGAGAGACCGTCAAGCGAGCCCTAGACCTGCTCCGGGCAGAGCGACTGATCGTGTCCAGGCAGGGAAGCGGCGCGTTCGTCCGAGCACAAACACAGCGAGCCGTCGAGCTACGCCCCCACATCGAAGCCGCGTTCGAGCGACCTCACGTCACGATCGACTTCGCCGGCTTCTCCGGTGAGACGCTGCGCGATGCGCTTGCCGAAGCACTCGACAAGGTGCGCGTCGGTCGACTCGCACCAGAGACGATCGCCGTGCGAGTCCTGATCTCCGACATGACCGCGCCGATGGCGCTGCCATCACGGGCCGAGACACAGGCCGACGATCCGGCGGTACGCGAACGCGCCGAGCGAATCACGCGCCGTGCCGCAGACGGCATCATCGACCAGGTCACCGAGCTAGGCGACCTCGGCCTAGTCCGTTCGACCACCGTCGAGGTACGGATGCACCGAGCGTCCCCGCTGTTCAAGCTCTACATCCTTAACGGCGAGGAAGTCTTCTACGGCTTCTACCCCGTCACGGAGCGCACCGTATCGATCAAGGGCGAGCCGATGGCAATCTATGACCTCATGGGCAAAGACGTGCCGCTGTTCCACTACGCCGTAACCGACGACGACACCTCACACGGCACACAGTTCGTGGAAGCATCCCGCCAATGGTTCGACTCCGTGTGGTCGACCATCGCCTACCGGTACGACGCATGAACGCCGACCTCGGCCGACTGCTCGGCGAGGTCGACGCACTACTACTCGACTTCGACGGCCCGGTGTGCAGCATCTTCGCTGGATACCCCGCGCCGCAGGTTGCCGCCGAGCTGGTCGACGTACTCCGGCAACACGGGGTCGACGTGCCGCCGGAACTCGCCAGCGAGCCAGACCCGCTTGAAGTGCTCCGCCGCACCGGCGCGGCCGGCGACCAGGACGTCACGCGGGCCGTGGAAGACGCACTTTGCGCGGCCGAACGCCGGGCCGTCGAGACTGCCGAACCCACGCCGTACGGACGGGAAGTCATCGTGGCGGCACGGCAAGCCGGAATGCCGGTGGCGGTGGTCAGCAACAACTCGGCCGGGGCGGTAAGCGCCTACCTGGCAGCGCAACGGCTCGCCGGGCACGTGTCGCCGGTAATTGGCCGTGCGTACGCCGACCCGGACCGGATGAAGCCCAACCCAGCGCCGATCGTGCAAGCTGCACGTGCTGTCGGCGTGCCGTCGATCAGGTGCGTTCTGGTCGGCGACTCACTGTCTGACATCGAAGGGGCACGTGCGGCCGGGGTGCGGATGATCGCGTACGCGAATCGGCCGAGCAAGGTCGAGCCGTTTCGGTCTGCCGGGGCAGACGCAGTGATTACGAGCATGGGCGAGATCGCTAGTGTCCTTGTCGAACGCTCCAGCTGTTGAGGTTGGACCGCATGCCGCATTTCGTGTCGTCGTAACCGAGATAGTTGATATTGGCTGTACGGTCGCCTCGATCGACGGCCAAGCTCTGGCTAACGTGCTAGGCGTCACTCATTGGCTGACCCTTCCTTAGCGCGATGCGTGCGGCAACTAGTTGTGAATGCACTGCCTCTGCCGAGACGTTCCATTTTTCGCTACCGACCCGGTGTGGAATTGTGAAGGCTGCCCCGCTAACCCTGTCTCCATTCAGGATTCCTCCTCGAACCAGGAAGGGCTTGAACTGCTCTGGTTGAGGCGGTATGAGCGCAGCAAGAAAATGCTTTCCCTTGTGCCCGATGACACGAATATCCAACCCTTCGATGGCTGGCACTACCCGGTTTTTCGCGACCTCGGAATATTGGTCTACGATCAACGACCCAACGGCACAACCGTTGGCGGCAGAGATAATGTCTTGCCCTCCGGCTCCCTTGCTTGTCGATAAGCCGATTACGATCAACCCTCCATCGTCGCAGTTGGCAAGAGCGGCCAAGTCAACCGCCAGTTCGTGTTTTTGGCGATCATTTTCAAGTCCGTATCCCTTCCTCTTGACTTCTAGCCACCTTGACTCTGGCTGACCTAAAAGCGCGTCCGGCATTCCGGAAACTACAAGCGCAAATGCGCCACCAGGCGAGCTGGGTGCAATAGAGTCATTGGAAATCAAGCTTTCGAAAATGGCGCTGAGGGCGACCATTTGGCCAACCGTGCACGACAAGGGAAAGCGTGCCTTCAACTGCACATAGGGGCCGTCGCCGCCGTCCTTGTGCCAGTTAACCTTTAGAAGCTCGCCTCCGTTGGCTGCGAGTAGTGGGCCAATTGCGGTGACGGTCCACGTTTCTTGGTCGGACGCAGGAAAGCTGTACTCACAATCTAGGATCAGTCCCCACTGCTCCCAGAATGAGAAGGTGTCGAGCCGATATGAAAAGGGTCGCCACGAATTCTGGTGATCGTAGTGCGAAGTGACTGTTAAGCTAATTTCCCCCTGGGGTGAATACGGAACCGTTTTATCTATCTCTCGAAACGCGTCGGCTAGGTCGCTTAGAGCAATTTGGCGGGCGTCTTCGAAATCGCAGTAGAATTCGTGATTTGCTTGATGGTATGGCGCAATCATGGCATTTGGTGTTAGTAGGGCGTTCTTGTTCTTGTCCCAAACCACAGTTCCGGTCATCGTGTCAGGATGACTGGTCGCTCCGCTATACGCAACGCGAATGATTCGGCGCGCGCTGATCATTGCCTATGTGCGTGGCCCGAGGAGGCTGCGTGGCCGAGCAGGGTCCACGACGGCCTTCCTGGTTGATCCGCGTCGCGTCCGTGTCTTTACGTCCGGGCTGACCAGCGTTCCCGCTGGTCAGCGGGTTGATCGGTGTGGTCTTGAAAACCGGTAAGGCAGCGATGTCTTCGTGGGTTCGAATCCCACACCCTCCGCTCCCCTCCTTCTAAAGCGCAGCTCAGCCCCGTGTGATGAGGTCAGGGCTGAGTGCTGCTGGGGGACTCCGCCGGTCGTATGGGTGAGGGCGTTCGGCTGACACCGTGCGGGTTTCGCGAATGCGGTCGAGCCACAGGGTATGAAAGGGGCGGCAGAACGCCACC
Organism: Micromonospora fiedleri; assembly: GCF_016774385.1. NCBI lineage: Bacteria > Bacillati > Actinomycetota > Actinomycetes > Micromonosporales > Micromonosporaceae > Micromonospora > Micromonospora fiedleri. The sequence goes on from NZ_JAETXL010000004.1 coordinate 589,300, forward strand.
CGCATCGGAAGGACCTGACTCGATGACCCTGGAACGTCCCATCGCCCCGGACCCGTACGAGCTGCTGCCGACGGTCGCCTCGTTCACGCTGACCAGTCAGGACGTCCAGAACGGTGAGCCGATGGACGCGGCGCACGCGCACGGCAGCACCGGCGGCGGCAACGTCTCACCGCAGCTGTCCTGGTCGGGTTTTCCGGCCGAGACCAAGGGTTTCGCGGTGACCTGCTTCGACCCGGACGCGCCGACCGGCAGCGGCTTCTGGCACTGGGTGCTGGTGAATCTGCCGGCCGATGTGACCGAGTTGCCGCGGGGCGCCGCCGACGACGACCTGCGCGGCGGATTCACCGTCCGCAACGACTACGGCGAGCAGGGCTTCGGCGGCGCGGCCCCGCCGCCCGGCGACCGCCCCCACCGGTACGTCTTCGCAGTCCACGCCCTCGACGTGGAGCGCCTCGACCTCACCCCCGACGCCACCCCCGCCTACGTCGGCTTCAACCTGACCTTCCACACCCTCGCCCGCGCCACCATCCGCCCCACCTACCAGATCGCACCCTGACCCCTCGCCCTGAACCCAGTTGATCAAGAGGTTTGCGTCAGAATCCGGCCGGATCCAGACGCAAACCTCTTGATCAACGCGGCGGGACGGGCGGCGGGCGGGGGCGGGCGGCGGCGCGGAGGGAGGGGGGTGCAGGGTTAGGCGGGGGTGCGGGCTACGGCGAAGACGGATTGGCCGAAGGGGGGGCGGAGGACCTGTTCGGCGGCCTTGGTGGCGGGGAGGACCAGGGTGTCGTAGACCTTCACCATGGGGCCCTCCTTCGGCATCAGGCGGAAGACCTTGGTGGCCATGAAGTAGCCGATCAGGCCGAGCGCGTTCGCGTAGTGGATCTTCTCCACCTGTAGGCCGGCCTCGGTCATCGCCGCTGACAGGGTCTTCTTGGTGTAGCGGCGGACGTGGCCGGTGGCGATGTCGGCGGGGCTCATCGCGAACTGGAAGGCCGGCACGATGATGACCACGGCGCCGCCCGGACGGACCAACTCGCCCATGCTGCGCAGCGCGCCCACGTGGTCCTCGATGTGCTCCAGCACGTTGTACGACACCGCCGCGCTGTAGTCGCCCTGCTCCGAGTGCGGCAGCAGCATCTGGCGGACCTCGATGTTGGGCCGGTCGGAGAGGCGTTCCTTGAGCGCGACCAGGCGGTCCGGGTCGGCCTCGGTGGCGGTGAACCGGGGGAAGTGCTCAGCCCACTCCAGCGCGTAGTCGCCGAGACCGCTGCCGATCTCGATCGGGTTGTCGCCGAGGTAGGGCACGGCCAGCTCGACGAACCAGCGTCGGTGGTTGACCGCGGTGGCGAGGCCCTCCAGGACCTCGGACTGTATGCGCTGATCCCCAGTGATTTCTGTCATGCGTCGATTCCTCACGATACGACTCGACCGCGCCAGGACCGACTGAGTGAACCATCCGCCCGGCGTGACGGAATTGTCGGGGTCTGGCACAACCGAATTGGTCGGGGGCTAGGTGCACGATCGGTGGTGGTCAGCGAACTTGGCAGATGTTACGCGAGTGACCCGAACCCTGCACGACGGCCTGATTGGCCGACTACGCTGCGAATTGTTATGACTACTCCTGAATCGGGTCGCCACGTCGAGGAGTCCGGGACGGGAGAGTCGCCGGGCGAGCAACGGGGCATCAGGCGTTTCGGCAGGTCAGGGCGGTGGAAGGATGTCGCCGCCGTGGCGAGTTTCGTGCTGCTGGCGTTCTGGGTGACGGCCCGGATGTGGTGGAATCCCACACACGGCATTCGGGACAACAAGACGGATATGGCGCAATTCGAATGGATGATGGCGCACGGCGCGCGGGTCGTGACCGAATTTGCCCACCCCTTCTCGTCGGACCGGATGAATGTCCCCGAATCAGTCAATCTGGTAGCAAATACCTCGGTGTTGTCTGTTTCGGTGCCAATGACGCCTGTCACCCTGCTGTTCGGTACCCGTACCGCGTTCCTGGTCTTCCTCACGCTGGGGATGATCGCCACGGCGACCGCCTGGTACTTCGTGCTGTCCCGGGTGCTCGTCGGCGCGCGCGGCCCGGCCTGGCTGGGCGCCACCTTCTGCGCGTACGCGCCGGCGATGATCTCGCACGCCAACGCGCACCCGAACATCGTGTCGCAGTACGTCGTACCCCTGATCATCTGGCGTACGGTGCGGCTGGCCGACGCGGGACGCTGGCTGCGCAACGGCCTCCTGCTCGCGCTGGTGATCGTCTGGCAGGCCTTCCTGAACCTGGAGATTCTGCTGATGACCGCGATCGGTCTCGGCGTGGTGATCGTGGCACTGGCCCTCGCCCGACCCGCACTACGCGGCCGGGCCCGTACCTTCCTGGCCGGGCTCGGCATCGCCGCGGCGGCGTCCGCGGTCCTGCTGGCGTACCCGCTGTACGTCCAGTTCTTCGGTCCGGGCGCCTACAACGGGCTGTCCTGGGTGATCCGGGGCTACTCCACCGACCTGGCCTCGTTCGTGGCGTACGCCCGGGAGTCCCTGGCCGGGGACGCGCGGAGCGCGACTGGCCTGGCCAAGAACCCCACCGAGGAGAACTCCTTCTTCGGCTGGCCGCTGGTGATCCTGATTGCAGCGTTGGTCTGGTGGCTGCGGCGCAACGTGGTGGTGCTCGCACTGGCCGCGTTGGGCGTGCTCTTCGCGGTGCTCTCCCTCGGCCGGGAGATCCGCTTCGACCGGGAGGGGACCGGCATACCGGCCCCGTGGGCGCTGCTGGAGGACCTGCCGGTGCTGCACTCGGTGGTGCCGACCCGCTGGGCGCTGGCGATCACACCGATCATCGGGCTGCTGCTCGCCTACGGTGCCGAGCGTGCCCGGGAGGTGGCGGCCCGCTACCCGGCCCGGCGTTCGCAGATCCGCTTCGGCACGGTGACCGTACTGGCGATGGCGCTGGTGCCGGTGCTGCCCACCCCGCTGCCGACCAAGCGCCTCGATCCGACCCCCGAGTTCGTCACCTCCGGTGCCTGGCGTCCCTACCTGGCCGGCGGACGCAGCCTGGTCACCCTGCCGCTGCCGGACACCGAGTACGCCGACCCGCTGCGCTGGTCCGCCCAGACCCGGCTGGAGATGCCGATCGCCCGCGGCTACTTCCTCGGCCCGGACACCCGCCCCGGCAAGGACCGCATCGCGTTGTTCGGCGCGCCACCCCGCCCGACCAGCAGCTTCGTCGCCACCGTCCGGCGCAGCGGTGAGGTGCCGCCGGTCACTGCGGAGAATCGGCGCGAGGCGGTCGAGGATCTGCGCTACTGGCGGGCCGGCGCGGTGGTCCTCGCCCCGCAGGAGCGCGCGGACGCGCTGCGCCAGGCGATGACCGCGTTGACCGGGATCGAGCCGGTGCACACCGGCGGTGTGTGGGTCTGGGATGTCCGGCCGCTGACCGGCTGAGAGCGTGAGTGGGCCCGTCAGGCGGTGCGCAGGCAGCAGCCCTGGCACACCTTCGGCTTGGGCAGGGTGAAGGCGAGGCAGCAGGTGCGCCGCTGCACGGTCGGCTTGCCGTCCGCGTCGGGCACCAGCTCCACCAGGTCGGCGAGGCCGAGCGTGTCGAGCAGGGTGTCGATCGCATCGACCGTCGAACCGGGCACGCTGTCGGAGGCCGTCAGCAACCCGTACGCGATGCCGGAGGCCACCGAGCCGAGCAGCGTACGGGTGCCGATGCGGACCTCACCCTGGATCGCGGTGATCAGCGGCGACAGGTGCGCCTCCAGCAGGGAAGCCCGCAGCGTCGCCAGCAGCTCCTGCTCGTCGGCCACCACCTGGACCCGCTGCGGCTCGGTGACGACCAGCGGATCGGCCGGCAGCACCGCGACCCGGGTCGACTGGCGCAGACCGAGGGTGATCAAGGTGTGCGGGTCGGCGAAGTGGATGAGCGTGCTCTCGGCGTCGAGCAGCGGTACGCGCCGGGCGACCGCCCAGCCGAGCACCACCGGCAACGCCGCCCAATAGCTGTACGCCTTCCAGGCCAGCGCTGCGGAGGCGTGCGGGCTGCCACCCCAGAGTCGGGCGGCGGAACCGAGCAGCTCCGGCAGCCGACCGCCGTCGGCGAGGGCCGCGGCCGGGGCCCAGTCGGCCTCGTCGACGACCAGCAGCCCCGGTGCCAGCCCGGGGAGGACGTCGGTGCCGAACATGGCCCGCAGGGTCGCGGTCACCGGACCGAGAGCCGTCGAGGAGGCGGCGTGCGCCGGTAGTACGGCTGTCACCTGCTCCACCTCCGTCCGAGATCCTCAATTAAGGCTAGCCTAACCACACTTTGGCGGTGGTGGTAACCCTCGACGGAGGCAGTTACAGAGGCAACAAATGGGAAGCACGACGCGCGGTTACCCAGAGTGTGCATCCGAAAACGCGCCGCAGTATCGGGGTCAAACGCCTAGTCGTCAAGCCTCCTGTCGAGAAGGTGCCAGTCCTGTACACGTTCGGCCACTGAACGTGAAACTTTTGGTACTCCCGGCCACGAGGAAGCTGATGACGACCTCACCGCTCGATCGGGCTGCCGACTCCTTCGCCGCCGAACTCGCCCGCCACCGCACCGAGCGGGGTCTGTCCAAAAAACAGCTGGCCACGCTCATGGGCTTCGACCCGTCGTACGTCAGCCACGTCGAAGGGCGGCGGCACCGACCCACCGAGGACTTCGCCCGGCGCGCCGAGGCCGTCCTGGAGGCCAGCGGCGCGATCTGGCAACGCTTCCGGGAGTACGACCACCTGCGCCACGCCCGCACCGAGCGGGACCCGCGGGAGCCCGACCCGAGCGGCCGGTGGATCCCACCCGGCACCGGGCTGATCGTCGAGAACGAGCTGAGCATTCTCACCTACACCGAGGACGGATACCGCTGCCTGATCCGCCGGGAGCTGTACAACGCCGGCACCGAACCGATCACCCGCTACCTGGTACGGGTCGCCGTGGACCGCTACCCCAACGATCCCGGCCGTTCCAACCGGCACCACCGGGAACGCCCGCTCACCTTCGCCGAACTCGGCCTACGGGCCTACCGGGAGGAATCCGGCGAACGCGAGGCCATGCACTGGCGGGCCAAGTACGACCGGGACGCGTTCAAGGAGATCTGGCTGCTCTTCGAGAACGGCGAACGGCGCTTCCCGCTCTACCCCGGTCGCCGCGCCACCATCGAGTACACGTACACCGTCGGGCGGGACAAGTGGGGGCCGTGGTTCCAGCGGGCGGTCCGCGTACCGACCCGGCACCTCGCCGTACGCCTGGATCTGCCTGCCGAGCTGGATCCGCAGGTCTGGGGCGCGGAAACCTCGCTGTCGGCGGAGGAGGGCCCGCTGCGGCGGGCCGTCGCCCGGCGCGACGAGGGTGACCGGGCGATCTTCGAATGGGGGACCGACGATCCGCCGCTGAACGCCCGCTACCGGATGCAGTGGCGCTTCCGCGCCCAGCCGGACGCCGAACCGGAGGGCGAGCGGATCCGGCCCTCCGAGCGGATGCGCGGGCTCGGGATTCTGCAACGCGGGGCCGACCTGCTGCGGCAACCGGCCCGCCCGTTCGACCTGCCGCGCGAGGTACGGGCCGCCCGGGAGGTCATCGATCGGCTGACCGACGCGCTGGCCCGCCTCGACGAGCTGCACCCGTTCGCCAAGGGAGTGGGGATCGCCGCCCCGCAACTGGAGATCGGCCGGGCCGCGGCCGTGATCCGCCCACCCGACCGCACCGCCGAGCCGCTGGTGCTGCTCAACCCCCGGGTCGTCGACGCGGCACCCGACACCGACGAGCAGTACGAGGGCTGCCTTTCCTTCTTCGACCACCGGGGGTTGGTGCCACGCCCGCTCCGGCTCGACGTGGAGCACGCCCAACTCGACGGCCAGCGGGTGATCACCTCGTTCGAGTTCGGCATGGCCCGCCTGGTGGCACACGAGATCGACCACCTGGAAGGCCGGCTGTACGTCGATCGGATGGCACCCGGCGTGCCGCTGGTGCCGATCGAGGAATACCGCGAAACCGGCCACCCCTGGCGCTACTGAGTCGTGCCCGCGCGACGGCTGCTGCACGACCGCGTCTGGTCAGGGCAGCGCTTGTTGCACGACCACGCCTGGTCCGGGTGGGAACGACGGCCGGCCAGGCGTGGTCGTGCGGGCGGTGCCGGTCCGCCCGTTCGGGGGACCGGGGCGCGTGCCCCAGGGGGCAGGGGCACGCGCCCCGGTTCGGGGGGAGGAAAGCTCTACAGGTTGCCGAAGGTGTCGTACCGGGTGTGCTGCGGCGGGACGTCGTCGGCGGCGAGGACCCGCAGCGTCGACCGCACCATGGCCGCCGAGCCGGAGACGTAGCAGTCGTGCGTCGTCCACGGGCCGTAGCGGGCCACCACGTCGGAGATGTCGCCGTGCTCGCCGTCGAAGTCCGGGTCGTCACTACAGGCGGCGGTCACCGACAACCACGGGTGCGCCGCCACCAGGTCGCGCAACCCGTCCAGCCCGTAGAGGTCGGACTCGGTACGCGCGCCGTAGAAGAGGTGCACCCAGCGGGTCCGGTTGAAGCTGACCAACTCCTCCACCAGGGCCTTGATCGGAGCCAGCCCGACACCACCGGCGACACAGAGCACGTCCCGGTCCGACGAGCGGTCCAGGGTCATCGAACCCATCGGGGCGGCCACCCGCAGCAGGTCGCCCGGCTTCACCCGACGGACCAGCGCACCGGAGACCCAGCCGGCCCCCTCGGGCGTACGGACGTGGAACTCCAGCACGTTGTCGTCGTTCGGGGCGTTGGCCACCGAGTACGTGCGCCACACCCGGGGGTGGTAGCGAGGTGCCTCGATGCTGACGTACTGCCCCGCCTTCCAGGTGAGCGGATGTTGCAGCGCCCGGCAGGTGAACACGGCGGTGTCCGGCCCGTACCGCTCGTGGGTCAGCACCTCGGCGTGCCAGAACGGCGGGTTGTCGTCCGCCGCAGCGCCGGCCAGCATCTTCTCGCTGATCGCCGCGTATGCGTCCCGCCACGCCTGGTCGTACTCCAGGTTCCAGCCGTCGCCGGCGGTGCTGCGCAGCGCGTCCAGCAGCGCCACGCCCATGGTGTCGTAGTTCGCCGCCTCGACGTGGTACTTGCGGTGGTCCCGGCCGAGCGCGCGGAGGAACTCGTCGAAGCCCTCCGGGTCGTCCACCGTGTGGATCGCCGCGATGATCGCTTCCAGCAGTCGGTCGCCCTGCCCGGCCATCTGCACCGGGAAGAGTTTGCGCAGTTCCGGATCGAGGAGGAAGAGCCGGGCGTAGAAGTGTTCGCTCAACCGGACCCGGTCGGCCTCGACGAGGGCCCAACTCTCCTTCAGCAGCCGCGCGAAGTTGTCCACCTGGGGCGCTCCTTCTCTGACGGCGGTTCGGGCCCTCATAGAATGTCCACGGAGCGTGTATGAAGGTCGCACAGAATGTGCGATCGCATCGTGAGGCCGGCTCAGTGGCACCCGGGTGCCGGCAGTGCGGCAGAGTGGTGCGGTGACCGTTGAGCTCACCCGACCGGTGTCCCGCCGGATGCTCGGCACCGAAACAATCCTGGTGCTGGGCCTCTCCCTCGGCCAGTCGGCCGTCTACGCCACGGTGTCGATCATCGCGAAGCTCACCGCTGAGGGTGGGCTGTCGAAGCAGACCGCCGCGCTCAACACCTCCGCGTCGGCCCGGCCGTACCTCGACCTCACGTACCAGCTGCTCGGCATCGTCTTCGCGTTGCTGCCGGTGCTGCTCGCCGTACACCTGCTGGCGCGTGACCCCGGCGACCCGGCGCGGACCCTCGGCGTCGACTTCCGGCGGCCCGGACCCGACCTCGCGCAGGGTGCCGGGCTGGCGGCGCTGATCGGGCTGCCCGGCCTGGCCCTGTTCTGGGCGGCGGCGCAGCTGGGTCTCAACGCCACCCTGGTCCCGGCCGCGCTGCCCGACCTCTGGTGGGCCGTGCCGGTGCTGATCCTCGCCGCCTTCCAGAACTCGATCCTGGAGGAGGTGATCGTGGTCGGCTACCTGATGACCCGGCTACGGCAACTCCAGTGGCGAGTCGGCGCGATCATCGCCACCAGCGCCCTGCTCCGCGCCTCGTACCACCTCTACCAGGGCTTCGGCGCATTCGTCGGCAACGCCGTGATGGGCATCGTCTTCAGCTACTTCTACCTACGCACCCGCCGCGTGATGCCCCTCATCATCGCCCACGCCCTCCTCGACATCGTCGCCTTCGTCGGCTACACCCTCGTCCCCGACTCCTGGCTCACCTGGCTCTAACCCCTCCCTCTTTGCGTCGTTGATCAAGAGGTTTGCGTCTGTGGCGGGGCCTGACGTGACGCAAACCTCTTGATCAACTTTGGCTTCGGGGTGGGCGGTAGGCGGTGAGGGCTCGGGCGGTGAGGCGTTGGGTGGTGGTGGAGGTGGTGACGGCGGCGGCCAGGGGGGCGGCGCCGGGGATAAGGCGGGAGGCCAGGCGCAGGGCCAGCCAGCCGCCGGCTTGGGCGGTCAGGGGAGCGGCCAGACGCCAGGCCGCCTCGACCGCCCGTGGGCCGGGCTCCTCGCCGGGCCCGTCGGCCGCGCGGGCCGCCGCCAGCGCCGAACGGGCGGCCTCCAGGTCCGGATGCACCAAGGTCAACACCAACAACTCCGCCGCCCGGTCCGGATGCGCCGGATCCCGGCCGTACGCCGCCGCCAGGTGCAGCACCAGACTCGCCTGCGACCAGAGCACCACGGCCAACTCGACCACCGGCGCGAAGGCACCCGCCAACGCGGCACCCGCCCCACCGACCGTCGCCTGCCGGAGGAACCGCTGACCGGCCAGCCGAGCCAGACCGTCCGCGCTCGCCCCCGGGTACGTCTCCCGCAGCCGCCGCGCCCACTCCGCAGCGCGCGGCCCGAGCACCTCGACCGCCGTCAGCGCCAGCAACTCCGGCGCAAAACCCGGATGATCGAGTACGCGCGCCACAAGCGCCCGCACCTCCACCTCCGGCACCCCGCCGGTCCCGCCAGCGTCCTCGGCCCGGCCAGCCGCTGTGCTGCTGGTCAGGTCCGCCTCGGCCGCTGTGCTGCTGGTCAGGTCCAGCTCGGCCGCTGTGGTTGTGGTTGTGGTTGCGGTCTGCTGGGCGGCGGCCTTGCGGGATGTCGCTTTCTTGGCGCCGGTCTGCTCCTCGCCGGTGAGGCTCTCGGGCGACGTCGTCTTGCGGGCGGATGCCTTCCGGACTCCGCTCGGCTTCGTGTCGCTCGGCTTCGCGTCGGTCGGGATCGTGGGGGACGTGGCCTTGCGGGCCGGTGTCTTCTTGGCCGCGAGTGGCTGCGGGGCCGTCGTCGCCTTCGCGGACGCGGCCCTGCGTGCTGGTGCCTTCCTCGCAGCGCTCGTCCCGGTGGCGTCGGCGTCCTCGACCGTGGTGTTCGGCGGCACGGCGCTCTCGGCGGGAGTCGCTCTCGTGGCGGGAGTCGCTCTCTTCGCCGGCGTCGCCTTCTTCGGGGTGGCCTTCCTCGCTGTGCGGGGAGCCTGCCGAACTGTCAGCGGTTCCGGCTGGCCCTCCTCGCCGCTGGGTTGAGGTCTACCCGTACCCGAGGTCGAATCGGTGATCCTCGTCTCGCCGACGTCGACCGGCGTGGCCGCGAACGTTGGCGGCGCGGGTGAGGACGAGGCCGGCCGCGCCTGACGCGGCAGCGGCTGCTCCGCAGTGGGAGGCGGCTGGAACAGCACGCCGGGAGCCGCCTTCGCGCGCCGAGGACGTGCCCCACCAGGCTCGTTCTGCTCATCCGGGGTCGGGGCGGGCGGTGCCGGAGGTGGCGTGAAGGTCGCCTCCGGGGAGCGCCGACGTGCTCCCTCGGCAGACTTCGGGCGGTCCTGCTCGCTGGGCGGCTGCTCCTGCATGTCGATGGAGCGTAGTCCGGAAAACGGCAGCGCACAGCGGTCACGTTCCCCGCCCGCGCGGCCACGGTCGAGCGGCACCCGATAGTCGCTTTGCTCCCGGCCGGGGCGGACCTGTATCCTCGGGCGCGGTGGTCTGCAGGGCCACCTGGGAGACTTCGCCTAGTCTGGTCTATGGCGCCGCACTGCTAATGCGGTTGGGGTCTTAAAGCCCCTCCCGGGTTCGAATCCCGGAGTCTCCGCGCGAAGGCCGGGTGTGTAGACTGGCCGAGCACCAGCGCCCGTAGCTCAACGGATAGAGCATCTGACTACGGATCAGAAGGTTAGGGGTTCGAGTCCCTTCGGGCGCGCCACACGATCAAGGCCGTAATCAGCGGAAACGCCGATCGCGGCCTTGATTCTTTCGGCGAACTCGGTGCCAGCATGCCCCGGATCGCCGACCTCGTCCGCGAGCACAAGGCCCAGTTCCAGGCCCGTCTCGCCGAACTCATCGCCGAGGCCGGCGGCCCGCCCGCACTCGCCTTCCAACTCGCCATCCTCGCCGAGGGGGCGCAGACGACGGCTGCCATCGCCGGCACCAGTCAAGCCGCCGGTCACGCCCGCGCCGCGGCCGCGACCCTCATCGACGCCGCCCTGGCCGAGGCCTGAGCCGAAGCGAGCCCGTACGGCGGCCGTGAACCGGCGCTTCGGCGACCTGTCAGGCACGCCGTGACCGACGAGCGCCTCGTCGCGGTCATTCGGGTCAGCGGGAGTGGGTGATCTCGACCTATCATCGACGCTCCGCCCGTTGTCGTACGGGCTGGATCGGTTTCCACCCGTGAGGATGTGGATTTGTCTGATCGACTGAGCCCGGCCGGGGCCAGCCTCGGCGCGTTCACCCGTAACCGCCGCCGGATCGTCGGCAAGGTCGTCGCGGCGGCGCTCGTGCCGGCAATCCTGCTGGTCATCGGCGCCCCCGCGGTCGCCGCCAGCAACACGCTCACCATCACCACGCTGGATCGCAACGGCAAGAAGGTCAACGTCACCACGACGGTGGTCAACCTCGCCACCAATTCGAGCCGCTCGGTGAAGTCCAACAAGCCGAAGAAGCTGCCGAAGGGCAGCTACGCGGTGCTCGCCTCGATCAGGACCGGCTCCGCGGTGACGCTCGGCGCGCGTACGGTCAAGGTCTCCGGTGCCAGCAAGACGACTGTGGACGCCCGCAAGGGCAAGAAGATCACCTTGGGTGTCAGTCCAGCACCAACTGGTGAAGGAATCATGGCGCAGACCAGGGCGCAGATCTGCACCAAGTCCGACTCCGCCAGCTACGACGTCGAGGCTTCGGACTGGGACGGCAGCAGCCTCTACGTCATTCCGAACTCGTCGAAGAAGCTTGCCTTCGGCGCGATGCGGCAGTGGAGCGACAGCTCCGGGCTCTCCGACAGCTACGCGGTCATGTACACCCGCACCGGCGTCCCCAGTGGGCTGTCCAAGACCTACAAGCGCTCCTCGCTCGGTACGGTGAACGCGACGGGCCGACAGGGCACGGCCGCGACCATCGACGGCCTCGACCTCGCGGTGCAGCCGACCAACCGCGTCTGCGGCGACCACATGTACGCCGGCCTGTTCGGCACCGACCGGCCGTACCGGACCAAGGTGCACCTCTCACCCGGCAACTGGCTCATCCGTGCAAGTAGCTATGCAGCGGCCAAGGATGGCACCACTGTCACCCTCGGCGGCTACATGGTGTCCCGCAAGGTTGTGGCGGGCAAGTCGCACACCCTGAATTTCTTCCGGGCTGCCTGGGGCCCGTCCGCGCGGCTGCCGATCGTGATCAACGGCCGGATCTCCTACTCGCTGAACAGCATGTTCGCCGACCCCGGCTTTCCTCGCAACGACAACGTCGAGGGTGGCGACAAGGCGACCGCGACGCTGACCTTCGGTGGCAAGACGGTCAAGACCAAGAAGGACAGGGGCTGGGAGCCCGGCGACACGTCCCTCGAGTACAAGGTGAAGAAGTCCGGCTGGTACAAGCTCACCAACAACGCGAGCCGTTACTACCCGGAGATCACCTTCCCGGCCGGGATGCTGTCGCCGAAGACCAGCGTCACGTACCGGTTCAAGGCGAAGCCGAACACCTCGGTGACGGCGCCCGTCTACGCCGTCACCATGCTGCCCACCGGCCTGAACCTCTACAACCAGGCGAAGCCGGGCAGCACCACCGACGTCAAGTTGACGTTGAGCCGGCCCAAGCTCAGCCCCGACGCCAAACTGGGCAAGAACCCGAAGGTGAAGACGGTCACCGCCAAGGCCTCGTTCGATGGCGGTAAGACCTGGCGTTCGGTGAAGGTCAAGAAGATCGACGGCACCTGGACCGCCCAGGTCGGCAACCCGACCTCCGGTGCGGTCTCGCTGCGGACGAGGGTCACCGACACCACCGGCGGCTACACCGACGTGACGATCATCCGGGCGTACGCGATCGGCTGATCGACCTGCTCCGACAAAGGCACCCGGCGCCATGTGCGGCGCCGGGTGCCTTTTTCCGGCTCGATCTGGGGACTAGCTGGCCAGCTTGTCGACCTGCCTGTTCTCGAACAGGCGGTCAACCGTGGTCATCGTGCGACGAGGTTGAATCGCTGGTTGGTGCCGCCGTGGCAGTCGTAGAGCTGGACCTGGGCGCCGTTGGCGGTGCTCCAGACGTCGAGGCAGCGCCCGGACTGGACTCCGCTGATGGTGCCGTTGGAGTTGACGTTCCACTGCTGGTTGGTGCCGCTGTGGCAGCTGTAGATCTGTACGGCTGCGCCGTTGCCCGAGCCGGCGGCGTCGAGGCACATGTTGCCGTACACCTGAAGTTGCTTGTTCGCGGTGTAGGTCCAGGCCTGGTTGGTCTGTCCGTGGCAGTCGTACAGCTGGACCCGGGTGCCGTTGTTCCGGGAGGAGTTCGGGACGTCGATGCAGCGGTTCGACTGGACGCCGACGATCTGGGTGGCCGAGCCCGGCGGCGGCGTGGTGGGCGGAGGGCTGGTCGGTGGCGGGCTGGTGGGCGGAGGGCTGGTGGGCGGCGGAGTGGTCGGGGTGTCGATCAGCGGGCAGGTGCTGCGGTAGGTGACCACGCCGCTGTTGTCCATCAGCGGGCACAGGAACTGGCTGTACCGGGCGTCGTTGTCGACGAAGATCTTCAGGAAGGGCAGCATCGTCCGGATCATCACCGGGTTCGATCGGCCGACCATGAAGCCATGGTCTCCGCCGGCGACCTCGACGTACACGCTCTCCGTGGTGGACGGGAGGCTGTTGTACAGGTCGAGGGCGTAGGACGGGGTGACCACCGTGTCGGCCTGTCCGGAGATGACCATCGTGGGCACCCGGTCGTTGGCCAGGTTCGACGACGGCGAGAACGGCGTGATGCCGACCGCCGCCTTCAACGACGGGCGTCGCGTGGCGGCGCTCAGCGCCCCGCCGCCGCCCATGGAGTGACCGGCCACGGCCAACCGGCTCGCGTCGACCCGGTCGCGTACCGGGCTCTGCTGCGTCAGGTAGTCCAACGCAGCTAGCAGTTGGGTGCCGCGGGCGGTGTCGAAGTCGTTACGGCTGTTGGTCTCGATGCCGATCACGACGAAGCCGTGCGATGCCAGCCACGGTCCCATCCAGGCCAGTTCCGCGGAGAACAACGCGGTGTAGCCCGGCGAGATGGCGATGGCGCCGAAGGTGCCCTGGCTGGTGTCGGTCGGGTAGTAGATCCGGCCGCCGTTGAAGCCGTACCCGGTCGGGACGCTGACCGAGGTGTTGGCGAAGGGGCCGCGCTCGGTGGCGACGCTGGTCCGGGTGGGGTCCGGGCCCCGCTCGTACGGGTTGTCGGCGGCCGATGCCGATCCGGCCGCCACCGTCACGGTGAGCAGTCCGACGGCTGCGGCGATCCCGGCTGCGGCGAGCTTGGCCAGCCGTCCCCGAAAGCTGGGCACTCGGTCAGCATCGGGAGTCGCCGCGGGTGGGGGATGGTGTGCCTGTCCTTGCACGGTCGGTACCTCCTGGTGGTGGGGGTGATCAAGGGGTGGGCGGGCTCGGCTGCTGCCGAACCCGCCCGCTCCGGCTGTGCCCGAGCCGGACCTGCACGCGGTCAGCGCTGCAGAGTCAGTACTCCCGGGCGGTAGGGCAGGAGGCCGTAGTCGCCGCCCGAGTTCGGGGAGCGCCCTTGGTAGAGCAGTTGGAGGTTGCAGGGGTCAACGGTCATCGTCTGGTCGGCGTTGGAGCGGATGAGTTCGCCGTGGCTGATGTCGTTGGTCCAGGTCGCGTTGCTGTTGGCCTTGCCCGCGAACGGGTTGCTCTCGGAGGTGGCCTGCGGGGTCCAGGTGCCGCCGAGGCTGGTGGCGGTGAACGACCGGAAGTAGCGGCCCTGCGAGCCGATCGCCTCGACGATCATGAGGTACCGGTTCTGGCCCTGGAGCTTGTAGACCTGAACGCCCTCGAACAGGTTGTTCGTGGTGTCGGTCATGATCGTGGTGTAGTTGGAGCCGAAGCTGCCGGGGAAGTTCCCGATCGGCATGCTGGCCCGGTAGATGCGGCCGTTGTCGCCGGCGAAGAACAGGTACATGTTCTGGTCGTCACCGATGAGCGCCTGGTCGATCGGACCGGTGCTGGAGTTGGAGATCGACCCGGTGAACAGGGTCTGGGCCGACGACCAGCTGTTGACGTTGGTGGGGTCGGTCGACGTGCGGTACGAGAACGCCGGCCCACCCCACTGGTAGGCGAGGACCCAGATGTTGCGCGGCGCGAAGTAGAACAACGACGGCGCCACAGCGGCGAACGGCATCTGGTTCTGGCTGGCCGAACCCATCTGGTTCCAGTTCGAGAACAGACCGAAGTTCATCGAGCCCCAGGTCGTGCCCGTGTCGTGGGTGGTGGCGTAGACCAGGTGCTGACCGTTGTACGGGGCGTGGGTGAAGTCCTTCAGCGACACCCAACCGGCCCGGGGCTGCGCGAGCGCGCCGGTCGACGACCACCGGTACGACGACGGCAGGTCACAGGTGGTGCCGGGCGGCGGAGTCGTCGGCGGCGGGGTGGTGGGCGGCGGGTTGGAACCGCCGAGGGAGACGAGCCGGAACTGCTGGTTGGTGCCGCCGTGGCAGTCGTAGAGCTGGACCTGGGCGCCGTTGGCGGTGCTCCAGACGTCGAGGCAGCGCCCGGACTGGACTCCGCTGATGGTGCCGTTGGAGTTGACGTTCCACTGCTGGTTGGTGCCGCTGTGGCAGCTGTAGATCTGTACGGCTGCGCCGTTGCCCGAGCCGGCGGCGTCGAGGCACATGTTGCCGTACACCTGAAGTTGCCTGTTGGCGTTGTAGGTCCAGGCCTGGTTGGTCTGCTTGTTGCAGTCGTAGAGCTGGACGCGGGTGCCGTTGTTCTGTGACGCGTTCGGTACGTCGATACACCGGCCCGATTGCGTGCCGACGATCTCACTGGCCGCGCCGGGCGGCGGAGTGGTCGGTCCGGGGCCCGGAGTGGTCGGCGTGGGGGTCGGACCCGGGGTGGCGCTGTTCAGCGCGTCCAGGGTGGCCGTGTAGGCGGCCTTCTTGTTGCCGTTGTTGTCGAACAGCAGCGGCGTGCCGTAGGAACGCCACGAGTCGCTGTCCCGGATGCCCCACACGGTGATGCCGTTGCAGCGCGGCACCGCGAGGCAGTCGTTGACCACGGCGCGGAAGGTGTTGGCCTGCGTGGTGCCCGAACCCTCGATGTCCAGCTCGGTGATCTGCACGTCGACGCCGAGGGCGGCGAAGCTGGACAGCGTGGTGCGGTAGTTGCTGTTGTACGCCGACTGCGCGTTGAAGTGCGACTGGAACCCGACGCAGTCGATCGGTACGCCCCGCTGCTTGAAGTCGCGCACCATGTTGTAGACGGCCTGGGTCTTGGCCCAGGTCCAGTTGTCGGTGTTGTAGTCGTTGTAGCAGAGCTTCGCGCCCGGGTCGGCGGCGCGGGCGGCGCGGAACGCGGCCTCGATCCAGTCGCCGCCGGTGCGCTGGAGGTTCGAGTTACGGCGTGCGCCGCTGTTGCCGTCCTCGAACGCCTCGTTCACCACGTCCCACGAGTCGATCTTGCCGCGGTAGTAAGTCGCCACCCGGGTGACGTGGTTGAGCATGGCCGAGCGCAGGGCTTGGCCTTCCATCCGCTCCATCCAGGCGGGCTGCTGCGAGTGCCAGGCCAGCGTGTGACCCCGGACCTTCCAGCCGCGGGAGATGGCGTGGTTGACGATCCGGTCCGCGTTGCCGAACGTGAAGTTGTTCTGCTGCGGCTCGGTCGCGTCGATCTTCATTTCGTTCTCGGGCGTGACGCTGTTGAACTCGCGGTTCAGGATCGTCGTGTACGCGCCGTCGTTGAGCTTGTTAGCGGCCACAGCGGCACCGAAGTACCGGCCGGACTGGTTCGCGGCCGCACCGAGAGTGGACTCGGCAGCGTGGGCCAGAGTGGGCAGCATCGACGCGGCGAGGACCGCAACTATCGCGGTCGTTCCGGATAGGGAGAGCGTTCGAAGTCGACGCCCGGAGGGACGGGTCCGGGAGATCATGTTGATCCTCCACTAGTGGGATAGGAGATGTCTGTCGCTGTTCGGGGCGCTCGGACGGCGGCGAGCTGCGATGTCGGTCCGCCGACCGGGCCAGGAATCACGTCAGCGTCCGCCCGGAGGCGAGTCGGCTGACCAGCGGGTGAAGGGGTTCCAAATGGGTTGCCCGGTCTGCCCGCGGAGACGTTGTTGCGGGCGGTGGACTGGCAGGTGGTGGAGATGTGACCGGGTGCGTAGGTGGCCTTGGTCGCGAGAGGCGCCTCCCCGGTCCGGAAGATCATGTTAACGACAACATCGATCGGTGGCTATCAGGCTGGCAGAAAGTTCCAGCCTTTTCAACCGGTAGTTTCGGTAAGTAATCGGTACCGTTTCCGGCCGTCGCTCCGGAGTGGAGGACTCGACACATCCGGTGGCGCGGAAGACCCGCAAAGTGCGCGTTAACCTTCCGGCCCGGCCCGGATCTGCGTCTTTTCACCAACCGGGAGGTCGTGCCGTGATCCGTGACGACGAGGACATCCGGCACCTGCTGGCCGGGCCGTCGGACCGGGTCGCCGAGGTCGGCGCAGGGTGCGCTCACCGAACTGCTCGGCCCGCCACCCGACCGGTGAGGACGCGCGGTGGGAGGTCCGGGTAACCCGGGTCACACCGCGTCGATCGTCACACCAGCAGCGACCAGGGATCGACAACCAAGGGCGTTTGCGCTGGTCAGCACGGCCCATCGGGCGGCCGATGAGCGGCGAGGGAGGCGGCGGAATCTGCATATGGTGACGTCATGAGCAAGGCGGGGATGGCTCGGCGGCGGGCGTACGCCCTGGCGATGACGCTGGAGATGGCGCTGATCGGAGCCGGGCTGGGCCTGGTCGCCGGCTGTGGCGTCAACCTCGGTGGGGCACCGGCGGGCACCGAGATCGCGGCCCAGTTGGGCGGCGACTTCGTCGACATCGGCGCCGTACCACCGAACCTCACCCAGCCGGTGCCGGCCCTCGGTGCCGCGACCGGAAGCTACACCTGGGACTGCGGTCGCAACGAGAACGGCCACCGCAACACCGTCAACGTGGTCGCCGCACCCGGTCACCCCGGCCCCGCCCACCACGTGCACGACTACGTCGGCAACCTCTCCACCGACGTCGACTCCACCGTCGAGAGCCTGGCCGACGGCGAGACCACGTGCCGCAACGGCGACCTGTCGACGTACTTCTGGCCGGTGCTGCGCCTGATCGACGAAGAACCCGCCGACGGGCACGACAACACCACCGGCGGGCACGGTGGGCGGATTCAGGTGCCGAGCGCGTTCACCCTGACCTACCGGGGCAACCCGCAGGGCAACGTCGTGCCGATGCCGCGCCTGCTGCGGGGCACCGTCGGTGACGCCGCGGCGATCACCAACGGCGGCGCGCGGGCGCGGGCCACCTGGACCTGCGGCAGTACGTCGGACCGGCGTACCACCAGCTACCCGGTCTGCCCGCCTGGTGACCAGGTGGTCCGCATCCACGACTTCCCGAGTTGCTGGGACGGTCGGCACCTGGACACCCCCGATCACCGGGCCCACCTCGTCTTCCCGGCGGTGAACGGTGGCTGCCCGAAGGGCACCTTCCCGGTGCCGCAGTTGCGCCTGGTCGCCGCCTACGACCTGCCGACCGGCCAGCGGTTCCGGATCGACGCGTTCGACGGGCAACGCAACAGCCCCCGCACCGATCACGCGTTCTTCGTCAACCTCATGCCGGACGAGCTGATGGCGCGGGTGGTCGCCTGCCTGAACAGCGGCCGGACCTGCGTCGACGAGCCCTCCTCGGCACCGGGGCCGGCACTTCGCAACTGACCGCTGCTCGTCCGTCGGCTCGGCGGGCACACGGAACCGGTCGCGAACCGGTTCAGATGTGCCGTCCGGCTGTGGTGCCGACCACTTTCCGGCCTTGCCGTCGAACTGTGTGAACTGCTGTGTGTCGGTAACCGTGTGGGTGGTGTCAACGCCGGTGGCGCTGGCCGTGCCGGGCAGTCCGGACCCCTTCGGAGCAGTCCACCAGGACAGGAGCGGATACCAGCATGGCTAGCTACCCCGTCGACACCCGGACCGGGAACAGCTTCGGCTGATTCCCGTTGCGCTCCGGTCGGGGCCGCCCGGCGAGGGGGGCCAGCCACGCGGCCCCGACCGGGTCAGCTCAGCGGTCTCCCCATCCACCGCGGCCAGGATTCGCCGGCCCGACGGTGCCTTTGACATCGGCGTACGCGGGCTGCGTCTGACACCCGCGGCGGCCTCGCGCGCCCGATCGGCTCCCCGCCCGGCCACCGGGCTGTTCGGCTCGCCCTTCGTTTCGTGAGATTGGTACGAAAATGACCTGTTCTTCCGTCCGCAGGCTGTTGCTTCCGCTCGTGCCGCCGGACGTGTCCCTACCGCGTGCGGTGACCCCGCCCGGCCGGCCGAGGCGGGCACGAGGGGTGTGGTCCGTGATGGCCACCAACTGTGCCGCCGCCGTCTCTGCGACGCCGTCGGATGCCCAGGGGGGAACGACATGACCAGGCCGATGACCCGTCGGGGGTGGTCGAGACCTTCGTCGCCGGAACCCGAGGAGCCTGGATCGTCGACGCCGGGGCGACAGAAGGTGCGGTCGGTGACCGGGCTGCGGGGTGACCGACGCCGGGAGGTGGCGGACGAGGCGCTGGTGCGGTCGCTGTTTCACGAGCACGGGCGGGCGATGCTCGCGTACGCGTCGCAGTTGACGCGGGACCGGGCGGCGGCCGAGGACGTGGTGCAGGAGGCACTGGTTCGGGCCTGGCGGCATCCGGACAGCCTGGTCAACGGCAAGGGATCGGTACGCGGCTGGCTGCTGACCGTGGTCCGCAACATCGTCACCGACCAGGTGCGCGCCCGCCGGGCCCGGCCCACCGAGGTGCCGGAGTCGCCCACCGACATCGCCATCGAACGCGACCACGCCGACCAGGTGGTCACCTCGATGGTGGTGATGGACGCCCTCAACCAGCTTTCCACCGAACACCGTGAGGTGTTGGAGCAGGTGTACCTACTGGGGAGTACAGTCGCGGAAGCCGCCAAGGCGTTGAACATCCCGCCGGGAACGGTCAAGTCACGCTCCTACTACGCACTCCGCGCGCTGCGCGACATCGCGAAGCGTCCGGTCGAAGCGGAACGGCCTGCCTCATGAGCACAAACCCGTCGCACCTTGCCGATGAACACGTTGACATCGGTGGATATCTCATGCAGATACTCGACGCCGAGCAGGTCCGACAGATCGAGGAGCACCTGACCGGCTGCGCGCAGTGCCGCGCCGAGGTCGAGTCCCTGCGGGAGTACGAGATGGCGTTGGAGGCGGTACCCGACGCGATGCTGCTGGATGGGCCGCCCGATGGTGGTGACCTGCTGTTGCAACGCACCCTCCGGCAGATCCGGTCGGAGTCGCGGGAGCAGCGGCAGCGCCGGACCGGTCTGATCGCGGTGGCTGCGGCTGCGGCCGTCGCCGCCTCCGTCTCGGCCGGCGTGATGGTGGGGCGCTCGGCCGACGGTGCGGCAGCGCAGGTGGCCGCCGTGCCGACCCCGGCCGTCTCCGCCACCCCCGCCGCGCCGGGGACCCGGTTCGCCACCGCACTGGACCAGGACACCGGTGTACGCATGACGGTCGCGGTGGCGCCGTCCGAGGGTTGGGTCCGGGTCAACGCGGCGGTTCTCGGTATACCGGCCGGGGAACGCTGTCGGCTGATCGTCGTCGGTCGGGATGGCAGCACCATCCTGGCCGGCAGTTGGTTGGTCTCCGCGAAAGGCGAGACCGAAGGGGTCACGCTGGACGGCAGTGCCCTGATCGCGCCGTCCGAGGTGGTCGCCGTCCGCGTGGAGAACACCGACGGCAAGACGTACGCCGACGTGGCGCTGTAGGCGTCGACACCAGCCACCGTCCGGGGCATCCGTAGCGGGCCCCGGCCGGTGTGGCATTTACCGGAACAGGTCGGCGCAGGCCGTCGGGTCGGCGGCCGCAAAGCCCTCCCGGAACGCCTGCACCCGGGCGAAACCGGACGGGAGACTGCGGTCGTCGACATCGGCGGCGATCAGGTTCTCTGGTGTGCTTGCCGGCCGTTCTGGTCAGGAGGCCGGGCACCACAAACGGATGTGCCGGCCCGCGCGAGGCGGAGCCGGCACATCCGGTGAAGCAGCGAAAGGGGTCAGCCGAAGAGGACGGAGGCGACCGTGTCGTCGAAGTTGATCGAAGCGAGGTCGGCGACGTCGCCGTCCACCACGACCGAGCGGCCGGTGCAGTTCGGCCCGGACCAGAGCTTGAGCGAACCCGACGTGATCAGCGAGGAGGCGACGCCGGCCCGGCCGACGTCTCGGCAACCGCTGCCGGCGACCCCCTGGGACGGGCCGAGGTCGTTGAAGTTGGCGTCGTCGAAGAGGATGACGCTGGTCGCCGGTGGAACGTTCGGCCCACCGTCCTGCGGGGCGTCCGCACCGCCGGCCTTCTGACCGTTCGGGGTGATGCCGAACCAGGTGCCGCCGACGCCCTGTCCCAGGGTTTCACCGGGCTGGGTGTCGCGAGCGAACCGGTACACCGGCCAGCCGTCGATGGTGACCTGAAGTCGGCCGTCGTTCCGCAGTACGGTGCCGATCGCGGACTGCTCGACGCCGGCGACGAAGATCGTGCCGCCGGGGGCGATGGTCACCGGGGGCCAGGTGGCCGCGCAGTCGCCGTTGCAGTTCGACTTCGACGGCTTGTTGCTGTCGTTGTCGAAGCGGTAGAGGGTCAGCCGGGCGCCGTTCACCACGACCGGGTCGAGGTCGCCGGCTCTGCTCGCGGTGAGCTGAACCCACTTCGCCGCGGCCCGGGCCACCGCACCCTTCGGCACGCCGCCGTTCGGCACCGCCCAGTCCCCGGTGTCGGCGGGGGAGTTGTTGGCTCTGGCGGTGCCGGTGAGCAGTGAGAGCCCGGCAGCGCCCTCGCCGGGCACCGTAGCGGGAGTGGTCTCGCCCTGCCCGACGGCGGTGGGCTGCGGGGCGGGGGTGCTCGGGGTCGAGTCGCAGGCGGCCAACGCGGCACCGACCGCCATCAGCACAACAATGGACAAAGCACTCTTTCGCGACACTGAACTCTCCGTTTTCTCCTGGTTTAAGCGCTTCCAAAGCCGCTCGGCATCTACACGCAGCCAGACTGAAAACGGTTCAGGGTCTCGGCGTCGGCTCGTGGCTGAGCCGAGAAGGCCGACCGACGACCGTCATCCGAAATACATGACGAGTCATGAATGTTGGGGGGAGTGCCGGTCCACCACGGATCGGCACAACGAATCGGGGAAGGGGTGCTCGCCATGTCTGAGCTTCGGACCGTCGCTGTCACCGGTGCCGCGAGCGGCCTGGGGCGTGAGCTCGCGCTGCAGTTCGCCGCGGTGGGTTACACGGTCTACGGGACCGCGCTTTCGATGGAGGAGGCCGGCGGCCTCGCGGACGAGCCGGGCGTCAACCTCAGCATCGTCGATGTCGCCGACGATGCGGCCGTCCGTGCCTGGGCGGACGAGGTTGCCGAGGCCGTGGGCGACCATGGCCTGGACATTCTGATCAACAACGCCGGCATCCTCACCCCGGGCCCGCTGGAGGTGCTGCCCATCGCGGAGATACGCCGGGAGTTCGACGTCAACGTCTTCGGCACCATCTCGGCGACCAATGCCTTCCTGCCGTTGCTGCGCACCGCCCGCGGGCGGATCGTGCTGATCGGCGCGATGACCGGTCGCTTCCCGTTGCAGTTCAACGGACCATCGAGCGCGACAAAGGCCGCGCTCGAAGCGATCGCCGACGTCTACCGCAACGAACTGCGTCCCTTCGGGGTCGACGTGGTGATCGCCCAGGCCGGAAACATGCTCACCGGCGGACCGGCCAAGACCGCCGCGGCGCTGGACCGCGTCACCGAGAGCTTCACAGCGCAGCAGCGAGATCTGTACGGGGAGAACTTCGCCGCCTTCAAGGACGCGCTCAACAGCATGCAGGGTTCCGGGCTGCCTGCCGTGGACGCGGCGGCCTGGGTGGTCCGCCTCGCCACCGAGGAACCTGCCCCCAGCCGGGCACCGGTCGGGCAGGACGCGGTGGAGATCCTGCGCCGGGTCGCGAGCGACACCGACGAGCAACTCGACGCGCTGCGCGCCGAACTGCTGGGTGCCCGCGTCGCCTGAGCCCGGCCTGCCGTCGCCGGGGCGGTGGACGACCCTGCCCACCGCTCCGGCAGCACCGTCCTGGCCTCAGCCGCACCGGCCGTCGAAATACATGACTTGTCATGTACGTTGAGGTCGGTGGGCACGCCGTCAGACCTCACCAACCCCGGAAAGGCATCACCATGCAGTTCGGCATCTTCTCCGTCAGTGACGTCACCCGGAACCCGGTCACCGGCACCACACCGAGCGAGGCGGAACGCATCGACGCCATGACCCGGATCGCGGTCCAGGCCGAAGAGGTCGGCCTGGACGTCTTCGCGATCGGCGAGCACCACAACCCGCCGTTCTTCTCCTCGTCCCCGGCGGCCTTCCTGGCCCACGTCGCCGCGCTGACCAAGCGGATCATCCTCTCCACCTCGGTCACCTTGATCACCACGAACGATCCCGTGCGCATCGCCGAGGAGTACGCGATGGTCCAGCACCTGGCCAAGGGCCGGCTGGATCTCACGCTCGGCCGAGGCAACACGGTTCCCGTCTATCCCTGGTTCGGTCAGGACATCCGTCAAGGGCTGCCGCTGGCCCTCGAGAACTACAACCTGCTGCACCGGCTGTGGCGGGAGGACGTCGTGGACTGGGAGGGCACGTACCGCTCGGCGTTGCAGGGCTTCACCTCGACCCCTCGGCCGCTGGACGACGTACCGCCCTTCGTCTGGCACGGCTCGATCCGTACGCCGGAGATCGCCGAGCAGGCCGCCTACTACGGCAACGGCTTCTTCGCCAACAACATCCTGGCCCCGACCGGGCACTTCCTGCCGCTGGTCAACCTCTACCGGCGGCGCTTCGCCCACTACGGGCACGGCACCGAGGAGCAGGCGATCGTCGGGCTGGGCGGTCAGGCCTTCATCGCCCGCAGGTCGCAGGACGCCTTCCGCACCTTCCGCCCGTACTTCGACGAGGCGCCGGTCTACGACCACAGCATCTCCCTGGAGACGTACGCCGAGCGCACCCCGCTGAGTGTCGGCAGCCCGCAACAGGTGATCGACAAGACGCTCGGATTCCAGGAGATGTTCGGTGACTACCAGCGCCAACTCTGGGTCATGGACCACGCCGGCATGCCGCTGAAGATGGTTCTCGAACAGCTCGACCTGCTCGGCGAGGAGGTCGTCCCGGTGCTGCGCAAGGAGATGGCGTCGCGTCGCTCCCCGCAGGCCGCCGAGGCACCCACCCACGAGCAGCGGGTCCGGCAGAAGTACGGCGACGAGCAGCCGCGGCAGCCGCGACCCAACGCCAACCGCGGTGACAACGTCACGGGCACCTCGCCCTACCAGGACAGCGACCCCGCGACGCCCGCCGTCTACCCGGTGATCCGGTGAACGCCGAGGAGCGGCTGGCGAACGAGGCCTGGGAGAGCCTTTTCCGGGCCCAGGTCCTCCTCGCCCGCCGGTTCCTGGCCGACGACATCTGGCACGAGCTCACGCCCAACGAGTACGACGTCCTCTACACGCTGAGGAAATCGCCGCAGGGCATGAGCATGACGGAGATCAACCGCGGCATCCTCATGACCCAGGCCGGGGTGTCGCGGTTGTGCAGCCGGCTCGTGCAGCGCGGACTTGTCGCTCGCGACTGCGACCCCCGTGACCGCCGTGCGTCCGTACTCACGCTTACCGAGAAGGGTGCCGCGCTCCAGCGGGCCGTCGGCGCCCGTCACGCCCAGGCGGTCACGTCGGCCATGACGGGCGCACTCACCCCGGCCCAGCTCACCGAGCTGCGGGCCCTCACCCAGCAGGTCATCGACCGGATCGACCCCGGCCCCACCCGACACGACAGTCAGGACTCGGCATGACCTTCGAGCCCTCGCACACCCCGGCGACCTCCGCGCCCGGACACACCGACCCCGACGACACCGCGCCCCGCCGCATCGTCGTGGTCAACGGTGGTACGAGCGTGCCCTCGTCCTCGCGTCGGCTCGCCGACCGCATCGCGCAGAAGACCCTCGACCGGCTCGCTGCCCGTGACATCGAGGCCACCGTCACGATCATCGACCTCGGGCCGCTCGCCGGTGAGATCGCCAGCGCCATCGTCAGTGGTCACCCGCAAGGTGACCTCCTCACCGCGATCCAGACGCTGGCCGGCGCCGACGGCGTGGTCGTCACCACGCCCGTCTACAAGGCCGGCATGAGCGGGCTGCTGAAATCCTTCGTGGACGTGCTCGACAACGACCTGCTCATCGCCACACCCATCGCGCTCGGCGCCACTGCGGGCACCTCGCGGCACGCCCTGGTGATCGACGATCAGCTGCGTCCGCTCTTCGCCTTCATGCGGGCCCTGCCGGTCCCGACCTCGGTCTTCGCCGCCCCCGAGGACTGGGGAGACACCTCCCTCGGGCGTCGGATCGACCGCACGGCCGCCGAGTTGGCAGCGCTGGTGGCGAGCTCCGTCCGCAGCGCCATCACCGACCAGAGTTGGGACAGCTACCAGCACACCTGGGGTGGAAACGCCCGGCCGAGCAGCGGCCCGCAGGAGATCGACTTCAACACCGACCTCATGCGGCTCGCGACCGGCGGGTCGATCCGGGCCGGCCGCGAGACCGGCACCGCCTGAGGCGGTGCCGGCGGGCCGGCAGAGCAGCTCGGGCGGGTCGGTTAGCCTGCCTGGTCATGGGGGCATCCGACGACGACCGGCTGGAACTTGTCGTCGATCCGGTCCGGCCCACCGGGCGTACGCTGCTGGCCGGCGGTGTGGAGCAGTCGTACGTCGATCTCGTCGATCCCACGTACCTGCACTTCGAGTACGTCCGGCGGATGGCCGCCGTGGCCGATCTCGCCGCGCCCGCCGGTCGGCCGCTGGACGTGCTGCACCTCGGCGGCGGCGCACTGACGCTGCCGCGCTACCTCGCCGCCACCCGGCCCAGCTCGGCGCAGCTGGTCGTCGAGCGGGAACAGGCCGTGGTCGACCTGGTGACACGCGAGCTGCCGCCCGTCCCGGGCGGCGTCGAGATCCACGTCGCCGACGCGCGGGACGCGGTCGCCGAGGCACCCGCCGGGGCGTACGACCTGGTGCTCGCCGACATCTACCGGGCGGCCCGGATGCCGCCGCACGTGGCGACCGTGGCGTTCGCCGCCGAGGTCGCCCGGGTGCTGCGACCGGACGGCATCTACCTGGTCAACGTGACAGACCTGCCGCCGTTGGTCCTCGCCCGGGTGCAGGCGGCCACCCTGCGGGCGGTCTTCGCCGACGTCTGCGTCGTCGCCGACCGCCGGATGCTGCGCGGCCGGCGGTACGGCAACGTGGTCCTCGCGGCGGCGCTGCGCCCGGACCGACTACCCGTGGCGCGCCTGGTGGTACGGGCACTGCGTGATCCGCTGCCCGGCGGCGTGCTGCACGGGCCGGCGCTCGACACGTTCATCGCCGGTGCCCGCCCGCGTACCGACGACGTCGAGCGATGAGACCTGCCGGGCGTGACCGGTCAGTCGTCGAGCAGCCCCGCATGGCCGGCGAGGGCTGCGGCCTGGGCGCGGTTGGAGACCCGCAACTTGCGCAACAGCGCGGCCGACATCCGCTTCACGGTCCGGTCGGAGACGTGCATCTGATCGGCGATCTCCAGGGTGCTCCGGCCGGCGGCGATGGATCGGAGCAGGGCACGCTCCGCCTCGTCGAGGCTGACGGGCGGGAACCGGGCGGGTCGCAGCAACGTGCTCAGCAGTTGCGTCGGCATCACCGCCCAGCCGTCCAGGACCGCCAGCAGTGGGGGGAGCAGCTTCTCCGGCTCGGCGCTCTTGGGCACGTACGCCCCGGCGCCGGCCTCCAGCGCCTGTAGCGGCGAACTCAGGTCCTCCGCGTCGGACATGGCCACGATGCGGACCTGTGGCGTGGTCCGTCGGATCGCCGCCACGGCTCGGATCCCTCCCGGCGCCGGCATGTGCAGGTCGACCAGGGCCAGGTCAGGTACGCACCGGCGGACCAGCGAGGCCGCCGCCGCGGCGTCGGCGGTGAAGCCCACCACCTGCGCCCGCCCATCGGTGGCGGCAGGAAGGAGCAGTTCGAGGCCGCGAGCGAAGATCGGCTGGCCGTCGACGACTGCGACCCGGATGGGGGAACAGTGTGACATGTTCGCTCCTTCCCGGTTAACGAGCCATCATGCGCATTCGTACCGAAGGCGATCCCGGACCGTGACTGGACCGGATGACCCAGCGGGGTCGCCGAATGGCCCATAAGGGCCAGCGTCCGGGGAAGTGCCGTGGCGTACCTGCTGCGGCCTGAAGCAGCACATCCCCCGCAGGCCGTCTGTCGCCTGGAGGTGTGTTCATGGCCGAAATCGTCCTGCGTCCGATCGCTGACGCGTTCATGCAGGTTGGTGTCTACGTCGCGGTGATGGTGGCGCTCTTCGGTTGGCTGCGCTGGCGCTACGGAGACCGGGTCACCGACGGGCTGACCCGGCATCGGCGGTTCGGGCCGATGGTCGGAGCGCTGCTGGGGGTGAGTCCCGGCTGCGGTGGCGCGATCATCCTCATGCCGCTGTACGCCCGGGGCAAGGTGTCGTTCGGCACGGTGATCGCTGCCCTGGTGGCGACCATGGGCGATTCCTCGTGGGTGGTGATGGCCTGGAATCCGATGTTCGCGCTCAAGATCCACACGTTGCTCTTCGTGGTCGGTCTGATCACCGGGTACGTGGTGGACGCGCTCGGCATCGACCCGGCACGTGCGGTACGCCGGACACCCGCCGTGGTGGCCGTGCCCGCCGGTTCCGCGGCACTGACCACGCCCGTCGGCTCCGGGGTCGGCGGTGCTGGTTCCGGCGGTTCTGGGGTCGGCGGGTCCGGGTCCGGCGGGTCTGGGGCCGTGCCGGTCGGAGGCGGTGGCGGCCTGGTTGCGGTCGGGGTGCCCGACCTGGCCGGTTCACGACGGTTGCTCGGTGGCGTGCTGCCGCAGATGTCGGCGTCCACGATCTTCTGGGGCTTGACCGTGCCGGCCTTCGCCGTGTCGGTACCGGTGCTGTTCCAACTGATCGACCCGGCGATGCTGACCCGGGCACTCGGTGGGGTCGACCCGTACCTGGCGCTCGGTGTGCTCGGCACCCTGCTCGCCACGCTGATCTTCGCCGCCGGTCGCGGACGGCTGGCGGACGACAACCTGGAGACCGCGCACCCGCAGTCGATCGGGGCGACCCTGCGGCACAGCGCCCACGAGGCGTCCTTCATCACCGTCTGGGTGGCGGTGGCGTACCTGGCCTGGCAGGTGGTCACCAGCACCACCGGATTCGACGGTTCGCAGATCGCGCTCGGTGGGCTGCTGGGTGTGCTGGTCGGCGCCGGCATCGGCCTGATCCCCGGCTGCGCGGTGCAGATCGTCTTCACCGGCCTGTACGTCAGCGGGGGACTGCCGCTGCCGACCCTGGTCGCCAACGCGATAAGTCAGGACGGCGACGCGTTGATCCCGCTCGCCGCACTGCGCCGACACTCCGCGTTGATGGCCACGGTCATCACCACCATTCCGGCGGTGGTGGTCGGATCGGCCCTGCTGCTCCTGCTCTGACCAGCGCGGCCCGTGCCTCGGCCGGGGCCGGTGGGGCGTCAGTCCTGCGGACCCAGGCCGAGGTACGGGCCGAGCAGCCGGCGTAACCGGGCGAGCGTGACGTCTGCGGTCCTCCTCGCCTGCGTGCGGACGGTGGCGCCGACGTCCTGGGACGCCCGCACGATGAGGGAGTCGATCAGCTCGGCCATCGTCTCCGGCTCCGGCTCACCGAACTCGGCGAGCGCCTGCCGCAGGGGCCCCTGGAGTTGGGCGTGGAACTCCTCCAGCGGGCCCTGCAACACGCGCGGTTCCACCACCCGGGTGAGGGCCCGGGCCACCGCCTGCTCGGAGCTTGCGAACAGGTCGACGTTCGCCACCACGTACGCCCAGATGCGGGTGCCCGGCGTCGGCGCCGCCGTCACCCGCTCCAGAACCTGGCCCGCCCACGTCGGGAAGACGTCCGCGACGACGGCGGCGAGAAGGTCCTCGGCGGAGGCGAAGTACTGGTAGACGCTGGAGCGGGCGAGCCCGGCGCGGCGTCCGATCGCCGCCATGGAGGGCGCCTGCTCGGTCTCGGCCAGCAGAGCGCGTGCCGCGTCCAGCAGGGCACGCCGTTGTCGGGCGTGGTGCTCGGCGACGCTGGCCGCCTGGATCCGCGGCACGCGCTCCTCCTCGTCTGGCTAACTGGTCCGGGCGGTGACCTCAGACCGCGGCGTTGCTCTCGGCGGGCAACAGCCTGCCGTCGATCATCTCAAGCACCCGGTCGCAGTGGTGCAGCACCTCGTGGTCGTGGGTGACCATGACGGTGGCGACCCCGTGCTCGTGCGCCTCGCGGGCCAGGAGCGCGACGACGTCCTGGCTGCGCTGGCGGTCCAGCGCCGCGGTCGGCTCGTCCACCAGGAGCACCTGCGGGCGGGTGACGAGTGCCCGCGCGATGCCGACCCGCTGCCGTTCGCCGCCGGAGAGCTGGTGCGGGCGTCGGTCCGCCTTGTGCGACATGCCGACCTCGGCCAGCAACTCCCGGGGGTCACGCGGGTTGGCGACCTTGCCGAAGGTCAGCGGCAGCCGTACCTGGTCCAGGCTGGTGAGCGAGGGGATCAGGTTGCCGCTCTGGAACACGAAGCCGATCCGCTCCCGACGGATCGCGGTGAGCCGGCGCGGCGACTGCACGCTGAGGTCGAGGTCGTTGAGCCGGATCGTGCCCGAGGTGGGGCTGATGAGCGCTCCGCAGACCGCCAGCAGGCTGGACTTGCCGGCGCCGGAGGGGCCGACGATCGCGACCAGTTCGCCCGCCTCGACCTCCAGGTTGACCTTGTCGAGGGCGGTGACGGTGTCTTCGCCGTCGCCGTGGATCAGAGTGACGTCGGACAGGGACAGCATGGCGGTCATCGGTTGCCTCCGAGCGCGGTGAGCGGGTCGACGCGAGTGATGCGCAGGACGGCCACGGTGGCACCGACGACGCCCAGGATGAGCAGCAGAGCGGTGGCGACGGCGATGGGTGCGGCCTCCAGCACGAACGGCATGGGGCTGGCCGAGATGCCGATGCCGGCTGCCACACCGATGCCGACGCCGACCCCGGCGGAGAGGACGAGGAGCACCACCGACTGGAGCAGGCTGTCCCGGAGCAGGTAACGGGTGCTGGCACCGAGCGCCCGGATCACGGCGATCTCCTGCTTGCGCTGCACGGTGAGCACGGTGAAGAACGCGCCCACCACGAGGGCCGAGATGGCGTAGAGGAAGACCTGAATCAGCTGGAGCGTGGAGGTCTCGGCGGTGTAGCCCGGCGAGGCGCCGAAGGACTGCTCCAGGGTCATCGAGGTCGTGCCGGCGGCCTTGTCACCGGCCGCCAGGTCGACGTCGGCACCGTCGGAGGCGCGTACGGCGACCGCGGTGATCTCGTTGTAGATGCGCTCGGGTGCGGCGTCGCCGGACCGTACGCCTGCCTTCACTTCCTGCCACGAGCGCAGCGGGAGGTAACCGATGTCGACGTGGCCGAAGGTGTGCTGCTCGCCGAGGATGCCCACCACCTTGAGGGGGGTCCCGGCGGGTTCCAGGGTGATCGTGTCGCCCACCGAAATGCCCAGCTCGGCGGCGGTGGAGCTGATCACCACCTCGCCTTCGCCGGCCAGGCGCTGACCCTCGGCGACGGCCGGGTCGAGGAAGGAGCCGACCTCGACGCCGAAGAGGGCGAGGTCGACCTCGATGCCCTGGTTCGTCCGACCGTTGGCGAGGGTGTTGCCCAGTGGTGCCGCCTCGGCAACACCGTTCTGGGCCGCCCAGGTGTCGACGGCTGAGGTCTCCACCACGCTGCGGGAGAAGGCGGAGTCCTTGGCGACCTCGTGCTGGAAGGCCAGCGAGGTCACGGGGAGACGTTTCAGGCCGGAGACTCCGTCGTTGACCAGACCGACGGAGAGTCCGCTCAGCAGTACGGTGAGGATCGCGATGAGCGCGACGACGACGCCCATCAGGGCGAATCGACCGCGGGCGAAAGTAAGTTCGCGTATGGCGAGGAACATGGGCTCACCGCATCCGATAGGTAGCCGACAGCATGTCGGCAAAGATACCGACGCCCTGTCGAGAAGATGGCGTCAGGGTGGATGCTGTAAGGGAGCTCACGCAGAGTGAGGGGTGACCTCGCCGAATTGCGGTTCGGCGTGTGATCGCCCCTTCAATTCGTGAAAGCCGGGCATCGCGGCGACGAGTACGACGCCGTCCCAGAGCCGGCCCGCCTCCTCGCCCCGCGGAATCCGGGAGATCACCGGGCCGAAGAAGGCCATCGGATCTCCGCCGTCGCCGATGGTGCTGATGATCGGAGTGCCGACGTGATCGCCGAGCAGGGCGACACCTTCCGCGTGTGACGCGCGGACCGCATCGTCGAACTCGGTGGTGTCGGCCGCCGTCGCCAGGTCGGTGGGCAGGCCCGCGTCGGCCAGCGCGTCGGCGAACTCGACCCACTGCCCGCCCTGGTGAACCCGAATACCGTACGCGGTGAAGAATCGTGCCAGCCCGGCCTGGCCGTACCGCCGCTCGACGGCCGCGCAGATGCGCACCGGTCCCCAGAGGTAGCCCTCCGTGTCGCCTTCCGGATCGACTTCCCGGTGCTCGTTGAGCACCGACAAACTCATCACGTGCCAGCGGATGTGCAGCTGTCGCACCGTCGCGGCCTCGACCAGCCAGCGCGACGTGATCCAGGTGTACGGGCAACTCGGGTCGAACCAGATATCCACCTCGCGGGTCATCGACGTCCCTGTCCCTTCAGGCATGCGGCCGGTCAATACCAAATCTCCTGCACGGAAGTCTTTTGTTCGCCAGTCCGCGCGACCGCGCTGGTGCGCTGCAAGGCGAGTCTCTGCCCGGCCGGGTTCGGTACGCCTTTCCCGGGCAGGCGCGGCGGCGACCGAATCATGCGTAAACGCCGATGTTAGCGCCATCAGGCAGCCTGCTGCGGGCGGTCCGTCCTGGACTGTGGCGGTGGGCAGGGCGATGCCTGCGCAGCGACGGTTCGGCACTGGCCGCGCCCGGGTTCCCGGCGCGGCCGGTCTCCGTGAAACCACCAAGTTACGGCTTGACGAACGGCATGTTATCGCCCACATTCGATGTTCAAGGGTGATGACGCCGGAGGTTCACCGGGCAGGCCTGTGTCGTCGGATCTTGGTTCAGGCGTGCGCCAGGGCATGCGGACGCCACTGTTAGCGCTAACACGTCACGGCTCGGTCGCTGCGCGTCGTGGTGTGACCGTCCTGGGCCGTTCGGGGTCCTGGTCATCTTGAAGGAGGATCATGTCTGCCTTTGGTAGATCTGAATTGCTCGCGCCGCCGTCGCGTCGGCGTGGGCGGTTGCTGCGCGTCGTCGCGGCCGGCGTGGCGGCGGTGGTGGGCGGTGTCACCGCCGTAGCGGTGACGTCGACCCCGGCCGCCGCGGCGACAGTGGACACGAACGCGTGGTACGTGCTGCTCAACCGCAACAGTGGCAAGGCGTTGGACGTGTACAACCTGGCCACCAACGACGGAGCGCGGATCACCCAGTGGACGCGTAACAACGGCAATCAGCAGCAGTGGCAGTTCGTCGACTCGGGTGGCGGCTACTACCGCCTGAAGTCGCGGTTGTCGGGCAAGGTGCTGGACATCTACAACTGGTCGACCGCCAACGGTGGCAGCATCGTGCAGTGGACCGACCACAACGGGACCAATCAGCAGTTCCGGCTGGCCGACTCCGACGGTGGCCATGTCCGGTTGATCAGCCGGCACAGCAACAAGGTGGTGGAGGTGCAGGGCGCCTCGACCGCTGACGGTGGCAACATCGTGCAGTACGACGACTGGAACGGCGCCAACCAGCAGTGGCAGCTCGTCCGCGTCGACGGGGGCAACAACCCCGACCCGACCCCCACCACCCCGCCGCCCGGTGGCACCTGCAACTTGCCGTCGTCGTACCGGTGGTCGTCGACGGGCGCGCTCGCGCAGCCCCGTGCCGGTTGGGTGTCGCTGAAGGACTTCACGCACGCCCCGTACAACGGTCAGCACCTGGTCTACGCGACCACGCATGACACGGGCACGACGTGGGGTTCGATGAACTTCGGGTTGTTCTCGAACTGGAACCAGATGGGTTCGGCCAGCCAGAACCAGATGCCGTTCGCGGCTGTGGCGCCGTCGTTGTTCTACTTCGCGCCGCGCAACATCTGGGTCCTCGCTTACCAGTGGGGTGGGCCGGCGTTCTCGTACCGGACGTCGACGAACCCGGCGAATGTGAACAGCTGGTCGGCGCATCAGACCCTGTTCACCGGCAGCATCTCGAACTCGGGGACCGGGCCGATCGATCAGGCGTTGATCGGTGATGACCAGAACATGTACCTGTTCTTCGCCGGTGACAACGGTCGGATCTACCGGGCGAGCATGCCGATCGGGAACTTCCCGGGCAGCTTCGGGTCGAACTACACGACGATCATGACGGACACCACGAACAACCTGTTCGAGGGTGTGCAGGTGTACAAGCTTCAGGGTCAGAACCGGTACCTGATGCTGGTGGAGGCGATCGGGTCGCAGGGCCGGTACTTCCGGTCGTTCACCGCGACGAGTCTGGGTGGGACGTGGACGCCGCAGGCCGCGTCGGAGAGCAACCCGTTCGCGGGTAAGGCCAACAGCAACGCGACCTGGACCAACGACATCAGCCACGGCGAGTTGATCCGCTCCAACGCCGACCAGACGATGACCGTTGACCCCTGCAACCTGCAACTGCTCTACCAGGGCCGTGCCCCGAACTCCGGCGGCGACTACGGCCTGCTGCCCTACCGTCCGGGCGTCCTCACCCTGCAACGCTGACCAGGTGACACCGTCCCACGACGAATGACGTGAAAGGCGGGCGGGCTCGGCAATCAGCCGAGCCCGCCCGACACGTCAGGTGACCTTGCTCTCGACCTTGTTCATCACACCCTGCACCATCCCCGGGTCGGTCCCGTACAGGCGTGGGTCGCCCGGAGGCAGGACGGGTTCCGGTGCGTGCGCCCGAGGGCTGTTGTCGTAACGGAACTCTCCCCTGCCGTCCGGCGCCGGTCCGGATGCCCAGCGACCCTGGCCGGCGTCGCCGTCCGGGGAGAAGTCGAGGTACGTGTAGCTGAACTCCTCGGTGAAATCCGGGGAGTCGGGGAAGGCTTCCGGCACCGGCATGGCCTCCAGGCCGTCCTCCTTGAGCTGCTCGATGGCCGCCATCCACATGTTCTGGTGCATCGTGTCGCGGGCCAGCAGGAAGCGCAGCATCTGCTTGACGCCGGGGTCGTCGGTCATGTTGAACAGGCGGGAGACCTGCAACCGGCCCTGGGCCTCGGCGGTGACGTTGAGCTGGAAATCGGCCATCAGGTTGCCGCTCGCGGTGACGTAGTTGCCGTTCCACGGCACGCCCACGCTGTCGACCGGCATCGCGCCTCCACCGCCGTGGATGAAGTGCGCCGGGTTCGAGCCGCCGTAGATCGCTCCCACCATCGGGTTGCCGTCGGCGGCCTCCGCCAGGGACAACGGCGCGTGCTCCAGCAGCCGGGTGATCATCGTGGCGATCATCTCGACGTGGCCCATCTCCTCGGTGCCGACATCGAGCAGCAGGTCCTTGTACTTACCGGGCAGCCGACAGTTCCAGCCCTGGTAGAGGTACTGGTTGGCAACTGTCATCTCGCCCCACTTGCCGCCCAGGACCTCCTGCAGCCGGCAGGCGAAAGCGGCGTCCGGCCCGTCCGGTCTGGCCTCGAACTGAAGGTTCTTGATGTGGCTGAACACCCGGCCTCCTCGTCGTAGAACGCTGTCGAGGTGCCTTCCCGCCCTGGTGGCATCCGTGGGCCATCCGGTGGCCCGTCCGGGCCAACCTCCAGGTCAACCCGCGACCGTCTGGGCGATCAGGTGTTGCAGCACCGCCTGGACGTCGCCGTCGGTGCCGGCCATGACCCGACGCTGCCGGGTCGCTCCGGTGCCCTCCCGGCGCAGTCGGTCGACCTGTCGCCGTACCAGGTCGAGATCGTCGTAGCGGGCCAGTGCGGGCGTGATGGTGTCGAGCAGGGCGTTGACGAGTTCCCAGGCGGGCCGGGCACCGCCGCCGAGCAGGTCGACGAGCACCCCGTCGATCCCGTCGTGGGCGGCCCGCCAGTGCGCGGCCGCGACCAGGCAGTCCCGGATCCGTACGGGCGGTACGCCGTCGCGTACCCGGTCGATCATCGTGACGACGAGCGCCCGGACCAGTGCGGCGACCAGGACCGTGTCGTCCACGGACGGGCAGACGTCGCCGACCCGGACCTCGAC
The DNA here is from genome assembly GCF_016774385.1 of Micromonospora fiedleri. NCBI lineage: Bacteria > Bacillati > Actinomycetota > Actinomycetes > Micromonosporales > Micromonosporaceae > Micromonospora > Micromonospora fiedleri. Next base: position 624,113 of record NZ_JAETXL010000004.1, read on the forward strand.
GGTGGGGTACTTGGCCGACGGCCGGGCGTACCAGTAGACCATCGCGGCGTCGAGCATGATCCCGGCCGTGATCAACTCCTGCACCGTGGCGTCGTAGTCGGCGACCGAATCGAAGTGCGGGGTGGGCCCGATGCTCGGCCAGCGTTCCAGTTGCATGGACCGCCAGCTGTGGTGGCCGGTGTCCCGACCGTCGTACAGCGGCGAGTTGGCGGTCAGCGCCTGCACCACCGGCAGCCAGGGACGCAGATGGTTGCAGACCTGCACGGCCAGTTCCCGGTCCGGCACCCCGACGTGCACGTGGCAGCCACACACCGCCGGGTCGTGCGCGACCGGCCCGAAACGGCGGGACATGGCGTGGTACCGCTGCTCGTCCGGCACCGTGAGATGGGCTTCGCAGATCGGCGTTGCCCCCACCGCCACCAGCCGTGCCCCGGCCGCCGACGCCGCCTCGGCGGCCGCGCGCCGCAGGGTGATCAGATGCTCGCGCAACTCCGTCAGGTCGGCACAGACCGGGGTGACCATCTCCAGCATGCTGTGCCGGAACTCCTGCCGACTCTGTGTGCGAGCGGTGCCGGACAGCGCGTCGAGCACCTGCTCGGCGACCGGCAGACTCTCCCCGGTCTCGGGGTCCAGCAGCAGGAACTCCTCCTCCACCCCCAGGGTGAGGCGGTCCTGCTCGACCCCGCGACTACTCGACGCCATGGGTCTGGAGCCAGAGTTCGAGCAGGCCGAGCTGCCACAGCTTGTTGCTGCCGGCCGCCGCCTGGGCCGCCTGCGGATCGGCGAGCAAGCGTTCGACGTACTCGGGTCGGAACAGGGCACGCTGCCGGGCGGCCGGCGCGTGCAGCGCCTCGACGACCAGTTCGCGGACCGGCCCGTCGACGTTGCGCAACGCGGGCACCGGGAAGTAACCCTTGGGCCGGTCGATCACCTCCGCCGGCAGGACCTGCCGGGCGACCTCCTTGAGGACGCCCTTGCCGCCCTGGGCCACCTTGTGCTCCGGAGGGCAGGCGGCGGCGAGCATGACCAGGTCCTGGTCGAGGAAGGGCGTACGCACCTCCAGCCCCCAGGCCATGCTCATGCTGTCGACCCGCTTCACCGGGTCGTCGGGCAGCATACGGTGGGTGTCCAGTCGCAGGACGGCGTCCAACGCGGTGTCCGCGCCGGAAGCGGCCAGGTCGGCGTCGACCAGGTCACCGCTGGCATCGTCGACGAGGGCGTACGCGGGACCGACGACCCCCGCCAACTCCGCGTGCTCGTGGTCGAAGAACGCCTCCGCGAACGCCCCGGCGGTCTGGTGCCGGGGCACCTCGGCGAACGGCTGGTGATAGCCGTACCCGGCGAACACCTCGTCCGCGCCCTGGCCGGACTGTGCCACCTTGACGTGCCGCGCGACCTGCTCGGAGAGCAGGTGGAAGGCGACCACGTCGTGGCTGCCCATCGGCTCGGTCATCGCCTCGATCGTCCGGCGTACCGCCGGCACCAGGTCGTCGTTGGCGAGCTGGATGCGTTGGTGGTCGGTGTCGAAGGCGCGGGCCACCAGGTCGGAGTAGTGGAACTCGTCGCCGGCCTCGCCACCCCGGCTGTCGAAGCCGATGCTGAAGGTACGCAGGTGCTCCTGCCCCGCCTCGGCGAGCAGCGCCACGATGAGACTGGAGTCGAGCCCACCGGAGAGCAGCACACCGACCGGCACGTCGGCGACGAGTCGCCGGGCCACGGCCGTACGCAGCGCGTCGCCGATCGCGTCCTGCCAGTCCCGGGCGTCCCAGTCGCGGTGGGCGGGTTGCCGGACGTAGTCGGGCCGCCAGTAGACCCGTTCCCGGCTGTGCCCGTCGGCCTCGACCACCCGCACGGTCGCCGGTGGCAGCTTCCGCACCCCGCGCAGGATGGTCCGCGGCGCGGGCACGATCGAATGCCAGGACAGGTAGTGGTGCAGGGCCACCGGATCGACGTCGGTGTCCACCTCACCGGCGGCGAGCAGCGCCGGAAGGGTCGACGCGAAGCGCAGCCGGCCGGCCGTCTCGGCCAGGTAGAGGGGTTTGATGCCGAGCCGGTCCCGGGCCAGCACCAGCCGCCGTCGCGCCCGGTCGACCAGGCCGACGGCGAACATGCCCACCAGGTGGTCGACGAAGTTCTCACCCCACTGGGCGTACGCCACCAGGATCACCTCGGTGTCGCTGGTGGAGTGGAAGGTGTGCCCGGCGGTCCGCAACTCCTTGCGTAGCTGCGGGTAGTTGTAGATGCAGCCGTTGAACACCAGGGCCAACCCGAGGTCTTCCCGCACCATCGGTTGGCTGCCGGCCTCGGACAGGTCGATGATGGTCAACCGTCGATGCCCGAGGGCCACCCAGTCGTCACTCCACCGGCCCGTGCCGTCCGGCCCTCGGGACTGCATCGCCTCGGTCATCCGAGTCACCGCGGCAGCGTCCGGGCTCGTACCGTCGAACCTCGCCTCTCCACTGATCCCGCACATGCCTCCCCCTAGCTAGCCATAGGTCAGCGAACACGCGCTCGGAGCAGCGGCTGACCTTGACCGTATGCGGCCCGGAGGGGCGACCGAGCCTAGATCGGTGAGGAGGAATATCGAGCGTCCATCACGCTTTGCCCCGCAGGTCGACACGGATGTTGTCGAGGAGCACCCCGGACGCCTGCTCGACGACGACGGGGGTCCGCGAGCGGAGCGGGTCCTTCGCGCCGATGACCGGCAGCGGCACCAGGGTGCAGTCCGTCACCACCACGTCGCGGTACTCCAGCACCCGCACCGAATGGTCGACCTCGCTGCGGCCCCAGCCCGCGATCCGGATCGCGTACAACGGGCCGTTCCAGGACACCCGCGCCTCCGACACCCGGATCCGTTGCCCGATGGCATTGTCGTCGCCGACGTGGAAGCGGTCGGTGTTGTCGCCCGGCAGCAACCGGAAGCCGATCTCGACGTCCGACAGGCGGGCCCGCTGCACCGACACGTCGTGCACCGAGCTGAGATAGAAGCCCTCGAAGGCGTCGCTGACCACCAGATCCTGGATGTCGATGTGGTGAGGGTGGTACGACGGCCCGCTGATCGAGCTGACACTGTCGCCGACCGCACCCCAGTGCACCGCGATGCCGGTGCAGCCACCCACGATCGACACGTCCGTGAGGGTGAGGTGGCGTACCGCCCCGACGAGCGCGATGCAGTTGGCGGCCCGGGTGTCCGGGCGCTCCACCCGTACCCGGCGAAGCTGGATCCCCTCGATCCACTCCGCCTCGGCGGGGTAGAGGTAACTGCCGACGGTGATGGCGGTGCCCCGGTCCCCGCCGTGTTCGCCGGGGGAGACCGGCGGCGGTCGGAACCCGATGTCCTGGATCGTCACCTGGGAACCGAGCACGTGGACGATCGGCTGGCCGTCCGAGGCGGACGAGGTCAACCAGGTTCGTACCGGCCCGTCGTGCCGGGGCGCGCCGGCCAGGGTCCAGCCCGCACCGACGACGATCCCGCCGTCGAGCGGGAAGGTGCCCGCCGGCAGGTGCAGTGTCCCGCCCGCATGGTCGGCCAGGAGGCGTTCGATCGCCTGCCGATTGGCCGCCGGGTCGGCGCCGAGCGGCACGTCGTGACGGTCGGTCGCGGGCATCTCAGCACTCCACTTCGGTGACCTGGCAGGCGATCTCCGACACTCGTGGTCGTACCGTCTCGGCCGCCGGGTCGGTCAGCCCGAGCAGCACCGGCCCCGCAGTGGCCCGCTCGACCAGCACGTCGAGCACGTCCGGTGCGACCGTCGTCGTACGCACCGGGCAGTCGGTGCCGTCGAGGAGATGCGTGGCGCGTACGACCAGGCGGTCGGTCTCCGGTGCTCGGGTGAACGGTGACGCCTCGAACAGGGCGTACCCCGCTCCCCGCTTGGCCACCCGGACCGCCTTCAGCACGGTCTGGCCCTGCTGACGACGCAGCCAGGGCCGGGTGGGATGGCGGAACGCCGCCGGCGGCACCGAGGCGACGGTGGTGCGCAACCGGCAGCGTACGGTCGGGTCCGGCGCGTTGACCACGACGAACCGGGACCGGGCGGGTCCCTCGGTGTGTCCCTTCGCCCCCACCAGACCACCGGCGCTGATCAGGCCGGCGAGCTGCGCCGACGCCCCGGTCAGCGGCGGCCCGCCCGGGCCGTCGCCGCCCTCGATCGCGGTCACCTCGACCTGGTTGATCCGTACGCCGACCGCCGCCAGCGGGCTGAGCGCCGGGGCCGCCCACGGCGGCAACGTGGCGTCCGCCAGCTCGATGATCAGCAGATCGTCGACGCCCATCTCCTGCGCGGCCAGGTCGAACTCGACCCAGGCGTGGGCCTCCACCATCCGCAGCCGCCCACGCTGACGGCAGATCAGCGCGGCGGCCCGGGCCACCCCCTGGGCCCGGACCATGATCAGCCGAGGCAGTTCCCGCATGCCGCGGCCGGGCACCACGGCGCGGGACCAGGCCGCCTGCGTGGCGCCGTCCACGTGCAGATCGACCCGTACCCGGATCGGCCGCCCGCCGCTGCGCACCTTGAGCATGACCGCACCGGAGTCGCCCTGGACCCGCCCGACGATGGCCGCGCCCCGGGTGAGCTGGTCGGCGACCAGCACCTCGGGGTCGCCGCCGCTGGTGAACACGGCGGGCAGTTCGCGCGGCGCGGCCGGCTCGTCGAACTCGGTGGCGAACCGGGCACCCGTCGCTGTCACCGCTGCCCTCCGGGCCGGTGCAGGTCCGTGCGGGTCAACACCGGCTCGCGGCGGTTCCACATCCGCTCCACCGCCTCGAACAGCGGATCGGCGTCGCTCTCGATGTGCCGGAACGCGACCTGTACGGATTTGAGCAGATGGTCGGCGGGCCAGACCTCCCACTGCGGCACCTGCGGGGTGAACAGGTCGGTGGCGCTGCGGTAGAACCACAACCACAACCGGGCCCGCTCGACCTGCTCGGCGGAGATCAGCTCCTCGCCGCTGCCGAGCGCGCCGATCGCCGAGTCCAGGGCCTTCCAGTACGTCTCCGGGTCGTGCACGACGGTGGACAGGCCGCACTCGCTCCACTCGGACCAACCCGCCTGAATCACCGGGATGCCGTACGCGGGCAGCTCGTTGCTCACGCTGCCCCGCACGGTCACACCGAGGTCGACCAGGCTCCACAACCCGTTCTTGCTCAGATCCTTGCTGGGCTGGAACACCATGTGCCGGTGCCGGGCGTACCGGGCGGCCACCGACTCGAAGAAGCCGGTGCTGTCGTACCGGAACTGGCTCGGATGATCCTGGAACAGCCACTGCACCTGCGTCGCGGTGCTCGCGAACCGGGCCGTCTCCTCGAACCAGTCGGCCAACGTGGGGAAGGACTGGTGGTTGGTGCCGGGCGCGTCGGAGACGGCGTGGTTGAACACCGCCACCATCGGCCGCGCCGGGTCGAAGCCCAGACGCGCCGCGAAATGGGTACGCAGCCGGGCCCGCTCCGCGCTGTTGTTGATGTCGACCGAGGCGCTGGCCCCACCCCGCCACCAGCTCGGGCGGCCCAGGTTGACCTTCGAACGCCAGGCCACCAACTCCGCGTTGCGGCGTACCTCCTCGCGTCGGGACCAGACCCGCTCGGCGAAGAAGGTGCCGATCTGCTGGGTGAGTTCACCCCGGAAGGTGTGCTGGCCGGTGTCGGTCTCGGGAAACAGGGCGTACGCCTTCAGGCACCCGGTCTGCTGGGTGTGCACGACCGGCACCCCGGCGCGCCGGGCGGAGTCCACCGCCAGGCCCCAGTGGTCGTAGTCGACGTGGCTGGTCACCAGCGCCACCACCGACTCGTCCCCCAGCAACGCGTCGTACGCCGACGAGATGGCCCGGGCCAGCGCCTGCCGCCGCTGGTAGCGCGGGTCGGCGGTGGGATCCTCGGGCGGTCGGGGACGCTTGGTCACCCGGCAGTAGGTGGCGCTGACGAACTCCGCAAGCGTCTGCTCGCTGATCGCCGGTCCGGGGCGCAGCGGCCTGCCGAACAGCTCCAGCCGTACCTCGCTGGGCGTGGCGGACCGGGCCGGCCCGTCGACCAGGCGGTACAGGTCGATGACCTCGCTCGCGCCGTACGCCTCGGCGAGCCGCCGGACCAGCTGCACGTCGAACTCGGTCCAGAGCGCGTCGTGCCACATCTGCTCGACCCCGGTGACGACGACGAGCTGCGCGGGGACGATCCGGCGGATCGCGTTGGCCACCGCCAGGTTCCGCAGAGCCACCCGGATGTCCTGGTGGAACACCTCGACGACCAGGTACCGCTCGGACGACGTGGATCCCAGGTTCTTGCGCCAGTACACCGAGGCGGCGTCGAGGAACCCGTCGAATGCCTTCTTGTCAGCTCTGAGCCACACCCGAGACCCGTCCTCACCCCGTAACGGCAACCAGCGTCGGGACTGTACGGTCCGGTTACGCACGGCAGCCGAACAGCCGGTGACCAGCCGGTGAAGACCTGTCGTCCCCGTTCGGGGGAGCGTTTCGAGCCGTGATTTCCCGACGATCGGGGAGGCACCGGCTGGCGGCCCGCTGGCATGCTCGCGGGTATGGCGAATCCGGACCAGAAGCCGACCGATCCGGCCGATGCTGACCCCCGTGGCGGGGCAGTCAGGTGGGGTGCGCCGCTGGTGCTCGCGGCGGCGGTCGGAATGCTGCTCGTGGCGACCCCGTGGTGGGGAGTGGACGGTCTCGACGAGACCTCCAGCCCATGGCTCGTGGATCTGGAACGGTTGGTGCTCGGGCTCGCGAATTTCGCGGCGGTGGCGGCGGTCGCGTTGTCCCGGTACCGGCTCGGGGTGGCCTGCGTGGTGGCGACCGTCCCGTGGGTTCTCTCGCCGTTGCTGGGTGCGGTCGCCTGGGCATGGTGGGCGGCCGTGCTGGCCGTGCTCGGGATCGCTGTCCTCGACGGTGCGCGGCGGCTCTCCCTCGCGATGGCGGCCCTGGCCGTCACGCTCGCGGTGGTGTACTGCACCAGCGGGATGTACTGGCAGGTGCCGATCGTCGGAGCGGTCAACCTCTACTCCCGTGAGCCGGATCGGTGGCTCGACGAGACGCGCCTGATCTACCTTGCGTTCTATCTGGGCGCGGTGGGCGCGGTCGTGCTGCTCGCCGCTGTACTGCGCCGACGTCGCGCCGCTCGCCTGAGATCGATCGCCGCCACCCGTGGGGCGGCAGCCGCACCCATACCGCCTGCGGCCGAGTCGCCGGAGGTGGCCGGGCCGGGGTGATCGACTCCGTTTCGCCGAAACGGCGGCATCCCGCCGGCGCGGATCCCGCCATTTCGCCGAAACGGCGGGCCAGCAGAACCCGGGCTCGGGTCGGCATGATGGGGCTGAGGGGTGGGGAGGTGGAGGTGCGGATCGAGGTCGCCACCTTGCGGGACGCCCGAACGGTGCTGCTGGTCGAAGGGGCCAGCGACCTGGTCGCCGTGCAGACCCTGGCGCAACGGCGGGGACGGGACCTGGCCGGCGAGGGCGTACGGGTGCTGGCCATGGGCGGGGCCACCAACATCGGGCACTACCTGGAGCAACTCGGTCCGCGTGGACGTGGCCTGCGCCTGGCCGGCCTCTACGACGTGGCTGAGGAGGGCTTCGTCCGGCGTGGACTGGAGCGGGCAGGTCTTGGTACGGCCCCGCTGGCTGAGCTGGGCTTCCACGTCTGTGTGCGTGATCTGGAGGACGAGTTGATCCGGGCGCTCGGCACCGACGGGATGCAGGAGGTGCTGGCGGCCGAGGGCGATCTGCGCTCGTTCCGGCTCTTCCAACGGCAGCCCGCGCAGCAGGGCCGAGAGCTGCCGGCTCAGCTGCGCCGGTTCATCGGCACCCGTCCGGCCGCAAGGAGGCGTACGCCCGACTGCTGGTGCAGGCGCTCGACCTGGAGCGCGTGCCGCGTCCGTTGGACGCGGTGCTCGCGTCGGTGGCGCCGCCGGGCGGGGCGTCACCAGCTCGGCAGCGTCGAACCGGTTAGCCGGCCACCGAAGCGGTAGACCACACACATCACGTCCCGGTCGCCGTCGGCCCAGGTCTCCCTTGTGGGCAGCACCGGGTAGAAGCGCAGTGCCTGGCCGGTGTCGTCGGGCCAGGTGCTGGTGAACATTTGCCGGCAGGCCGACCAGGCGAACTCCCGTAGCGCCACCGGATCCCAGTTCGTGTCGTCGGCGTGCACGAAGCCGTACACCTGGTTGTCGGCACCCAGTGCGCAGGGCCGGTAGCGGACGACGACGCCGCCTGCCTCCGGCAGGTGGGCCGGATCATCGAAGCACTCGCCGCCCTCGATGTGGAGGATGCCCGGCGTCTGCGCGTCGACGAAGGTTTCGTCCTTGACCACGGCGGGGGCCGACATGGTGCTGCCGGCCATGGTGGCGAGCAGTCCCGCCGTGCAGAGCAGGGCGACGACGCCGCGCAGCGAGCGGCGCGGGAGCTGGCCGGTGACAGTGTCCTGGTTGGTCATAGCGCGTCGATCGTAGGAACGCGATCCCTGCCGGCGAGCTGCTCACAGGTGTCGACGAGGTGACGCGACGGCCAACACCGGCTGGTGGGGCAGGCGACGCGGCGAGTGTTCATGTGCTGGAAAGGATCTTGTAGCTGTCCGGTTGAGCGGGACTGGGCCAATGACGACGGCGCGCCGCCCGCACAACAGCTGGTCGGGCGCCACCCACCTCCTCATTTGAAGGGTGACCAGAGTCGTGACCGACCAGAAGCTCCCCTGGAGCATCGGGGCCCGTCGGGCGAAGATCGTGGCGATCGGTGCCGCGGCACTGCTCGCCGGGGGCGTGGCACTCAGCCCCGCCGCCTTCGGTGATGCAACGCCAGCCAAGTTCCCCGCCGCCGAGATTCACAAGCCGTCGCCGGTGCCGGACCGGATCATGTTGACCCCCACCGCCAACCCGTCCACCTCGCAGCGGGTGACCTGGCGGGCCGAGGCCACGGCGGAGTGGGCGCGGGCCGAGCTCATCGAGGCCCCCCGGGCTCTCGTCGGTGGCGTGCCGGCCTCCGGCAGTGCGGTGACCCGCCTCGCCGCCCTCTCCAGCACCCCGGTCAACACCTCCCTGGGGTACGCCTCGACCTACCACACCGTCGAGTTCACCGGCCTGAAGCCGGACACCCGGTACACGTACCGGGTCGGTGACGGCACCAACTGGAGCGAGTGGATCGACTTCACCACCGCGGCCAGCGACTTCGAGCCGTTCTCGTTCATCTACTACGGCGACGCGCAGAACAACCTCGACTCGGCGGTGCCCCGGGTGTTCCGGCAGGCCTTCGCCGAGCGGCCCGAGGCCAAGATGATCGTCAACGCCGGTGACCTCATCGACCACGCCAACAGCGAAGAGCAGTGGGGCCAGTGGTACAAGGCCAGCGGCTTCATCGACGGCCAGATCAACAACATCTCGGTGCCGGGTAACCACGAGTACAGCGGTGGGCTGTCGCAGTTCTGGCGGCCGCAGTTCCCGTACCCGGACAACGGCCCGGGCAACCCGGAGCTGAAGCAGACCGTCTACTACGTCGACTACCAGGGCGTACGCTTCATCGCCCTGGACTCGAACCACCAGAGCAACAGCACCCTGATGGCCGCCCAGACCGCCTGGCTGGAGGATGTGCTCCGGGACAACCCGAACAAGTGGACGGTGGTCACCTTCCACCACCCGGTCTACTCGACCACGGGCACCCGCAACAACCCGCAGGTCCGGGCCCAGTGGGGCCCGCTGTTCGAGCGGTACGGCGTGGACCTGGTGCTGCAGGGCCACGACCACTCGTACGGCCGGGGCAACGTGGCCACCAACCGCCGCTCGGCCGCCGTGCACGAGGGCACGGTGTACGCGGTGTCGGTCTCCGGCGGCAAGATGTACGCCCTCAACAACGGTCAGAACTGGACCGGCAACGGTGCCGAGGTGACCAGCACCAGCCAGAACACCCAGCTCTACCAGCTCATCGACGTCTCGCAGGGCACCCTGCGCTACGAGGCCCGGTACGCCAACGGTGAGCACCACGACGGGTTCCTGATCCGCAAGAACGACGAGGGCGAGCGGACCGTCAACGAGCTGCGTACCCCGTCGAACACGACGGGCCAGCACGTCACCGTCGACCGGACCAGCGTCGCGGTCAAGGGCGAGGTCAAGGTCTCCGCGTACGGCTACGACCCGGCCGAGAAGGTCGCCGTCTCGCTGCGCAAGCTCGGCAACACCCCCGGTCAGGCCGAGATCTCCGTGGCCAACCTGACCGCGGACCAGCTGGGCCGGATCAGCTACCAGCTGGCGATCCCCGCCTCCGCCAAGGCCGGCGGCACCTACGAGGTGTTCCTGTCCAGTGCCAACCAGCAGATCACCAGCCCGGCGATCACGCTGAACGGTTGGCGTGCCGACGTCCAGGCTCGCGCGCACTGCGTCGGTGCCAACGCGTACGTCTCGGTCACCGTGCGCAACGGTGAGGGTGAGCCGCTGAGCGTCGAGATGGTGACCCCGTACGGGTCGCGGACCGTCGCCGGCGTGGCCGGTGGCAAGTCCGCCGGCCAGGCGTTCAACAGCCGGGCCAGGTCGGTGCCGGCCGGCGTCGCGACCGTCGACGTCACCGGGATGGTCGACGGTGACCCGGTCACCATGCGGGTCGAGGCTGCGTACGAGGCGGCCAGCTGCGAGTAGTCCGTGTGCGGTGGCGGTGCCTGATCGGCATCGCCACCGCCTCCCGCCGGTGGGACAAGCGTTCCCCCGGCTGAACTTCCTTCAACTGCCCTGAGTGGCGATGGAGTAGAGATGAAGACTTCAAGTCGTAGGCGGCTTTTCGCGGTGGGCGCCGCCGGTGCCCTGCTGGCCGGATCGGTGGCGGCGGGATCACCCGTGTTCGCCGCGCCCGGTGACAGCGCCGACGTGTCGGTGACCGTGGACATCGAGGAGATCAAGGAGCCGGGTGTGCTGGCGATGTCCATCGCCGGTGACTCGGTGACGTTGGCCGAGGACGGGTCGACGCTGCTGGTCCGCCAGTTCGTCGGCACCCTGCCGACGGTGACGGTCACCGACACCCGTACCGCCGACGAGGTGCCCGAGGGTGCCGCGTGGGCGGTGCTGGGCAGCGCCACCGACTTCGTCGGCGACGCCGACCAGGCGCCGATCGGTGCCGGTCACCTGGGCTGGAAGCCGAAGCTGATCGACGGTGGCGACAGCGGCCTGGTCAGCGAGGGTGAAGAGGTCGTGACCGTGGTGGACGAGCCGACCCAGCCGGGCAACAACGTGGGTCTGGTGGACCAGGAACTGCTGGTCTCCACCTTCGACTCGGGTGCGGTGGCCGGCGGGGCGTACACCGTCAACGCCGATCTGTTCCTGCGTACGCCCGCGGACGTGGCGGCGGGTGCGTACACCTCGACGCTGACCCTGTCCCTGTTCGAGTGACCATCGCGGGTGTGGGGGTCCGCAGGCGGCGACCCCCACACCCGTGGTCTGCCGGAGACGACAATGAATCACCGCAGCAAGATGATCGGCGCTCTGCTCGCCGGCGGTACGGCCCTGGCGGCGGCTGTCGGGGGCGGCGCGCCGGCCGCCGCGCACCCCTTCGGCCCGCCGACGACCGCCCAGGTCGCCGTCGACGGCTCCCGGGTCGACATCTCCTGGCAGCCCGCCGAGGACGACTGGGTGGCGCTCGGCCAGTCACTCGGTGCCTTCGAGGACCCCAGCGCCGGCCCGGTGGCCACCCAGCTCACCGGCGAACAGAAGCTCCGGGAGTCCGCCGCGGTGCGTGACTACCTGCGCGAGCGGATCACCGTCAGCCAGCACGGCCAGCCCTGTCGCGGCGAACTCAAGCCGCTGGACGGGTTGCTCGCGCAGGGCGCCCGACTGACCTTCGACTGTCCCGCCCCGGTCCGCACGCTCGACATCACGTTGACCGCGTTGACCGACCTCAACCAGGCGTACCGCACGATCCTTCGCGCCGAGTCGGCGAGCCCGGCCGAGACGCTGTACACCGCCGCGGCCGACACCCACCAGGTCGACTTCACGCAGTCCGGCGGTGGGCTCGGATCGGCCACCGCGCTGGCCTTCGGGGTCGGCGCTGCCGCAGTGCTCGGTGCGCTGCTCGTACCACTTTCCCGACGACGTACCCGGAGCACGGCATGAACGGCCTCAACGACCTCGACCAACGACTGCTGGCACTCTTCGACAACTCGGCCCTGTTCTGGTTGGCCCTGGTCGTGGCGGTGGGCGTCGGCGCGGCACACGCCGTGGCACCGGGACACGGCAAGAGCATCACCGCCGCGTACCTGGTCGGCACGCATGGCCGGTACCGGGACGCGCTGCGGCTGGGCGTCATCGTCGCGGTGATGCACACCTTCTCCGTCCTGGTGCTGGCGCTGGTCTGGACCGCCTTCAGCGGCGCGGCCAGCCTCGGCACCACGACGATCACGGCCGGGCTTCAGGTGCTGGCCGGGCTCGTGGTGATCGGCGTCGGCGCGCACCTGATCCGCCGCCACCTGCGGCGTCGCCACGCCCACGCCCACGATCACCACCACGGCCACGATCACGATCACAGCCACGATCACCACCACCATCAGCACGACGAGACGGTCGACCCGTGGTCCCGGCGGGGTCTGGTTGCGCTCGGGCTGTCGGGTGGGCTGCTGCCCTCCCCGTCGGCCTTTCTCATCCTGGTCAGCGGACTGCTGACCGGTCGCGCCGTCGGCGCGGTCGTGATCGTGCTGGCGTTCGGTGCCGGGATGGCGTTGACCCTGACCGGGGTCGGGGTGCTGACCATCCGGGGGCAGGCCCTGCTGGCGGGTCAGAGCCGCAGGTGGGCCCTGCTGTCCAGCGTGTCGGCCTGGACTCCGGCGATCGCCGGGGTGGCGGTCTGCCTGGGCGGCTGCCTCTACGTGGCCGCTGCGGTCTCGACCCTCACCGCGTAAGCCCGGTGACGAGAGCCGGTCAGATCGCGCCGCCGTTGGCGTAGAGCACCTGGCCGTTCACCCAGCGCCCCGGGCCGGCGAGGAAGACGACCAGCTCGGCGATGTCGTCCGGCGTCCCGATGCGCTCCAACGGCGGTTCGGCGGCGATCCGGGCCAGCGTCTGCTCGTCCTTGCCGTCGAGGAAGAGGTCGGTCGCGGTCGGGCCGGGCGCCACCGCGTTCACCGTCACGTCCCGTCCGCGCAGCTCGCGGGCGAGGATCAGGGTCATCGTCGAGACGGCGCCCTTGCTCGCCGCGTAGGCGCTGTAGCCGGGGCGGGCGAACCGGGTCAACGAACTGGAGAAGTTGACGATGGCGCCGCCCGGGCGCACCCGCCGCGCGGCCTGCTGGTCGACCACGAAGGTGCCTCGTACGTTGATCCGCAGCAGTTGGTCGAGCTGGTCGAGGTCGAGATCCGCCAGCGGGGCCAGGGTCATCATCCCCGCCGCGTGCACCACCACGTCGACGCCGCCGAACTCACGTTCCGTGGTGTCGAAGAGGGCCGCCACCGCAGCGGGGTCGGCGACGTCGGCCGGTACCGCGATGGCCGTCCCACCGGCGGCCCGGGCGGCGGTCACGGCCTCCTCCGCCGCGTCCTGTCGGCCGCGGTAGTTGACCACGACCGCGTACCCCTCGGCGGCCAGTCGTTCGACCACGCGGCGTCCGATGCCCCGGGAGCCGCCGGTCACGATCGCGACGCGGCCGGTCGTGCTGAAGGTGGTGGTCATGGTTCCTCCCGAATCCAATATGTGTACGCTGTGTCCATATAACTTGTCATGAAGACGCAGCGTCCATATAACGGAGGACAGGTGACGCAGCTCACCCCAGACTACGAGGCTCCGCGTCGGCGTGGGCGCGGTCGCCGCCCTGCTGACCAGGTACGCGCCGAGATCCTCACCGCCGCCGGCAACCTGCTGCTGGCCGAGGGCATGGCGGGCTTCACGATCGAGAAGGTCGCGGCCCAGGCCGGTGCCAGCCGCATGACGATCTACAAATGGTGGCCGTCCAAGGGTGCGTTGGCCCTCGACGGCTACTTCGCGGTGGTCGGCCCGGTGCTGGCGTTCCCCGACACCGGTGACATCGTCGCCGACCTGACCAGCCAGCTCACCGCGTTCGTCCACCTGATGACCGACACCTCCGCCGGTCGGGTGGTCAGCCAGCTCATCGCGCAGGCCCAGACCGATCCGGACCTCGCCGTCGTCTATCGCGAGCGCTATTCGGCCCCCCGTCGCGCGATGGGCGTCGAGGCCCTCACCCGGGCGGTGGCCCGAGGACAGCTACGCCCGGACATCGATGCCGAGTCCGTCGTCGACCAACTCTGGGGCGCCTGCTACCACCGGCTGCTGATTCCGGACCAGCCACTCACCGAGGAGTTCGCCGCCACCCTGGTCGACAACCTGATGCGCGGCCTGCGCTGACCTGCCCCGGGGCGACGCGGACGGACGCACCGTACGCGGCCACTGGTCGACCGGGCCGTACGCCACGGGGGCAGCGGAAACGCCGACGGCGGTCGATACTGTGGAGATGACGCGACTGGTGCGGGTCCTGACACTCGTAGCGCTCGGGTCGGCACTTGTCGCCTGTGACCGCGCACCCGTGGACACCCCGTCACCCTCACCGACGGCGCCCTCCCCTTCGGCATCCCCCGGCGACCTCGCGGTCCCACCACTGCAACTGCCCAGCGTGGCCCCCGACGGCACCTGCCCGGTCGCCGAGCCGCAGCGCTGGAGCAACCCGGACCAGGCCCAGCGGGTGCTGGGGCCGGGCCCGGTCTATCCGATCGCCGACTACTTCACCGGCGGAGCCCTGCCGCTGCGCCCCACCAACCGGCAGGCCGACGGCAGCTACACGGCGAAGGTGCGCTGGCTGGCCGCCGACTACACCGGCCCGGTGCTGGTACGCGCGGGGCGCATCGACGCGCCGGGTGCCGCCTCGGCCGAGTTCTCCTACCTCGGCGAGCCTCGCCACGACGGCCACCATGCCGTGCTGACCAGGCCGGAGACCGACCTGCCGGGCACCACCACTGTCGACGGTCCGGGCTGCTACGCGTACCAGGTCGACGGCACGTCGTTCAGCTACACCATCGTGTTCCGCGCCGGCTGAGGCGCAGCTCAGCCGACCGGGGTGGTCCGGCGCCCCTCGGCCCGGCCCTCTTCCCGCGCGCTGGCCAGCAGCTGAGCCAGCCGCCGCCGACGGCGCCGGGTGATGACCCGGTAGGCGAGCACGAGCAGGCCGATCAGGAGCAGCAGCGCCAGCTGCGGCCAGGGCACGATCCAGGTGGTGACGGTCGCGGTGCCGGGGCGGATCTCGGCGCCCGTCGGGTCGCCACCCTGAACGGCGGGCGTGACCGAGACGGTGGTCTTGAGCCGGCCGAGCCCCCAGACCCCGTCGACCTGGGTGTCCACCACCTGTACGCCGCCGGGCAGCGTCTCGGTGACCTGGGTCGGGTCCTCCTGCTTGACCAGGCCGAACAGTTCGCCGACGGACACCTTTCCGCTACCGGTCAACGCGACGTTGCCGTCGTTCTTCGCGGTGTAGCCGACCTTGAGGGTGCCGGCGGAGAACGGGTTCCACGAGGGCGTGTAGGTGGTGCTGAGGTCACTGATCGCCACACTGGCGGTGACCGTGCCGCTGGCCCGCAACATGACCCGGAAACCGACCCGGCTCTCCACGGCGACGGTGCCGCCGGTGCTGGTGACGGTCGCCGCGATACCCGCCGGGTGGTCGCCGGGGGTGGCGTCCTCCGGCACGGTGATGGTGAACGGCACCACCTTCGTGCCGTTGGCCTCGACGGTCACCTTCTCCTGGACGGTGATCCAGGTGCCACCGTCCACCGACTTCTCGTTCGAGGGCAGCATGTTGAAGCGGCCCTTGTCGGTGAGGTATCCGTCGGCCGCCTTGAGGGAGAAGACCACCGCCGAGTCGCTGAAGTTCCGTACCGCGAGGTGCTCGGTCACCACCTGGCCGGGGTCGAGGGTCCGTTCGATGAACCGGCGACCGTCCGGGCCGTTACGGTCGGCCGGCTGGACCGCCCAGGTGACCGCGGGACTGGTCGGTTCCGCCATCGCGCCGGTCGACGAGATCGGCACGACGGCCAGCACCACAGCCAGCACGGCGAGCATCCGGGTCAGTGCTCGCAGCGGGGTTCGGATCATGGCGGTTTTCCTTTGCGGGAGGAGCGGGTGGGGGAGCCACGCCCAGGCGGCTCCCCCGATGGATCTACTCGAACAGAGACAGGGTCAGCGTCGAGGTGTACTTGCCGGCGGCGACGTCCGCCGGGGTGCGCAGGAACAGGTTCGCGTTGACGGTGTACTCGCCACCGGCGACCGCTCCGGAGTCGAAGGTGGAGACCAGCAGTTCCTGGTCGACCAGACCCACGTTGTTGCCCGGCTGGGTCGGCTCGTCCAGCACGGTGACGACCTCTTCGCCCTCGCTGACCAGGCCGGTGTCGCCACCGTCGATCAGCTTCGGCTTCCAGCCCAGGTGACCGGCGCCGATCGGCGCCTGGTCGGCGTCGCCGACGAAGTCGGTGGCGCTGCCCAGCACGGCCCACGCGGCGCCCTCGGGCACCTCGTCGGCGGTACGGGTGTCGGTGACCGTCACCGTCGGCAGGGTGCCGGTGAACTGGCGGACCAGCAGCGTCGACCCGTTCTCGGCCAGCGCGACCGAGTCGGCGGCGACCGTCATGGCGAGGACACCCGGCTCGCGGATCTCCTCGATGTCGACGGTCACCCGTACGTCGCTGCTGTCGACCGGCTCGGCCGAGGCCGGCGTGCCGAGCGCCACCGAACCGGCGAGAACGGCGCTGGCCGTGGCGGCCGCGAACAGTCGCCGGTGGTTCCTTCTGTGCATGCGTTGCTCCGTTGTGCGTATCTGCTCGATGGGGGTGGGGTGGCGGCAGGATCGCCGCCACCCCGTACGAGAAATCAGCCGCAGGTGATCGCGGCGTACGCCGACTCGACCTGGATCGTCGCCGGCTGGCCGTTGACCGTACCGGTGATCTTCACCGTCGAGGTGCCGGCGGCCACCGTCTTCGCCCGGCTGTTGAACGCCTGGTACGCCGTCTTGCCCGGGGCGACGTCGGCGACGACGCGCGACCCGTACGGCGTGACCAGTTCGATGCTCAGCGCCACGTCGTCGGCGTTGCGGGCGCTGACCGAGACGTACGCGTTGCTGCCGACGCACTGGGTGCGGGCCTGGACCTCGACCTCCCACGCCGGGCCGCCCTGCCCGATGGTGGAGCGGGGCGTGGTGTCGGCGGTGACCGGCGAGTTGGCGGCGAGGTAGTTCACCAGCATGGTGAGGTCGTTGTCGCCGGTGGTCGCCCGGTCGGTGCCGCCACCCAGAGCGGTGAAGTTGTCCCCACCGGAGGCGAGGAACGAGTTCACCGTCACCCGGTAGGTGGCTGCCGGGTCGATCGGTACGCCGTTGAGCTGCATCGAGGTGATCCGCGAACCCCGTTCGGCCTGCGGATCGTAGGTGTAGCTGAAGCCCTTCGACACACCCAGCCACAGCACCGGACGGGACGCGCCCGCCGGCTGCCACTGCTGCTCCAACGTCTGCTTGATCTCCGCACCCGTGTAGGACTTGGTGACCACGTCGTTGGAGAACGGCTGCACGGAGAAGGCGTCGGCGTAGGTCACCGTGCCGTCGGTGCGGTACAGCAGGTCCGCCCGCAGACCACCCGGGTTCATGAAGGCGATCTGGGCCCCACCCCGACCGGGGGCGGAGGTGTCGGCGAGCTGCACGTCGGCGATGAAGTTGCCCAGCGCCGACTCCTTGCCCCGGTCCTCGTTGCCGTCGGTGTAGGCCCGGCGGATGTCGGCGGTGATCTCGCCCAGCTTCCGCTGGCCCAGCTCCTGCGCCCGGACCTTGGCAGCGGCCACGATGTCGGCCACCGCCGGGTCCTGCGGCGCACCGACCACGTCGACAAGCGAGGCGTCGGCGGCGGTGACGGAGTTCGACTCCGGGTCGAAGGTCAGGGTGACCTTGCCCAGCCGCTTGCCGTAGTCCTCGGCCTGCACCACCGGACGCAGCTTGTCGGTACCCGGCACCGGGACCTCGAAGGCGTACGGCTGGTGGGTGTGACCGCTGAAGATGGCGTCGATGGTGGCGTCGACCCGGGTGAACCTGCCGAAGACCGGGTCGTTCACCAGCGCCTCGGCCGAGTCGATGTTCTCCGTGGCGGCACCCTCGTGGGCGAGCAGCACCACCACGTCGGCCTCACCGTTGGCGGGGTTGCCGTCCTTGAGCTGGCCGGCGACCAGGTTGGCCTCGGCCACCGGGTCGCGGAAGGTGATGCCGACGATGCCGTCCGGGCTGACCAGCGAGCCGGTCTGCTCGGTGACCACACCGACGAAGCCGACCCGGACACCACCGATGCTGCTGACCGAGTACGCCGGCAGCGCCCGGGTGTCGTCCCGGTACACGTTGGCGCCCAGCAGCGGGAAGTCCGCCCGGTCGGTGACCCGACCGGTCAGGTCGGCCATGCCCTTGTCGAACTCGTGGTTACCGACCGCCGAGGCGATCAGACCGGCCGCGTTCAACGCGTCGATCGTCGGGTTGTCGTCGTCGATCGCCGAGATGAAGGTGGACGCGCCGATGTTGTCGCCCGCCGACACGAACCCGGTGTTCGGGTTCTGCGTACGCAACTGGTTGACCAGACCGGCGAGCTGAGCCGCCCCACCGGCCGGCTGACCGCCCACGGTGGCCGGTGACTCCAGTCGGCCGTGGAAGTC
Organism: Micromonospora fiedleri; assembly: GCF_016774385.1. Taxonomy (NCBI): domain Bacteria; kingdom Bacillati; phylum Actinomycetota; class Actinomycetes; order Micromonosporales; family Micromonosporaceae; genus Micromonospora; species Micromonospora fiedleri. Next base: position 642,753 of record NZ_JAETXL010000004.1, read on the forward strand.
GTTGATGCTCAGCAGTTGCAGGTCGACCGGGCTGGCCCCGGTGTTGATCCCGACGACCAGCGGGTTGTGGTCGCTGGCCCGGTACGGGTCCGGAGCGTAGAAGGCAGCCAGCCCGTCGTACTGGAAGGCGTACGACTCGACCGCGTTGATCTGCCACACGTCCACGCCGGTGACCCGGTCGGCCAGCGACGGCGAAGCCAGCGCGTGGTCGAGCGAGCCGGACTCACCGTTGAAGACGTAGCTGGTCTTCCCGGTGTTGTTGAGGTTGCGGTAGTCCTTGCCGTAGAGGACCTGCATCGGGTCCTCCTGGGTGTACGCGTTGAAGTCACCCAGCAGCAGCACGTTGTCGGTGTCGCTGTCGGCCTTGACCTGGTCCACGAAGGTGGCCAGCGCGGTCGCCTGCCGGACCCGGTCACCGTTCCAACCGCCCTGACCGTCACCGGAGTCGGCGTTGTCGCCGGAACCGGCACCGCTCTTGGACTTGAAGTGGTTGGCCACCACCACGAAGTCGAACGGCCCGGCGGTGAAGGTCTGCGCGATCGGCTCGCGGGCGTTGAACCAGACGCTCTCGTCGTTCACCGACCGCGACGCGCCCTTGGGCTGCGCCTTGGCCGGCTTGAAGATGATCGCGGTGGTGATGAAGTCCTGCTGGGCGGCGCCCGGCAGCTCGGTCGGGGTGCGAACGTAGTCCCAGGTGCCCGCGCCGTCGGCGGTGTTCAGCGCGGCGACCAGGCGCTTGAGCGCCCGCTGCGGGTCCGAGGAGCTGAACCGGACCGAGTTCTCGATCTCCTCCAGTGCGACCACGTCGGCGTCCAGCGCGCTGATCGCCGAGACGATCTTCGCCTCCTGCTTGGCCAGCGCGGCCTCGTTGGCAGCGCCACGCGCGTCGCCACCGAAGTGCACGAAGTAGTTCAACACGTTGAAGCTGGCCACCCGCAGGTCGCCGCCGACGTTGACCGGGGCGGCGGTACGCGGGTTGGTGACCTTGAAGGTGGTCCGGTCGCCCGGGCGGGTGTCCGCGTCGACCGGGCGGGTGGGCTGCAGACGCCACTCTTCGAAGGCGTACGACAGCACCGACGGTCCGAACGCCTCGACCGAGTCGCCGACCCGCAACGGGCTGTCCTTCGACACGTACGGCGGCAGCAGCCCGGCGGTGGACAGGTTGGTCGTCTTGCCGTCGTCGAGCAGGATGCGGCGGGCCTTGTTGTCGGCGGCGATCTGGCGGGCCTCCGCCGAGCCGGGCCGGGCCACATCGGTCGGGGTCAGCGCCGGCTTGTCACCGGCGGCCAGGGCCACCTCGCCGTAGCGGTTGGTGTTGTAGACCTCGGAGACGGCGTACGCGCCGACCGGGGCGACCAGCATCGACTCGACCGACTCGCGGGCGTCGTCGGTGAGCGGAAGCTCCACCGGGACCGGAGCGGGCAGCGGCGCGCCCTGCTCGCACACCTGCACGTCGCCACGGGCGGCGATGCTGAGCTGGGTGAGCCCGTTGAACTCGCTGGCCGTACCGCTGACCCGGACCCGGTCACCGATCGTGACCGCCGGGTGATTGGCGGTGTTCGTGGTCAGGTAGACGAAGATCCCGTCCGAGGCGGTGCCGGCGGCGACCGTACGCTCCCCGCCGCTGCCCGCCGTCTGCACGTACACGCCGTTGTAGCCACCGGTGCGGTGGTCGGCGGTGACGACGCCCTCGACGGTGACCCGGCTGCCGGCCACCGGTGTGGTGGTGCCGGAGCCCTGGACCTGGGCGATGGTGTGGCTGACCGCGACGTCACAGCCGACCGGCGGGTCGCCCGGTCCCGGGTCGCCACCAGCGGTGTTACGGACGCCGAAGCTGTTCGGCGCGGGCGCCTTCCAGACCCCGTCGATCTTCTGGAGCGAGTGCCCGACCGGGGTGTTGCTCGCCTCCTTGACCCCGATGTCGGTGCCGACCAGGCCGTTCGCCGGCCCGCCGACCGCGGTGAAGGTGCCGCCGTAGGTGATGAACTCGCTCACCGTGTTGCTGGGCGAGACCAGCGCGACACCGTCGGGATCACCGTTCTGGATGCCGTTGGCCGGGTACTCGGCGACGACCACACCGGACTCCGGCACCGTGCCGGTCAGCGTCCGGGTGTTGTACGCCGCCCCGTTTCCACCGTTGTAGAGGACGATCTGCCAGCCGCTCAGGTCGAAGTCGACCGGCGCCTCGATCTCGATCGCCTCGCCGACGTCGGTGCCGGCGTTGTCATAGTGGATCTCGCTGATGAACGGTGTAGCTGACGCGGGCGCGGCGAAAGCGGTGGTGCCGCTGCCCAATAAGAGCGCAGTGGCGGTGACCAGTACGCCCGGAATTGTGAGTTGCCGCCTGCTTTTTCGTAGCTGCATCTGCTGGGCCTCCGCGGGGCCTCCGAGGGTGTTAGACCGGTGGAGAATAAGCGGCACAAGTGTCCGCGCGGGAGCCACCAGATGTACTTATTCGCGAAACGAGGCGGTAGCCGGCACGGCATTGGCCTGCGTGATCGTGCGCGAATCGCGATGTTGACAGTGATTTTCCGGCGCCGTCCGGTGCCGACGGCTCAACCGCCGCGGGCGACCGGCCCGATCAGTTGCCGTTCGGTGCCGGTCATGCTGAGCATGACCCACTGCACCTTTCCCTTGGTGATCAGGCCGACCATTTCCGGATGGAGCTGGGTGAACCAGCTCTGCACGCTGACCAGGCCGAGGGCGTTCGCCGCGGTGGCCGCCTCGGGCGCGGTGAGTCGCTGGAGCACCACGATGTCGCTGCGCACCAGCACCTCGACATCCCAACCGGCCAGGTCGTCGCGGACCACCAGGGTCGCCCGCCACGGTGCGCTCAGGTTGGTGTCTGGCCCGGTCACCGGACCCGTGTCGATCACGACGAGCTGAGGCTCGGTCGGCGTCGCCGGCAGCGGTGGCGGCACCCCGGGCGGAAGGAACGAGGCGATCTCCCGGCCGATGACGCAGCGACGCAGGAAGGCGTCCCACTCCTGCTCGCGAGCGGTCTGGATGAACAGCCGGGCACCGAGCGCCAGGGCCCGGAAGGCGAGCAGTTCCGCGGCGCGTACCCCGCCGATCAACATCAACCGGGTCGGCTCGGCCCGGAACAGCCGTAGGCCGACCGGCTCCTGCTGGCGATTGCGGCCCACCACCAGCCCGCCCCCGCCGGCAACCAGGCGCAGGCCGGCCACGGTGGGCCCGTCGGCGACGTGCAGGCCGATCCGGCTGCCCGGGAAGGAGACGGTGTTCACCGCAGGAAACCTCCGAGCGGCAGGGTGGCGGCGACGCCCCGGGCATGCTCGCCGTCGAGTCGTTGCAGGCGACCACCGTGACCACGGATCGCCTCGTGCAGCGCGGTGTCGGCGGCGGTCAGGGCGGCGGCGTCCGCACCGATCAGCCGGAAGGCCACCTCCACCACGGCGTCGTCGGCACCCTGACGATCCGGTTCCCGGGCCACCGCGATCGACACCACGGCCGCCGCGGCGGGCAGCCCACGCAGCAGTGGGTCCACGTCCCACACCCGGTCGGGCCAGTCGAGCAGCCGGTGGCAGCTCTGCGGAGTGCCCTGCGCCGACCAACTGCGCCATCCTTCCCGGGCCAGCGGGCGGTCACCGGCCACCGGCTCACCGGTCAGATGGGTCAGGTTGGCGACGGCGGCCAGCACCTCGTCGCGGTTGAGCAGGCGGGCGGTCACCCGATCCTGGCGAAGCTGGCGTCGGGTCCGGCGGATCGCCGCGGTCAGCGCCGGCCGCAGGTCACGGTCGGCATGAAAATCAGGGGTACGGGGTGCCTGAAGCACCACCCAGGCCTGCCGACTGGCGGGCACATTGCCCTCGGTCAGCTCGCGGTACGCCCGCTCCACCGCCGCCGCCCGCACCCGGGGGGCCGGGGTGACCTGGATCAACACCTGCACCGTCACCGGCGGCGCCTTGGGATCGGTCGCCGGAAGCAGTGACACCGGCGGTGGCAGGGCCTGCGGAGAGCCCACCAGCAGCGCGCCCTCGGTCGGGTCGACCTCCAGCACGGCGCTGAGCCCACCCCGGTGGGTCAGCAGCACGGCGGGCTGGTCGTCGATCTCGACCTGTTCGAGCTCCACACTGTTCTCAAGATGGGTCAGCAACTGCCACCGGGCATCCGACCCCGTCGCGGCGAGTTGCCGGCGGCGACGCCGATAACCCCACCAGACCGTCAACCACTGGTACATCCACCGGCCGCGGTAGCGCAGCACGGTCGGGGCGAGCAGCAGCAGCACCGCAGCGCCGACCCCGACGGTCAGCAGGGTGCCGTGCCCGGTCGCGGCCAGCACCGCCGCCGCACCGGCCTGCCAGGCCACCAGCTGGGCGACGTGGATGCCGGCGATGCGCAACGGTCGCCGGTAGGGGCGTACCACCGGGGCGGTCGCCGCCGTGGGCTGTGCCTGATCTGCCGGCGACGCGGCGGCTGCCGCGGCCCGAGCGGCCGGGGCGGTCTGAGCCGCCTGCGCTGCTTGAGCCGCTTGGGCGGCCTGGGCCGTCGACACGGTGGCCGACGCCGGGGCGGCGGTCTGGCTGCGGTACGCGGTGCCGACCGTCGCTCGGCCCTGTCCCCGCTGGGCGGCCCAGGCCTGTCCCGTGGTCCCACCGACCGTGGGGGCCGGTACGCCGGTCTGCTGTGGAGAGCCCGTTCGCTGTGCCGGCGGCGCCGTGGCCTCCGGCTGATGCTGCCAACCTGGATCCCCCGGCCGCGCCGCGCCCGGATGAGTCACCGCGCGCCCCTCCCTGACCGGCCCGACATGATCAATGGCCGATCGCGGTACGCACGTCGGCAACGGTCACGGTACGCAACTCGTCGAGACTGGGCCGCTGACCGGACTGGCGCAGCCGCTGCGCCTGCGCCTTGCGTACGCCCTCGAACAGCTTGCGCGCCTCGCGGGCGTTGCCGAAGTTCTGGTCCCGCTCGATCGTGCCGAAGTGCTCCCGGAGCACGTCTGTCACGCCGTCGGCGAGCAGGTACTCGTCGCCACCGGCCATCCGCTCCACGATGACGACGAGCTGGTCGGGACTGTAGTTGCCGAACTCGATCGTCTTGGCGAAACGGGAGGCCAGACCGGGGTTGGCATCGAGGAACTGGAGCATCTCCCCGGTGTAGCCGGCGGCGATCACCGCGACCTCGTCGCGGTGGTCCTCCATCAGCTTGACCAGCGTGTCGATCGCCTCCTGCCCGAAGTCACCGCCACTGCCGGAGGACCGGGACAGGGTGTACGCCTCGTCGACGAAGAGCACGCCACCGCGCGCCTGCTCGAACGCGGCGGCGGTCTTCTCGGCGGTGTGGCCGATGTACTGGCCGACCAGGTCCCGCCGGGACACCTCGCGGAACTCGCCGCCGGGCAGCGCACCCAACGCGGCGAGCAGGTCACCGTAGATGCGGGCCACGGTGGTCTTACCCGTACCGGGCGCACCCGCGAAGATGAGGTGATGGCTGACCGCACCGACCGGCAGCCCGGCGCTGCGTCGCCACTCGTTGACCTGGATCTCGTCGATGAGGGCCCGGACCTCTTCCTTCACCGACTCCAGGCCGACCATCTGCTCCAGATCGGCCAGCAGCTTGTCGACCCGGGCGGTGTCCTGCGGGGTGGCGGCCCGGGCGGCGTCCGCGCCGTAGGCCGCCTTCCGGCTCGCCGTGCCCTCCACGATGGTCGGCGCGGCCCCCTCGGCGACCTCGATCGCCGGCTGGGCGGTGTTCTCGGTGGTGCACTCCTCGACCGTGCCCTGGCAGCCACGGGCGAAGGAGATCGCCGGCCCACGCGTGTCACGGATCCGGCAGCGCCGCAGCACGGGGGCGCTCTGGTGCACCACCGCCACCCCGGCGTGACCGGTCTGCGAGATGTCGCAGGCCTCGATCGTCGGGCGGCCGTACTGGTAGATGTAGATGCCCCGGTTGCCGCAGCGGGTGACCGTGCTGGTGCGGATCGTCGGGGCGGCGCCGATGCGCACGATGATGCCGTCCTCACTGAGGTCGGCGAACTCGCAGCCCTCGACGGTGCCGTCGGAGTCCTCGACGACCAGGCCGTACCGCCCGCCGGTGACCCGGCAGCGGGTCAGGGTGAACTCGGAGCGGCCGGCCACCTGGATGGCCGCACCGAAGCCGGCGCTCAGTTCGCAGCCGCTCATGGTGAGCGTGGCCCGGTCGCCCACCACCACTGGCGCGTCGCCCGCCTTGAGCACGAGGTCGCGCAACTCCAGTCGCCCCGAGTTGCAGGAGACCGTCGGGTACGCCCCGGAGGAGGCGTCGATGGTGACCGTTCCGGCGCCCTGCGCGGCGACGACGGTCACCGCACGGTCGTTGACGAACAGTGCCTCGTAGTAGGTGCCAGGGCTGACCGAGACGACTGTGTCGTCGCCGGCCACCGCCAGAGCCTCCCCGATGGAGGGGTAGGCGCCGGGCTGATCCGGGGCGACGAGAAGGGTGCGCGTCATGACTCCGGGCTTCGTACGGCGATGAGGGGTTGGCCCGACGATATCCCAGGCGGTCCATGCCATGGAGCCCCGCTCGCTAGGCTGCGTCGGGCGGACCGGTCGACTTCTGGCGCCGGGACACTCTCGACTGCGGGGGGACGGATGACCGAGCTGCGGACGCTGCCGCTGGTGGCGGGTGCACTGCTGGCCGACGGGACCATCCACACGCACACCTCCGTACGCGGCCGGACTGCACCGGAGTTGCATCCGATCGTCCGGCGGTTCCTGCACGGGCTGCCGGTCGGGCAACGGGAGCGGTTCACCGGCTGGTGCGCCGAGCCGGTGCTGATATCCGACCGGCTGTACGCCGCCGAGGCGGACGGGCCGCCGCTCGACGCCGCCCGGGCCCGCGCGCTGCTGTGGGGAGCGAAGCTGCGACTGACCCGCGTACGGGAGGAGGGCGACCCCCGGCACGGCGAGGTCCAGCCGCCCTGCCGATCGTGCGCGGCCCTGCTGGACTGGTTCGGTATGGAGGCGTTGACATGACCGAGCGCTTTCCACCTCAGGTGGCCGAGATCCTCGCCGCCGCCGGCTGGTCACCCGGTCGGCGCGACGAGGAGCGGGCCCGCGAGTGGGCGCTGCGCATCGCCGCCGACGCCGCGGTGGACGGCCGCCAGCACGTCATGACGACCGCCGCGGTGCAGGCGTACGCCGAGTTCGGTGGGTTGCGTCTCCACCCGCAGGGTGAGGGTGAGCAGGTCGCCCCGAGCGACGTCCACCTCGACCCGTTCCGGGTCCGCCACAGCGTGGCCACGCTGGCGGAGTTGGCCTCGGTGACCGGGGCACCGCTGAGTCCGCTCGGTGAGGAGGGTGACGGCACCGGCATCCTCGCCATCGACGAGCAGGGCCGGGTGTTCGTACTGGATCACACGGGTGACTGGTTTCTCGGGGCGAGTGTCGAGGAGGCGCTCGGCACGCTGCTGCTCGGCCGTCAACCGTCCCGGGTACGCGAGGACGGCACCTGGTGACCGACCCGCAGCGGACCGACCCGCAGCCGACCACCGTCACCGGCTGGCAACCGACCACCGCTACCGAACGCGCGCTGCTGGCCGCCGCCGAGCAGGACGACGGCACGGCCTTCCTCGCCGCGCTCGCCACCGGGCCGTTGCTGCTGCCGGTGCCGCCGACGGCGACCGCCGAAGCGCCGGTGCCCTGGCCGACGGGTCACCACGAGGGCGTCACCCACGTGATGGCCTACACGTCCCCGGCGGCGATCGCCGCCGGGCTGCCCGGCCAGGACGTCACCTACCGGGTGTCGGTGCTGACCGATCTCGCCGTCGACTGGCCCGATGAGCGTTGGATGCTGGCCGTGAACGCCGGTCTACCCATCGCCGTACGGCTGACCGCAGACGAACTCGCCAGCCTCACCGCCGCCCTGGTCGAGGCCGAACGGCCGCTGCGGGAGGCGGTCCGCCGACAGGACCCGGACGCCCTGATGTCCGCGCTGCTGCGGACCGAACTCCTGCTCCCCCTGCGGCCCGATGGGCCGGCCACCCGTGACCTCGGCGATCCCGATTTCCCCTGGTGGTGTCTACCGGACGAGCAGGGCCGGCCGAGCCTGCCGGTGTTCACCTCCGAGGCCCGGCTACGGCAGGCGCTCGGCGATCACGATCTGGTGGCGATCAGCAGTCTCCAGCTCACCGAACACTGGCCGGACGCCTCCTGGCAGTTGTCGCTCAACCCGGAGACTCCACTGGCCGCGACGCTGCCCGGCGAGGCGGTGCTGACCCTGCGCGACTGGCTGGGCGAGCTGCGCCACGTCCTCGACGACGCCGCCGAGCAGGAGCGGACCCGGCGGGTGAGCGCCGCGTACGCCGACCCCTCGACGGTGGGCATACCTGTGCCCCGCGCAGCGGCGGAGCCGACCGTCGACGTTGACGAGGGTCCCGATCCGGACGTCCCGCTGCGGCTGCAACTGGTCATCCCGCACCGCTACCTCGCGTCCTATCTCGACGACGGGTACGACCGCGCCGCCGGCCTGGTGCACGCCTGGTACGGTCCCGGGCGGGACACCCCGGTACGGCTCTACCGGCGGCTGGGACTGCTCGGCCCGGGCTCGCCCTTCGAGGAGTCGGACGAGTGGGTGGCCGTGCTGCGCTGGCCGCCCGACGAGAGCACGCCGCCGGAGTGGGGCCAAGGTCAGCCGCGAATGGAGTCGTTGATCGTCCCGGACGGCACCGAACTGCGTTGCCTGCACCAGGACGGCCGGGACGAGTTCCTGGCCCGCTTCGACGCCACCGCCCGCCGCTGGTCACCCGCCTGACCGGCTGGTGAACCAGGCGCGGGCCGGCGGGCTCTTGACCAGGGCCAGTGCCACGCCGGCCAGCCCGCCCACGACCAGTGGGGTGACCATCGTCGGCTCGAAGGTCAGCTTGCCCTGCACCAGCAGCACGACGATGACGACGACGAACAGACCGAAGGTGAAGCCTGCCGGCACCGCCAGCCCCTGGGCGCTGTCACCGGTCCACGCCATGAGCATCCCGAGCGCGGCGAGCAGCACCATCAGCAGCGCGATCGCGAGCACCCCCGCGCCGATGCCCACCACCAGGACGCGACCGAGCCCGGTGCCCTCGGCGGCCAGCATCGCCCGGAAGAAGGCGATGCCGGCGATCAACCAGGTCACGATCGACGGCACCATCAGGACGACGGCCAGCGTCACGACGATCGGCCGTCGACCGGGCGGCGGTGGAAACGCTCCGGACGAGGTGGTCGACATGGGTGTGACCTCCTGAGGTCGGAGGGCTCAGCCGGGCGGCCGCCGCCAGACGTCGTCCGTAGCCTCCGCAGGCTGACCCGGGTCGTTCGGCGACCCATCGCCGAAAGCGGTCCCCACCGGCACGGGCTCGTCGTCGACGAGTTCCGCCTGCCGACGTTGCGACCGGTTGCGCAGCATCCAGACGGTGGCGATGCCCCCGCCGACGAGCACGACGAGGATGGCGGCCCACACGAAGACCAGGATGCCGTCCTCGCGTTCGCGAGGGTTGACCTGCCACGGTTCGAGTTGGGCCGACGGCGGGCCGCTGGCACGAGGGCTGGCCCGGCCGTCGGGCTCACCGGTCAGCGCCGTGCGCAGGTCGAGCACGCCCCACCCGTAGTCCAGGTCCCGGCCGGGGTCACCGGCGTCACGCGCGGTCTCCAGCAGCCGCTCGAACAGCTCGTACGCGTTCAGGTCCGGGTACTTGGCCTTGATCAGGGCCATGGCACCCGAGACGAGCGCGGCGCTGCTGCTGCTGCCGAGCGAGGTGACGTACTTGTCGCCGGGTGCGGCCTGGACGATGTCCTCGCCCGGCGCGGCGATGCTCACCTCCTCGGCCGGCAGGGCCGCCTCCTTGCTGATGACGCCCTTGCGGTCGGTGCCGTTGACGGCGATCGTGGCCGGGTGCCGGGCCGGGTTGCTGATGATCATGTCCTCGCGGTTGCCCACGGCGGCGACCACCACCACGTTGCGCTGGTACGCCCGAGCGACCGCGCGGTCCAGTTCCTCGTTGAAGCTGCTGCCCAGCGACACGTTGATGATGTCCGCGCCGTTGTCGATCGCCCAGTTGATCCCGGCGGCGAGCGCCGTGGGTGCGATCAGCGGGCTCCGCTCACTCTTGATCGTCACCGGCAGGATCTTGGCCTTCGGCGCGACCCCGAGCACCCCGTTGCCGCCGCCCGGCCCATGCCCGTGCCCGGCGATCAGCGACGCCATCCCGGTGCCGTGGCCCACCCGGTCGACACCGCCCTTGGTGTCGTCGTCGTAGAGATCCGCGCCGGGCAGCACGTTGTTCTTCAGGTCCCGGTGTTTCGCGTCCACCCCGGTGTCCACCACCGCCACCACGACACCCTCGCCCTGGGTGATCTTGTGTAGCTCGGGCAACTCCAGGGCCTTGACGTGCCACGAGTCGTCCCGGGTGGAATCCGCCAGGGCCGGTGCCGCGGGCAGGGTCAGCACCGCCAGGGCACTCACGGTGCTGAGCGCCAGGACGGCAGTCGGTCGGGTGAGGACACGCATGCCCGTCCTACCTTCCTTTGTGGTTCGTTCGTCACGGGACGGCCGAAAACGGGCGTTCACCGCATGGTACGGGCCAGTCACCGATGCTGCGGTGACTGGCCCGTCCGTGTTCAACTCTGGCCGAGCGTCCTGCCCTGCTCCCGAGGCCGGTGCTCCGCCGGTGCCTCGACGACCCCGACGGCGGAGGACTCGGTGACCCACAGTTCGTCGTCGCCGTCGCCGTACTCCCAGGTCTCCTGCTCCAGGTCGTGCTGGGTGCCCTTGCGCGCGCCCGGTGCGGCCGGAGCGCCGCGCCGGCCGCTGAGCGACGGACCTGGCCCGGTGGTCGGTGCCGGTCGTGGGGCACCGGTACGACCGCTCAGATCGGGTCGACCGGCACTGCCCGGTGCTCCCGGACCGCTGGCCCGACCACCCGGCGGGGTGGCGGGGCGGCTGCCGAGCGGGCCGCCCGCCTTGGGTGGGGTGCCGGGGGTCGCGCCACGTTGACCGCCGAGGCTTGGCGGCGGTGCGGTGGGCCGACCCGAGGCTGCGCCCCGCTGGCCGGACGGTGCCGTGGAGCCCGGTAGACGCGGGCTGGACGGTGGCGGGCTGGCCGACGGCTTCGGGCGAAGCGCACCGGTGCCGGGACGCCCGGGGGCACCCGTGTTGCCCGGCAACGTCGGACGGTTCGGTGCGGGCCCACGCCGGCCACTGCCCGGCGCGCCGGAGCCGCCGCCCGCACCGGGCAGCGTCGGACGGTTCGGTGCGGGGCCGCGACCGCCACCCGGGCCGGGACCGCCACCCGAGCCCGGCAGGGTGGCCCGCGGTGCGTTCGGTCGGCCACCCGGGTTCGGCGTGCCCGGACCGCCGCCGCCCGGCCGCTGTCCCGGCGGCACCACCGGCGGTACCGGCGGGCCGGGTGTTCCGGGCGCGTTCGGCGCGGCGGTGACCGGCGGCGGGGTGGGCGCGGGTCCCGGCGGGGCCACGGTTGCGGTGCCGCCGGCGAGGTCGACGCCGTCGGGCAGCGTCGGCGCAGTGGGCTGGGGCGGACGAGCGCCCACCTCCGGCTGGTTCGGCTGCTCGGGCCGGTTCGGCATCTCCGGCCGGTCCGGCCGTGCGCCCCGCGCACCCGGCGGGACGGCACCCGGGCGGGTCGGGCCGCCGGTTCGCCCCGGACCGCCGGGCGCGGTCTTGCCGTCGAAGAGGGCCGCCTCGGTGGGGCCCTTGAACTTGCCGCCCCGCGAGATGTTCGAGATGTACACGTCGATGTACATGTCCGCGAGCGGCTTGGTGATGTTCTTGGCGCGCTGGTGGAACTCCTTCTGGACCTCCTCGTACGACTTGTGCTTGTCGCCGAAGATGTCGCTGAAGGTGATCTTGGCCTTGTCCTTCTCGTAGACGTCCTGCTGGTGCTGCTGCTCGGCCTTGTACTCCAGCCAGAGCTGGGTCATCTCCCGCTGCGCGGTCGAGATCTTGCGCGCCAACTGGTCCAGACCGGTGGCGTTGCTGGTGGCCACGTTCTTCCACTCGTCAAGCGAGTGCAGGGTGGCACCCACCTTCGACATGAAGACCCGGGAGGCGGGAGAGTTCCACTTGGCGCCGAGCGCGTCGGCGTGCCGCTTGAGGTTGTCCCTGGTCGACTCCAGCAGGCTCGCCGCCCGCCGCCACATCTCGGCGAGCGCCACGGTGCGCTCGTCGCTCTCCTTGCGGACGTACTCCCACATCTGCTCGATGTTGACGCCGTCCCAGTCGGTGGGCTGGTACGGCGTTGCCTGGGCCGCGCGGTCGGCCGCGTAGTCGTCCCGCATGCCCCCGTACGCCGGGTAGCTGATCGGCCTGTAGCCGTAGTAGTCGTCGGTCATCCCCGCTCCTCAGGTCCCCCGCTCCTGGCAGCCGTCATCGCAGGTTGGACTGGTCCAGTCGGAATTCCTCGCCGTGCATGCGCTGGTCCTCGGCCTCGATCTGGTACGCGCCCGGACCCTCACCCACGGTGTCCCCCGCGGCCCACTTGGGCGCCTGCTCACGCGTGTCCTCGGTAGGGCAGGAATCCATCCCGTGGTACGGCCCGACGACTTCCGGATTCCGCGCCTGCTCGGGGATCTCCTCCATCGGGTCGCCCTCCTGCTCCCACTTGCCGCTGAGGGTCTTCTGGCCGTCCACCGCGTTGAAAGCGTTGTACACGTCGTCGTTCGTGGCCTCGGCCATCGCATCGCCCAGCAGGTATTCGCCGGAGATGGAGGTGGCCGCCGCGCTGAGCGCGGTCAGACCCTTGATCACATCGCCCATCAGGTGCGACACGGCCATCCGGCTCTCGTCGTGCCGGCCCCGGAAGAACGCGGCCTCTTTCATCCCGCCGCCGCCGAAGGGAGCCTGCACGGTGAGCATCGGACGCAGACCGTTCTCGAAGCTGGGCTGGAAGTTGGTGTCCAGCTCCTTCTGAATGGCCCTGGCGAAGTCCTGCAACTGGTTGACGTCGACGTCGATGTTCTCGTTGACGAGCCACTCGCCGCCCATGGTCCCTCCCCCGTCCCGCTCACACGGTGCTGGCGCGGCCGACCCGAACTCCGGTTACCGGAGCGACCCGACCGCGTACCGTAGGTCCACTCTGGCCGACGGTAGTCCGGTCCGGCAACCCCGTACGCCGGCTATGCACGAGGCGGAAGATTCACCAACTGCACCAGTCGGGTGCCACCCCGTCGGGACACCAGCCAGCCCCGACCCGGCGGCAGCGGTCCGGGCCGTACCGTGCCGAGCAGTACGCCCTCGTCGCGGTTGCCGGACATCACGATGCCGGGAGTGCTGATCTCCCGCAACCGCATCAGCACCGGCTCGTAGAGCGCACGGCTCGCGCCGCCGGTGCGGCGGGCGACGATCAGGTGCAGACCGATGTCCCGGGCCTGGGGCAGGAACTCCAGCAGGGGTGTCAGCGGGTTGCTGCCCGCACCGGCGACCAGGTCGTAGTCGTCGACGAGCACGTACAGGTCGGGGCCCTTCCACCAGTCCCGGGCCCGCAGCCGCTCGGCGTTGATGTCCGCCGGCGGCAGCCGGTCCCGCATCACGGCGGCGACCTCGGTCACGATGCTCTCGGTGATCTGCGCCGTCGAGCCGTACCCGATGACGTGCGGTGTCTCGATGTCGCCCAGCAGGCTGCGCCGGTAGTCGACGATGACCAGCCGCGCCTCGGTCAACTCGTGGCTGTCGACGATGGTCTGCGCCAACGCCCGCAGGAAGGTGCTCTTACCCGACTCGCCGTCGCCGAAGAGGATGAAGTGCGGGTCGGCGGTGAAGTCCAGGTGCACCGGTGCGAGGTCGACCTCGGCGATGCCGATCGGGATCCCGGCCTGCCCGGTGTTCGGCAGGCTGCCGTACGGGACGTTCGGCGGGAGCAGCCGGATCGGTGGGGCACCCGGGCCCTGCCAGGCGGCAGCCAGGTCGGTGACCAGCTTGCGGGCCCCCTCGGGCAGCGTCTCCGTCTCCTGCGCGCCGTCGATACGCGGCAGCGCCGCGAGGAACTGCTGCCCGTCCGGCGTGATGCCGCGTCCCGGTGACTTCTCCGGCACGTTCATCGCCGCCCGACGGTCCAGGTTGGAGTCGCTGGCGTCGGCCAGCCACAGCTCCAGCCGGGTGCCGAAGACGTCCCGGACGGCCGGGCGGAGGTCCATCCAGCGGCCGGCGGTGACGATCAGGTGGATGCCGAAGGAGAGTCCCCGGTTGGCGATGTCGTTGATCGTCGGTTCCAGGTCCTCGAACTCCGAGCGCAACGTCGCCCAGCCGTCGATGATCAGGAAAACGTCGCCGAACGGGTCGTCGCCGTGCTGCCCGTGCCGGCGGGCCCGCCGGTACTCGGCCATCGAGTCCACGCCGCGCTCGGCGAACCGCCGCTCACGCTCGCCCATCAGCAGCTGCATCTCGGCGACCGTACGCCGGACCAGGCCCGCGTCCAGCCGGGTCGCCACCGAACCGACATGGGGCAGGTCCCGCAGCGACGACAGCGCGCTGCTGCCCAGGTCGAGGCAGTACACCTGGGCTTCCCGGGGGGTGTGGGTCAGGGCCAGCGAGGTGACCATGGTGCGCAGCAGGGTGCTCCGGCCGCTCTGCGGCCCGCCGACGATCACCGCGTGGCCGGCGGCACCGGCCAGGTCGAACCAGAGCACGTCCCGGCGCTGCTCGAAGGGCTTGTCGACGATGCCGACGGCCACCTGCAACTCGCCGAGCAGACCGGCGTGCGCCACGGTCACCCCACGGGTCGGGTCGGCGGTCAGCGGCGGCAGCAACTGGTCCAGCGTCGGCGGCTCGGCCAGCGGCGGAAGCCACACCTGGTGGGCCGGCTTGCCCCGGCCGGCGAGCCGCCCGACCAGGATGTCCAGCACGCTCTCACCGACCCCGTCGGCCGGCTCGGGCGGCTGCTCATCCTTCGGCGTACGGGTCACCGGCGGGGCGACGTAGCTGGTGGTGTACTCGCGTACCCGATCCTCGCCGTCACCGGCCGCCACCGCCGCGGCGGTCTTGCTGCGGTAGGCGCCGGAGACGTACGCGGCCTTGAACCGGACCAGCGGCTCGGTGCCGAAGCGCAGGTACCCGTGCCCGGGAGAGCGGGGCAGCTCGTACGCGTCGGTCGCGCCGAGCACCACCCGCGACTCCATCGCCGAGAAGGTCCGCAGACCGATCCGGTACGACAGATGGGTGTCCAGCCCGCGTAGCCGCCCCTCCTCCAACCGCTGCGAGGCCAGCAGCAGGTGCACACCCAGCGACCGACCCACCCGGCCGATCTGCACGAACATGTCGATGAAGTCGGGCTTCGCGGTGAGCAGCTCGGAGAACTCGTCGCAGATGATCAGCAGGCTCGGCAGTGGCGACAGCGGAGCGCCCGCCGCCCGCGCCTTCTCGTAGTCGCGCTGGGAGGCGTAGTTGCCCGCCGACCGCAGCAACTCCTGCCGGCGGACCAGCTCGCCGTTGATGGCGTCGGTCATCCGATCCACCAGCGGCAGTTCGTCGGCCAGGTTGGTGATCACGGCGCTGGTGTGCGGCAACCCGTCCAGCCGGGTGAAGGTGGCGCCACCCTTGAAGTCGACCAGGACGAAGTTGAGGTTCTCCGACGAGTGGGTCGCGGCCAACGCCAGCACCAGGGTGCGCAGCAGCTCCGACTTGCCGGAACCGGTGGCGCCGATGAGCAGCCCGTGCGGGCCCATGCCGTCCTGCGCCGACTCCTTCAGGTCCAGCTCCACCGGCCCACCGTCGGTACCCACCCCGATCGGCACCCGCAACCGGTCCCGGTTGGGTCGCGGCTGCCAGGCCCGATCGACGTCGAACTCGTACGGGTCGCCGATGTCGAGCAGATCGGCCAGGCCCAACTCACTGGTCAGCGGGGTGTCGCCACCGCCACGGGAGGCAGCCGACAGCCGCAGCGGGGCCAACTGCATGGCCAACGCCTCGATCTCCGCGACCTGGCAGTCGTCGGCCCGACCGATCTCCGCCGAACCGTCGACGGTGACACCGTGCAGCTGACGATCCGCCGCCACGTCCAGCACCAGGCGCGCCCGGTCGAACATCCGGGGTGCCGGGCTGGACAGGTCGAGCAGGGTCACGCCCTCGACGCCGCCGTCGGTCATCAGGTGATCCGAGCCAGCGGTGTCGCCACCGTCGATGATCACAAGTATGTGCGGCCCGCCGACCTGGGACGATCCGCCGCTGGCGTTGAACCGGGGCCGGCTGGCCAGCACGTCGTCGAGCATCGCCTCCAGGCCGGTCACCGAGGACGACACCAGCCGCAGTTGACCGAGCGCGTCCGTACGCGACGGGTGCAGCGCGTGCGGCAACCACTTCGTCCACTCCCAGTCGGCCCGGCGCTCGGCGGAGACGCAGACCGCGACGAGCATGTCGTCGGGGGCGTGGAAGGCCGTCGCCTGGGCGAGCAGGGCCCGCACCAGGCCCCGGGCCGCGTCGGTGTCGCCGCGCAGGTGCACCCGGGCGAACCCGTTCAACGCCATGGTCACCGGCAGGTCCGGCACCTCGCCGTACGTGGTGAGGAACCGGCGCAACGCCAGCGCGCACATCGGCTCCAGCTTCTCCAGCGACGTGGCCGGTGGCGGCACCAGCGGAGTGGCCAGTTCCTGCGGCCCGAGTCCGATCCGGACGGTAGCGAAGTCGACGTCGCCGCGTCGGCGTTCCCACAGCCGGGGCCCCAGCGGCAGGGACCAGAGCGTGTCCGGATCCGGGTGCCGGTAGAAGGCGGCCTCACGCTGCCGGCGGACCGTCTTGAGGACGCGTCGACGCTGCCGCGACAGGTGTGCCATGTACTCCCGGCGCTTCTGCAGCATCTCCTGCTTGCTCGGGCCGCCGGAGTTGTTTGTCAGCTGCGCGCCGAGCATGCCGATGGCGGAGAGTCCGAACAGGCCACCTGTGACGTAGCCGAGGGTCGACCCGCCGCGACCGGCGAACATCAGGGCCATCGCGAAGGAGCCGGCGAGCATCGGCAGCAGCATCATCATCTGCCCCCACGCCTTACCGGTCGGTGCAGGCACCTCCGGTGGCGCTTCCAGGAGCACCTCGCCGGAGGGATACTCCGGTTCCGGCTGTCGGGCGGGTCGTTTGACGACGACCGTGCTCACGTGACGGACCTCCGTTGCCTCTCCTGGGCGTGGTGGTCACGCCCGGCACCCCCGTGCGCTCGGCCACCGCCGCGAACCGGCACCCCCGCGTCACCGGCACATGGTAGGTAGCCTTCTCCCGTCAGGACAGCCGCGGGCCGTATCGGCCCGCTCCTCGTATCGAGGGGTCGTCAGTGGTCACCCAGGCCGGAACCGGACTCGCGCGTATCGCCGTCGCCGCCCCCAAGCGGCGACTGGATCTAGCTCTGCCCGAGCATCTGCCGCTCGTCGGGCTGCTGCCGGCGGTGCTGCGTCAAGCCGACGAGGAACCCTCGGACGGCACCGCCCACGGTGGCTGGGCGCTGCGCCGCAGCGACGGCAGCGCCGTCGATCTGACGCGTACGCTGGCCGCCCAGAACGTCCGCGACGGCGAGACGCTGCACCTGGTGCCGCGCCGCACCGAGTGGCCCGAGTTGGCGTACGACGACCTGATGGAGGCCGTGGCCGACGGTGCCCGCCGCCGTGGCGTGGCCTGGACCCCGTTCGCCACCCGGTTGACCGGCCTGATCGTGGCCGGCGTGCTGCTGCTGCTCGGGCTGGCCGTGATCGTCACCTCCGAGCAGCCCGGTTGGCTCGGCGGTGCGGTGGCCCTCGGCGCCGCCACGTTGCTGCTGATCGGCGGGATCGTGCTGTCCCGGGCGATGGCCGACTCCCTGGCCGGTGCGGTGCTCGCCGCCGCCGGCCTGCCCTACGCCTTCGTCGGCGGGGTGCTGGTGATCGGCACCGGCGAGTCGGTGTGGGCGTTGGGCGCACCGCACATCCTGCTCGGCTCGGCCGTGCTGCTGCTGTCCGGCCTGCTCGGCCTGCTCGGGGTGGGAGACGCGACCCGGGTCTTCGTGGCGGCGGTCTTCGTCGGCTTCTGGGGCATGGTGGGCGGGCTGCTCGCCCTCGGCTCGATGGACGCCGCGCAGGGCAGCGCCGTCGTGATCAGCGCGGTCGTCCTGCTGTTGCCGGCCATGCCGCTGCTGTCCGTACGACTGGGCAAGATGCCGATGCCGGCGTTGCCACGTACCGCCGACGACCTGCTGCGCGACGAGCCGCAACCGAAGCGGGAGGTGATCTACCAGGCCACCGCCCGGGCCGACGAGGTGCTCACCGGCATGATCTTCGGCGCGTTCCTGGTCACCATCGGCTGCCTGGTGATGCTCACCGCGACCGGCACGGTCGCCGCGCTGCTGCTCGCCGCCGTGATCTCGCTGGGCTACCTGCTGCGCGCGCGGCTGGTGACGACCGTCCGGCACCGGGTGCCGCTGCTGGCCGTCGGTCTGGTGGGCCTCGGCCTGCTGCCGCTGGTCGGTGCCGCCGACGCGTCCACCGCCACCCGGGTGCTGGCGGTGCTGCCGGTGGCGCTGGTCGCGGCCGGGATCTCGGCTGCGGCCGGGCTCGCCTACAGCCGGCGTGCCCCGTCGCCCCGGCTGGCCCGGCTCGGCGACGTGCTCGACATCCTGCTCCAACTCGCCGTGGTGCCGGTGGCCTGCAGCGTGCTGGGCCTGTACGCGTTCATGCGGGCGATCAACGGCTGACCGGCAGGGTCACCAGTCGAGGTCGCTCGCCTCGGTCATCTCGCCGCCCCGGATCAGGTTGACGACTGCCGAGTCGAGATCCGGCCCGACGAGGAACTCGTCGGCCCAGTGCAGCAGGAAGACCCGTCCCTGGGCGTCCATCACCAGCTCCGACGGGCCGTCCTCGTTGTTGCCGATCGGGTAGACCGGGGTGCCGTACTCCTCGGCGAAGCCCCGCGCCCCCTCGGTCACCACCCCGCCGCTGGTGGGATGGAGGTAGCTGGTGAAGCCGGCACCCGCTCGGCCGGTCTTGCCGAACTGCGGCAGCGTCAGGCCACCGAACTCGACAAGCGCCGCCCGCGCGACCGGCGGACAGTCCAGGCCGGCCAGGTCGTCGGCGAACCGGACCATCCAGTGCTCGACCGCCGAGCTGACGTCACGGCCGGGAAACCAGCCGGCGGACTCCAACACATGGCGTACGTCCGGCGGGAACCGTCCTTCGGCGGCGCGGCGACTCGCGTACCGCTCGGCGATCGTCTGCTCGGGCAGGGACGGCCACTGGGACACCTCGCCGGTCTCCCGGTCGATGACCGCCCGGGGGTAGCCGGTGGCGGGCGGAGGTGCCGGCGGCCCGTCGGTGGCGGCAGGTGCCGGTTCGGCTCGCCAGGCGACATAGCCCAGGTCGAACTCGTGCAGGAAGACCTCGGGGGCGGGCCCGGGGCGGCCGGCACCGGCCCACCGGCGGGCGATCTCCAGGGCCTCGTCGCGACTGATCATCGTTGCGCTCCTCGGGCTGCCGTGGTCGACGTCAACGGTCGGCGTCGAGTGCGGAGACCGGCTGGCTCGACATCGTGCCTATGGTAGGCACCGCGGTCCGGCGGTCGTGACCGCACGGCGTACGCCAGGGGGAGGGTGCCATGCCGTCGCGGCGAGATCAGGTCCAGTCGTACCAGTTCTTCGTGCAGCGGATGACCTCTGCCCTGGTGGCGCGGGAGCCGGACCCGGAGGCGGCGCCGTTCCGCCGGTTGGGTGGTGCCGGCTTCGCCAGCGTCATGGTGGCGGTGCTCTGCCTGGCGGCGGTGGGCGTGTACGGGCTGCTGCGTCCGGGCGGGGCGACAAAGTGGAAGGACGGTGCCGGCGTCATCCTGGAGAAGGAAACCGGCACCCGGTACCTCTACCGGGAGGGCCGGCTGCACCCGGTGGTCAACTACGCATCCGCCCTGCTGGCTCTGGAGTCGGCCGCCCCGACGGTCTCGGTGTCCCGCAACTCGTTGGTCGGTACGCCTCGCGGTCCCCGCATCGGCATCCCGGACGCGCCGGACGCGTTGCCGGCACCGAACCGGATCCTGGACGGGCCGTGGACGCTGTGCACCCAGCCGGCCCGGGACGCGGCCGGCGGGATCGTCGCCACCACTGTGCTCACCGTCGGCCGGGCGCCCGTCGGTGGCCGGGAACCGGGCGACGCCGCGCTGCTGGTCCGCGACCGTAAGACCAAGCGCCTGCATCTGGTGTGGCGTGACCACCGCTACGAGATCCGCAACGAGAAGGTCGTGCTGGAGGGTCTCGTGATGACCGCCGAGCCGGTGGTGGAGGTCGGTGGGGCGTGGCTGAACGCGTTGCCCGCCGGTGAGCCCGTCACCCCGCGACGGGTCACCGACCGTGGCGCTGCCTCCACGGCGCTGCCGGACGCCCGGGTCGGTCAGGTCTACGTGGTCAAGAGCCAGAACGACAGCCGCCAGTACTACGTCGTCGAACGGGAGCGGCTGGTCCCGATCACCCCCGTCGAGGCGGACGTCCTGCTGGCCGACGGCGAGACGCAGGCCGCGTACCCGGACGGGACGAAGCCGGCTCCGATCGACCTCGCCGCCGGCACGGCCGCCGCCGCACCGAAGGCGTCGGCACCGCAGCAGGGGCGGCACCGCGCACCGGAGCAGCGACCCGACATCGCCCGGCTGAGCGGGAGCGACCCGGCCGTCTGTGCGGCCTACCAGCCGGATCAGGACGAGCCGACGGTGCTGCTCGACGCCCAGGTCGAGCCGGTACGCGAACCGGTGCGCACCCGGGAGCAGACCGGCAGCGGCATACCGCTTGCCGACCGGGTGGTCATCGAGCCCGGCTACGGTGTGCTGGTCGCCGCGCTCTCGTCGCCCGACCAGGACGGCGGCACCTTGAACCTGGTCACCGATCTGGGCTACCGCTATCCGCTGGCCTCCGAGGGGGTGCCGGCGATGCTCGGTTACTCGGGGTTGCGGCCGATCCGTCTGCCCGCCAGCCTGGTGGTTCGCCTGCCTGCCGGGCCGGCGCTCGATCCGACCACCGCGAAACAGGCCATCGACCCGGAGTGACGAAACCCGCCACATTGGAGTGGCACCCCTGGCCCACGGTCTAGCGCGGGCTCGACGCGACCCGATACCTTTTCAGTGACGATGGTGCGTAAGCGCTGATTGACAGACCGCCCCCGTCTCGCGGGGCGATCCAACAAGGACGGGGGTGACTTCCGCCATGTCGATGCGTACCGACACCGGCTTGATGCTGAAGACCGAGGGTGACGTCGATGCCGTCGCCGATCGGCTCACCAGCAACCTCAACGGGCTGATGGACCAGCTGGCACCGCTCTACGACCAGTGGAAGGGTGCTGGTGCGGGTTCGTTTCAGCAGGTTCGTGAGCGGTTCGACCAGGACATGGCCCGGCTCAACGTCGCGCTGCGCGCGATCGCCGAGGCCGTCGGCTCCGCCGGTAAGGACTACGACGTCAGCGACGAGGAGATCCGGGCCGACATGGACAGCGCCGGTGCGACCGCCGGCCAGATCACTGCGGCTCTGAAGCTCTGACGGGGGGATCACGATGGAAATCCGGTACAACTTCGCCGGTCTGAACGCGGCGGCCGACAGCTGCGGCAGTTCGGTCCGGAACATGACCAGCGAGCTGGAGGGCCTCAAGTCGGGCATCGCCCCGCTGCTGGCCACCTGGGACGGCGACGCCCGCGAGGCGTACTTCCAGCGTCAGCGCGAGTGGGAGTCGGCCGCCAACGACCTGCGTGACCTGCTGGGCAGGATCGAGCGGGCGTTGCGCGAGTCGGCGGGCAAGATGCAGGCCCGCGAGGCGGCCAACCGCGCCAAGTTCGGCGGCTGAGTCACCCGACCGCTGCACCCGATGGCCCGGCCGATCGCCGGGCCATCGTCGTCCGCGCCGCCGATCGTGCCGCTGGCGCGGTCATTCCCGTGAGGTCGAGGTGGGCACCCGGAAGAAGACCTCCTCCGGCTCGTCGATCTCCGGCCGGTCGCCCGGTGACGCGGCGGGCCGGGTGGGCCGCCACCGGGTACGCCGCCCGCGCGGCAGCAGCGCCGCCAGCACCGCCACGGCGACCGCGACAGTGGCCAGGCCCAGACCGATCCAGAGGGCCAGCCGGCCGAACAGCGCCCACCGTTGCTCGCGCGCCTGGGCCGCCGCGTCCACGGGCACCTCGGGCAGGGGCGGCTGCGCCACCGGCTTCGCGCTGGTCAACCGTTCGGTGACCGCCCGGTACGGGTTGACCACTCCGCTGCCGTAGCCGCGTGCCGCGTCGCCCCGGGCCGGGTCGGCGGTGGCCAGGATCCGCCGCGTCACCTCCTTCGCCGACAGGTTCGGCTCGGCGGCGCGGATCAGGGCAGCCGTCGCGCTGACCATCGGGGTGGCGAAGCTGGTGCCGTCGTAGGCGGCGTGCCCGGTCAGTCTGGTCGCGGCGACCACCGCCCCACCCGGCGCGACGATGTCCACGTACGGCCCGATCTGGGACTGCCGGATCCGGGCGCCGTTCTGGTCGACGGCGCCCACCCCGATGACCCCGTCGTAGCTTGCGGGGTAGGGCACCGGGTCGGGTCGGGCACCGTCCTGATGCCGGTTGCCGGCGGCGGCGACCAGCACGACGTCGTTGTCCACCGCGTACTGGATGGCCCGCTGCACGTCCGGGTCGGGGCGGTAGAGCGTCACCGACATGTTGATCACGTCGGCGCCGTCCTCGACCGCGCGCATGATGGCCTGCGCGAAGACCGCGCCGCCGACGGTGGCACCGGCGGTGTCCGTGCTCTCGTTGGCGTTGCGCTCGCTGACCCGGATCGGCACGATCGTGGCGTCCGGCGCCAGGCCGTGGAAGCCGACGCCCTCCTGCCGGGCCGCGACGATGATGCTGGCGACCGCCGTACCGTGCGAGACGCAGTCCACGTCACCGCCGGGTGCGTTACGCAGCGCGTCGAACCCGCTGTCGACCCGCCCCGCCAACTGCGGATGGCTGCTGTCCGTACCGGAGTCGATCACCGCGACCCGTACCCCGGCGCCGGTGCTGAACGGCCACACCCGCTGCGGCGCGAGCCACCGCTGGTGCCAGGGCGTCTCGGTGTTGACCTCGCCGGGATCGCTGGGATTCTGACAGATCTCCGGGGCGGCGTGCGCCGGTACGGGAAGCGTCAACGTCGTGGTCAGCAGCGCCCCCACCAGGGCGAATGTCGTGATAGGACGCCTGCGGGCCATGCTGCTCACCTCCGGTGCGCCGGTGCCGGTGAATCCTAACGACCCCTCGCCCATCCCCTGATGGGGCGCGCATTCAGTATGGTCGAGTCGTCATGGGCGCGAACGGGGGAGGGACACCGCCATGGACGTGCAGGCGCTGCGTGCCCGCGCCGACGAGCTGATGGCTCAGTTCGAGCGGATGCGTTCCGGGGTCGGTGACCTCCAGCAGCAGCTCAAGGCCGTGCAGGCGACGGTCACCTCCGAGGACGGTCTGGTCACGGTCACCGTCGGACCGCGTGGTCAGGTGACGAAGGTCGAGTTCGATCCGCGCATCTACCGCCGACCGAACTCCAAGGAACTGTCCGCCACGGTCACCGAGACCATCCACCGCGCCACCGCGAAAGCGATGGCCGACGTCGAGCGGCTCCTGCGGCCGTACGTGCCGGACAGCCAGTTCCAGGCATACATCGACCACGACCTCGACGGCATCTTCCGTCAGTTGGACAGTGACCTGCCCGGGGAGGACAAGCGATGACCGAGCTCCGCGAAACGTTCGTCAAGCCGGATGCCGCCCTGGAAGGGGCCAACACCCTCAGCGCCGCCGGTGCCCGGCTGGCCGCCCGCTGGCGGGGCCTGGCCGGCACGATCAACACGCTCAACGGTGCTCACCCCTGGGGCGACGACGAGCCGGGCCAGGCGTTCAACAAGGACTACCTCGGCGGTGAGCAGCCGGCGCAGAAGGTGCTCGACCTGGCCGCCGGTGTCGTGCCCGTGGTCGAGCAGATGGGCCCGACGGTGAAGGGCGCCGTGGAGGGCACCGTCGACGTCGACGACATGGTCAAGACGCTGTTCGGGGGCGAAGGCAAGTAACCGCCGGTAGTTGACGATCGAGATCGGATAGAGGGGCGCGCGCCGGTGGCGGTACCCAATCCCAAGCACTCGCTGGGCGAGTACGGCTGGGTCTGGGACGCCATCTGCTGGGTCAGCGCCGGTGAGGCGTGGCCCAGCGGCGACGAGGACCGGATGCGCGAGCTGGCCGATGCCTGGCAGTCCTTGGCCGACCTGGTCGGCGAGGTGCTGACCGAGGCCGACCCGGCGGTCATGAAGATCCTGCAGAGCTGGGGCGGCGGGGCCGGCGAGGCGTTCGGTGCGCTGTGGAACCAGGTCGGCGTCGACCCGAACACCGGCCTGCCACTGATCCAGGAGATCGCCGCCGCGTACGCGTCCGGCTGCGACCAGGCGGCCCTGGAGATCGAGTACGCCAAGCTGACGGTGCTGATCGCCGTCATCATCACCGTCATCGCGGTCTTCGTCGCGTTGCTGATGGCCTGGCTTGGCGGTGTCTCGGCCGGTGCGATCCCGGGCATCCTGGCGGCCGGTCGGCAAGCGGTCACGGTCGCCTTCCGGCGGCTCATCGCCCAGCTGGGGCGGCAGTTGCTCACCCGGGCGGGACTGCAGGCGGCGCTGCGGACCGCCGGCAGTCGGGTCGGGCAGATCGTCACGAGTCAAGGCTTCCGGCAGGGCCTCAACCGGCTCGGCCTGGAGCTGATGGAGGAGATCGGCGAAGAGCTGATCATCGACGTCGGCGCCCAGGCGTACCAGATGCGCAGCGGCGAGCGGCGGCAGTGGGACGGCAACCGTACGCTCACCGCAGGCGTGGGTGGCGCGTACGGTGCCGTGCTCGGTTCCGGCATGAACTGGGCCGGCCGGCGGATGGCACCCAAGATGCCTGTCTCGTTCAGCCCGTCCCGGTTGTCCTTCCCGGGCAGTGGGCTGGTGCGCTGGGGCGGCACCAGCATCGCCTCGGGTGCCCAGAACGCACTCATCTCACCGGCCGCGAGCGTGCTCGCCAACCTCAGCGTCAACCAGCAGTTCGTGCTCCCCGGTGGGGACGCCTTCCTCGGCGGGTTCGCCAGCGGCGCCGGCCGCACCGGCGCGACCCTCGCCGGTGGCGCCACCGGCAACCTGGGTGCCAAGGTCACCAACCTTGGCCTCGACCGGCTGAACGGGACGACCACCCCCGGTGCCGGCCTGGGCGCGGGCCTCAACCCGTCCCCCGGCGTCGGCGGAGTGGACCTCGGCAACCTCGGCAACACCAGCACGGACGGGGGTTCCTCCGGCGCTGCCGGCCGCGGCAGCACCGAAACCGACGCCGGTACGGTCCAGAACGGCGGCGGCACCGTACCGCAGAGCGGGGCGGGTTCCATCAGCCTCGCACCGGCACCGGCCGACGCGTCCGTCGGCGCACCGCCCGACGGGGCCACCTCGACCAGCGGCCCTGCCACCACGACCGACGGCGTGGACCTGGCCAGCGGTGCCAACGACCCGAATTCCACCGATGTCGCGTCGCGCGGCGACGAGTCCGGTACGGCGGGACGCGACGACGCGGCCACCACCGGCGGCCGGGTGCCCACCGACGGCACCCCGGCGGCTGCCGAGCCCGCCGGGGACACCAACCGGGACAGCACCCCGGGCGACCCCACGACACCGGTCGCCGACACACCCGCCGACCGCGCCACGTCCGACTCGACCGAGCAGGCCGGCCCGGCGGAGCGCGCCGACAGCGGACCGCCAACCGACCAGGCCGCCGCCGGGGCCCCGGACACGGCCACCGACCCCACAGGCGACCGGGGACAGAGTTCCCCCGTCGACACCACGGGTGACCGGGCACCGGGTTCCGCTGCTGACAGCACGGGCGACCAGGCACCGAATTCTGTCGACACCACAGGTGAGCGGGCTCAGAGCGTTCCTGTCGACACCTCGGGTGACCGGGCTCAGAGCGCGCCTGTCGACGGCACAGGCGATCGGGTTCAGAGTGCTCCCGTCGACACTTCCGCGGGTAACGCCCGGACTGTGCCGGTCGACGGTGCCCAGAGCGTGCCGGTCGACGTCTCGGCTGGTGCCGGTCGTACCGTCGGTGTTGGTGCGGTTCCGGACTCTGGTGTCGGCGCGAGCGTCGATGGTCCGGGTGGCCCGGTCGTCTCCGGGGTTGATCCCCTGGCCGCGGAGATCGCTCCCGCTGTGGTGCCGGGTGCACCATCCGCGAGCCCGGTGGCCGGACCGACCCCGGGCAACGTCACCCTCGCCACCACGCCGAACCCGGCGCAGACCACCGCCGTGCCGTCCGCGAGCACCCCAGCCGCCACCCCGACGGCCCCCGCGCCCACAACCTCGACCCCCGCACCCGGCACGCCGACCGCCGGCCCGTCGACCACATCCACAACGTCGACCACGCCCGCCACCGGCAACACCGGTACGCAGCCGACCCCGAGGGCACCGGCCAACACCACGGCCCCGAACTCGGCGGGATCGGTTTCGCTGACCCCGCCACCCAGCGCCGCCCCGGCGACCCAGCCCGACGTTGCTTCGGTGACGCCGCCTGACGCCGCTTCGGCGACGCAGCCCGTCGCCGCTTCCGTGGCTCAGCCTGACGTTGCTTCGGCCACGCCGCCTGACGTTGCTTCCACGGCGCAGCCCGACACCGGTCCGGCGGTGCGGCCAACGGCGCCGGCCGAGACGGCAGGCACCGATTCGGCGACCGCCTCCGCGAGCACCGACCCGACGGTCACGCCCGCCACCCAGGACGCTGCCACGGATCCTGCGGCACACCGGGCCGACCGGGCCGACCAGTCGGCCACCGGCGGGCCGGTCGTCGTCGCGGTGCCGGGCAGTACGGGGACGCTCCAGCCTGGCGGCCCGACCACGCCGGACCCCGGCCGGGGCCCGGTGAACCCGGACACCCTCCGGCGGTCCGAGGGGCCGACCGGCAACGGCACCCACAGTTGGCAGTTGGCCCCCACGGCCGTGGACGGCGACCCCACCGGCCCGGACGCGGAGCGGGCCCTGATCGAGGCGTCCCGGACCCTCGCCGAGACCACCCGGCGGGCGGTGAAGGACGGCACGATCTCCCGAGCCAAGCAGCCCGGCACGTCCGGTGCCCTGCTGATGCCCGACGGTGGCATCACCACGCACACCAGCATGACCGCGGACAAGGGCACCAAGCCGCCGACCCAGCCGTCCGTGCACCCGCTCGCGCAGGCCGCACTGGATCGCACGAAGGCGGCGTTGCCGGACGGAACCGGCAGCGGGCACGGCAAGTGTGCCGAGGTGGCCCTGGTCTCGGATCAGCTCTACCGGCTCGAAACCCAGTGGCGCGACGCCGGTCAGCCAGGCTCCTTCGAGCAGTACGCACTGGACGCCTTCAACGGCGCCAAGATCCTGACGCATCAGGTCAAACCGGCTCAGCAGAACGACATCGTCTACAAGCTGGGGCACAACCGGCCACCCTGCCGCTCGTGCGCACACTTCCTGCCGCAGTTCGGCATCGAGCCGATCGTGGACCCGGAGCGGGACGCCCGGACCTATCTGCCGCCGGTTCCCGGTGCGGTGGGCAACGGCCCTCCGCTGAGCGACAACCGGCCGTACGGCGACCCGAACGGTCTGGTCCCCCCGGACCAGGCCGACCAGCAGGCGCTCGACGCGGCCGTGCCGCGCGATGCGACGACCGGTCGACCGCTGGTGCACCCGGATCCGCGCGTCGGATCGTGGGCGGGCCTGGTCAACGACGGCGGTCCGACCGTCCCCGGACGCGACAACAACTGCGCCGACGTCGGGCTCTCCGTCCTGGCCACCTGGTTCGGTCGGCCCGAGGTGGCCGCCCCGACCATCACCTCGGCCAAGGTGGAGGCGGGCAGTACGGCGCGGCAGGAGCAGGCACTACGCGCCGAGTTCGCCCACCAGGGCACCGGCACCGCCGGACTGGACGCCGTCGCCGACGCGCTGCGTGCGGCCGGCCCCGGCTCGGCGGCTCTGATCATCACCACTCGGCCGGACGGCAACGGCGCACACACCTGGAACGCGGTCAACCACGACGGCACCATCATCTGGCTCGACGGCCAGAACCAGCTGATCTCCGACACCGAGCCGGTGCACGGCGATCCCGGCAACGTCTGGTCCATCGTCCTCGACGCCGAGGGTGACCCACACCGCCCCGCAGCGACGGACACCGACATCCGGCCCCCAGCCCCACCGGACTCGACAGCACCCGACGACACCTCCGCCACGGCGAGTCCTTATCTGGACGGGCTTGCGGAGGCGGATCAGGCGACCCTGCACGAGACGCTCGCCGACGCGCAGCGCGACGCCGACCAGATCCTGGCCGACCTGCACGACGTGAACGCCGAGGTGAACACCCGGCTCGGGCTGACCGGGGCGGACGCGCTGAGCACGCTCGGCGAGCAGCATCGCGTCAAGGGCGCCGAGTCGCTGGCCCGCAAGTTCCGCACCGAGATGGAGCCGCTCGGCTACGACCTCGGTTCCGCGCTGGACACCGTCAACGACGTGGTGCGGTTCTCGGTGCAGGGGCCGGAGACCGAGGCGTACGGGCCGGCGGTGGACGCGGTCCTGTCGTCGTTGGAGGCACAGGGCTACCAGGTCACCGACCTGAAGAACTTCTGGCACCCGGGTAACCGGTTCTTCGGGTTGAACTGCACGCTGACCTCGCCGACCGGGCGCACCTTCGAGTTGCAGTTCCCGACCGCGACCAGCTACGCGATCGGCAAGCAGACCCACCTGCCGTACGAGGTGATGCGTGACCCGGCACAGTCACCCGGCACCCGGGTGCACGCCTTCCTCGACATCCTCGCGATCAACAAGGCCAACGGCATCGCGGCGCGCATGCCGGGCGGGATGGACTCCGCGCGGTTCGACACCCCGAAGAACACCAGCTTCGCGAAGTGGATGTCCTCGGCCCGGCAGGAGAGTATCCGTCAGTCGTACCTCGACTGGCTCGGGCAGCAGGGCCAGACGTTCGCCGACGTGCTCGCCGCGCGAGGATTGACGGCGTCCGACCTGCCCGGTCTGGATCCTGACCTGATGGGGGGCCCGCATGACGGCGCTGACGTTCGGCTACTTCCTCCTGCGGAGACCGGACGACCCGACGGGCCCGCCGGTCAACCTGATCGTGGAGGCGGAGAGTTCGGGGCCGACCCAGGCGGTGATCTGGGACCGTCCGACGGGCGCGTGGACGTTCCGCCCGGACGTGGCGGCGGCGATCCTGTGGGCGAATCCGGAGCGTCACGAGATCGAACGGGTCGACCGGGCGACGGCGGAACGCCAGGCGGCGCACTTCACGACGGTGCCGCTGCCGACGGAAGCCGAACTGACGGAGATCTGCCGCCGGGCGACCTGACCGCTGCGCCGTCGCTCGACGAGGGACGGCGGTTCGGGCCGGGCGAACTGGCGCCGCTGGAGGACGCCCGCTTCCACGACGACCTGGCCGCCAGCCTGGCCACCCCACACGGGTACGCCGTCTTCGCCGACCCGTCCACCCACCCGTACGGGCGGCTGGTCAACGACGGTGGGCCGGATCAGCCGGGCCGGGGCAACAACTGCCTGGACAGTTCGCTGTCGGCGCTGGCCAGCTTCCACGGTGACCCGCAGGTGTCGCGCCCACGCTGGCCGGACCGCCTCCCCGACGGCTCGATCGACCGGCTCTCCGGCGAGCGCGGTGGCTTGGAGCGGGCCGAGGCGTGGATCGGTGGGCAGTGGACCGGCGGCCCGGACGGTCTGCCCACCGACCTGTCGGCCCGTACCGAGGCGGTGGCCGCCCAGTACGCCGACCTCTACCAGCAGGTGGCCGACGCCGGGCCGGGGGCGTCGGCGCTCGTGGTCGCCGACTGGTTGCTGCTCGACGACGCCGGCAACGTCGTCCTCGATCACAACGGTCAACCGGAGGTCGACGGCTCGCACGCCTTCGTGATCGTCTTCCCGGCGGACGCCGACGCGCCAGTGTGGTGGGATCCCCAGACGGGCACGGCGTCGGTGAACATGCCGACCGCCGAGGTGCGGGACACCCACGCCCTCTGGGCGATGATGGTGCCTGACGGAGAGGGGCGAGTTGACCGAGGACGAGGCGTTGACGCTGATCAGCCGGCTGTTGGGGACCGGGAATCCGATAGTGCTTCGGGAGTTCGAGTTCGGCTGGCTGGCCCGGGAGAGACTCTCGGAACAGGAACGGTCGGCGGGGATGGCAGTGGGGCAGGGCAGCTACATCATCGACCGGACGGGAGTGATCACGGCTCACTCCAGCCTGCCTCCGAGGCGGATCATGGAGGAGTACACCCAGGCGCGACGCGAGGGCCGGATCAAGGGTCGGCAGGTCTGGCCCCAACCGGAACCGACGGCCTGACCGACCCGGACGGCCCGACCAACCCCGACTCCACCACCGCGGACGGCCTGACCGACGCCGCCGACCACAACGGACCACCTGCGCCGCCGGGCACCGACTCCGACCCGACCCCTGCCGACGGGCCCGACCTGCGGCAGGCCGCCGCCGGTACGGCCTTCGGCGGTGCGCTGCTCGACACCGATCCCGCCCGGACCGCGCAGGCCGTGCAGGAAGCGCTGACCACCGGCCCACTGCCCGAGCAGGCGAGCGTGGACCCGGCCGCCGCCACCGTCACCCTGGACACGGCCGACGGCCCCTACCAGGTACGGATCGTGCTGGCCGACCCGCCGGCGGGCGTACCGGCCGTGCCGGTCGCCACCGTCGGGTACACCGCCGACGGTGCCGTGGTGCAGGTGTCCACCGGCGCGCATCCGGACCACGTCCGGCGGGCCGTCTCCGCGATGCTCGCCGAGGTGGACACGGTCGCCCAGGAACGCGCCGTCGATCTGCGTACCGACGCCACCACCGCGCTCGCCGAGGGGGCCCGACCCGAATACGACGGCACCCGCGTCCTCACCGCGCGGGACATCGGCCGCCTCGCCGAGCTGCGGGTCGTACTCGCCGACAGCGCCGCGACCACCGATGCGGCCCGCGCCGGCCAACTCCAGGCCGAGGCGTTGAGTCTGCTCGTCACCTCCGGCCTGCTGGAACAGGACCCGGCGCATGCCGTGCACGGGCTCGGTGCCAACGTCCCGGTGGTCGGAGCGGAAGCGGCGCAGGCCCGACTCGACCTGATCCGCAGCCACCTGGGTCCGGTCGCCCCGGCGATCGAGAACCTGATCGGCCAGGCGACCGGGCAGCAACTCGTCGCGGACCTGCGGGCCGCCCGGTCGGCGATCCGCGCCGAGGCCCGTACCTGGGCGCAGCAGGCCACCGCGTTGCGCAACGCCGCCGACCTGGCCCTGACCACCAGGGTCGACGCCGCCCTGGACACCGCGCCCGAGCACGTCTTCGGCCGGCTGGTGATCGGTGGCGGTTGGGCCGCCACCGCCGACTTCGTCACCATGGGCGGCACCGCCGACACCGGCGACGGCCTGCCACCGGTGCTCTGCGTGTCGCAGGGCCACGACCCGTGGGCGGAGCGACAGGCCCTGCTGATGGGTCAGATCCCGTCGGAGCTGGAGCTTCCCGGGCTGCCGTTCCAGCCGGCCGACCTGGCCGAGGCGGGCACCCAGTTCACGCCGTCCGACGTCTTCGCCGACGCGGTGGGCGCGGCGCGGGCGCTCAGCGGAATGCCGACCTACCAGGGCACGGCGACCGCGATCACGCCCCGCCCGGCCGACGCCGTGGGCTGGCCGGACGGCGCGAACTTCCGGGTGACCGTGGGTGGGCGACAGTTCTTCACCGCCTCCGTCGATGTCGCGTCCGGGCCCGGACCCTCCCGGGTGCCGAACGCACCGGCCAACGCAGCCGGGCAGTACGTCGACCCGACGACCGGCTACCGGGTCGACCGGTCCGGGCCGACCCCGGTGTTCCGGGCCCCCGACGGCACCATGGTGGACCCGGACACCCTCCCGGCGACGGTACGAACCGTCCTCGGTGCCGGCGTCTCCAACGCACCACTGCTTGCCGACTTCGGCGGTCGGCCGACGAATCCCCTGGTGGTCGATCCGACCTCCGGCTACGCCGTGGACCCCACGACCGGGCAGGTCTTCGACCCGGACGGCGGCCCGGTCGACCCCGGCACCCTCTCCGACGAGGTACGCGCCCGGCTCGGCCACGCGCCGGACGGCTCGTTCGGTGATCCCCGCCCGGCCGCGCCCGCCGTCGACTTCGGCGGGCAGAACCTGGCCGACGCGTACCGCCCCGGTGACCGGGTGCTCGTCTTCGGCGCGGGTGCCTCCGGCGCGTGGGACATCGAGCAGGCGGTGGCCTCCCAGGCCAGCAGCGTCGACTGGTCGGCCCGGGCCATGCCGCCGCCACCCGACCAGCTGACCGGCGACCCCGGACACGACGCCGACGCGCGGCTGCGGTTCAGCTTCGGCGGTGGCTACAACCGGCGCAACACCCTGCCCGAGGTCGGTGCCTACGCCGACTCCGTACGCAGCCAGGTGGAGCAGTCGCTGCGGGAGATCGTCAGTCTGCGGCACACGGTCGACGGCGGGTTCCTGGTCGAGTTCACCGACGGCAGCCGGCAGGCGTACGACCGGGTGGTCTTCTCGATCGGGCAGGCGCCCGAATATCCGGGGGGCGTCGCCGACCTGCTGTCCGAGGTGGACCTGTCGCCGCTGCACGGCCCGGCCACCGCACACGACGGCCCGGCCGACGTGCTGGGTCTGCGGGACACCAGCGGCCAGCTGCGGGTTCTCGGTGGGGCCAGCGTGGCCGGGCCGCTGTTGGCCAAGGTCGGCCCGGCGCTGCGGCAGACGATCGTGGATCAGGCCGCCGCGTTGCCGGACGACTCGCGGGGCATCCCGCCCAGCATCCGGTTCCACGCCCAGCGGATCGCCGAAGCGAACC
This sequence comes from Micromonospora fiedleri, assembly GCF_016774385.1. NCBI lineage: Bacteria > Bacillati > Actinomycetota > Actinomycetes > Micromonosporales > Micromonosporaceae > Micromonospora > Micromonospora fiedleri. The sequence continues at coordinate 675,540 of NZ_JAETXL010000004.1, forward strand.
TGGGCGCCCCGCCCGTGCCACCCGGCGGGCAGCCGACCGGCGGCACGGGCCCGGACACCTCGGGTGTGCCGTCAGACCTCGTCCCAGCGGGCGACGCCGAGCAGTCGCCAACCCCACTGGATGTCGAGCCAGGGCAACGGACCGTACCGCTCGTCGAGTTCCCGGCCGAGCGGCGGCATCTCGACAGCGACGGGCCTGCCGTCGATGTCCTGCCCGACGCCCTTGGCGACGACCTCGACGGGGTTGCCCCACATCTCGACGTAACGCAGGGCGGGCAGGTTACGGCTGGCGGCGAGGGCCTCGGCACCGGCCGGCCCGATGCCACAGTTGGCCAGGCCCAGCCACCGCAACCGACCCAGGTGCGGGGAGGCGGCCAGCGCGGCGACGCCGTCGTCACCGATCGGGTTGTCACTCAGGTCGAGGGCGACCAGACGCCCCAGTCCGGCGACACCGGCGACGTCCGGCATCAGCCCGGCCGCGTCGACCAGGGTCAGGTGGCGGACGGGCAGGTGAGCGAAGACCTCGGCACCGTGGTCGACGAAGGCGCGGGCGGTCATCGTGACCAGCTCGACGAGTCCGTTGCGGACCTTCCAGTCGACGAGCAGGTCGGCGACCGGCGCGGCGAGCCGCGGGACGACTCGTCGGTACCGCAGGGCGGCGGCCCGGTCGGGCCGGGTGCCCGCCAGGTCGATGCGGATCACCTCGGCGTGGTCGGGGTCGGTGGTCTCGATGGCGTCGGCGTAGCGCCGACGCAGGTCGAGGTCGTCGGGGTCGGCCAGGATGGCGGCGTACAGCTCGGCGGGCGTGGCCATGACGGCAGCGTATCGACGGCCGGCTCGCTCACCGCCAGTGCCGTGCCCGGCTCGACCTTCCACGGCCTGGGTCGACCGGACGCCGACCCGGACGCGGTCCTGGACGCCGCGCGGGGCGCGCTGCCCCAGGTGGCGCCGTACGCGCAGGTCGACGCGGTGGTGCCGGTCGGCCCGGACCGGTTCGAGATCCGTCCGGCCGGGCAGCACCCGCTGACCGTACGACTCACCGCGGGGCCGCTGGCCGACGGCGTGGTGGCCCAGTCGGTCCGCAACCCTGACGGGACCTTCACGGTCACCGTGTCGGAGCGGGCCGTGGACCAGGCGGTCGTACGGGCGCTGGCGCACGAGGTGGCCGAGCTGGTGGCGCTGAACGAGTCCGGCCGGGCGCTTGTCGGCCCGCTGGACCCGGGCAACGTACGCGGCCCGATCGACCCGTCCGGGCTCACCGCCCACGATCAGGGCCGGCTCGCCGAGATCCGGCTGCTCGCCGCCGGGTACCCCACCACCGACGCCCCGGGCCGGCTGGCCGTACGCGCCGAGATCGACGCCCTCGCCGACCACCTCGGCCTCCGGGTGGGTGACCAGGGGGTCCGGGCCCGGTGGGCGCTGCTCCCGCGCGACGTGCTGGCCCACCTGATGCAGCTCAGCGTCCCCGCCCTCACCCCGGAAGCGGTGTCGGCGGTGCTCGCCGGGGCACCCACGCTCACCGAGGTCGAGCGGGTCCGACTGATCGACTACCGGTCCCGGCTGGCCCCCGACTTCCAGGTGCCGCAGTCGACGGAGCTGACCGCCCGAATGCGGGAACTGGCCGCCGAGGCGGAACACACCCAGTCCGGCATGCCGCGGATGCCCGCCTTCGCAGGGCAGATCATCGGCATCCCGCCGGCACAGCTCGACCGGGTCCGCGCGGTGGACCCGCAACTCGCCGACCGGCTCGCCAGCGAAGGCGTCTACGTCGACCTGACCGGCCGCTACGACCTGCGCCCGTACATGGCGGACGTGCCGGCGATCGACCTCGGTGCGGCCCGCCCGGCGTACGACCTGAGCACCGAAGCCGGTCGACAGGCCCAACTGCACGAGGACCGGCAGCGGTCCCGGGCGGCACTGCGTGCCCTGCGTGGCGGTCAGGCCGCGACCCTGCTCGCCGACCACGACTTCCACTACCAGGGCACCGCCCGCTGGATGGGGTTGGTGCCGGACGTCCTGACCGACGTGCTGCGCGGCATCACCCCCGTACCGCCGACCCCGCCCGCCTCGGCGGAGAGCGCGTCGACCCAGGGGCCGTCCGGCGACACCCAGGTCGTGGCCGACCGGGTGACCCTGCCACCGGATTCACCGACCACCCCCGGGCCGGCGTACGGGCCGGCGCTGGACGCCCGGACCGGGCAGCCGGCACCGCTGTTCGACGGTCCGCCCCGGCGCGAGGACGTGCAGCAGGGCGCGCTCGGTGACTGCGGCATGATCGCCGTGATCGGGGCGGTCGCCGGCCACCTGCCGGACACGATCGCTCAGATGTTCCACCCCAACCCGGACGGCTCGGTCGACGTGCTGCTGCACGAGGCGAGCGGTCCGGGGCAGTCGGTCACCCCGACCGGACGCCAACTGCGGGTCACCGTCTGGCCGGACGTGCCGTTGCACGCCAACTCGAACGGTCGCAGCGCCTACGCCGACCAGTCCACGGTCGGCAGTTCCTGGGCGTCGCTGCTGGAGAAGGCGATCGCGGCGGTCGACCGCACCTGGACCGAGCAGCGCCACGACCAGTGGCAGCAGCAGTGGAGCGGCCGACCCGGCGCCGACCCGCACCAGGCCGCCCCGCTCGGCTACGCCCGCCTCGGCAACGGCAGCAGCCGACTGGTGCAGGCGGAACTGCTCACCCAACTCACCGGCCTGCCCAGCAGCGTCAGTCGGCTCGATCCGACGCCCGGCCGGGAAGCCGAGGCGGAAGCCCGGTTGGCCACCCTGCTCTCCGCCGGCAGTCCGGTGATCACCGGAACCCTGCCGGCCGCCCAGTACCCCGGCAAACCGCCGTACGGACTCATCCCCGGCCACGCGTACGAGGTCGTGTCGGTGACGAACGGTGAGGTGCAGCTGCGCAACCCGTGGAACGCCAGCCACCCCACCCCGATGCCGGTGCGCGCCTTCCTGGACCTGATGAGCCCCTGGTACGGGCACGTCGAGGTGGCGCAGAGCAGCGTGGCGGCGCTGCCGGACTCCGACTTCCACGGGCAGGGCCGACCGGCGGCCGATCCGACGGCGGTGCTCGACCGGGCGCGGCTGGTGCTGCCCACCCTGGCCGACACGATCGGCGCGGACCAGATCGCCGCCGTCGAGCCGGACGTCTTCGAGGTCCGGGCGGGCGGCCTGGCACCGCTGCGGGTCCAGGTCACCACCGGCGCGCTCACCGGCACGACGGTGGCGCAGACGATCCGCAACCTCGACGGCACCTTCACCCTCACCGTCTCCGACCGGGCCGTCGACGCCGTGGTGGACCGCGCGGTGGCCCACGAGCTAGCCGAGTTGCTGGCCCGACACGAGAGCGGCCAGGCCCAGGTCGGGCTCTTCGACCAGGGCACCCCGGAAGCGCCCATCGACCCGGCCGGCCTCACCGCCCGCGACCGCGGCCGACTGGCCGAGCTGCGCGTGCTGGCCGCCGGGTACCCGAATGCCGACCCGAGCACCCGGCTGGTCCTGCGCCGCGAGATCGACGCGCTTGTCGACCAGCTCGGCCTCCCCTGGGGTACGCCGGGAGCCTCCGCCCGCCTCGCGTTGCTCCCCGCCGACGCGTGGCACCACGTCATCCGGCTGAGCACGCCGAAGATCACACCGGAGGCGGTGGCCGGGGTGCTCGCCGTCAACCCGGACCCGAACCGGGTCGAGCGGTTCCGGGCGATCGACTACCGCGCCCGGCTGGCACCCGACTTCCAGCCGCGCTCGGCCGCCGAACTCACCAACAAGCTGCGCGAGCTGGCCGTGCACGGGGAGCAGAGCCAATCCTCGCTGCCCCGGATGCCGGCCCTGGCCGGGCAGGTCGTCGCGCTGCCACCGACCGCGCTGGACGCGATCCGGCAGACCGATCCACAGCTGGCCGACCGGCTCGCCGCCGAAGGCGTCTACGTCGACCTGACCGGCCGCTTCGACCTGCGCCCCTACACCCTCGACGGCGCCCCGGAGTTCCCGCTGGACGTGTCGGCGCCCGCGTTCGACCTGACCACCGAGGGCGGTCGCAGGTCACTGCTGGCCGAGGACCGCAGCCGGGTCGCCGCCGCCTTCCGTGCCGCGTACGGATCCAACCCCGCCGCGATGGCGGTGCTCAGCACCCACGGCTTCCACTACGTGACCGACGCGCGGCTGATGGCGCTGGTCCCGAACGCGCTGACCGACGTGCTGCGGGCGATGCTTCCCCCCGATCCCAGCACCATCGTCGATATCGAGATCGAGGTCGAGCCGACGGTCATCGGCAGCGAGGTGGCCGTGGTCGCCGACCGGGTCACCCTGCCCGACCCCGTCCCGAACTCCCCGGTCGGATACGGCCAGGCACTGGACCTGCGGACCGGTCAACCGGCGCCACTCTTCGACGGCCCACCGCAGCGCGAGCAGGTGCGCCAGGGCGCGCTCGGCGACTGCGGAATGCTCGCCACCATGGCCGCCGTCGCCGGTCACCGCCCGGATGCGCTGGCCCAGCTCTTCCAGCCGAACCCGGACGGCACTGTCGACGTGCTGCTGCACGAGAGCATGCTGCACGGGGGTACCTCGACTCCCACCGGACGGCGCCTCCGGATCACCGTACGGCCGGACGTGCCGCTGCGGACCCACCCTTCCGGCACATCCGCCTATGCGGACCGGTCGTCGAACGGTTCGGGCTGGGCGTCGGTGCTGGAGAAGGCGCTGGCGGCGGTCGACCGGACGTGGACCATGCAGCGTCGCGTCGCCTGGCAGCAGGACTGGACCGCCTGGCACAGCAAGAACGATCCGCATCGGGCGGCGCCGCTCGGCTACGCCCGGCTGCATGTCGGCAGCACCAGCGATCTCCAAGCCGAGCTGATGACCCAGCTGACCGGTGCACCGAGCCGGATGTCGCGCTTCGACACCAGGCCAGGACAGGAAGCCGCCGTCGCTGCTCGACTTGCCGCCCTTCTGGCCGCTGGAAGCCCGGTGATCGTCGGCACTTGGCCGAAGAGGCAGTACCAGGCCGGACTCGTCGAACTACCGTTCGGGCTCGTGTTCGGCCATGCGTACGAGGTCGTGTCGGTGGTCGACGGCCTGGTGCATCTGCGCAACCCGTGGAACATCGACCATCCCACACCGATGTCGGTGCGGGATTTCCTGAACCTGATGGCGCCTTACCACGCCCACCTGGACATGGGTGGCACGAGCAGCGTCCCGCAGACCGTCTCGGTGACGAGCCCGGATGTCCCGCCGACCCCGCCGACGATGCCGCTGACGCCGTCGGTCCCGGCGCCCCGGTCGGCGGAGCCGGCGACCAGGGCCGCGAGCGACAGACCGCGCCGGCACACCCTCGGCCGTACCGACCTGGAAGACGAGCGGGCCGACATCAGCTACCTCGCGCTCCTCGACGGCAGCGGTACCGTGATCGGCTTGAGCGTCGTCCTGCTGTCATCCGGAAGCGGCCAGCGTGAGGCTCGCTGGACGACCAGCGGAGAGTCGGGCATCGGCGGGTCGGTGCCGGTCGGTCGGGCGGAGGCCGAACGGATCGCCCGTGAGGTGCTCGGGTTTAGGCTGCCGGAGGAATCCGCGCTGCACGAGATGATCGACGGCTGAGATGCCGGCCGCAGGGACAGGGGGACAGCCGTTGCGATCCTTCACCGCCAAAACCGCGATCCGTAACAACATCCCCACCGACATCGGCCCGGCCCGCCTCGGGGCGCGCTGGGTGGACGTGGGTCCGCCCGTCCGTGCCGGGATCGTGGTCATGCCTGAGGGCGCTACCCAGTCCTTGTATCACGAGGTGAGGCTCGGCGAGACCTTCCCGGTGGGCGAGGAGACCTGGCGCTTCGCGGATCTCGACATGACCAGCGAAGACGCGTGGCAGATCACGATCCGTCGGGTCGACGAGGACGAGGTGATGGAGCCGCCCACCGGTCACCTCTGGAAACCGGCACGGTTGCGCCCGTACGGCGAGCTGGACGAGGCACAACTCCAGTCGGTGGAGGCGGCTCTGGGGCACCCGCTCCCGGTGGACTACGGCAACTGGCTGCGCCGGAACAATGGCGCGCAACCCGAGGTCGAGCACCACATTCCCGGCAAACCGTTCTCGCTGCTGCCCGAGCGTCCGCTGTTCGGGGTGCACCCCCAGTACCCGCCCTTCGACCTGGTGCACGCGCAGCGCGTACATCGGGATCCGTGGTTTTCGCGCGAGTGGTTGGTGATCGCGAATCCGTTCGGTGGGCTGCTGGTGATCCCCGCACTGACAGACGTCCCAAAGATCTATTTCGTGCACGAACTGGATCTGCTGGGTCCGCCCGGCCCGGCCGGCTCAGCCGTACGGGAGCAGAAGCTGCGCGCGGTGGCCTGGTCGATGGGCGAGTTCATCGGACGGTTGACCCCGAAGGAGCTGGACGACCAGCCGCCGGTCCAGATGTTGCCGCCCGGCACCTTCACCGACCCCCGCAACTACCAGGACGGGCCGTTCTGACCAGGTCCGCCGTCACGCCCAGCCGGGAGAACCGGGAGACAAGCGTTGCGCTCGTTCACTGATGTCGCCGCCATCGCGAACAACGCCACGGCGATCCTGGGACCGGCTCGGCTCGGGGTGCGCTGGGTCGACGTCGGGCCGCCCGTACGCGCCGAGATCATCGTCATGCCCTCTCACGGCGCGGAGTCCGCCCACGAGATCACGCTCGGCGAGACGTTTCCCGTCGGGGAGGAGACCTGGCGCTTCGCCGACCTCGCCATGTCCAGCCTGGACGAGTGGGAGATCACCGTCCGCCGGGTGGACGGCAGCGAGGCGCCACCCACCGGCCGACCGTGGGAGCGGGCGCGACTGAGCCCGTACGGTCAACTCGACGAGGCGCAACTCCAGGCCGTCGAGGCGGCCCTCGGGCAGCCGCTTCCGCCCGACTACCGCGACTGGCTGCGCCGGAACAACGGGGCGCAGCCCGAGGTGGACCACCACGTTCCGGGCGTCACGTTCACTCTGATGCCGGAGCGTCCGCTGTTCGGGGTGCACCCGCAGCGTCCGCCCACCGACCTGGTGCCGGCGCAGCGCGTACACCGCGATCCTTGGTTGTCACCGGAGTGGCTGGTCATTGCGAGACCGTCCGGCGGCCTGCTGCTGGTCTCGACCGCAAAGCCGCACGACAGCACGGTCTACTTCCTGCCCGAGCAGGACATGGTCGGTCCCGCCTCAGCTGACCGGGAGCGCAAGCTGCGACCGGTGGCCGGGTCCATGTCCGAACTCGTCGGCCGGCTGGCACCGCTCGATGTCGCCCATCTCCCGCCAGCCCAGCTCGCCCCGTTCGCCACTGACATCGACCAGGACGGCGGCCGGCCCTGACCGATAGCCGGGTGATCACGCGCAGGGAGTCCTACGCCCCGACCGGCTCAGCTGAGCCGGGGCCGAGGCGCTCAGCCGAGCCGTGCGAGCAGTTCGGCGTAGCTGCCGCGGACCGCAGCGAGTCGGTCGCGGCGGAACCGGCCCGGCTCGCGCTGGTGCAGCTGCCGGCCCCGGTCGCTGACGAAGGCGCTCGACGGAATCTCGCCGCCGCCGTCCGGGGCGAACTTGCCCACCTCGTCCAGCGCGGCGACCGCCCGGGTGAGCGCGGCGTGGGCCCGCTGGCCGGCCTCACCGGCGGATTCGGCCGGCACCGATCCGGCGTACGCGTCGGCGACCAGGAGCCATTCGCCGGGGTCGAGCAGTTGAGACGGTCCGTCGCCGCCGTAGCGGAACCCGCCGCTCGTGCTTCCCGGTGTGGCCGGTAGCCGGAAGACGAACTCCCGTTCCTCGCCGCACCCTTCGCAGGCGCCGGTGTAACGGCTGGCCAGGTCACCGTCGGCCAACGCGACGACGGCACTGTGCCGGGGGAAGCGGGTCGACCCGCACGAACAGGCGTGCAGGTCCATGTAGAGGTGCGCCTCCGCGCTGGTGCGGCTGAGCGGCGGATTCATGCGCTCAACCGTACCGATGCAAGAGCTTCGGCACCGCCCCCGGTGGTGCCGCTGGCATACTCGCCGACCATGGTGTTGTCGCGGAGCTGGGCGGTCTTCCTCACCGGGGTCGGGGTCTGGACCTGGGTGATCTGGCCCCGCTTCGCGCTGGCCATCTGGAACGACCCCAGGTCGTGGACCAGCGACGTGGTCGGGGACTGGCCGGCCACCGGCTTCCTCTGGGTGCACGCCTTGCTGATCGGCGCCTCGTTGGCGATCGGCACGGCCGTCGGCCTGCTCGGCGTCCGCGCCTGGCGAGCAGCACGCCGTCGTACGCCCTGAGCCGGTTCGATGCCTGGACGGTACGGCGACTGCCCGGCATCTTACGTCCCGCGCCCTTAACCCCGCAACCCCGCTCCGGAGACCGTGAGGGGGGACCGCTCCCGATCGATTTGACGATCAATCCGCCCGCCGCGTAGGTTTCTCTCTGCCAGCGCGGAACGGGCGAAACGGGGCGAAAGACCCGGTGACCCCGCTCCGACAATGGCACCGGGTTTGCGGAGGATCTCCTCGGTGAGCTCGGTCCGGGTGGTGCTCGTCTGGTTCGTCGCGAGGCGGATTTGGCGGAGCGGAACCGACCGGGTAAGGTTCACGTCCGGCAGGGCACCGGGCGAGCTTGCGGGAGACCGCAGCGGCCGGCCTGCCAAATCCGATGAACTGGCGAAGCGGATCTCCGCTGCGCCGGATCGCGGGTGCCGAACCGCATGAAGCGTGACGGACCGGGACACACCGGTTGACACGGGCCAGACGGTGAGGTAACGTAGTAAAAGTGCCCGGCGCGAGAGCGGCGGGTGCGGGTACGGAGCAGATGCCCCGGATGGTGGCCTTGGTGGGTTGCTTGATGGTGTGTGGTTGTTCTTTGAGAACTCAACAGGGTGCTTGATAAGCCAGTGCCAAGTAGTTTGATACCCCGGACTGGGTTGG